>DYIL01000078.1 GCA_020723665.1 Methyloversatilis universalis
CAGCTTGACATGAACCATAGAATCTCAGGACGAACGGTAACCTATTGATTCCGTTAGCGGTAAGCTTGTCGAACGCTTTCCTGAGCCTGTCGAAGGGCGCGAATGGAATCAACTTGTTCAAAGCTTCACTCAAGGGAGAGTCCGCTGCGCACGGACGGCCGGCGGCTGGCCGGTTCTAAAACGTCCGCTTTTGGGTTATATAACGAACCTCGGGCGGAACCGGTCCGAATATCCGAATACAATCATCCCGGCGCCTTCCTTATCGATGCCGAAACGGATCGCGCCGGTCTAATGCATCGAGCGTTTATCGATAGGGGGCTCGTGGACGACGATCACGCTAGGACGGCCGATCCATTTACTTCGTCTGGAAATCGCGTCGAACGGACGTGCGACCGGATTTCCGAATTGCCAGTCACCCGAGAATACCGGAGAAATGGCCATGAGCACTGCAAAAGCGGATTCGATCGGACAATACCTCCTCAAGCGTCTGTACGAAGCGGGCGTAAAGCATATCTTCGGCGTTCCGGGGGATTACGTGCTCGGCTTCTACGATCTGATGGCCAAGAGCCCTATCCAGCATATCGGCACGACACGGGAGGATACCGCCGCCTTTGCGGCGGACGGCTATGCCCGCTGCCGAGGACTCGGCGCACTCGCGGTGACTTACGGCGTCGGAGCGCTGAATACGGTCAACGCGGTTGCCGGCGCCTACGCGGAAAGCTCGCCCGTGATCGTCATCAGCGGCGCGCCGGGGGTGCGCGAACAGAAGGAAGATCCGCTGATACATCACCGTTTCGGTCCCTTCACGTTTCAGCGCGAGATTTTCGATCGCATCACCTGCGCCGCCGTGGCTCTTGACGATCCCGTCATCGCCTTTCGCCAGATCGACCGGGCCATCGCAGCCGCCCGCCGTTCGTGCAAGCCGGTCTACATCGAACTGCCGCGCGATCTGGTCATGGCCGAAGGCCATCCGGTACCGGCCGAGTCGCCGGAGGAACCTGCCAGCGACGAAGCCGCGCTATCGGAAGCGGTCGCCGAGACCGCGGAACTCATGGAAAAGTCAGTTTCGCCGACCGTCCTGGCGGGAGTAGAGTTGCATAGGCGTGGACTTCAGGACGCCTTGGTTGAGCTAGTCGAGCGCGGGCGTCTGCCGGTGGCGGCCACGTTGACCGGCAAGTCGGTGATCGCCGAGCGGCACCCGGCCTATCTCGGGGTCTATGAAGGCGCGATGAGTTCGGAGAACGCTCGGTACGTGGTGGAGCAGTCCGATTTGCTGCTGATGTTGGGCGTCACGCTGAACGACATCGATACCGGCATCTATACCGCGCGGCTCGATCCTCACCGCATCGTGCGCGCGGCGCAAAATGAAGTCGTGATCCGCTATCACCGCTATCCCCGCGTCACCTTGTCGGATTTCGTCCTGTCTCTTGCACGCAGGGTGAAAACTCGAAGCGACACGTTCCCGGCGACGGCCACCGCGCCGGCGACCGGCACATTTCCCGAGCCGAATCGCCCGATGACCATCGCCCGCCTGATCGAACGGCTCGATCGCGCGCTCACGCCCGAGATGATCGTAGTCAGCGACGTCGGCGACTGCCTGTTCGCCGCCATCGACCTGCGGGTCTACGAGCGAAGCGAGTTCCTGTCCTCCGCGTTCTACACCACGATGGGGTTCGCGGTGCCCGCCGCGCTCGGCGCGCAAATCGCCCGCCCGGACCATCGCGCGCTCATCCTAGTCGGAGACGGCGCGTTCCAAATGACGGGCACCGAACTCTCGACGCACATTCGCTTCGGCCTGGCGCCGATCGTGGTGGTTTTCAACAATTGCGGTTACAGCACCGAACGGTTCATCCTCGACGGGCCTTTCAACGACATCGGCTGCTGGCGTTTCGACCGGCTGGGCGAGCTTTTCGGCCCCTTGAACGGGTATGACGCACCCGATGAAGAATCCTTCGAAAAAGCCCTGGTCGAAGCGCTCGCCAACCACGCGACGCCCAGCATCGTCAACGTTCATATTTCGCGCGACGACTCGTCTTCGGCCATGAGGCGCCTTGCCGAAGTCTTGAAATCCAGAGTCAAGGGCTGAAGCCGATTTCAATTAGAGCATTTTCCAATCGGGTGCACGGCATTGCTGAATTGTCCCGTATGGCGCGCCCGAGCATCGCCGGCTGGAGGCGGAATCGCCCGAAGGGGCACGCGAGGGATCGCCCCCGGCGTAAGCCGGCGACGCGGGATCAGCGCGCCTTCCGGGTGCCCGCCGATCCGCGCCTTCCCTGGTGCGAACCCTGCGGGCGCTCTGTGCGTCCAAATGTGTTCCCGACGCATTCGTCTTTGGGCACGCAAAGACAAACTCGCCGGCAGCGGAATGGGACGAACGACGTTCGCCCGAAGGGCAACGTCCAGGGAAGGACGTTGTCAGTTTGGACAGCCAAAGGTTGGCCCGAAGGTCATCGCTCGCGTTCATATTTGTTCACCCATCATGGCGAGGGTTTGAAACGCAGTCGAACGAGGCGACCGGACGATCGCCCCTACACCCGAAGCGAAAAGGAAAAAGGACAAAATCCAGCCGAGTCGGTTCGGTCACCGACTCCGCTTGTTCGACCGCGCCAGCTTGTCACGCCCCGACAGAGCGACCGCCGGGGCCACCTGTTCGGCGATGCTCCGACACCGGTCTTCGCATCCGCCGAACAACGCTTTCGTCCGTACTCTATTTGGCCGGACAGTTCTCCTTGCGGCCGTCGGTGCGCTTTGAAATCAAACTCACCCGAGGAGGGGTCGATGTTTTGATCCGGGAATCGCGCCGGCACTCGGGGCAGGAATAGCCCTGCGTGTCCTGGGGGGACTTCGAGAAATACGAATAAGTGACACGCCTGGTGATTTCCACGCGGAACACGCAGCCGCAAAACCCGCAGGTTTGCCGAAAACTGGCGGCGGTGAGAGAAGGATCTGGGTGGGTTGAACTCGTGGATGACATTTCGACCTCTGAAATTTCGTTCGCCGTCCGCTTGCCCGAGGGGTTTGCGCTCACCCGGGACGCTCCGAACGCTCCGTGGCTTGCCTGTACGAATCGTCCTTGATCTCGACACAATGCTCCATTACGGACGGGATGTCCAGCCGCCCGTGAAACAAATTCGATTAGGTCTTTCCCGAAAAAACGGGTATCCTGGCACCAGTTTGTCGCGGCGAAAGACCGGTTTTTCGCCACGAGGATACGGAATTTCCGACTCGATCCGTGCCGCGAGGCACCCGTCAATCCCGCCTCCTCCCGCAAACCGCACGCGGTACGTCTGTCCAGGACACCCTGTGGTCACATCAACCTTATCGCTCACGCTTAACCGGTACCGTGCATCTCACGCGGTAGGCCAGAGCCAGGAAAAAACCGATGACTTTTACTTCCTTTGGGCTTTCCAAAGCCCTCTTGCGCGCCGTAGCCGAACAAGGCTATGCCGCCCCGACCCCCATTCAAACCCAGGCGATTCCCGCCGTACTCGACGGCCGGGATTTGCTCGCCGCGGCCCAGACGGGCACCGGCAAGACTGCCGCCTTCACCCTGCCCTTGCTGCAGCGTCTGACCGGAGAGGTCGGGAGCGATCGCTGGCCGGACGGCGCCCCGCGTGCTCTAATTCTGGTCCCGACCCGCGAACTGGCCGCGCAGGTCGGCGAAAGCGTGCGCCTTTATGGCCGATATACCGGAATCCGCACGGCGACGGTGTTCGGCGGCGTCGGTCTGCAGGCGCAGGCGGCCGCTGTGCGCCGGGGCGCCGATCTCTTGATCGCAACACCGGGACGCCTGCTCGATCTCGTAAGTCAGCGCCACGCGAATCTCGCCCGCATCGAGTTTCTCGTGCTCGACGAAGCGGATCGCATGCTGGACATGGGATTCATCCATGACATCCGGCGCCTTCTGGGGATGCTGCCGAAAGTTCGCCAGAACCTCCTGTTTTCCGCCACGTTCTCGGACGACATCCGCACCCTCGCCGCAGGGCTCCTGCACCGGCCGCTGACTATCGAAGTCGCGCCGCGCAACACGCCGGCCGAGTTGGTGAGTCAATCGGTATACCACGTGCCGAAGACCGGAAAGGAGGCATTGCTCGCTCATTTACTCGCCTGCGGGCGGCGGGGCCAGACCCTGGTCTTCACCCGAACCAAACACGGCGCCGACAGGCTGGCTCGACGGCTCGGCCAGGATGGTTTTCGGGTTGCCGTGATTCACGGCAACAAGAGCCAGTCCGCGCGGATCCGGGCACTGGCCGAGTTCAAGGCGGACCGAGTGCAGATCCTCGTCGCCACCGACATTGCCGCCCGCGGTCTCGATATTCGGCAGCTTCCACACGTAGTCAACTACGAACTCCCGCATGTTCCCGAGGATTACGTCCACCGCATCGGCCGCACCGGTCGTGCGGGTGCGGACGGCGTCGCGGTTTCGCTGGTGTGCCGGGACGAAGCTCCGCAATTGCGGGGTATCGAGCGCCTGCTCGGCCGGCGATTGCCGGTCCAACCGGTGCCGGAAGAAGTCCTTTCGGCCGCGGAGGGCGAGCGCACGTCGCCTCATGCTGGAAGAAAATCGTGTGTGAGAGGAGACGTTCGCTGACAGTTATCGGTCGGTGTTATCGAATGGGTGGGGTGCCGGCCTGTCCCTTCCTGGGGGGCGACGCGGCGCCCCTGATCGGTGCTCGAATGCCGCTTCCCTACCGCCCTTTCGAGTGCTTACCATTTAAGCGCCCGCTTCGGTCCTAAAAAAATACGTGCGACCGCTTACGGAGATATCCGTGCATGGTGATGGCCTGGAGCGCTCGCGGTGACGGGCAAACCGGGATTTCGTGACTGACTTCAAGTTCATTTGAGCCCGGAAGTGGTATGTTTGAACTCAAGCCTAGATCGACGGTGTCGCTTGACTATCCGGTACAGCCTCATGGCTCGGTCGATGTCCCGAATGCTCCAACGTGGGAATTTTCCGCAGACAAGTCCCTGTCCGCGGAAAGTCGGTGCTGCGCCGAGATTACCTTTTCCTCGCCCCTCTGACCAGAGTAGGCCTTCTTTTTAGCCGAAATTCCGAATATCCACGATACCGTAAGATGGGGTGCGACTTTCATATTTGCGATCTTGAAACCCGAGGGAAACGATGGCGACCAGAAAACATAACCTGTGCCACCATCCAGAATTGATTCAGCGTTTGTTGGACGCGGCCGACGCAATCTATCTCGATCCCCAGGCGGACCGTGCCCGACTCAACCGTCTTTTGGATCTCGTCGAACGACTACAGCGCCGAAATCCGCAGATCACGCTCCCCCGTCACTATCACTTCGGCTCCGCTCCGCGTCGCCGGTCGGTGCTGCTAGGCCCGGAGACGGACGCTTGCCGCCCGAGCCGTGCCGAACCCGTTGTGCCGGAGCATACTGCGGAAGGGGTCGAACACCCAAGACGCGCATCGGGATCCTCTCGATCGTAAGCGGATGGTTCGGCGCGCCGAACCTTCGCCTCCCCTCTCTGTCCCACTCATTATTACGGGCCGCAACGACGCGGCGCTCGATCCATGCATAACGACAAACCCGAGAATGGAGGAAAGCCATGGAAGTGAAAGAAATCATGACCCCCAATCCGGCCTGCTGTACCCCGGACACCCATTTGGAATCGGTCGCACGGCTGATGGTGCGGCACGACTGCGGCGAGATACCGGTGGTGGAGAATCTGGAATCGATGCGGCTGGTCGGGGTCGTCACCGATCGCGATATCGTCTGCCGCAGCCTGGCTCAGGGCAAGGACCCGATGCGCATGACCGCCGGGGAATGCATGTCGACCCCGTGCCTGACGGTTACGCCGGAAACCTCGCTGGAGGACTGCTGCAAGGTGATGGAAGAACATCGGATCCGGCGCGTGCCGGTGGCTGATCAAAATGGGCGCTGCTGCGGAATGGTCTCCCAGGCGGATATCGCCCGGCGCGCACCGAACGAGCAGACCGCCGAGGTGCTCAGGGAAGTTTCGCAGCCCGGAGCCGCCATGGAATCCGCCATGGCCTAGCGCCAAACGGCCCTGGAGGGCAACCCCGTCGGCGCGAGCCGGGCACGCTCCGGTCTTTCCAGGGCCGCCTTACTGCAACCCCTTTACTGCGGAAAATTACTCATTCGAGCGGATAACCCGCCGCTTTCCACGCCTTCATACTGCCCGGAACGTTGTACACATCCATGAATCCGCCGCGTTTCAGTACGCTCGCGGCGATGCTCGCCCGATAGCCGCTCCCGCAGTACGTAACGGTGGGCTTGGTGCGATCGAAGGAATGGAGATGGTCCGGCAGGTAAGGCGCGTAGATATGCAGAGCACCCGGAATATGGCCCTGGCGCCACTCTGCAGGACTTCTCACGTCCAATACCTGGAGATCGCGCCCGCCTTCGGCCATCAATCCTTTCAACTGATGAACGCTCAGTTCCGGGATGCTCTCGAAGGGTAGTCCCGCCTCGAACCAGCCCCGCATGCCTTTGGCCAAATAGCCGTCGATTTTCTCGAAGCCGACGCGCAGCAGGTGACGCTGAACCGTTTCGAGATCGTCTTCCTCGGCCAACACCAGCAAAATCCGCTGGTTGGGTTTCAGCATCCAGCCGGCCCACATCGGAAATTCGTCTCGCAAGGCGATATTCAACGCGTTGCGAATATGCCCCCCGCCGAAGGCTTCGATCTCGCGCGTGTCGAGGACCACGGTTTCAGGCTTTGTCATCTCCAGTTCGAACACCTGCGGATCGAGCATCGGAATCGGCGGGACGCAGGCCAGCACGCGCGGCCCATGGGTGTTCACGTCCTTCAGATGGGCATAGTAGAACGGAGCGGGCGGGAGCGATCCGAGCCGATTCTTCACGAACCCGTCCTCATCGCCGAACTGTAGCTTGGGATTGTGGCGCCGCTCGTAACCCAGCGTGCTGGTCAGCCGGTCGCCGATATGGCCGCCGCACGGCGAGCCTTTAGTATGCGCCGGGTAGATCGTCAGTTCGTCGCCCAGCGGCAGGAGCTTATCGAAGAGCGAATGATACAGCTGCCGAGTCAGGCGGTCGGCCTCTTCCTTCCCGAGCAGATCGGTGCGGCCGACGTCGCCGCAGAACAGCGTATCCCCGGTGAAGACGCCCCAGGGTGCCTCGGCGCCCTTGCCGCCGCTCACTTGGTAACACACATGCTCGGGGGTATGCCCCGGCGTGTGAAGGACCTGCAATGAGAGATTCCCGACCCGAATGGTATCGCCGTCCTTGACGGCTTCGTGGTCGAAGGTGCGCTCGTTCGATTCGCCCGCGTAGATCGGAGCGCCGGTCTGCGCCGCCAGTTCCCGGCTACCCGACACGAAATCCTCATGCACGTGGGTTTCCAGGATATGGCTGATGCGGACATCGTAATCCTTGGCGATCTCCAGATAGATTTCGATATCCCGACGCGGGTCGATCACTGTGCAAACGCCAGCGTCTTCGTCGCCCAGAAAATAGGACAAATGCGAAAGCCCTTCTGATCTCACGGTCTCCAGAAACATGATTGCCTCCTGATTGGCTTGAATGTTTTCCAGGGAGCGGTACCGCTCCCGTTAAAGCGTTTTCATACCTCCCGTACCGACGCTCGCGAGCATCTAACGAATCCGGTCGCCACATGCCTCCGCTCGACCCGCGGCTTGCATCTCGATTGCCGAGGCGGCGTCTCCAACGACTTGAATCGATTCACTCGAAGCGAAGGCGCCAACTACTTCCGCCAACCCTGTTTTGCCCTATGAAGGAAATAAAAACCCACTATTCCTCGTCCAAATAAGTGTCCCGAACGGTGCCGAGCCGGGTATTCCCGTGCACCGCGGCGCCGTCGGAGTCGATCACATCCACTTGAAAGCCGGCATAGGTCTCGCGGAAACGCGTCGCTTTCCATTTCTCCACGCTCAAGTCGTTCTTCGCGGGAGTATCGAAAGGATACGGAGGCAAACCCATACGATCGCCGCGCACGTCGCGACCGTCCAGGTGGAGAATACGCACGGCGAATCCCTCCACGTCCCAAATCTGCTTCTCGACGTTCATGACTCTGGCCATAAGCCTATCCCATATCCTCCCCAAGGCAATTCGCGAACGATGCGGTTCGCTTCGCTCACCACTTCCTACGGCCGATAACCCGTAGGGTGCGGTGAGGAACGAACCGCACCGATCATGCGTCATCGTATCCTACGTACCCACGCCGGAACCCAGCTGCGCGACGCGGTCGTGCAGCGCCTGGGCGATGCGCTGTTCCGGACGTCTGCCGCGCCCCTCTCGCTCCAATTCCTCCGCCGTCGCCGGCGCGCCGAAGCGAACTTCGATCGGCCGCAAACGGGGCACCCAACTCCCCACCGGCAAGGCCATATAGGTCCCGCCTATCCATGCCGGCACGGCCGGTACGTCCGCCGCACGAAGCAACAGACCGATTCCGGTCTCGAAAGGCTGGAGTTCGCCCCTTTCCGAACGGCCGCTCTCGGCAAACCAGACCAGATTGTTCCCGCGGCGTAGCGCCAACAAACCCAAAGCGAGACTGGCCAAAGGGCCGCGCTTCGGATCGACCGGGAACGTGCCGGTCGAACGGCTGACCTGGCGCATCAAAGCATTCCTGAACATGACCTCGGTATAACCCGCCCAACAGGTCCGCAATAGCATCTCCCGCGGCAGGATCGCCGCGATCGCCATGGCATCGAGATAGCTGACATGATTAGGAACCAAGACGAACGGCCGTTTCGCTGGCAGCCGCTCCAGTCCGTTGGCGCTCACATCGAACGCCCGTTCCATCAGCCAGCGGTCGAACCCGAACAATAGGATGCCCAAGGCGCTCGACCAGGCACCGGGCGGCTCGACCCAACGGCGCTGATCCTCGTCCAGCAAGGCTTCGGGCTGAGAGAGGCGGGCCAGAAGGTCCTGGGCTTCGCCTCCTGTTCCGGCGCTCGCTTCGGCCGCTTCGCGCACCAGGTCGCGGACGGTCTGCACGCGGCTGATGGCATCTTGGTCCAGCTCGATTCCGGTGGCCGTACCCATTTCCAAGGTGAGCGTCAGCCATTCGAGCGAATCCACAGCCAGGTCCATCCGAAGATGGGTATCCGGCGTCAGCCGCACATCGGGAAAGCGCTCCGCCAACCACTGCCAGACTTGGCGGGCGTTCGGCTCCTCCAGCAGCTCCCGATCTTCCGGCGCCATGCGCTCCAACGGCAGCGGGCCGGGCTCCGAGGCCACAGCCTTGCCCTTTTGTTTGGCATGCTCATAGATGGCATCGAGTTCATACCGCCTGAGCTTGCCAAGCTGGGTTCGGGGCAGCGGGTCCGGTGTGATCGCGTAGTCGCTGATTCGATGATGCGAGGGCAAAGCGGCCGACTGCGCCTCGATGTCCTTGCGGATCAGCGCGTCGAGATCCCCGCGCTCGCGGGTCGCACCCGGCGTTGGAACGACCAAGGCCGCCAACCGGCCGTTTTTTTCCAGGACGGCAACCTCCTTGATGTGGGGACCTCGAGCCAAGACCTCCTCGACATGGTCGGGACGGATATTTTCGCCCCCGGACAGCACCAGCATTTCCGAGGCGCGTCCAACCAGACGCAGAAACCCGTCTTCCATGCAGCCGAGATCACCGGTGCGGAAATAACCATCGTTCGTAAATACCTCTCGGTTCTTGTCCGGCAGGTTTCGGTAGCCCGCAAACACATTGGGTCCCTTGGCCTGCACTTCCCCGTGTTCAGCGGACGGTTCCAGTTTCGCGATACGGATTTCCACGCCGGCCAACGGTGCTCCAACGGTGTCCAAGCGGCTCCGGCCGGGTACGTTGAAGGTCAGTACCGGCGAGGTTTCGGTCAGGCCGTAGCCGGTGGCAAGATCGTAGCCCAGACCGGCCAGCTTGAAGGCTAGGTCGGGCGTGAGCATCGCGCCGCCGCACAGCATCATACGCAGATCCGGAGCGAAGTGGCGGTGCAGGAAGGCGAACAAACGCCGGCCGATGGCGATGTTCGAATGCCGGCGCAACGCGGCCGCGAGGTCCAGGCCGTAACGAAACAACCCGTATGCCAGACGTCCTCGCTGCCGGACCTGGGTTTCGATCGCCTCGAACAGCGCTTCATACATCCTTGGAACGCCTACCAGGAACGTGGCCCTCCCCTCCCTCAGTGCCCGCAACAGCTCAGGGCCCGTGAGGGACAGCGGGAAGATGACGGGAGCCCCCGCACCGAACGGGGTCAGCAAGCCTATGGTGAACGGATAGACATGGTGCAGGGGCAAAGGCAGGAGAAATCGTTCCTGCTCGCCCACCATGTGAAGATCGAGTATGCCCTGTAAATTGCTCGCGAGATTCCTGTGGCTCAGCGGCACGCCTTTAGGAGCTCCCGTGGTCCCGGACGTGTAGAAAAGTACGGCGGTGTCATCGGGCGCGGCCGGCGTGGGTGTCGTCTTCGCATCCGAACAAAAACGCCGCCAATC
Organism: Methyloversatilis universalis; assembly: GCA_020723665.1. Lineage (GTDB taxonomy): Bacteria > Pseudomonadota > Gammaproteobacteria > Methylococcales > Methylococcaceae > Methylocaldum. Next base: position 10,431 of record DYIL01000078.1, read on the forward strand.
CAGTTCGTCGTCCTGCTCCGCATCCAAAAGAATCGGACTGAGATCGCGTCTCAAACCCAAACGCTCCAATCGATGGAGTTGGCGGCGCGTAGTAAACAGCCAGCGGATTCCGCTGTCCGCCGCCACGTGGTGGAGGTCGTCGTCGCCCATCTGGGCATCGATCAAGACCGGCACGATCCCTTCATGGATCGCGCCGAAACAGGCCGCCACCCACTCCGGGCCGTTCGGCGCGAAGAGTCCAACGGTATCGCCCGGCCGCAGCCCCTTCCCGGTTAACCCTGCTCCCAAGCACCGCGCGGCGTGGGCGAGTTTTTCGAACGACCAGGTTACGGCGCGCTTTTTCTGAAAAGCCACGACGGCCGGCTTATGGCCATGTCCGGAGAGCTGCCGGATCAGTTGCTGCAAGGTTTCTATTGCCACGAATCGGTCCCGCATCGGGCAGTATGCCCGCTAACTCTTAGAAGAACATTGCCTAGGACGTGTTCCCCGTTAGGGTGCGCGCCGAAATAGACGGCTAGTGGGGAGAGTCAAGCCGGAAGTTGCTCGATACCTCGGCGACAGACGGTTGGATCGAAGCCAAGCACCACTTCCGTCCTCTTGGCGGGCGACGGCATTTCGGCTCCGATCTGCTCTCGATCGGAGGCGGCTCGTCCGAGAAAACCTACGACATCGTGACCGTCCGCACCGAATACCCGTATCAGACGCCGACGATCGCGGGAGCCGGCTCCGAATCGCCTGGCGTTCCTCTGTGGTCCGTTTACGTGCCGAAAGACCGCGCCCAAAGAACCAATCAGAGCTTCGCCATCCTGATGATCCGGAAGCCCCGAATTCCCGGCCTTATTCATCTTTTGTGGCCACTGCTTCGGCATTTCGCGGAATCGGTGTTCGCCGAAGATCGCATGGCGGTGGAAACAGAGCAGCGCGCTTACGACGAACTAGGGGGCGATCGGAATCACGAGGTCTATCGGCTCACGCTCCCCTGCTGGCCATTCAAAGACTTACCCCGGAACCGGGTCAAGAGGCTTGAGAAGCCCGATGATCGGCGCTCGAACAATGACTCGCGTCGGGGTATTTGAAACAGAAGAAAAAGGGAAACTGGATCCGGACATCCCTGTCCGTTGCGGTCACTTTCCCGTGAACGCAAAGGCCGTGCCTTGGCGATCCAGTCATAGCCTGTTTCCGTCGACTATCAGGATGCTTTTCCCGGCGAGTTCCACTATCCCTTCGCAGCATCCCGCAGTCCCAACCGAAACCTACTTGTTTCGGGCTCACATGCACTGTCTGCATGGAACTGAGACACAGTTAACCCGATTCCGGTCAGTTCTGAAATACGCCCGACTTCGTAGGTATTCGTTCGTAAAGACATATCCCTACTGCGTCGGCGACGAGCGTTGACGCCGACCGCCCGACCGTTCGACGTTCACGAAAGCGAACTCGCGTCCGTTCCGCCTCGGTTCGCACGGGCATGCAGCCAGCGCATGATTTCCGGCCACAGGGTGCGATGGGCTTCCCGGCCGACCAGCATGCCGACATGCTGAAGCGAAACACCAACGTCGCCGCCGTACCGGAGCACCGCGGTATCCAGGCTCCCTACCGCTCGCTCGAAAGGCAGCACCGCTTCCGGCGGGACGATGCGGCAGTTCGGGTCTACGACGCTGAGGACCGGAGCCCGGACGAACTCGGGAGCGGCGCTACGGCCTCCGATCATGAGAGTCCCCCGCATGAATCTATCCTCGCGATACAGCCACTCCACGATTTCCTCGAAAAGCGCCGACGCCATGGGCATCTCGTCGCACGCCCACCGCTCGACGGCAAGATAAGTGCGCTGCGCGCGCGGGTCCGTAAGGCTCCGAATCCCGTCCCGCAAGCGCAGCCACACGAAAGTGAAGGGATCCGCGACCAACGACCAGCCGCTCAGCAGCGAACCCGCCACCGGCGCCATGACAGCGGTCAGGTGTTGCGCCGGCGGAGCCTTGGCGATCCATCGGTCCAGCACGCCGACATCCGGCCCGAAATGGAGCGGAGCACCTAGAAGAATCAGTCCCCGCACGCGTTCCGGATGCAGGGCCGCGAAAAGAGCGGCCAGAGTTCCACCGAGGGAGTGTCCGGCCAGAAAAACCGACCCGCTCCCTCTTTCCTTTTCGATCGCGCCGACGCAGTCGAGCATGAACCGCTCGGCATAATCGCCGAGGCCGAAGGATTGTCCTTCGCAGCCCGGACGCTCCCAGTAGGCGAGATAAACCGACAGCCCGCTCTCCAGTCCGCGCCGTACCACGCTGACCCGGGGCAAGAGGTCCCAGATGTAGGCGCGCTTTATGGGTGCCGGTACGATCAGCAGGACCGGGCCCGACCTTGGCGCGGGATCATAGTTTCGAAGTGTGAGACCGGGTTCGGACAGCACGGTCCGAAACGGGCTCTCCTCCGGCCCCAGGCCAGCCAGGTCCAGCCACACGCCGAGTTCCCGGCGGAACCGGTCCACCGGCTCGAGAAACGAAGGTTCCAGATTTATCCCGAGTCCCGGGCGTATGGCCGAATTGCCGCTGGCATCGTCGTTCATGGACGGTACTCAAAAAATCGGTCGTCCCCGATATCGACCCTGAAGCTCCGTAAAAACTCCCGACTCGGCGATGTACGAAAGACCCTGCGCTCCACGGAGCGATGTTGCCGGTGGGACGATAAGAAAACTCTCATTCTACGCAGCCGTTTTGATCTAGAGCGTTTTCATCTCTGATGTACGCTCCAAGCGGCCTTCGGCAGCAAGTCGGTTTGAAGCGGGTCTCGCCCGCGGGCGAGTGACTTTTGCAAACCCCTCGTAGGGCTGCGCCTCCTGCTGCGCCCACGAGTCCTGGGTGTCCTTCCCTGGACGTTGC
>DYIL01000079.1 GCA_020723665.1 Methyloversatilis universalis
CTTTGGGCACGCAAAGACAAACTCGCCGGGAGCGACCATTCCGCCGGGAGCGGAATGGGGCGAACAACGTTCGCCCGAAGGGCAACGTCCAGGGAAGGACACCCAGGACTTGTAGGCGCAGCAGGAGGCGCAGCCCCATAAGGGGTTTGCAAAAGTCACTCGCCCGCGGGGCGAGACCCGCTTCAAACCGACTTGCTGCCGAAGGCCGCTTCCTTTTTGAGCGTATAAGAGATGAAAACGCCGTAATAGCGCACGTAGACGGTCCCGCGAGGTGGCCCGATGTTGCAGCGCGCGGCTCATTTCTAAGACCGTGTCCGAAGCCACTCGGCGATGGCCGGCGGTATCTCCTTCTGCGAGCGGCTGCTGACGTAGATCCCGATATGGCCGCCTTTGAAAGCGATGGTGGAGTAGTCTTTGCTTCCGATGTATTTCTCCAAAGGGATGGACGCCGAAGGCGGCACGAGATGATCTTCGGTGGCGTAGATATTGAGAACCGGCATCATAATCTGCTTGAGATCGACGTTCCGCCCGCCGATTTTCAAGGTTCCCTTGATCAAGCGGTTCTGCTGATAGAAATATTTGATGAACTGGCGGAACATTTCACCGGGCTGATCCGGGCTGTCGAAAATCCATTTCTCCATGCGCAGGAAATTTTTGAGCCTGTCCTCGTCCTCCATGATATCGGCCATATCCACGTATTTCTGCCCGGTCAGGCGGAATGGCTTCAAGGACAAGAAACTCCAGTTGAGCAGTTCGCCCGGAATGTTTCCCAGCGTGTCGACCATGAGGTCCACGTCGAGATCGCGATACCACTGACCTAGCGTATTATCCGGCGTGTGAAAGTCGACCGGGGTCACCATCGTGATCAGGTTGCGCACCTTTTCCGGGTGCAAGGCGGCATAACACAGGCTCAGGGTGCCGCCTTGGCAGATCCCAAGCAGGTTGATGCTGGGTAGATCGTGCCGTTTGCAGATGACATCCACGCACCGGCGAATATAGCGGTTGACATAGTCATCGAGCTCGAGAAACCGGTCGGCGCCATCGGGATAGCCCCAGTCGATCAGGTAAAGGTCGACGCCGTGATCGAGCAGCCCGCGGACGATGGAACGGTCTTCCTGAAGGTCGGTCATGTATGGGCGATTGACCAGGGCGTAGACGATCAGCAGAGGAACGGCGGAGACTTGTTCCCGCCGTGGACGATAACGGTAAAGAACAAGCTTGTCTTCGCGGAAAACCGGATCCTTGGGACTCGCTTCCACGTCGACGCGGCCGATCTTGCTGAGCGCCGCCATGCCGTTGGTCAATTTGCGGTTGAATTCGAAAAGCTCGTGAGCGATTTGTTCGGGCCGCAGCATGTATCGCTCGCTCCTCATAAATCAGGTGGATGTCTTGGTCTTCGTTCGGCGCGGAGCGACCGGAGTCTCGCTCTTTTCGCCCGGCGCAGGGCCGCGCAGGCTCTCCAACTCGCGCTTCATGGCCGAGATTTCGGCGCGAAGCTCGGTCACCCGCGATTCGTCCAGCGTCTGCTCCAACTGCCAAACGCGCCGCTGCAACTGATGAACGCGGCGGTGGCTGGTATCGAGTTCGCGCCGGGTGGGCATATTGAAAGCGCTCAGAATCTCTTCGACCATCTTCTGTTCCTGGCGCTTCACGGCAAAGACCGAATTGGTCAGCCTGGATTGCGCCTGAGTGAATTCGTCCGAGGTCGATATCTGGTTGTAGGCTTCTTCGCTGGCGTCGATCCATAAGTTGTACAGAGCGCGCAGGCTTTCGAGCGACTCTCCCTTTTTAGCTTTTTGGTGAAGCGCGTCGGCGAACAAGTCGATGGCCTTCGCGGTCATTCCGGAAAGGGAGAGCACGTAGGCCTGGAGCGCCTGATGATGATCGAGCCATAACAACCCCCAGCGTTGCAGTTCTTCCTGCCACTCGCGGGTATAGCCTATGGTCGGCATCGACAACAGGCCGACCATGCCCTGGTGCAGGGTTTCCGGGCCGTAAGGCGAGCCGAAGCCGCGCACGGCCTTTTCCATATCGCCTGGCATGATCGAAAACGCCGAGCAGACCCGACGCCAGTTATCCAGAGGCATGCCCCAGAAGGTGGCGAACCCTGACCAGGGATCCTTGGCGGTCCGGATCTGTTCGCCGAACTGCTCGTGCATCTGCCTGATGCCCCGGCTCAGCGCGTCCCATGGGCTCTCCGCGCCTTGAGCGGCTCCGTAGCTGGCCGAGAGAATCTTCCACAATCCCTCTCCCATGCGGAAATAGGCTTTGTTGGCTTCGAGCAGGCTTGCCATTAATTCACGGGACTGCCCCGGAATCAGAGGCATCCAGAAGCTGTTCCAAAGATCGAACAAGCGTGACCACGGATCGGCGGGGGCTTTTTCATCGGCCGCTTCGGGTTTAGGTCCGAAAGCTTGCCGTGAAAGTTCGATCCAGTGGTCCCAGCTCTTCTGTTGCGTGTTAATCCAGAAATCGGCCCAATCGAACAAGGCAGACGGGGCCTCGTGGCTTTCCGCGCCTGCCGCCTCGGGCGGCGCATGGGACTCGGCGCTCAATTTGCGGGAAAAACCGGACCACGACTCCCAGTACTGGCGTTGGGCGTCCAGCCAAAGGCGGGTCCAGGCATCGACCGGAGAGGATGATTTATCAGTCATTTGGGCCTCCCTTTATGGGGCTTGTTGTGGCATGACGCCGTGTCGGTCTCAGACCGGATAGATGCTGCAAAGCAGCACTTCAAACTTGGGGTAAATCACTTGTCTTTAAGGGTGATGCGAGTACGAGAATGTGCCGCTTTCGATACCGATGAATGATATCGGGGCTGCCGACCGGAGATGCGGAAATACGCGAAGTTTCCCATTTGAATTCATTCGATTCGTTTTTCCAAGCTCCGGTTCCCGAATTCGGGACCATTCTTTATGGCACATCAAGGTCTGTCGTGGCTCTAAGTATTCGAGCCTATTGATCGGTCTTTCGGGTTTCGGTATGGTGCACTGCACCATAACAACAATATTGCCGGATGTCCAATGGCTCGTGGGCCTTGAAAAGGAGATATCGATGAACACTCGTCAAATGTACGATCAGTGGTTCGAAATGAACCGGGCGGCGATCGATCCGTTCATGCGCTGGAACGAAATCGCTCTTCAAGCTGCCGAAAGAATGGCTGGCAGTCGTCAAATGTACGACCAGTGGTTCGAGATGAGCCGAATGGCGGTAGATCCGCTGATGCGCTGGAACGAGATTGCGCTGCAGGCGGCGGAAAGGGTCGCCAAATGCAACTTGGCCATCGCTCAAGACTGCCTAGAGATGGGGACTCGCCAGATTCAATTGAATTGCGAAACGAGAGATCCGGAGAAATGGAAGGATGGAGAGAAAAAGTTGATCTCCGATTTCGGTCAAAAGATTGCGGACCATGCGGCGGATTACTTGAAAGTCGCAAAAGAGACGCAGGACGCGCTCAACGAATGGGCGAGCCAAGCGGCTAAAGAAACCGCCGAGAGAGCGGCGCGAGCGGCGGAAAGCGCGGTGCGTGCCGGAGAGGAGGCGAAAACCGCGGCCGGTGCCGGAGCGCAGCGGGGAGCGAAAGCATAAAGCGACGCTCGGACTGAGCGCAATTCATCGGGCCGTAAGGGAATGGGCCGGTCGTCCGCCCCGAAGACGCCGGCCCTTTCGTATTTCACGAATTCGGCTTCAACTTCAACGAGGGGTTAATCGATGCAAGATGTGGTAATCGTAGGCGCCGTGCGTACGGCGATCGGCAAATTCGGCGGCACGCTGGCCAACGTTCCGGCAGCACATCTCGGAGCCAAGCTCATCTCGGATCTCCTCGCCAAGACCGGCGTGGAGCCGCAGTATGTCGGCGAAGTCATCATGGGACAGGTGTTGACCGCCGGCATCGGGCAAAACGGAGCCCGGCAAGCGGCGCTCAAGGCCAATCTCCCGGTCGAAGTGCCGGCCACCACGGTCAACAAAGTGTGCGGGAGCGGTCTCAAGGCGATCCAACTGGCGGCTCAAGCGATCCAGTGCGGCGAATCGGAGATCGTGATCGCGGGCGGGCAGGAGAACATGAGCGCGGCCCCGCACCTGCTGCCGAATTCGCGCGACGGCGTCAAGATGGGAGGCTGGACCCTCGTCGACAGCATGATCGTGGACGGGCTTTGGGACGCCTTCCATGACTGCCACATGGGCTGCACCGCGGAGAACATCGTCGATCGGTACGGTATTTCCCGCGAGGAGCAGGACGCATTTGCAGCGGCTTCCCAGCAGAAAGCGGAAGCGGCGCAAAAAACGGGTAAGTTTCGGGACGAGATCGTGCCGATCGAAATTCCGCAGCCGAAAGGTCCGGCGATCGTGTTCGATACCGACGAGTTTCCGCGTCCCGGCACGACGGTGGAAGGTCTGGCGAAACTGAAACCGGCGTTTCGGCCCGACGGAACGGTAACGGCGGGCAATTCGTCCGGCATCAACGACGGCGCTGCCGCGGTGCTGGTGATGTCCGCGTCTGCGGCTGAGCGCTACGGTTTGAAGTCCATGGCGCGCATCGTCGGCTTCGGCAGCGCCGGGGTGGAGCCGGCGATCATGGGAACCGGCCCGATCGCGGCGACACGACGTTGTCTCAACCGGGCCGGATGGTCCGTCGACGATCTGGATTTGATCGAAGCGAACGAAGCTTTTGCCGCCCAGGCGATTGCGGTCAACCGCGATCTCGGCTGGGATACCGAAAAGCTCAACGTCAACGGCGGCGCCATTGCGCTCGGGCATCCGATCGGCGCGTCCGGCGCGAGGATCTTGGTCACTTTGTTGCACGAGATGGTCCGTCGTGACGTACGCAGGGGCATCGCCACGCTGTGTATCGGCGGGGGGCAAGGCATAGCCATCGCCGTTGAGCGATAGCCGGCGATTGCAGGTCTATCGGTTTTCTGGATTGAACAGCATTTTCACAACGGGAGAGGCTGGACCCAAGTCAGCGGTTTGCCGGAAACGTCAACGCTTATTCCGCCCTACAACTACTTCTCCCTATGGAGGTATCGCAAAAGCAAAAGTAGGCTAGGATGACGAAAGAATCCCGGCAACCGGCTGAAAACGCTGGGGTTCGTCTCTCAACCCGGCCTACATTTCCGGCTTTACGACACTCTTTTATGGGAGGGACGATCAGACGTTCCCGAGATAACGCGAGTTCCGGTCCGGCCAGACCTTTATACCCAGCACGGAGGATTTTCTCATGAACGGACGAGTGGCCGTCGTAACCGGGGGCACCGGAGCTATCGGCAATGAGATCTGCAAGCATCTCGCGGCAATGTCATGTCGCGTGATTGCCCTGTGCCGTCCGCGGGCGGTAGACTGTCGCACCGCGGAATGGATGGCGGCGCGCAAGACCGAGGGTTACGACATGGAAGCGCTGGAGTGCGATGTCACGGATTTCGCGCATACCAGCGCCGTGTTCGAGGACATCACGCGCAGATACGGCGGAGTGGATATTCTTGTCAACGCCGCCGGGATCACGAGCGACGCGACCTTGCGCAAAATGACGCTCGAGCAATGGCAGTCGGTGCTCCGCACCAACCTCGACGGCGTTTTCAACACCACGCGCTGCATCATCGAAGGCATGCTGGATCGAGGTTTCGGCCGTATCATCAACATTTCGTCGGTGAACGGACAAAAGGGTCAGTTCGGTCAGGCGAATTATGCCGCCAGCAAGGCCGGAATCCATGGATTCACGATGTCCGTCGCGCGCGAGGTGGCGAAAAAGGGCGTTACCGTGAACACGGTATCGCCGGGCTATATCGAATCGCCCATGATCATGAGCGTCCCGGAGGAGCATCGCGCGAAGATTCTGGCCGAGATTCCGGTCGGACGATTCGGTCGACCGTCGGAGGTTGCTCGGCTGGTCGCTTTCCTGGCCTCCGAGGAGTCCGGATTTATCACCGGAGCGGATATCTCGATCAACGGCGGGCAACATATGGGGTAAACCGAACCCCGGTGTATGAGCAACAAAAACAACGAACGCATCATCAAGAAATATCCCAATCGACGTCTTTACGATACGGCGATCAGCAAATACGTCACGTTCGGGGACGTTCGGGGATTGGTAAAAGAGGCGATCAAGTTCCGGGTGGTGGATGCCAAGACCGACGAGGACATCACCCGGAGCATTCTTCTGCAACTGATCTTAGAGGAGGAAGAAAAAGGTCAGCCGATTTTCACCACCGAGATTCTGGAACAGATCATCCGCACCTACGGCAATGCGATGCAGGGCTTCATGACGGCCTATCTCAAGGAGAGCATGGACGTTTTCCTGGCGCAGCAAAGGCTCGTGCAGGCCCAGATGACGAATCTCATCAAAAATGCGCCCTTGTCCGTTTTCACCGAGCTGGCCCGGCAGAACCTGAAGCTTTGGCAAACCATGCAGCAGCGCTTTTTTTCGGCTTATGGAGCCGACGGCGCGAGCGCGGCGAGCGACGAGGAAGGCGAAAAAACGCCTTCATCCTAGTCTTCATCGGAAAACGCCGCAGTTCCTCTGGCACGTTTCACCTTCCGCTTTGTCGCTTCCTTCATGGTTCATTCGGGCTGCGCTGGCTGACCGATTCCGCTTCACGCGTATTTCGCCCCACGCGGCGGCAACGAGGCAAAGGTTTCGCGCTCGGCGTTGCTTCAGCCAGATGGCGATGCGCCGGTGGCCGGCAGCGCGACGATGGCGAGCCCCAATTCCATTTTTCGAACAAAAAGAAAATTTCTTTAAGGAAGCTCTGATTAAGTTTCCAGTGGGAAAAGCGAACGTTAACGTGCGAAGCACGGCCCTTCGACAGGCTCAAGACAGGTTTGTCCCAGCGGGAGAGGGCTTATTCAGAGTTTCCTTAAGCGGTGCTTTGTTGGGATTTGTTGATGGATTGAAAAAGTGTTACCCGGGCCTCGTTGAGGTGTTGGCGGCGTCATTATCGCTGCATTGGGCGGGAGCGGTGATGGTTCAGATTTTATCGAAGCAGCCCCGTTTTGCCTGATACGTCTTGTGCCGTCGCAGGTTGAAGAGATGGCGGTTGAAGATCCCCGCCAATCGCTCAAAGCAGGCATCGCCACGTACCTTGAACGCCGAGGGTACTACGCTATGCTCCAGGCGGTTTTGCCCGGAATCTGCGGGGGCGGGACGATATAGAACGGAAATTCGTTGGATTCGACCGTCTCCTCGGCGCGCTCGGCCGGGGGACTGGGCGCTTCCGATAGATCGGACTCTGCAATTTTTGCGGTCGATTCACTGCTCATGATTTCGGCCTCTTTGCTTGGTTCTCAGGCAACCCCGCTTACCTCGCATTGGTTAGGATGACCGTGAAACATCTACGATAAGCGGTGTGTCTTCGCCATAACTCTTGGCAACCCTCGTGCCACCATCGCCTTGATACCATAATCCATTGATATTCCTATTGACATGGATCAAAGCATAGGGGCGGGATGGCTACGGCAGGGACGCAGTTTGTGGGTTTTTCGACAAATTCTTAGGGGGAAAACTGACGAAGTGCCAAGAGGCGAAAACGCATCGCCAACGATGCCCGGCCGGTCTACAGCCCAACTTTGTCGCGCTTGCTATAAATTGGTGCAAAAAGCCACGGAGCAGCGGACCGAGCCTGAGCCGACACAAAAAACAACAAGGCTTTGGAAAGGATGGCTGCCAAATGGCATACATCCTGCTTGATCCATGGAGAAGTCTAGGGAAATCGCACCAAAGAGGTTCGCGTGTCCAAACATTCTTCCGATAACCCGCCACCAGCATCGTCCCGGGAGGATGTCCTGGCCGACCACAGGATGCTGGCTCTATTTGCGGAAACCGTCGAGCAGGCGCCGGTCGCCATCTCGATCACCGACGAAAACGCCAATATTCTCTATGTCAATCAAGCGTTTACCCGAGTCACGGGCTACACGCCGGAGGAGAGCATCGGCCGCAACGAATCCATGCTGTCCGACAAGAAAACGCCGAATTCCGTTTACGAGGAGCTTTGGAGCCGTATCAAGTCACAGCAGATCTGGCACGGCTATCTGCTCAACCGTCATAAGGACGGCCGCCGCTATTTGGCCGACCTGACCATCGCTCCTATCCTGAACGAGCGTCGCCAGACCACCCACTATATCGGCATGCACCGGGACATCACCGAGATGTACCGGCTGGAACGGAGGGTCAATCAGCAGAAAGTCCTCATCGAAACCGTGGTCGATTCGATTCCGGTGGCAACCGTGCTTCTGGACGAAGCCGACCAGGTGGTACTGGACAACAAGATGTACAAGACCTTGTCCCGCGAGCTGGGTCTCAGCGACCCGGCACGGACTTTCATCGACATTCTGCGGGAAGAGATGGGGGAGGAATGGGAACGGGTCAAGAAGAATAAAGCGGGCTTCCAGAACCGTGAAGTTCGCTTCGATCGGGGCGGACATTATGGACCGCGCTGGTATGCCTGCGCCGGTAGCTGGTTCTGCCAGGGCGACGACCGCGTCGAAGGGTTCTTTCATGAACACAGCCACACCTATCTGTTGCTGACCCTGACCGACGTTACTCAACAAAAAAAGCAGGCGGAGGAGATCCGTATCAACGCGCTCAAGGCGTTGATGGCGGAAGAGGAAAAGATTCAACGTCTTCGCGAAACGCTTTCGGGAGCCATTCACCACATCCAGGGCCCTATCAATTTGCTGAAAGCAGCCAAGACCATGTTGACGCGGCGGGGCCTGGACCCGCGCAACATCGCGCTTGTAGACCTTTTGGACCAGATTCGGCTGGCGGGCGAAGAGTCCATCGCGCACATGAAAAAGTGCATACCGGAAAACAACGCCTCGGCCATGACCCCGGTCAATCTGAATCAGCTGCTGCACGAGGTCATCGTGCTGCTGACGGAACGGCTGCTCGCCGGCGGCATCGTCGTCGACTGGAAACCGACCCCGGTGCTGCCTGCCCTGATGGGCCAGGAGAGCCATCTGCGCACCATGTTCAAGCAGATCATCGAGAATGCCATCGAGGCGATGAACCAGAGCGGGATCGTCACCCGCGAACTGCGCATCTCGACCTGGTGCGACGATCATTTGCTGCACGTCTCCATCGAGGATACCGGTCCCGGTATTCCGGACGAGCTGCGCATCAAGGTCTTCGAGCCGTTTTTCTCCACCAAGAACGACGGCCATGCCGGGCATTCCGGCACCGGCTTGACCATGGCCCAGGAAGTCATCAATCAGCACCTCGGTCTCATCCGTATCGATCCCAACTATCGGGACGGATGCCGGGTGCGTATCCAGTTCAACATTCACAACACGCTACCCGTACCGGCAAGAGCTTCCGAGCATGGATGAACGTACACAATTGATCGAGCGGGAGCTGGAAGCCCTCTACCAGGTCTCCCAGATGCTCAATCGTCCCCTTGGGCTCAAGGCGAAATTGGAAGGCATTCTGGAAATTTTGCAGGAGTGCGCCGGCATGCGCTCCGGAATGCTAGCCCTGAGGGAACAGGAGGGCGAGGCGCTTGAAGTCTGCTCCGTGCTGCGCGGCGACGGCGTCGAGACCGAAAAACCAGTCCGCTACGAACCCGGCGAAGGACTCATGGGAACGATCCTCGATGCCGGACGAACCATCGTGGTGGAACGCATTGCCGACGAACCCCGCTTCCTGGGCAAGCTGGGCCTTTACGATCCGGCCCTGCCGTTCATCGGATCGCCGATCCGCGTCGGCGACGATGACCTGGTCGGCGTGCTGGCGGCGCAGCCCGTGGATAGGCAATGGCTGGACGTCCGCGCGCGGTTTCTGGAAATGGTCGCCAACCTGATCGCGCAAAGCGTGGGCCTACTCCGCAGCATGGAGCAAAAGCAGCTCGATCTGGTCGCGGAACGCGACCAGTTGAAACAGAGCCTGCGCAGGAATTACGGCTTCGACAACATCGTCGGCCGCACCCCCGCCATGCAGCGGGTCTTCGAACTGGTCCGGCAAGTCGCGAAATGGAACACGACCGTGCTGATCCGGGGCGAATCCGGCACCGGCAAGGAGGCCATCGCCAACGCCATCCATTACAATTCGGCCTGCGCCGGCGGGCCTTTCGTCAAGCTCAATTGCGCCGCGCTTCCGGACAACCTTCTGGAATCGGAATTGTTCGGCCACGAGAAAGGCGCGTTTTCCGGGGCCATCAGCCAGCGCAAAGGGCGCTTCGAACTGGCCAATCACGGCACGATCTTCCTGGACGAGATCGGTGAAACCTCTCCGTCCTTCCAGGCCAAGCTGCTGCGAATCATTCAGGAGGGGGAATTCGATCGGGTCGGCGGCACCCAGACGCTCAAGGTTCAGGTCCGTATCATCGCCGCCACCAACCGCAATCTGGAGGAAGAGGTCGAAGCCGGCCGGTTTCGGGAGGATCTCTACTATCGCCTGAACGTGATGCCGATTTTCATGCCGCCGTTGCGGGATCGGCTCGACGACATTCCCGAACTCGCGGAATTCCTGCTCAAACGGATCTCCCAGCAGCAGGGCGGAAGGCCGCTGATCATCAAGGAAAGCGCCATCCGGCTCCTGATGCGTCACGACTGGCCCGGCAACGTCCGTGAACTGGAAAATTGCCTGGAGCGCGCCGCCATCATGAGCCCGGACGGGGTCATCGACCGCGACGTCATCGTCATGACCGGCCTGGAAGACGACGACATGCCGATTTCCGGGGCGGCCGTCAGGAAGCCGGAAGTCAATTTCGAGGGCATGGACGAAAGAGAGCAAGTCATCGCCGCCCTGGAGCAAACCGGCTGGGTACAAGCCAAAGCCGCCCGCCTGTTGAACATGACCCCGCGCCAAATCGCCTATCGGGTGAGAACGCTGAATATAAAAATGAAGCGAATTTAAGGAAGCTCTGATCAAGTTTCCCGTGGGAAAGGCGAACAGTGTAACTATTGGATCTTAAGAGCCTATCCCAATAGGCTTAAGAAACCCTTCGACAAGCCTGTCCTGAGATAAGTCGAAGGGCTCAGGGCGAACGGTCTATTGGGATGGGCTCTAAAAGGCCCTCACCCAACCCAATCACGCCGCACTGTCCCTGTTGGGAGCCGCAAGCGGCGCTTACCCGTGCACCCGTTCGCCGGGAGCGAACGCCAACGTGCGAAGCACGGCCCTTCGACCAGGCTCAGGACAGGTTTGTCCCAGCGGGAAAGAGGGCTTATTCAGAGTTTCCTTAAGCATCCTTTCGCTGCCTGGAGACCGAAAATTCTTATGGCCGCAGCGGCGATTGGACAGTGTGCGAAGCTCGTGACCGGACGCCGGAAACAAATACGGCGACGTTCGTGAAGACGTGTCGACGGGGCCGCCTTCGCGACGGTTCGACTTGGTCGCGGTCGGCCATTCCCTTCATGGTCCGCTGAGGTTCGGAATGGCCGGCCGCTAGTGCGCGGTAACACCGAAACAAACCTCGTGCCAAATGTGGATTGGGCTATATTTCAACGGCTTACACAAATCGGAGCCATTTTCAATGGCGGGCGGTGGTGCATATCGCGCAGTGCGGCGTGGGATAAGACGCGCACGATCTGCGACAAAATGTCTCATTGGATCAAATACCTAAGATGTCTAATCTGATTCCGTCTCGTGGCAACCCTGGGTTCTTCTTCGAATCGAACCTTTGGGTACGTGAGATCTCCTCGGTCTATCGGGATGCCGTTGGTGGGGCATCCCTTTTTTTGCCTTGGGCCTGATCGGCGAAGTGTGAGTGTGGTCGGCCCGTTTCAGTGGCGCAAGTCTTCTCGGCTGCGGACGAAAAGCCTCTCTTCGTGTATGGTCGGCCGTGTCCAGGGTGGTGGCCTTGAGTAGGATTCCATCGCGATACATGCGGACCACACGGAAGCCTCGGATGACGACGGATCGTGGCAACGAGATATCCCCGACGCAGACCTTCTCACCGGTGAAGCCAGCGTAGCCCGGATGGAGTTTTGCGGAATCCGGTATGTTCGGCGCTCCGAGATCCCCGGGATTTCACTGCGTTTTATCCGGGCTACTGGCTTCGGCCGCATCGGAATGAATCGGCAAAAGTCTCTCGTCAGAGAGGTAGTCGGACCGAATCCAAAACTCTAAACGCCGCCACACGGAAAGAACGCTTTTCGAGAGGAATGTGCGCCGTGACGTTCATGCCGTCAAACCCCGCACGTGCCACAGGCATTTGCCCAGGTGCTGCGGTATCGCCAGCCGGCTGTAACACCGGGATGAATGAATTCCGGTAACGTCCACGAGGTTTCCGCGGGCCCGGAATGTGGCGGCGCGCCAAGCTTTGCGCGGCTTCTGCGCCGACTTTGCCGTCCCGCTCTCGTCCGCTCGGTTGTTACCGGCAAAGTTGGCTCGATTCTTTCATCGCTTAAAGCGCACATTCCTGTTTTCAACGTTTCAATTTCCAAGGAGGATTCCGACGATGTTGATGGGTGCACTCGCCGTTTTTACGCTGGTGGCCGTCATGGGCTTGATGATGATTCGGGACGCCTGGCGCGGCCAGCGCGTGGGGGCGGCTTACTCGCTGGTCCATGCCGCCGCCGCGCTGCTGGGTTCCGCTTTGGTGATTGCCGTCGCATTGGACGGCGACACGCGGCTCTATGCCAATATCGGCATGGCCGTAGTCATCATCGTTTTAGGGCTTGCGATGGGGTTCGCCGTCAAGAAAGGGAAATCGGCGCCGAGGCTGGTGTTGATGGCCCATGCGGCCTTGGCCGTTGCCTGCTATGGGCTCTTGGGCTTTTTCGCGTTGCACCCGAACGCCACTTTGATGTAGCCCCTCCGCAACTTAAGGACGCTCTGATCAAGTCCTTCGACAAGCCCGTCCTGAGCTAAGTCGAAGGACTCGGGGCGAACAGCCTACTTAGGATAGGCTCTAACAGGGTGTTGAAAAACGCATTCTGTACACGACATGTAGGTTAACAGTTTCGTCGTTGCCCACTACCCATGGTAGGAGCATCGAATTTTTCAACAGCCTG
>DYIL01000080.1 GCA_020723665.1 Methyloversatilis universalis
TCAGGCTCTCAAAAACTGGCAAACGTCCCATCCCCATCTCTTTCGCAAGAGGGTTCATAATCTTGCGGGACTTGACAATTGGTCGAAATCTCGGGAATTTGTGTGACCGAGTCGGCAAAAAAATGATGTCGGCTGTTTCCTGTGGGCATTGGTTGTTCTTTTTATCGTGGCCGTAACCCGTAATCCGCTCGCCCGGGGTCTTCCCGCCTTTTAATTAAGGAAGCTCTGAACAAGTGGATTCCGTTCATGTGCTTCGACAGGTTCAGGACAGGCCTGTCGAAGGACTTAATCAGAGTTTCCTTAAAGACACCTGAGGGCCGCGGCTTCCCGCCGGCGCTGGTCAAGCGTGATCTAGGGTCATGGCGGCTAAAGCATGCTGTATGCCAACCCGTAGTGCGGTACGGGTCAGCCTGCTGAATGCTTGACATCTCGTAGGTAAGGCGAGGCCAGTATCAGAAAGCGGGCGTTTCAGATGGCCAGGCCGAACACAGGATTGTGTCCGTGCGGCAACAGCCTAAGGCCGTGCATTGCGATAAGAAAATGCGAAAAACACGCTGCTGAGCGGTTATTTACACCCGACCATGCGGACCGGCGACACCGGCTAGAGCAGCGTTCGTATAACCGGGTGTTCGGCATAAAGCCGTTGACGGAATGTTTCTATCACGGTCTCGTTTCGTTCCGGACGCGGGATATCTACGGGAATATCGCAAATTACGGAGGCGGGCTGCGACGATAAGAATATCAGGCGGTCGGCGAGTTCTATCGCTTCGCGAAGATCGTGGGTGACGAACAGCACCGTGTGCGGACGTTCCAGCCAGAGCGCGACGACCAATTCGCGGACACGGCGGGCCGTGGGCGGATCGAGCGACACGAACGGTTCGTCCATGAGCAACAGATCGGGATTGACGGCGAACGCGCGCACCAGGGCGACGCGGCGGCTCATGCCGAGCGACAACCGTTCCGGGAAAACATTCTGGGCGTCGGCGAGTCCGACCACGTCGAAAAGATGATCGATGTAAGCGGGATCCGCCTCCTTCGGCAGGACCAGTTCGATGTTTTCCCTTACCGTGCGCCAGGGGACGAGGCGCGGATTCTGAAAGACGTAACCGATGTGTGGTTTGCCGGTGTCGGTTTCGATGCGGACCGAGCCCTCAAAATCCCGGTCCAGTCCTGCGGCTATATTTAATAACGTCGTTTTGCCGCAACCCGACGGGCCGACGAGACAGGCGAACTCGCCGGAACCGAGTCTGATGGACAAATCTTGGAGTATTGGGGGAGTTCCCGGCTCTCCTTTGGACCGGTAGGTTTTTCTGACGATTTGGATTTGAATCGCGGTCATCGGCGCCACCTCTGGGCATGGCGATCGAGGGGCTTGAGGACACCGATCTCGATCAATTGGATGACAACGACGAAAGCGATGGTGTAAGCGAGAATGGCGGACACGTTGAACATCTGAAAAAACAGGTGCAATTGAAATCCCATGCCGTTGCCACGCCCGAGAAGCTCCACGACCAGAATGATCTTCCAAATCAGCGCGAGTCCGGTGCGCGATGCGGCGATGAAAAAGGGATACAACTGCGGCCAAACGATATGGCGTAGAGTCTTACACCGGCCGAACCGATACGCTTCGGCCATTTCCAAGAGATCCCGGTCCAGTGTCCGTGCGCCTTCTCGCAGGGTGACGATGACATTCGGCAGTTTATTGATCACTACGGCGGCGATAGCGGCGCTCTCCACCAGCCCGAACCAGACATAGCACAGAATGATGATCACCAGGGCCGGAATATTCAGAAAAAACACCAGCCAGCTATCGAAAAACCGATCCAATTTTTCGTGGCGGCCCAAAAATATACCCATGGCGGTGCCTACGCTCATGGCCAAACCGAAGCTGGCGGTCAGCCGCGCGAGTGTCACACCGAGATGGTACGGCAGCGTACCGGAGCGAACTTCGGAAACAAACACTTCGAAGACATCCACGGGAGACGGCAGCAGCGGCGATCCGGAGACGATGGCGGCGGCCTGCCAAATAGCGAGCAGCGCCGCGATCGAACTTACCGGGTAGAAAAATGCGGCGCGCATGAAAGCGAGATGGACGGCAAAGCGATGTGATGGACGACTGTACCAGAACGACATGCTATTTTAAGCGTTTGGGGAGGTTTGTGATAAACAATCCGTCCTTTGAGATCAAAATGAGCATTCTTTTGAAAACGATTGCGCACACATGACGGAAATATCATCCGATTCCGAAGTCTCCCAAGGTCGGAACGACCACACCAGCAACCGTCTAAAGCTGCGTCGCATTGCCATCGACACCTACAGGGAGAATGTCGCCTATCTCCATCGGGAGTGTTCGGTTTATCGAGCCGAAGGCTTTCAGGCCCTCGCCAAGATCGTGGTCTATTGCAATGGTGAACGAATCGAGGCCGTATTGAACGTGGTGGACGATGACCGAATCGTCAATCCCGATGAATTGGGCCTTTCCGAACAAGCCTTCAGTCAGTTGTGCGCGGAGGAAGGGCATGACGTCCGGGTGGCACAGGCGGAACCGCCGGCGTCCATGGACGCGGTGCGCCGAAAGATCGGCGGGGAGCGCCTGAGTTACGACGACTATATCGCCATCACGCGCGACATCGCGAACCGCCGTTATTCGAAAATGGAGATGGCGGCCTTTTTGGTCGCGACCGGGCAAAACGGCCTGGATCGGGACGAAGTGCTGCTCTTGACCAAGGCCATGCTGTCGACGGGAAGCAGAATCGACTGGAACGAGCCATTGGTCGCCGACAAGCATTGCATCGGCGGGATCCCCGGCAACCGGACCTCTATGCTGGTGGTGCCCATTGTGGCGGCCCACGGCACTTTGATTCCGAAAACATCGAGCCGCGCCATTACCTCGCCGGCCGGTACGGCGGATACGATGGAGGTATTGGCCCGCGTCGATCTCTTGCCGGAAACCCTGGACAAGCTGGTTCGTGTCGAGCGCGGCTGTCTGGTCTGGGGCGGAACCACACGTCTGGCCCCCGTAGACGACATGCTGATTTCGGTGGAACGCCCTTTGGGAATCGACTCGCAGGGCCAGATGGTGGCATCGATTCTATCCAAGAAACTCGCGGCGGGGGCGACGCACCTCCTTCTGGACATTCCGGTGGGGCCCACGGCCAAAGTTCGGCACATGCGCGATGCGATGCAGTTGCGAAAACTTTTCGAGTATGTCGGCGATCGCTTGGGACTCTATCTGGATGTCATGATCACCGACGGCAGACAGCCTGTCGGGCGCGGCATCGGACCCGTTCTCGAGGTGCGCGACGTAATGCAGGTCTTGGAGAACGATCCCGGCGCACCGACCGATTTGCGGGAGAAGTCCTTGCGGTTGGCGGGACGCATCATCGAATTCGACCCCGATGTGCGCGGCGGCCAGGGCTATGCCATCGCCAGGGAAATATTGGAGTCCGGGCGAGCCTTGGAAAAGATGAACCGCATTGTTATGGCGCAAGGTGTGCAGGAACAAAAATTCAAGCTGGGTAAGCTGACGCACGAGGTCTGTGCCGACCACGCGGGATGGGTGACCCAAATCGACAATTTCTTTCTCGCGCGCATTGCCCGGTTGGCCGGTGCGCCGATGTCGAAAGGGGCGGGCGTCGATTTGCTGAAAAAGCTGGGCGACAAGGTGGAAAAGGGCGAAGCGCTGTACCGCATTCATGCGGAGTTTCCGTCGAACTATGATTTCGCCCGCGATTTCGTTCGTCAGCGTACGGGTTACGAATTGGGCGAGTTCGATAAGAAGATACCTAAGGGCTACGTGGAATTTTGACCATGATTTTAGGATTTCCCGATTCTCGCCGTCAGGCCATGGCGGTGGCGGACGTTCTAAGTGCCCGCTACGGCGAAGTCGGCGTCCATCGTTTTCCGGACGGCGAGAGCAAGCTGACCTTGCCGGAGATCAAGGACGAGCATATTGTTGTATTCCGCAGTCTTTCAAATCCCAATGACAAATTGGTCGAATTGCTCCTCGTGAGCCGCACTCTCCGGAACCAGGGCGTCAGGAGATTGTCATTGGTGGCACCCTATTTGTGTTACATGCGTCAAGATTTCGCCTTTCGGCCGGGCGAAATCGTCAGTCAAAAAGTCATCGGGAAATTTCTTGCGGAATTGTTCGAGGACGTCGTAACCGTCGATCCTCACCTGCACCGTATCAGCCGCCTCGAAGAAGCCGTACCGGCGAAAAATCCGATTGCCTTATCGGCTGCGCCGCTGTTCGCGCGTTATCTCGAAGACCGGCCGGATAAGCCGCTGCTGATCGGGCCGGATACCGAGTCGGAGCAATGGGTCAGCGCGATCGCCGACGCCTGTGGATTTCCTTTCGCCGTGGCATTTAAGCAACGTCTCGGCGACAGGGCGGTGTCGATAAAGACGCCGGATGTTCATTTGAGGGGGCAAAGCGTAGTCCTGATAGATGATGTGGTGAGCACGGGCACGACTATGATCGATGCCGTCGCCAAGCTGCGCGTTCAGGGGGTAAAAAGGATCGACGTGCTGGTGACGCATCCGTTATTTGTCGAAGACGCCGTCGCCAAGCTGCGGCGTAGCGGCGTCTCGGAAATCGGCAGCAGCGACAGTATTCCGCATGCCACGAATGTCGTGTATTTGGCTCCCATTCTCGCCGAAACCCTGAGAAACGCGCTCGATTACAACCGGAATCCCCGCTAAGACTCCATGCTGATTCTCTTTAATCTCTTGCGAAGGATATCGCTCAGGAAGCTGATCCTGGTCGGCTTTACGATGGCGATACTGCCGTTGGTGCTTGCCTTGGTATTCGCCGTCACGGCGGTCAAGGAGTTGGCGGTATCCTCTCAGAAGACGGCTTATCGAGTGGCTCAAATCAGCCAAAAAAAGGAATTGTTGCGCGAGAGGCTCACCGATTTCGAACGCAAGGCCAAACGGTATCTGATTCTGGAAGATGCGGAAAGCCGTCTTGCATTGGAAACGGTTCACCGCGATCTCAGCGAGGTAATCAGCAATCTTTTGAGCTTGACCGAAGAGCCCGCGCTGGTTGCCCAGCTCCAGCGGTTCTCGGTAGAGGAGGGAGGCATCTACCAACATGTTTCAAACATGTCGATCGAGCCTTTGCCAAAGCCGGAGAAAGTAGACGCCCGCCGGTCCGGTACGACGCGCGAACTCCGCGACCGCTCTAGAAAAGCTCGCATGGAAAAAGCCGATGAGATGTTTTCGGCGATCAATCTGAAGGCGAAGGAACTCGCCCGCGGTTTCTCGGGCATTGTGGACGCCGAAGTCGACAATCTGGAAAGTCGATCAGACGCGGTTCAGCGACGGATGTTGCAGGAGTCGTCGGTCCTGCTGCCTATATCGGTGGTTCTGATTTCGTTCGTGACCTTTTTCATCATCCGGTCGGTGCGGCAGATGGACCACGCCATACGCAAGCTCGGGGCCGGCGACTTCGTTCAACCGATTCAAGTGACCGGACCCAAAGACCTGGAATATCTGGGCGAGCGCCTGGATTGGCTGCGCAGCCGGCTGCGAGGCCTTGAAGAGGCCAAACAGCAGTTCATCCGTCACGTGTCCCACGAAATCAAGACGCCTCTGGCGACCATCCATGAAGGTACCGAATTGTTGGCGGACGAAGTGGTCGGGGAACTCAATACCGAACAAAGGGAGATCGCCCAAATCGTAGTCAGCAACACGCAGAAACTGGATACTTTGATCGCGGAACTGATCAATTACAGCCAAGTCAATGCCCGCCCCGGTGCGATGCTTCGGGAGACGGTCGATATGGCGAAGCTCGTTTCGGAATTGATCGAGGATTACCAGATCCGACTGCGCACCAAGTCTATCGAACTCGTCGATCGCCTGCATCCGGTAGAACTCGACGGCAATCCGGACCAACTGCGTACCGTCGTTGATAACCTGCTGTCAAATGCAGTTAAATATTCGCCTGTCGGCGGCGAGATTCGCGTGACGCTCCGTCCGAACGGCGGCCATATGGAATTGGAGGTCGAAGATGATGGGCCGGGTATAGAACCCGACGAGCGTAAACACGTTTTCGAACCATTCTTTCAGGGAAAGGCCGCCCGAGAGGAAGGTATCGCGGGTACCGGCATGGGGCTGGCTATTGTCAGCGAATGCGTTTCCGGTCATCATGGTAAAGTCGAAGCCTTGGAGCCCCGCCCAGACAAGAAAGGCGCCCGAATCCGGGTGCAAATTCCTTTACGGCAAGATTAAGCGATTCATGAAATTTCCTTCCCGCGCTATAGCTTTCATTGCACTGTTTGCTATCACGGGTTGTGCAGGATTGAGGAACAAGGAACATGCTGAGATCGTACCCCAGACGGCCGGGCAGAAATACACCAGCTATGCGTTCGAGGATCTCCTCAGTTTTGCCGCAGACATTGCCCGTCTGCCTCCGGCTGACCGGTTTTCCCTGTGTCAGCATTTACTCCAGCGCTATCACACGGATCGCAGCCTGGGTGTACGTTTGCATCTTCTCTTTGTCCAGGCGGCTACCGAGGCCTGCGGCGATGTCGGCAGCGCCGCCGCTATCGTGGACGCCTCTTTGGCGGAGTTGCACGATGAGCGACTTAAGGCGCTGCTGATTTATCAGAGAGAAATCCTGAGTCGTCTCGACCACGAGATCGAGCGGCGAAAAAGCTCCGAACGCACAGTGTTCCACACCGTATCGAAAGAAAAGAAAGCGCACCGGCAGCTGAAAACTCGAGAAAGCGAGCTGAAAGAGCTTCAGGAAAAGCTGGATGCCCTTAAAGCGATCGAGCAGCGTTTGGATGAGGCAGACAGCGGACAATAATCTTATGAATACCGTACGTAAGCGTGTCCTGTTGGTGGATGATGATCCGGATCTGTTGCGTCTGGTGGCTTTGCGCCTCACCGCGGCGGGATTCGAGCTGGAAACCGTGAACAGCGGCCCGGCGGCCATTTCGCGGGTTTCCGTGTTCCGTCCACACGTGGTGGTGACCGATTTGCGCATGGAAGGAATGGACGGCTTGGCGCTGTTCGATGTTCTCCATGAGCAGTATCCGACGCTGCCTTTCATCATCATGACCGCCCACGGCACGATCAGCGATGCCGTGACTGCGACCAAGCGGGGCGTATTCGGTTTCATATCCAAGCCGGTCGATAAAAACGAATTGGTCAGACTGGTCAACCAGGCGATGCGGATCGGCCTCACCAATGGGGTCGCGGTCGATCAGGATGCTTGGCGGCAGCACATCATCACCCAGAGTCCGCTCATGGAAGAGCTGTTGAGCCAAGCCAATCGGGTTGCGCAAAGCAAGGCGAGCATATTTATCGGCGGCGAGAGCGGCACCGGCAAAGAGTTGCTTGCACGCGCGATTCACGAGGCCAGCACGCGGGCAGACGGACCGTTCGTGGCCGTCAATTGCAGCGCGATCCCGGAAAACCTTTTCGAATCCGAACTTTTTGGGCATCGCCGGGGTGCGTTCACGGGCGCTACGCGAGACCATAAAGGGCTCTTCCGCGCCGCGGACGGCGGCACCTTGTTTCTGGATGAAATCGGGGATATGCCCAAGTCTTTTCAGGCCAAGCTGTTGCGAGCGCTCCAGGAAATGAAGGTGCGGCCGGTGGGCGCCACTGAAGACGAGCCGGTTGACGTGCGCATCATTTCCGCAACGCATGCGGATCTGGACAAGGCCATGGCGGAAGGTAATTTTCGTGAAGACCTCTACTACCGGCTGAACGTTGTTACCTTGATGCTGCCGCCTCTATCCAAGCGCCCGGAGGATATTCCTTTGTTGGCGATGCACTTTTTGCGGGATTTGGCGGAAACGTACGGCAATCGGGTCAAAGGATTTTCGCCGGAGGCCATGGAATGTTTCGTGAATTTCGAATGGCCCGGAAACGTCCGGCAACTCCGCAACGTGGTGGAGCAATGTGTCGCCTTGTCCTCGACACCGCTGATTCCGGTAACGCTGGTGCAGCGGGCATTGAGAGACGAACCGTCGTCCTTCCTGTCCTTGCAGGAGGCCCGCGAACAATTCGAGCGAAACTACTTGATCCGGCTGCTGCAGATGACAAACGGCAACGTAACGCAAGCCGCCAAGCTGGCCAAGCGTAATCGAACCGAATTCTACCGATTGCTCAGCCGATACGGCATGAATCCATCCTTGTTCAAGAACTGTTCCGACGCGGCGCCTTAAGCCTTCCGGAGCCGAAGGACGGAGCCTTTGGCCAGACGCGCGTCGAAGCCCTGTCTCGACAGTTCCAGGCCTATCCCAGGAGTCCGTTCGCCTTGCCCCGTCGAAGTGTTTCGTAACCTACCGGGCTAGGCTCCAATAGTTTGTCCCTCGTTTTTTCTACGCGTCTCGATATCTTTTCCGAATGCTTTCAAGCTCCGGGGCCGACGGGTAGAACGTCGTTCAGCAAAACCAGCGTGTGACGACCAATGCGCGGTGAGGCTCGTTGCGCTGTGTGAAATCCCTCACAGACGTGCGGCATTTGACGCACATTTCACGGTCAACGAGGTTTCTGATCTCCGGAACGCCATATTTTCTTCGAAAGCGGTATGGCACAAATATTCCTATAAAAAAGCCCCAGTCTTGATAAAAATAAAATTGCACACATGCTGGAGGAATATGTCCATGTCGCTATTTCGTGTCGGTTCGACGGTTTTTAGTCTGAACTTTTTGCTTTCCGGATTTGCCGTCGCCGATCACACCGAAGAACACCGTCTGCAGACGATCGAAGTGGCAGCGCCCGAAGAAACCGGGGAATCGCTGACGACACCCAGCGCGGAAACGGCGAGACACAAGCTCTCCCAAGTTCCTGGTGCAACCACCTTCATTCATTCGGACGAGTATCGCAGCCGGCCGACGCCGGGCGGGGTGGCCGATGTTCTGAGCTATTCGCCGGGCGTTTTTTCGCAAAGCCGCTACGGCAATTCCGAAACCCGCATCCTGGTGCGCGGTCAAGGAACATCACAGACCTTTGGGCAGGCGGGGATGCGTTATCTGCGTGACGGTCTGCCGCTAACCGGGACGGACGGTTTTACCAACCCCGAACTTCTGGAACCGATGAATGCGCTTTATACCGAGGTATATCGTGGCTCCAACGCTTTGCAATACGGTTCGGCCTTCCTGGGCGGAGCGGTGAACTTCGTCTCGCGCAACGGCCGCAATACGCCGGGCATTCACACGACCTTCGTCACCGGGTCGCACGATTACTACCGTCCGCAACTCATGGTCGGCGGCGTGCTGAACGAGGATCTCGATTACTTCGTTTCTTATACCGGCACTTATAACAATGGTTTCCGGGACCATAGCGAAGAGGATATTTCCAGGGGCTACGCCAATTTTGGTTACCGCTGGAACGAGGATCAGGAGACTCGTGTCCATCTGTACGCCAGCAAGAACCAGCTGCAGCTACCCGGGTCTCTTTCGTTCGACCAGTATTTTGATGACCCGCACCAGGCCCAGAATGGTTTGTCGCCCGGAACGTTCTTCAATAAGTTCAAGACGCTTGACGTTCAGCGTAATCTCGAGACGCTGCGCGGCGATTTCCGACACACCATCAGATTCACGCCCGACGATGTGCTGACGGTAGGGGCATGGTATGAGAATCGCAGGCTGTGGCATCCCTTGTCGCCGTTTAATTCGACGAGAGCACCGTGCCGGGGAGCGCCGGACCCGGAAGGCATCGTGACGATTAATAATCCCGCATGCGGCGGTCTTATGATCGATTTCGGCAATTTGGCGGGCTCGTTCAACCGCAACCGACAGCAGGATGCCGGTCTCAGCTGGCGTTTCACTCACGACGGATCGCTGTTTGGTTCGCGCAACAACTTCGTGGTGGGTGGCTTCTTCGGCTGGGGCAAATCCTACGGCACCGTGAACAATACCCTGCCGGGCGCCGAGATTGGCACCAAGTTGAATAACACCAAAACCGAGGCTTTCAACGTCGAGATTTTCGGGGAGGACAGATTCAGTCTGACCTCTACTCTCGATCTCGTGGTGGGCGGCCAGTTCGTTCATGCCAAGCGGCGCAGTCTGACCGATTTCTTCGTGCCCACGTCGCAGATCAGTAACGCCTTTGAGACTGATGCGTCCCGCTGGTACACCGCATTCAGTCCCAAGGTCGGGCTCCTTTGGCAGGCGACCGACAAAGAGCAGTTCTACGCCAATTTCAGCCGCAGTTACGAGCCGCCGACCAATGGCCAGTTGGCTTTCCGGGATCCTCGTCTGAATCAGACCCGCAACGAGTCCGCCCTCGACGCGCAGGAGGGGACGACCATTGAAGTGGGAACCCGCGGCGAGGCCGGCTTCTTCAACTGGGATCTTGCGGTTTACCACTCCTGGATCAACAACGAGATTCTCTCCACGCTGCTGCCCGGTCAGACTCAGACGAGCACCAATAATGCCGACAAGACCAC
Source organism: Methyloversatilis universalis (assembly GCA_020723665.1). Taxonomy (GTDB): domain Bacteria; phylum Pseudomonadota; class Gammaproteobacteria; order Methylococcales; family Methylococcaceae; genus Methylocaldum. The sequence continues at coordinate 10,412 of DYIL01000080.1, forward strand.
ACATACGGGCGTCGAAGTCGGTACCGGCGCTCTCATTCCTTTGGATTTGATGGGAGATGACCTGCTGCGCGTGCGATTGACCTATACCTACCAGCGATTCCTGTACGACAACGATCCCGTCTTCGGCGACAATTACATCCCGGGGGCGCCCAATCATTTCGGCGGCGCGGAAGCCGTGTACGAACATCCTTCCGGTTTCTACATCGGTCCGAATATCCGTATGACCAGCAATTATTACGTGGACTACGCCAACACGCTCAAGGCGCCTGCTTATACCTTGTTTGGCGCCCGTGCCGGTTATAAGAATACGTTCAATAAACTCGGCTATCACCTGTTTGTCGAAGGACGTAACCTCACGGACGAAAAATGGGTCGCCAGCACGAGCGTGGCTGATAGGGCGACTCGGAGCGGGACCGCCATCCTGAATCCGGGTTTCGACCGTACGATCTTCGGGGGCATCTCGATAGATTACTGATCGCCTGGCGGTCGGCGGGCGTAGGTTCCGGCTTTCGCGTCGTCGACCGCATGTGTCTCGGAGACCCCAGCGCCTGACGCGATGGGGAATTCTCGGTTATTTTCCGTTTGAGGTCGTGCAAACCCGAAAAAGGTGAAATGTGATGAATGTTTTTTGCAGATTGATCGGCGTGCCGGCCCTGGCACTGGCCAGCCAAGTCGTCTGGGCCGGGCAGGAGGGCGTCGCGTCCTCTTCCCAACCCGCTTTTTGCAAAGATTCGGCTGTCGCTCCCACGCCCAAATGCGCGCGAACGCCAAGCGCGGTCTTCGATGCGGACGGCCGGCTATGGCTTTCATGGGTGCAGCAGGGGCGAATCTACGTCCAGTCCTCGAAGGACGGCGGCAAGACCCTGAGCAAGCCGGCGGCGGTCAATCGCGACCCGGAAAATGTCTTGGCCCACGGCGAGAGCAGACCCAAGATCGCGATCGGCCCGAAAGGCGAGATTTATCTCACCTGGACGCAAGGGCTGGAAAAGCGTTTCAGCAGCTATATCCGTTTCGCCCGTTCGGTGGATGGCGGTAAAACCTTCTCCGAGCCGGTTACGGTCAACGACGACCTGGATATTAGTGGCCACTCGTTCGACAGCCTCGCGGTGAGCCGCGACGGCAAGATCTTCATCGCCTGGCTGGATGCGCGGGATGTCCAGGCCGCAAAGGCCAAGAACCAGCCTTACAACGGTTCTTCTCTCTATTACACCTGGTCGGACGACGGCGGCAAGAGCTTCAAGCCGAACGTCAAGGCGGCCGATTACACCTGCCAGTGCTGCCGGCTGCAAACCGCCATCGACATCGACGGCTTGCCGCTTATCGTTTGGCGGAACATTTATCCCGAGAACATTCGCGACCATGCGCTGCTCAAATTTGCCGATTGGGACAAGCCCGGCCGGCCGGTTCGGGTGACGCACGAAAACTGGCACATCGAAGGTTGTCCCCACCACGGGCCGGGGCTATCGATCGCCAAAGACGGGCGTTATCACTTGACCTGGTACAGCGCCGCGCCCAACGCAACGGGCCTTTTTTACGCCTATTCCGACGATATCGGCGCTCACTTTACTCAACCTTTCAAGTTCGGAAATCCGGCGGCCATGCCGGCCCATCCGCACGTGTTGAGCGTAGGGCGACAGGTGGATTTGGTCTGGCTGGAGTTCGACGGCAAGAACAATCAGCTCAAGACCATGCGCTCGACCGACGGCGGCGCGAATTGGACCGAGCCGCGCGTCTTGGCCGAATCCGAAAGCGGGGCCGACAATCCCTTCCTGCATGCCAACGGCGACCGGGTTTACGTGTCGTGGGCTACGGAAAAGGACGGGCTCAAGGTGATTGCGCTCGATGGTAAGAGCCGCTAGAACATCTGTAACCTAAGCGCAGCGGTGGCTTGGAGTGCCCCTGCGCGTACCTAGGAGCGTTTTCATCTCTGATGTACGCTCGAATAAGGAAGCTGCCTTCGGCAGCACGTGAGTTTTAAAGCGGGTCTCGCCCCGCGGGCGAGTTACTTGTGCAAACCCCATCCCTGGGATTT
>DYIL01000081.1 GCA_020723665.1 Methyloversatilis universalis
ATCGGCAGCTTGACATGAACCATAGAATCTCAGGAGAGCGTTCGACAAGCTCACCGCGAACGGAATCAATAGCTTACCGTTCGTCCTGCCTGCCTGCTGCAGGCAGGAGCCTGGTCGAAGGGCTTATTCCGGCCTACAACCTTTTCCTTTTGATTGAGAAATGGAATAAGACGACCGAATGCGATCGACGACCGCGGCGAGCGGGACGATTCCGCGGTTGTTCCGCAAGCCGAATCGTCCGGTTCAGGGCGTGCGGCGCTGGGCCTCATAAACGGGCATCAACTGCTGAGCCTTTGCCCGCATGTTGTGTAGGCGCTGTTCGGGATTGGGATGGGTGCTGAGCCAATCCGGGCCCTCGCTGCCTCCGACCGCGATCATTTTTTCCCAAAGCGAGACAGCGGCATGGGGGTTATATCCGGCTTTGGCGGCGAGTTCGATGCCGACGGCGTCGGCCTCGTTCTCGGCCCTGCGGCTGTTGGGCAGATCCAAGCCGATGGTGGCCACGGTATCGGCCAAGCCCGCTGCGCCGCTCAAGTTGTAGCCGGCGACGGCGCCGGCCAGGACGCCCAAGGTCAGTCCGAGCTTTTGGAGCTGAACGCGCGACATCTTTTCCGCCTGATGGGAGAGCAGCGCGTGAGCGATTTCGTGTCCCAGGACCTGCGCCAGTTCGTCGTCCGAGGGCCGGATTTTTTCGATTAAGCCGGTATACACGGCGATCTTGCCGCCGGCCATGCACCAGGCATTCACTTGATCGCTTTTCAGAACGTGTACCTCCCATTGCCAGAGTCGGGTCTCGGATCGCAGCGCCATCGCCTGTGCGATCAAAGGCTGCGCGATGGATCGAACCCGGCTGACCGTGGCCGGATCGTCATCCAGTACATGTTGCTTTTCGGCATTTGCCAATAACTGGTAATAAGCCTGCGCAGAATGCCGCGCGGCTTCGTCGTCGCCGACCAGCATGACTTGGCTGCGGCCGGTAATAGGATTGGTGGCGCAACCCCCGATTCCGAAAACGAGCGGAATCGCAAGAAAGACGGCCTGTAAGCGGCGTACCAAGCGATCTTGCCTCAACGATGCGAAAAACATAGTTAGATGACTAATTCGACGCCGAAACCGGCATGAAATTTGGTTTCCTGCCGACCGAACATCCCTTGAGTTATCGGCGAATTTCGGCCCTATTGGTCACGGCGCCTCTTTTGCTCGACGCGCTTGAGCAAGGCGAACAAATCGCTGTTGGTCGAAAGGACCACCGTGGATTCGCCGGTAATGACCTTGCGGTAGGTTTCGAGACTTTTCAAGAAACGGTAGAAGTCGGCCGCCTCAGGCCGTTGCGTGTACGCCTTGGCATAGATCTCGGTCGCTTTTGCATCCGCCTCGCCGCGGATTTCCTGCACCCGTTTGTAGGCCGCCGACTCGATCTCGTTGATGTCGCGGTCTTTCTTGCCGGAAATGCGGGCGGCTTCGCCTTCGCCCTCGGAGCGGAACCGCTGTGCGATTTGTAAACGCTCGCTGATCATGCGTTGATGGATGCGCTCGAGTACGCCTGGGTTGTAATTGATCCGCTTGAGCCGAATGTCCAGGAGTTCGATGCCGAACTCGGCCAGTTTCGGGGCCGCGGCCTCGAAAATGCTTTTTTCGATTTCCTGCCGTCCGTAGCGGATCGGACGCAAGGCGCCAAGCCCGCCCACGGCCTCGTCTTGCACGGGCTGACGCGTTTTGTCGGTGCGTATCACTTCGACCAATTCGTGCCGGGCTATGGCCGTGCGCGTCTCGCTGCCCAGGATATCTTCCAGCCGCGATTGCGCGCTGCGCTCGTCCCGCAGTCGAAGGTAATAGCGCATCGCATCGGTGATGCGCCAGCGGGCGAAGGTATCCACTTGAATGTAGGTCTTGTCCTTGGTCGACATTTCCACCATCGGCCCGTCCCAGGCCAGGTAGCGCTTGTCGATGAGCGTGACCTGCTGAATGATGGGGACTTTGAAATGTAGGCCCGGTTCGGTGATGGGATCGCGGACCGGTCTGCCGAACTGGGTGACGATCGCTTGTTCGGTTTCGTTGACCGTGAACGCCGACAGCACGACCAAGGCGGCGGCGAAGAGCGCGAAAAGAATCGCGAGCGTCGTCCGCAAACTCATGGCTTTTCCTCCGGCAGACGTGCGGGCAAGGGAAGCATCGGCAGAATCTGTTGCACCGATTCGTCCACGACGATCGATTGCTTCGCCTCGGGAAGAACGTCGCCCAGTGTTTCGAGGTAAAGCCGCATGCGGGTGATCTCCGGTGCTTTGACGTACTGTTCGAGCACGGCGCTGAATGCGGCGGCATCGCCCTCCGCTTCGTTGATGCGCTTGAAACGATAGCCTTCGGCCGCCCGGATCTTCTGGTCCGCCTCGCCGCGGGCGCGGGGCACGGCCTTGTTGTATTCGCCGACGGCCAGATTGATGGCGTTCTCACGATCCTGCTGGGCGCGATTCACTTCGTTGAACGATGGCTGTACCGGCTCCGGCGGATTGACGTTCTTCAATTGCACCTGGTTGACGGTGACGCCGAGACGATAGCGGCCCGCCAAGTCCTGCAGTCGGGCGAGGACCGATTCCTCGATTTCCTGACGGCCGACGGTGATGATTTCGTCGACCGTCCGGTCGCCTACGACCTCGCGCATGACCGATTCGGAAAGATCCCGGAGCGTTTGTCCCGGATTGCGAACAGCGAAGAGATAAGTGTCGGGTTCGGTGATGCGGTATTGCACGACCCACTCGACGAGCGCCGCGTTCAAGTCTCCGGTCACCATGGATTTTTCTTTTTCCGGGTCCTTTCCTGTCTGATCGGGATGGGTGTAGCCGGGTGTAATCAGACCGAATTCCAGCTTGAGTTGGCGTTGGGTCGGCACCCGGAAGACGCTGTCGATGCCGAAGGGAAGTTTGAAATGCAAGCCGGGCGGAACTTTACGAATGTATTTCCCGAATCGGAGCACGATGCCCTCGGATTCCGCGGGGATCGTATAGTACGAAGTCCACACCAGAACCAGGAGTAAGACAAGTAGAACGATTCGCAGGGGAGAAATGGAAGGAGGCCAGGAAAAACGCCCCGGTAAGGGCTTCACGTTACTCACGCCAGTGTCTTCTTTGAAAATACGCAATGCCGCCGTCGGGCGACCCTCGGCGATACCTCAAGGATAGCCGTATAAGGTCGTAAAGCGATCCCAAACCAGGCTGTTCCGAGCTAAGAAATCCACTCCAATCCTTCTGACAGAAGCTACCAGATCTCGAGATCGCGGCTACGCCTCCTCGTCTATCCCTTGCCGTCGGCGGCGCTTCAGCGCCGCCGGTCGGTTCTCGCTCCAAAAAAATCGTTAGATCTGTTCCGCGACGGTAACGCAGAGATTGGTGGGATTTTTCTGCGCGTCCAACACGGGCTTGATAGTGAAGGTCACCAGATTCTCCACACCCGCGTCGCCGAGGTCGGCCACCGGAATGTTCTCTATCTTAATCTTGGTGCCATTGATCGACCACTTGTAGTTGGCGTCGAAAGCCGTGTTATTTCCCGAATTCTCCAGATCCACCTCGAGCGAGGCTCCCGGGCAGGCCGAGGTAGGCTGCTTCAGGTCCAGTACATGGGCATGGAAACCGCTCTTGGAATCGACATGCGTGCTGTCCTGAATCGGTAAATGGGTAACCAGAACCAGGACGTTGTTGGTGCCGTCGGTCAGAGCGCCATAACCGAAGGCGCCGGCCTTGCCATCCATCGGCACGGCGCCGGACGTTTCGATTTCCACTTCGAGAACCTTCCCTTTGCCTTCGTTCTTCCATTCGACTTCCGCTTCTTTCACTTTTAGATAATTGGGTGTTTCGGCCCAACTGGAAAAGGACGCCGAGATGCCCGGCACCAAGGTGCAAAGAAGGGTCACCCATTTTGTTGTTTTCATCGAGAGATCTCCTATAAATCAACGATTACACACGGGCGCCGATCGCAGTCGTGCACCCTAATGCCGATAATAAGATCGACTCGATAATATTTCCAGGGAAGGAAGCGAAGGTAGGCCGCTCTACTGCCGGTGCGGTTCCGGGCTCTTTCGTTGACTCACAGCGAACACGCGCCTGTCCGGATCGAATCCCTTGTCAGCGATCCCCAATCGGGTTTCCGCGATCGCCTTCGCCTCGAGAGTGGTCGACGCCTCTACTTTTAGGATTTGAATGCGGCCGCCGAGATAGAAATAAACGTCGTAAGTATTCATATCGAGGAACACACGAGAAAATCTTCCGAAAAAGGGGCTTGGCGTCGCCTTTTCTCGCCGCTAGTCGAAGGCGTATCTAGCCGGCGCTGGATCGCAGCAATGATCCTAAATCCGCCAGTTGGATACACCCTGAAAAGCGCCAAACCCTCATCCCGAGCCCTTCTCCCAAAGGAGGCTGTCGTAAAAGCCGAAAATGTAGCCTGGGTTGAGGGCAGAAACCCAGCAGTTTCAGCCGGTTTCTGGGATTCCTTCGTCATCCCAGCCTACTTTCGCGACACTCTCCTCTGGGAGAAGGGAGTTTAGCCCCCTCTCCGGAGGGGTTTGGGGTGAGGGAATTCGGCGGCTGATGGGGCGTCCCGGTCATTTCCGAGTTTAACTTAGGTTTTTGGGATGATGAGCGAAACGGAATTTCGATTCTGTGAGAAATTACCCGAGAAGCTCGCTTCGGGAGCAAAGCGGCATACCGATGCCGAGGGATGGCGATGGCCTGCTCGAAGTAAGCTCTGAATACTGAATAAGTCCTCTCCCGCTGGGACAAACCTATCCTGAGCCTGTCGAAGGGCCGTGCTTCGCACGTTAGCCTTCGCTCCCGGCGAACGGGTGCACGGGTAAGCGCCGCTTGCGGCTCGCAACGGGGAAAGCGCGGCAGAATGACCGGGGAGGCGATCGTCCGGCGAACAGGGAGGCGGCACCGATCCGTCCGCAGCGGATCTCGATTCGCTGAGGAGCGATCCCATCCGAGACGATGTTTCTTGGTAACGACGCGGCGGGCGATCGGCTGTCGACCCAAGGCAGAACCGCTGCTTTGCGCGGCCCTGGCATGAGGAAACTCTGATTAAATCCTTCAACACGCTCAGGCCACGCTTATTCCGGCTTCCAAGTGCTCGTGATTTAAGAAAGGAAATTATTCTGTGGGGCGACCGGCATCAGGTGGCCGGAGCGAGTGATGCGCCGTTATTCGAGGCTTTCGATCCCTCTGCGTTGCGCTTGGCCAATTCATTGATGACGCTGTCCAAAGAGCCGGTCCGGGCGATGTCTTCACTGAAGGTCGTGCGGTAGTTCTGTACCAGACTGATGCCTTCGATCAGCACGTCATAGACCTTCCAAGTACCTTTCTCCTCGATCATGCGATAGTCCACGGCGACCGGTTTTGCGCCGGGCTGGAGAATCTCGGTTCTGACCATAACTTTCTTTTCGGCGGCCGGCGCCTGCAGCGGCAGATAACGGATGTTCCAGTCCTTATACTCGTTGAAGGCCGTGGCGTAAGTGCGAATGAGCAGCGTACGGAACTCGTCCTTGAAACGTTCGCGCTGTTGCGGCGTGGCGGTTCGCCAGTGTTTGCCCAGAATGAGCATCGCCGCTCGGTCCGCATCGACATGGGGCTCCAGAATTTCCTTGACGATCCGCGTCGCCTTGGGAATGTCGAGCTTATAGTCATATTCCTTTAGCGCCTGCTTTACCGCGTCGGATGTTTCCTGAATGACTTGTTGGGGCAGGAGCAGCACCTCGGCACGGGTTAAAACCGGTAAGAGCCCAAGAAAAATCCAGCACAAAATCCTAAGGGCATTGCCAGTCGAACTACGTTGATAAGTCATTGGCTAACTCTTTAAGAATGAAAATCAGGCGTTCAGCGATCACGTCGAACTTCGGGCGGCCCACCGAGTTTTCGCGATCCGAAAGTTAGAACGAACGGCAATGATACCGGCTTCTCTACGCGGCGATAATGGCTCCGTTCTCCCGCATGCTGATCGTTTTTGTCGTGGCTGACATCGTTTTTATACGCATTAGATGTGCCAAACACTTTTCGCGCGGATGTCTCCATTACGACCGGATGGGAAGAAAATGATTTTTGGGCCAATGATCTTTTGGCGTCGACGGAGTCTAAAGCACACTACATCTGTGACACAGGCCGCTCATAAGACGAATTCTGTATGTATTGCCGCCTCAAGGAATCCCGCCGGCTTTTTCTGGCCCTGCTGTTGGCGTTCGTAGGCGCGCTCATGAGCGGCTGCGGTGCGGGCGTTCGTTACCGCGTGGGGGTCGGCGCGGAGTATCCAGCCCTTTATTACCGGTACGACTATTATCCTTACAGCCATTTCTATGGATTCGGCGCCTACCCTTACAAATATTGGCGACCCTATGGCTACTACGACCGGCGTTTCTACGGCTTCGATCATTATCGTCGCCCTTACTCCTGGGATAGACGGCCATATTGGTTCGGTAAACCGTTCCGCTACTATGACCAGCAGCCTCATCGCTTCGATAAACCGTTACCCTACCGCGACAGAACGCCTTATCGCTTCAACGATCGTTTTCGTCATTGGGAAAGGTGGCCTTACGGTTCGGGTGTGCCCTTTCGCCATCCTCGTCCGGGATATCGTTACCGGCGCTAGTCGTAGGCTCGGGATCGTCGAATTTTCCGCGCGATGCCCTTTACCGCCGGGTGGTTTTCCCGTAACTTGACCGGAGTAGTCGGTTAACTGGAACAGGGGAGGACAATGAGCAGAGTGCCGGACGATTTGAAGTACGCAAAGACCCATGAATGGGTGAAACCGGAGGAAAACGGCCATGTACGCGTCGGTATTTCCGATTATGCCCAGGAGCAATTGGGTGACGTGGTTTACGTGGAGCTGCCGGACATCGGCCGCCGGGTCAAGGCCGGCGAAGCGTGCGCCGTGGTCGAATCGGTGAAGGCGGCTTCGGATATCTATAGCCCGGTATCCGGCGAGATCGTCGAGGTCAACGAGTCGCTCTCCGACGCTCCGGAAGCGATCAACCAGGATTCCTACGCCGCTTGGCTGTTCCGCGTCAAGGCGGACGACCTTTCCGAACTGGATAGCCTCTTGGATGCCTCGGCTTATCGAGCCGAGGCCGAACCCGATTGATCGGTCCGCATGTTCTCCTTGCGCCGGCGATACCGTTGAATCGGCCTGAACCGGCGTCCGTGTTTCGTGCGCGATGTGCCTTCTTACCCGATACTGCGCGTGAAAGTGCGCCATCCGTCCGGAAGAGAATGTGTCCTGTGTGCGCGGGGAATTACGATCACGGACGCCTCGTTTCGAGCGCGTTAGCGCGTTCTTCCCGCGACCGGAAGATGTAGAAACAGTCGAAGAAACCATCCTTTAGCCCATGCCGTTCATTCCTCATACCGAAGACGACGTCCGCGAAATGCTCGCAACGCTCGGGGTGCCGTCGATAGAAGCGCTTTTCGGCGAGATACCGGCGGAGTTGTATTGCGGAGAGCTCGAGCTCCCGCCCGCTCTGAAGGAAATGGAGATCGCACGTCTGATGCGCGCGCGAGCCCAGCAGAACCGCCCGCTTCTATGCTTTGCGGGCGCCGGCGCCTACGAGCACTACATACCCGCCGCGGTTTGGGCGGTTACCGGCAGAGGTGAATTTTACAGCGCCTATACGCCCTACCAGGCGGAAGCGAGCCAAGGCACGCTGCAAGTCCTCTACGAATACCAGAGCATGATGGCCGGCCTCACCGCCATGGACGTATCGAACGCCTCGCTCTACGATGGAGCGACCAGCCTCGCCGAGGCCGTGTTGATGGCGGTCCGGACCAACCGTAAATCGCACTCGCGCCGCATTCTGATGCCGAAAACCGTCCATCCTTTTTACCGGCGGGTGGTGGAGACGATCGTAAGCAGCCAGGCGCTGGAGCTGATCGAATTGCCTTACGACATCGAGACAGGGTGCATCGATCCGGCCTCTCTAGAAACGCATTCGGACACGGATGTCGCCGCGTTGGTCATTCCCCAGATCAATTTCTTCGGTTTACTCGAGGCCGTCGACGAACTGACCGAATGGGCCGCCGCCAACGGCGCGATCGCCATCGCGCTGGTCAATCCCATGGCGCTGGCCCTCCTCAAGCCGCCCGGTGAATGGGGAAAAACGGGGGCCAATATCGCTTGTGGGGAAGGCCAGCCTCTGGGTATTCCGTTGTCCGGGGGCGGGCCGTATTTCGGATTCATGTGCTGCCGCAAGGCGCACCTGCATCAACTGCCCGGACGCCTGGTAGGCCGCACCGTCGATGCGGAAGGCAAGCGCGGTTTCACGCTGACGCTTCAGGCGCGGGAGCAACATATCCGCCGCGGCCGGGCGACTTCGAATATCTGCACCAATCAGGGCTTGATGGTCACGGCGGCGACGATCTACATGGCGCTCCTCGGGCCTGAGGGCTTGAGACGGGTGGCGCTACAATGCCATCGCAACACCTTGAGCCTGATGAACGGACTGGCGGCCGTCGACGGCGTCGAACGGGTTTTCTCCGGGCCTTTCTTCCACGAGGCGGTTTACCGCACACGGAAGCCCGCGCGGGAGATCATGGACGGCTTGGCGGAACAGGGGATTCTGGCGGGATACGAGCTCGCTAGGGATTATCCTGAACTCGGCGAGGCCATTCTGGTTTGTGCCACGGAAACGCGTACCGAGGAGGAGATTGAATTGTACGTACGCCGAGTGGCATCGCTGCTTGAGTTATGAGTGAAGACGTCGGAGCCGACAGAATGCTGATTTTCGATCGTTCGCGCAGAGGGCGCGCCGCCCGTGCCCAGTGGCTTCCGGAGGCCGGGGAATCTCCGGTCATTCCGGATCATTTGCTGCGCAAGAGCCGTCCAAGCTTGCCGGAGGTGTCGGAATTGGACGTCGTGCGTCACTATACCCGATTGTCCCAGCAGAATTACTCGATCGACACGCAGTTTTATCCCTTGGGCTCCTGCACCATGAAATACAACCCCAAGGTGTGTCACGATCTGGCGAATCTGCCCGAATTTCTGAACACCCATCCGCTCGCGTTGGAAAGGGCCGGGCAAGGGACCCTGGCCTGTTTGTACGAGCTCCAGGAGATGCTTCGCGAAATCACCGGCATGGCCGGAGTTTCCCTGGCTTGCGCCGCGGGAGCCCAGGGCGAATTCGCGGGCGTCCTCATGATCCGCGCGTACCATGGGTTGCGGGGCGATTCGGCACGCACCGAGATGCTGGTGCCCGACGCCGCGCACGGTACCAATCCCGCTTCGGCGTCCATGGGCGGTTTTCAGGTGCGCGAGGTCGCTACCGGTCCCGACGGGAATGTGGATCTCGCGGCTCTCGCGCAGGCCGTAGGTCCGCAAACCGCCGGCATCATGCTTACCAATCCTTCGACTCTGGGGGTATTCGACCAGCATGTTCAGGCCATCGCCGATGTCGTTCACAAAGCCGGCGGGCTGCTCTATTACGATGGGGCCAATCTGAACGCCATCGCCGGCAAAGTGCGCCCCGGCGATATGGGCTTCGACGTGATCCATCTCAATCTCCACAAGACGTTTTCGACGCCCCACGGCGGCGGCGGTCCGGGCGCGGGCCCGGTGGGCGTCAACGACAAGCTGCTCCCGTACCTGCCTCTGCCCGTCGTCGCGAAAGACGGGCCGCGCTACCGCATGCTGACGGAAGCCGATAGGCCGCATAGCATCGGCCATCTGGTCACGTTCGCGGGCAATGTCGGCGTGCTCCTTAGAGCCTATGTCTACATTCGAATGCTCGGGCGCGAGGGCCTTAGGCGGGTGGCGGAATTCTCGACCTTAAACGCCAATTATTTGCTCAAGAAACTGGTCGAAGCGGGGTTCGAACCCGCCTTTCCGCAGCGCCTCGCCGCCCACGAGTTCATCATCACGCTGAAGCGGCTGGCCAAAGAACGTCATGTCACGGCGCTGGATTTCGCCAAGCGCCTGCTGGATTACGGCGTCCATGCGCCGACGGTTTATTTCCCGCTCCTGATCCCCGAGTGTTTCCTCATCGAGCCGACCGAGACGGAAAGCAAGGACACTTTGGACAGGTTCGCTGAGGTGATGGCCGCGATTTTGAAAGAAGCGGAGACCGACCCGGATCGGCTCAAAAGCGCACCGCATTCGCTGTCGGTGCGGCGTCTGGATGAAGTGCGGGCGGCGCGGCATCCGGATCTCGCCTATAAAGCCGAATAAAGATCTCTATGGCTGGACGAACTCTCACGGGTTTTGCCCGTTTTTATGCGGCTTTCATCAACTCGATCGCCGGCATCCGTGCGGCTTGGCTGAACGAAGAGGCGTTCCGTCAAGAGTGTCTGCTGGTTCTCGCCGGCATTCCTTTAGGGCTGTGGATCGGGCGGAACGGTATCGAGCGTGCGCTTCTGATCGGCGTGCTGCTGAACGTCCTGATCGTCGAACTGTTGAACAGCGCCGTCGAAGCGACCGTGGACCGCATCGGCTTCGAACGGCACGAATTGTCCGGCCGCGCCAAAGACTTCGGATCGGCGGCCGTGTTTTTTTCGCTGGTTCTCGCCGGCGCGGTCTGGTTACTGGTATTGATTCGATAAAAGGTAGAAAGAATGACGGCGTTAATTTGCGGCTCCGTGGCTTACGACACCATCATGGTGTTTCAGGATCGGTTCAAGAATCACATCCTTCCGGAGCAGGTCCACATTTTGAACGTTTCCTTCCTGGTTCCGGAACTCCGCCGGGAATACGGCGGCTGCGCCGGCAATATCGCTTACAACCTGAAGCTCTTGGGCGCCGACCCCCTGCCCATGGCCACGGTGGGCAAGGATTTCACGCCCTACGCGCAATGGCTCGGCTATTGCGGCATCAAGCAGGATTTCATCAAGGTCCTGAGCGACAGCTATACGGCGCAAGCCTATATCACGACGGACATGGACGATAACCAGATCACGGCTTTCCACCCGGGCGCGATGTCGTTTTCCCATCTGAACCGGGTACCCACGGATCGCGGCATCCGCATCGGTATCGTCGCGCCGGACGGCAAAGACGGCATGGTTCAGCACGCGGCGGAGTTCGCCGAGGCCGGCATCCCGTTCATCTTCGATCCCGGCCAGGGCATGCCGATGTTCGGCGGGCAGGAACTCCTGAATTTCGTCGAACTGGCGACCTGGGTGACCTTGAACGATTACGAAGCCCAGCTCATGCAGGATCGCACCGGCCTCACGCCCGAAGAACTCGCGCAGCGCGTGGAAGCCCTGATCGTCACCCGGGGCGCGCAAGGATCGGTGATCTACGCCGACGGCGTCCGGCACGAGATACCGCCGGCGAAGCCGAATGCGGTGCTGGACCCGACCGGTTGCGGCGACGCCTACCGTGCCGGGTTGATCTACGGCCTCCTGGAAGAATTCGATTGGCCTACCATAGGCCGTATCGCCTCGTTGATGGGGGCGATCAAGGTCGAAACCTACGGCACGCAAAATCATAGCTTCACCCTGCATGCGTTCAAAGAACGCTATCGGGAAAGCTTCGGCCTGGAACTGCCTGACCGGATATGACGAACATCCAGCGCCTGTTGGACATCATGGCGCGCTTGCGCCATCCCGAGACCGGGTGCCTCTGGGACTTGCAGCAGGACTTCGCGAGCCTCGTGCCTTACACCCTGGAAGAGGCGTACGAAGTGGCCGATGCGGCGGAACGCGGCGATGTCGAGGACTTGCGCGAGGAATTGGGCGATTTGCTTTTGCAGGTCGTTTTCCATTCGCGCATCGCGGAGGAACGCGGCCTGTTTACTTTCGAAGATGTCGCCGATGCCATCAGCGAAAAGCTGATACGCCGTCACCCGCATGTTTTCGGCGAGACCGTGTTCGAGACCGATGCCGAAAGACATGAATATTGGGAATCGTCCAAAGCCGCCGAGCGCCGGGAGAAAGGCAAAACGGAAAAGGATGACAGCGCGTTGAGCGGTATCGCGCCGAATTTGCCGGCGCTCGTTGCCGCGCAAAAATTGCAGAAGCGGGCCGCACGCTACGGGTTCGATTGGCCCGAAATCGGGCCGGTATTCGACAAGATCAGGGAAGAACTGGACGAGCTGCAAGCCGCCTGCTCGACGAGCGACCAGAGCCATATCCGCGAGGAAATCGGCGATTTGTTGTTCGTCGTCGTCAACCTCGCAAGGCACCTCGAAGTCGATGCCGAGACCGCGCTTCGGAACGGCAACCGGAAGTTCGTCCGTCGTTTTCGCTACATCGAAAAGCAATTGGCGGTACAGGGGAAGACCTTGGCCGAACCTACCCTGGCCGAACTGGATGCCTTATGGGATGAAGCCAAGCGGAATTTAGACGATTTAAGAAAGCTCTGATTAAATTTCCAGTGGGAAAAGCGAACAGCGCGACCGTTGGATCCAAAAGGCCCTCACCCAAC
>DYIL01000001.1 GCA_020723665.1 Methyloversatilis universalis
CTCCATCCAACGAATTTATGCACCTTCCAGGGCCGAGAAAATCAACAGCCTGCTAAAGAGCGTCAACGCCGGGCGGAAATCCGCTCATGCACTTGGTACCAGAACCCCGGCAATGAATGGCTGCCCCCAAAGCTCGGTACACCCCACCCGCTTGACCTTGATTTCTCCCTGTGGACTCACTGCAAGGATGCTGCCATGGATGGCATTTTCCACTTCCAGCTTGCTATCCGCTTGCTGGGGCTCACAGCACCGACTCTGATCCTCCGCAAGCCCGCACCGGGTAAGGCTTTCCGCTTCGTGGAACAACGAACTACATCTCCGTTGTTCCGTTTTCGTTACGGCGTAACGCAAATGACCCCTGACGCTTGCGCGTCTGTAAGCGTTTCAGACAGCTTGCCGTTGTTGTTCGGTGGAGTTCATCCGGGGGACGGAATCATGGATCCGTTCCACCCCTGGGTAACCCTTGGAACCTGGCCGGAGCACCTGGACGCACAGCAGGGTGTAAATTTCACTTTTTGGGTACTATACGGGTACTAAAAAGAAAAAGGCTTAACATTATAAATGCTAAGCCTTTGATTTTCTTGATGGGCCCTCAAGGACTTGAACCTTGGACCAAGGGATTATGAGTTATTGGCATAATTTCTCATAATCAATAACTTACGCAATTATTTTTTCGGAATTAAGCAGCCCAACACATTGATTTGCCGTTGCTTAATCGCGAATTTTCGGACGAGATATTGCCACTTTTTGAGCAATTTTCCCAGCCCCTCCTAAATCATAAGTCACCATTCTGATCATAAAAAAGCCCGTAGATCCAATGATCCACGGGCTTTTTCATTTTTTAGTTTCCATGCGTTTTGAACCCGCATGCCTTGCATTCATGATCTTCGACCGCGAACGCCAAGCAATACGGACATCGAGATGCTTTCTGCCACCCCCAATGAAACTGGTTGATGTTCCAAAGATTCAGTGGCGGGACATACATGGGAGGCATGCAGAGGTAGCGCTCCAATATCATGTCACCCATTGGTATCCTCCTCCATGGCCTCTAATACCGTCAGTCGCGAGATGACGGAGGCGATGATCGCCTCCATGTCCTGTTTCCAGGGACCGATGATGGTGTAACTGTCACCTCGTCGTTTGCGGAATGCCAGGATGCCCAGCCATTGCCGCAGCCAGGGGTCGCGCTGGAAGCGTTCGCGCAGGAGCTGCACGAATGCTTCGCCATCGCCATCCCAGCTCGCCGGCGGAGAGAATGGATTGTCCGGATACCCTCCAGGAGTCGTGTCGACCGTGAGAATATCAATGATGCCCATGACGACACTCCCGCTCAGGCTGCCAGAGCCAATGGATCGCGAAGAATCGGAAACCCATCGACACCCCACCGGTTCAGCACATCCAGCCAATCCATGCCAGATTCGGGCGGCAGCAGGACCAACACCTTGATGCCGGACGATTCCAGCCGGAATTTCAGAGACTCCGCAGCGCGCTGCCCAGCGCCATTCTTATCCCGATCGCTCCAGATTACGACACACTCGGTGCGGTAAGGCGGCTGAAACCTTTCCAGGAAGGTGCAGCTCAACGCCGCCCAAACCGTCATGCCCGTGATCTGCCAAACCGCCAACGCGGTTTCGATGCCTTCGGCGATACCCACGCAGGAGCCCGTTCCGCCCAGTCTCACCGCGCCGCCGACCAGTGGTCGATCGGATGCATGCGGCATGAGCTTTTTCGGCGACGGCACCGGCGCTTTCTGCCCGTCCAGGGTCAGAAAGGTGCGATGGATCGTCGCCGGCCGGCCGTCCGCGCCGGACATCAGAGCCAGCATCGCCGGCCATCGCCCGAGGCATTTTCCCTCTTCCCTATAGAATAGGGATGGATGGAAACGAAGCGGCAGCGGACCCCTGAAGGCTTTCGGTATCAGGCCTCGATTGCGAAGATAGGCTCTCAGCAAGGAGGATTCCGGTGCATTCCAGGGCGATGCAGCGTTCCAGGTGTCCCGGAGCAGCTTTCTGATCCGATCATCGGAAAGTGGCGGTCGATGTACGCCGGCGCTCGGAGTACGAGGCCTAGCCGGTAAGTTCGCCGTCATCGACACGCCGCCCAGCGTCCGAGCCACGGCCGCCAGCGCCGTCGGAAAATCCCAGCCCCGCAGCCACATCAGCAATGCGAATCCGTCCGGCCTGGCGCCGCACGAATTGCAGATTCCGCCGCCCGAAACCTCCACGTCCCGGAACAAGCGAAACCCGTCCTGTCCGCCATGGACAGGGCAAGCGCCATGACGGCCGGGCTTGGCCAGGTGAGTTTCCAGTTCAGGGTACAAGGCCCCGAGAATGGAAATCCAGCGACCTTTCGCGGCCCAGCGAATGGGCGTCGAGTCGAGTTTGTTCATTTTTTTCATGTCGCACCTCCAGTAAAAAGCCCCGTCCATTGAGGCTTCCCGTAACGTCCATCGGGCGCCTCGGGAAACCCCGGTGGACGGGGCGGATTGGGTCCAATCCACCCGGAGGAGGCAAGGATCCCCACGCGGGGACTGTCATCCCCCGGTGGGAGTCGTTTCAGTAATGCAGATCTATCGGGACCAGATACAGGTCTTCCGTTTCGCCAAGCGGCTGGTCGGCGATTTGTTCCGGAACGGGTATCGAGGCGGAGCCTTGGATCGCATCGTAGAAGCCGCTGTCCGGGGTGTAGTCCCCTCGCATCAACTGCAAATAGCGGATGGCGGCCCAAAGAACGTGCTCGCCCAGCGATTCGATGTTGCCGAAGAGCGCACAACCGATCGCCTCAGACGTACAGTCGTCTTCCAGTCCCAGTTGTCGCGCCAGATATTCGAGCGCGCCCTGCCTCTCAGCCTTCATCCGAACGACGGTAGCCCTCAACTCGGATATAAACCGCTCCGGGGATTTCCGGAACGATATCGGGGCGGGATATTCCTGCATCCATCGTCCAGGTCCCTCAGCATGCCAGTCGAAAACTTTGTCCTGAAAGGATTCGATGGCATCGCCAGCCAGGGTGAAGACCTCGTCCGGCTCCAAATCCGGGTCCGATTGGAGCAAAATGATGTGCAACGCGTGCATGGAAGCTCTCCTGCGAGAATGCCGGAGAACCTGCGTTCCCGCCGGAGGGAAACAAGTCCCCCGGCGGGTGGTGGTGAAGACCTTAGCGGTCGTTGATGATCACTTTCTGGAGCAACCCGGCAAAACTGCGATAGCTGACTGCCAAATCAGGCCAATCGAGGCTTTCTTCGTCGATCTTGTTCCCAATGGCCGTTCCATAAGCCAGCTTGATGTCCTCGACAATCCCTTGAGCGGCTACCGGAATTTTCAGGAGGGATGCGAGATGAATGCCTTCTTCTTCCAGATAGTGGACCGCTTTGCGGAAATTCCAGTTTCGTTTGGCAATGTCTTTTGTCTCTGGCGTTGGGCCGTAGAAATCAACGCCTGGGTCGCCCTCATAAACATACTCGACGGCAAAGCCATCGAGCGCGTACTGCGCGAGGTCGTCGATAGCCTTGGGATGCCGTGCTTCATCGAGAACTGCATCGTGTTTGCTCAGAGGCCAGTCGCCGACGATTCCGGCCAATTCCATCAAAGGCTGGAAGCTGGAATGGATCGGAGTGATGTCGGCCGGATTGGTCGCTTTTAGATCATCGAAGTCGCGATCACCACGTCGACACCGCAATCGGCATAAGCGTAGGCGACGCCGCCCGTGACAATGATCAAAACTTTGGGATTCATATCAGGTCTCCTTTCGGATTTTCCGGAAGAAGGCCTCCCCACCGGGGATGAGCCCCTCCCGGTCGGGATGAAATGTGCCTGCCCTAGAATGGGACTCCTGGACAAATTCGGTGAATGACTACGCAGCCTGTCTGCCTCTTTTGAATCGGAAATTCAAAAGATCGCGCAGAGCATCAGGATCGAGCCCTTCGGCGATGCAGCACACCCTGAATGAGAAGGGTGTTATCTTGTCGCTAGCGATCCAGTCGAGAAGGCCCGAGCGGGTGACCGCACCCACGCGAGGATTCTCCAACGCTCTGATAGCGTCGACGAGAAGCCGGAAGCGAAGGGTCTGAACGTCCGTATCGGACCAGGCTAAACCCGGCTTGTGCCCGAAATCCCTAGCAAGGCCGAGCTGAGCCGGACAATCGGATGGCGCCGCCCGAGAAAGCGGTCGGCTGAACTTGAGGATCATAATTTCCTCCTGGGCGAACTCGGAGGGATTGCCCGTGTACGGGGAAATCTCCCCGGTAGGGTTTGTGGGTAGGTAGGGCCTCTATTCGAGGTCGCAACCAAACTGAGCGGCTGTTTTATTTCCAGAGGCCAGCTACCTCATCAAGGCTCCGTCAGGACGGAACACTTCTCCCGTTTATACCTCATTTCTGTCGTCCGCGGCGTCAGAAAAGATCCCGCTATGACAAACTTTTTCAAACCTTACGTCGCTACAGATTGTTAGACTGCAGCCAGGTTACAGCGTGAAGGGTAAGGAGTTCAGCGTTTGACGGCGATGCCTTCCGAGGCCTTGGGCACGGGGATAGTCTTTACTACCTCGTCCGTCTTGGTGTCGATCACCGAGACGGTGCCTGCGCCGGTGTTGGTGATCAGGAGCCAGCGCCCGCCACCGGCGAAACCGACGCCGTGGCTGCCGGCATCCGGCGCGATAGGGATGGTCTTGACGATGCGGTGGGTCGAGAGATCGATTTTCTGTGCCGTGCCGGCCCCGTCGTTGGCAACATAGGCATGGATCTGGTCCGGCGTCACCGTGACCTGTACCGGTCCCGCGTCGGTGGGGATGCGGGCGACGAGCCTTTGGGTCGTTCCGTCGATCACTGCCACGTGATTGGCGTTGTGACAGGCGATGTAGACGCGCTTGCCGTCCTTGAGGGCGCCCGCGCCCAGAGGTCCGGCCCCCACAGGCACCGTCGCCAGCGTCTTCCGTTTCGAGCGAGAGAACACAGTCACATCGCCGCCGCCGAAATTGGTGACGAAAACCCGGTCGCCGGCCACCAGCGCGAAATGAGGCATGTGGCCTACCTGGAACGTGCGCAATGATGCAAGGGTTTCCGTATCGAAGACTTCCACCCGGTTCTCGAATTCGTTGGTGATGTAGGCTTCCTTTCCGTCCGGGCTGAAGTACGTGTGGCGCGGCCCCAGGCCGGTGGCGAGGAACCGGATGACCGTGTTGCCCGCGGTGTCGATGACCGCCACCGTGCCGGCGTTGTTGTTCGTCACCCAGGCCTGTTTCTGATCCGGCCGCAAGGCCACGTTGTGGTTGTGGATGCCGACCGGAATCGTCTGCTTCACCGCGCCGGAAGCAAGATCAACCACGGCGACGCCGCCGCCGAACCAGGAGGTCACATAGGCCGTCCCCGCCAGAGGCGGCGGCTGGTCCGCCCAGCCGAGCCGGAGGCTGCAAAGGACCAATAGAATCGAGGCGCGTACCGGGCTTTTCAGGAAATAAAGACCGTTCATTGCTTCTGACTCCTTTTGCGAAAGGCTGCGTACAACTCATTGAACACGCCCGAGGCCAGTTCGAACAGGCGGTCGTCGTCGGGGATCGTTTCCTGCAAGTCCACCAACACCCGTACGATACCGCTAGTCCCGGCCGGGCGAATCCCCCCGGCATCGAGGCAGCGCATGAGGGCGCCGATCCGGTTCAAAGCCGGATCGGCAAGACCGAAACTCGCTTGCAGGGTTTCGAAGGTCGCCTTGTCGCCAACATGGGTGAAGAGGCCCCGTCGAAAACGAATTGGTTTGATAGCCTACATCAGGCGGTGTCGGATGGAACGGTTCAACTCCTGTTTGAAGTCGGTCGACTGTGCTACCGCGCATCGCTCGGTCTGAACGGAGGGAAGTGATGAACCAGAAGAAGCGAGGCTGGAAATGAATCGTCCGTACCGATTACGACAACCCGGCGTATCGGCCGCTCTCGTTGCGGCTCTGTTGTTCGGCGCCGGCACGCCGCTCGCGAAGGGGCTGCTGTCCGAAGTGAGCCCGTGGCTCTTGGCGGCCTTGCTCTACCTGGGGTCCGGGCTTGGGCTGAGCTTGTATCGCTGGGTCCGCCGTTCGCCCGGCGTGAAGCCGGCCCCCGGCGAATGGCTCTGGCTGGCCGGCGCGATCCTGGCGGGCGGTGTCGTCGGGCCGGTGCTGTTGATGCTCGGACTGGCGGGCATGCCGGCGTCGGGCGCTTCGCTGCTGCTCAACGCCGAGGGTGTATTCACCGCGCTGTTGGCCTGGTTCGCCTTCCGGGAGAATTTCGACCGGCGCATCGCGCTGGGTATGGCCGCGATCGTTCTTGGGGCGGTCGTGCTGAGTTGGCCGGGGGACGCCCGGTTCTCAGGGTTTTGGCCCGCGTTGGCCGTGGTGGGAGCCTGCCTGGCCTGGGGCATCGACAACAATCTGACCCGCAAGGTGTCGCTGGCCGATGCGACCTGGATCGCCTCGATCAAGGGCTTGACGGCGGGCGGCATGAACCTGGCGCTAGCCTTTCTGCTGGGAACGGCCTGGCCACCGCTGCCAGAACTCGCCGGCGCCCTGCTAGTCGGCTGGCTGGCCTACGGCGTCAGCCTGAGCCTGTTCGTGGTGGGCCTGCGTCACCTGGGCACTGCCCGAACCGGCGCCTATTTCTCGGTCGCGCCGTTCTTCGGTGCCATGCTCTCGATTCCACTCCTCGGCGAACCGGTCAGCGGGCGCTTGTGGATCGCCGGAGGGCTCATGGCTTTCGGTGTTTGGCTGCACCTGACCGAGCGGCACCGCCACGAACACACCCATGAGGCGATGGAGCACGCGCATGAGCATGTCCATGACGATCATCATCGGCACCCACACGATGAATCCCTCTTGCCCGGCACCAAACACAGTCATTGGCACCGCCATGAACCGCTGACTCACGCCCATGCCCATTTCCCGGATGCACACCATCGGCACGGTCATTAAGAATCACCGCATCCGCTCGGAAGCGTCGACCGACTCCGACGGCGGCCAGGGTCGATCCGTTCGGCACGCTCGCGGTAAGATGGCCTCGTCCGGGAAGCGGACCTCAACCCTTAAGGAAACATCCCCAACATACCGAGGAGACATCGACCATGGCTCAATTTTCCAAGACTTCCGGTACCCTGTTGGCCACCGCCGCCGCAGCCCTATTCGCCAGCGGACTCGTCCAGGCGGCCGAGACCGCCAAAGGCAAAAGCAAAAGCGCCGAAGAAGCGAAAGTGCAGTGCTACGGCATCAATGCCTGCAAAGGACAGTCGGAATGCAGGACCGCCACCAACGCTTGCAAGGGACAGAATTCCTGCAAGGGCAAAGGCTTTCTCACCACCACCGAAAAGGACTGCAAGGCCAAGGGCGGTAAACTCCAGCAAAGCTGACACGAGGCACCGGGCTCTTCTCGGAGTCCGGTGCTCTTTTCTGGGTTGGTAGAGGAAACGGGGAAAATCATACGTTAAGGGCTGACCTGTCAGACCAAGGTCATAGAGAGCCGCGCGAACGTGTCAGAAGACGCGGAAACCGGTGCTCTGGTTAGGGTTAGAAATGACAAATTGCTGTGAAGATAAAAGCTGCGAGATAGTCGCCCTGCGCGCGGCGAATCACGGGCGCGTGCTGTGGATCGTGCTCATGATCAATGTCGCGATGTTCTTCGTAGAGGGCTGGGCGGGGCTGCTGGCTCACTCCACCTCGCTTCTCGCCGACGCTCTTGACATGTTTGGTGATGCCTTGGTGTATGGGTTCAGCCTTTTTGTGCTGGCACGTTCGGCGCGTTGGCAGGCGGGTGCGGCTCTCGCGAAGGGCAGTTTCATGCTCGCCTTCGGCCTCGGTGTGTTGGGGGAAGCTGCCTATAAAGCGCTTCATCCCATTATGCCGGGGGTGGAGACGATGGGCACCATCGGTGGGGTGGCGCTTGCTGCAAATCTTGTTTGTTTCTTCCTGCTCTACCGTCACCGGGGCGACAACCTCAACATGCGTTCTACATGGCTGTGCTCCAGAAATGATCTTATAGCCAACGTCAGTGTCTTGCTGGCCGCGGCCGGTAGCTACCTGCTCGCCTCGCGCTGGCCGGATATTGTTGTTGGAAGTCTCATTGCAAGCCTGTTCCTTAGTTCTGCGTTCAGTGTCTTGCGGCAGTCCATTCGAGCACTGCGTGCACCATCCACGCTATCTCCCCAAATCATGAGATCGGTAACCGTCCGTCGAGGAGGAACGGCGCCGTGAACACGCCCCCAAAAGCAAGACCCTTCCTCGGCTTTGGCTTAGGGCTACGCAAGGAGCATTACGAAGCCATCCTCCAAGGACAGCCCACGGTGGACTGGTTCGAGATCCTCACCGAAAACTATCTGGTGGAGGGCGGCAAACCCCTTCGTTACCTGGAGCGGATTCGCGCCGATTACCCCATGGTCATGCACGGGGTGTCTCTGTCCATCGGCGGCACTGATCCCTTGGATGTCGATTATCTCAAGCAGATCAAGGTGCTGGCGGAGCGCATCGAGCCCGTGTGGCTTTCCGATCACCTGTGCTGGACCGGCGTCGATGGACTTAATCTGCACGATCTCCTGCCCTTGCCGTACACGGAGGAGGCACTGGACCACGTGGTCCGCCGGATCGGACAGGTCCAGGAGTTCCTCGGGCGGCGGATTCTGCTGGAGAATGTGTCCAGCTACGTGAGCTACGCCGATTCCGAAATGAGCGAAGGGGAATTCCTTGCGGCGGCGGCCGAGGCGGCGGACTGCCTGATTCTCCTTGACCTCAACAACATTTATGTGAGCGCCCGCAACCACGGCTTCGACCCTGACGACTACCTGCGCCACATCCCGGCAGAGCGGGTCTGGCAGTTTCATCTGGCCGGCCATTTCGATCGCGGCGATCTCCTCATCGACACCCACGACCGGGCCGTGATCGATGAGGTCTGGGCGCTGTACGAAGCGGCCGCGGTCCGCTTCGGAACCGTCTCGACCATGATCGAGCGGGACGACGACATTCCGCCTTTGGAGGCTCTGGTCGAGGAATTGAACCGGGTGCGGCGCATCGGCGGGCGGGTAATGCGGACGGTGGCATGAACAGACATGCGGGTGCGAGCGATGTGCCTTCGAGCCTGTCGGAACTCCAGCGGCGCTTCCAAGCGTACCTGCTGAATCCGAGCGCTAGTCCGCCAGCGGCCTTGCGGGGCGATGGCCGTGCCTCTGGGGCTCAGCGCGCCGAAGTCTACGCCGAAGCCTATCGGCTGCGCCTCATCGAGGCCCTGGCGGCCGATTATCCCGCACTCGGGACGCTCTTAGGCGAAGACGACTTTGCCCATCTGGGACGGGTTTACGCGGAGGCCCATCCCTCGCGCTATGCGTCCATCCGCTGGTTCGGCCAACACCTCGGCCGGTTCTTGCAGGACGATTCGGAGTATCGGGAGCGGCCCGAACTGGCCGAACTGGCGGCGTTCGAGTGGGCGCTCAGCGAAGCCTTCGACGCGGCGGAAGCCCCGGCCGTCTCGCCCGAAGCCCTGACCGCGCTGCCGGCGGCCCGCTGGCCCAACCTGCGGATCCGCTTTCATCCGGCGTTACGCCGTGTCAAGCTCCGCTTCAACATCCCGGAAGTCTGGCAGGCACTGAATCAAAAGGCCTCCCCGCAGCCCTTCGAAGCGCTCGATTCCCCTCAAACCTGGATCGTCTGGCGGTCCGATCTCAAGCTGTTTTTCCGGAATTTGAATTTGTCCGAAGCTCAGGCCTTCGATGCCCTGTATCAGGGCTTGCACTTCGCCGAGGTCTGCGAGGGCTTGTGTGATCGACTGCCAGCGGAGAACGTCGCCGC
The DNA here is from genome assembly GCA_020723665.1 of Methyloversatilis universalis. Taxonomy (GTDB): domain Bacteria; phylum Pseudomonadota; class Gammaproteobacteria; order Methylococcales; family Methylococcaceae; genus Methylocaldum. The sequence goes on from DYIL01000001.1 coordinate 9,786, forward strand.
GACGGCCGCTGGTTTTCTGGCCCATTGGCTGACCGAGGGCTGGATCGCGGCCTTCGAAGCCGACCCAGAGTCCTCCGCCACGAATTGAACGCCCCAGTAAGCCGGAAATCCAAAAGGTAGGATTCTGATCGAAGAGCCAATCCGGAAGCCGACATGGAACGGAGGACCTCACCGTGATGCGTAATGGAATGATGGACGGAATGATGGGAGGCGGCATGCTCGTTTGGACGATCGTGGGCCTTCTGCTGATCGTCCTGCTTGCCGTAGTCATCGTCAAATTATTGCGGAAATAGCGAAACCCCGTGCGTTTCACAGGCCAAAGATCGTGGCATTTCGTCATTCAGCGAAGCACTCTCTAGCCGTTGGAGCGTGCGCACGTTGGCGCGGTGTGGAGCACATTCCGTGGTTGTACGACGGCCTCATGAGTCTGGCTGACGGGCTGGGCTTCGTGCGCTGGCGCCAGGCCTTGGTATGGACCGCCCGCGGGCGCACGTTGGAGGTGGGCTGCGGTACCGGCCGCAACCTACCGCTCTACCCCTCCAGGGTTTCCGTGATCGGGCTGGACCCCGACCCGCAGTCCTTGGCGCGCGCCCAGCGGCGGGCGCCCCATATCCCTTTGGTCGCCGCTCAGGTGGAGGCCCTGCCGTTTCGGGCAGGGACCTTCGATACCGTCGTCAGCAGCCTCGTCTTTTGCAGCGTGGAGGATCCCGCGCAGGGCCTGCGCGAAATCCGCCGGGTCCTCCGTGCCGAAGGTCGGTTGCTGATGCTGGAGCACGTGCGTTCCAGCCGGCCTTTCTGGGCCAAGCTGCAGGACCGTATCCAACCGCTCTGGACGTATGTCAGTGGCGGCTGCCGTCCCAACCGGGAGACCGAGACGGCCGTCGCGGCGGCGGGCTTCCGGATCGACCCTTCCGACCGCGAGGCCACCGATGTGTTGCGACGCTTCGGGGCGCACCCGATTTCCAGTGAAGGTACGCCAAGGAACGAGTTCGGTGCCAGCGTCTTACAGAGGCCTTGAGCTCCCGACGAACTTTCATGGAGGGCATTTTTCAAAAAAAGAAGGCGGATGAAATTCCGTCTGAGAGGGGATGGCCAAAGTCTGAACAGGCGGACGCGCATGAAGATCGTAGTGATGGTGCTCGCCGTGATCGGTGCGCTGGCGATCCTCGCCCTGCTCGGGATGGCGCTGATGCATGGCATGATGATGGGCGGCATGATGGGCGCTCCCATCGCTACGCTGGCCGGCCTGCTGATTCTGATTGCACTCATTACGGCGGTCATGGTTCTCGCCGTTCGACGGAAATGAGGCGCATGACGATGCCTGGTCGATAACTTTGGCGGAATACCGTTTCGAGTTAATCCATAGAGCGGAGCAAGGAGAGCGGCTCATGAACGACCGAGACGTGGTGATCGTGACCGGACCCACCGGCTTCATTGGCAGCGCGCTTATCGAGGCGCTCGGCAAATGCTTCCGTATCGTCGGTTTCGATCGGCCCGGACCGCCCCATCCGCCCCCGATCGCCGATTGCGTCTGTGTCGATATCTCCTCGGAAGAGAGCGTGCAGGAGGCGTTCCAGAGTGTGCGCCGCTGGCACGGCGAGCGCATCGCTTCAGTCATTCACCTGGCCGCTTATTATGATTTCTCCGGAGAGCCGAGCCCGAAATACGAGGAGATCACCGTCCGCGGCACCGAGCGCCTGCTGCGCGGCCTTCGCTCGTTCCAGGTGGAGCAGTTCATCTATTCAAGCACCATGCTCGTCTATGCTCCCACGCAGCCCGATCAGCCCATCCAGGAGGACTGGCCGCTCGATCCGAAGTGGGATTATCCGAAATCGAAGGTCGAGGCCGAAAAGGTCATTCGCGACCAGCACGGTGCGATCCCCATCGTGCTGCTGCGCATCGCCGGCGTCTATGACGACCTGTGCCATGCTCCGGTGCTCGCCCACCAGATCCAACGCATCTACGAACGCCGACTGGTCGGCCATGTCTTCGCCGGCGAGATGTCCCATGGCCAGTCCTTCCTGCATCTTGACGACCTGGTGAATGCCCTCGTCCGGCTCGTGGAGCGCCGCCGCCAGCTGCCGCCCGAGCTGGTGCTGCTGCTCGGCGAGCCCGAGACGATGAGCTATGACGAACTGCAGCGCGAGATCGGCCGGCTCGTCCACGGCGAGGCGTGGGAAACCCGTGCCGTACCCAAACCCTTGGCGAAAGCCGGCGCTTGGTTGCGGGACCTCGCGCCGGGAGAGGAGCATTTCATAAAACCGTGGATGGTCGACCTCGCCGACGATCATTACGAGCTCGACATCGGCCGCGCCCGTACGCTCCTCGACTGGACGCCGAAGCGCAGACTGCGCGACGCGCTTCCGAAGATGATCGCCGCGCTCAAGGCCGATCCGCTCGGATGGTACCGGGAAAACGAACTTCAAGCTCCCGTTGGGCTGGAAAAGATGGCTGACCGGTCCCGATCGGAAGTAGCTCAGGGCAGTGCGCCCGCCGCCGAGGGCGGAGAGCAGGAAGCGATAACGACCGCCGCGCCCGATCAGGCCATGCGCGAGCACATGCAGATGATGCACGCGCATCGCCGGATGACGCTCTGGGTGCACTTTGCCATCATGGCGCTCGGCTTATGGCTGATCACGAGTCCCTTCACGCTGGGCTACCTCGACCCGGAGGTGGGCCCCGAGGCCCTGCGGGTCATGGCCGAACGGAATCTGCCGCCGCCGGCGCTCCGCAACACGGCCTTGGCCTGGAGCGACGGGATTAGCGGCCTGCTCCTCCTGGCGTTCGGCGCCCTCTCCCTGTCGGCGCGCTACGGGTGGGCGCAATGGGCCAATGTCTTCGTCGGCCTCTGGCTCCTGTCCGCCCCGCTCGTTTTCTGGACGCCGAGCCCCGCGGCCTATCTGAACGATACCCTGGTCGGATCGCTCGTGATCGCTTTCGCCATCCTGATCCCCGAGATGCCGGGCATGAGCATGGAGGCGATGATGAGGGGTCCGGACATCCCGCCCGGCTGGAGCTATTGCCCCTCGACCTGGCTCCAGCGCTTGCCCATCATCGCTCTGGCGTTCATCGGCTTTTTCATCGCCCGCTATCTCGCCGCCTATCAGATGGGCCACATTGGCGCCGCCTGGGATCCCTTCTTTGGCAGGAGCACCGAGCAAATCATCACCTCGGACATCTCCCGCGCCTGGCCGGTTTCCGATGCGGGGCTGGGGGCGCTCACCTATATGCTGGAGGCGCTGATGGGCTTCATGGGCGACAAGCGCCGCTGGCGCACCATGCCCTGGATGGTGCTGCTGTTCGGCATCGTGGTCGTGCCGTTGGGGGTGGTCAGCATCGTTTTCATCATCATCCAGCCAATCGTGATCGGCACCTGGTGCACCTTATGCCTGGTCGCCGCCCTCGCGATGCTCGTCATGATCCCCTTCGCCCTGGACGAACTCGTGGCCATGGGGCAATTTCTGGTCCACAGTCACCGGACGGGCCAGCCGTTCTGGAGCACGTTCTTCAGGGGCGGGATCATGCCGGACGGGGCCGAGGACCAATCCCCGGGCTTTGAGGCGTCTTCTTTTACCGAAATGGGCCGGGCAATGGCTTGGGGCGTCACGGTGCCCTGGACGCTGTTGTTGAGCACCGCGATCGGCCTCTGGCTCATGTTCACGCGCCTCATCTTCGGAACCGGGGGCGAGATGGCCGACAGCGACCACCTGGTGGGCGCCCTCGTCGTGACCGTCGCCATCATCGCGATGGCGGAGGTCGCCCGCCCGTTGCGATTCATCAATCTGGGGTTCGGTGGATGGCTGATCATCGCCCCCTGGGTGCTGACCGGGGCCGGCGCGGCCGCTGCCTGGGCGGGGGTCGTCGCGGGCGGCCTTTTGATTCTCCTCAGTCTCCCCCGCGGCCGGGTGAAAGAACGTTATGGGAGCTGGGACCGGTACATCGTCTGAGCGATTGGAAGATTTCCCGACACTCAATCTACCGAGGAGAATGAAATGGGCCTACTGCTGAGACTTTTGAGCATATTCCTGTCGATCGTGCTGCTGGGTTCCTACGTCGGCGCGCAGCCCCATCAACCGCCGCAGCCGATGGCTCCGGACCGCCAAATGACCAGGGATACTCCTCCCTCTCCGGTGACCCCGTCGGAGCAGGGCGGCATGGGGCAGGGCCCATCGGGTATGCAACCGATGCCCATGGGCGGCCAATGCCCCATGTGCGAGGCCATGATGCAGAAAGAGCTGATGGTGTTCCCGTGGCTGGTCGGGGGTGGAGCCGTCTTGGGTATTCTGATAGCCATAGCCTTGGCGCTCCTGGTGGTGCTTGAGATCCAATGGATCCGGCTCTGGACTCTTCGCTTGAAGGCTGAAAAGACGAAAGTACCGCCCTAACACGGAAGTGCGGAGGGCTGTACGGTCCTTAGGGTGTTTCCGGCGTGATGGAGCCAGTCCGCTTTGGCATAGAGAGGCCTTGGCATCGGTGATATCGCCCCACGCCTCATTTTTTCTTGTCACCAATCCGACAGGAAAGTCTTTCAGAAAAAAGTCCGGTCGAATTCAAAACAGGTGCCGTCCGGGGAGGAGCGTTTTTATCTCCCGGACGCACTTACAGACCAAATTCCCATTCCTTACCGAAGTTTAGCGATGGACAAGGAGAGGCTATGAATACGAATCCTGATCAACTTGGGGCCGTCGCAGAAAACGGAACGAAAAGTACGCTAAACGGCCGTCATGGCAACGCAGGCCGCGCCGCGTCTTGCCCTCCGTGCATAGGCGTCCGGTTGGAGTACAACTAATGATCGATCAGATCGGGCAAACCCTATATGTCAGCGCCGGTCTCTTCTGGAAGGCATTCTGGGCGCTGGCGTTCGGCTACGCGTTCTCCTCGCTAATCCAGGTCCTGGTCCCGCGCGAGGTGATCGCCAAGTACCTGGGCCACACCGGCCTGAGGCAGACGGTTTTGGCCATGCTGTTGGGACCGGCATCTTCGGCTTGCTCGTTTGCCGCGCTCTCGGCCGGGCGGGCGCTTTTCGCGAAAGGAGCCGCCCTTGTTCCGATGATGGCGTTCCTCTTCGGCTCGACGAACCTCGCACCCCCGGTGGCAGCGCTGGCCTGGATCTTCCTGGGTTGGCAGTTCGCGCTGGCGCTCGTCGTCGGCTCGGTCGCCCACGTCGCCATCATGGCCGTAATTGTCGGCTTAACCTATCCCAACAAAATGGTCGAGCGCGCCCGCGAGGACGCCGCGAAAGCGGGCGAGAAGCGTGCTGGAATTCGCGGTGAGCCATCAGAGGGGCTGCCGAGGTCCTGGCGAGACAAGCTGTGGAGCGGCGAGGCGTGGTGCCGCGTCGGCGTAACCTACCGCGGCGAGTGGGGCATGATTTGGAAAGACCTGTTCTTCGGCTTTCTGATTGCGGGCGCGGTGGCCACGCTCGTGCCCGACGCTGTCTTCCAAGCCATCTTTCCGCGAGAGTTGCCTATGCTTCTGCTCGTGCTCATCCATGCGCTGCTCGGGCCGGCGCTTGCAATCCTTACCATCATCGGCTCGATGGGCAACGGCCCGCTGGCGGCAGTGCTCTGGGAAAATGGAGTGCTTTTTTCCGGAATCATTGCGTTCCTATATGCTGACTTCGTGGTCATCCCTTCGCTGCACATCAATGCGACATACTACGGCTGGCGCTTCGCCGCTTACCTCGGCGCGATCTTCACCGGGTCTGCGATCGGGGCCGGCATCATCATGCACGCGCTGTTCTGGGCGTTGGGAATGATTCCGGAGTCGAAAGCTGGGCGCGTCCAGGAACTGGCGCAGTTCCGTATCGATTACGTGTTCTTCCTGAATCTCGCCGCGATTGCCATCACTGGCGTGCTCATTTGGCTGGGCTGGCAAGGCGCCGGGCCGAGGAAAGGGAGGACCGCGACGGCCAATCGCAGTGATTGATGATCCGATCCGTCGGAGTGAAGGTGAGGAGCGGGGTCGGACCTGCACGATCGGTTGGTTGGCCTCAGAACAGTACCGTCGACATGGATCATCGCGACATTGAAGTCGCCATCGGGCACAACCACGCACTGGCAAGTGCCCTGCGCATCGCTGGCACACCGAGCTTCGTGATTGGCGAGGAGGTTTTCCAGGGCTATACCGACCTTCCAACGCTCCAAAGGCTCATCCAACGCGAGCGGGAGCGCCGCAAACCCTCGCGGCGCTAGAGTTAACGAGCTGCATTTTCGTACGCCAAGTACAGATCGCTTACTATGTTCTTGGCCTGGCGTCTGCCTTCGGCTGGACACCATGCATCGGACCGGTCCTGGGGGCGATCCTCACGGTGGGCGCGGTATCGGCGAGCGTCGGGCAAGGCGTGACACTGCTGGCCGCCTACTCGCTGAGGCTGGGGCTGCCCTTCCTGGCAGCCGCGGCGTTTACCGGAGCGCTGTTGCAGCGTAGCAGCGCCTTGCGCCGGCTCGGGCGTCCGCTGCAAGTCGAGGCCGGCTCGGTAATGGTGCTCGCGGGGCTGGCGATCGCGACCAGACAGCTCTCGGCGTTCTCGTACTGGCTCTTGGACACATTCCCGGCACTCGGTGAGATCGGCTAGCACTACGCTGCGACCTCGCGCAGGTCTGCATGACCAGGAGCCAATCATGAGCCCAAGAAGCGACGTTGCTCATTGGCGCCCTCGCCGTGCGGGGATATTGGGAGTCCTGGACAACCCCTTGGTCTTCCACTGAACTCTCCTCCCTATGAGACTAAGCGTGAACGAGTTTTTTGCGACCCGGCATCGCAAATGCGTCCCGGTTATTGAATGTCAACAGGCCCTAGCTGGGTTGGCTTTGGCTTAAGCCCTTGCTCGAAAATGTTTCGGTCAAATTCGGCTATGACAACCGCTACGGATTGATCGACGCCAACGGCTGCGGCGAGTCTCCGTTCATGAAGATCCTCAGCGGAGACCTCGAGCCTACCTGGGGAACGTCTCCACGAACGCCAACGGGCGTCTCGGCAAGCTGCGCCAGGACCAGTTCGGGTTCGAGGACCACACCGTGCTGGAAACCATGCCCATGGGCACACCGAACTCTGGCAGATCAAGGAGGAACGCGACTGCCTCTATGCCCTGCCGGACATGAGCGAAAGCGACGGCATGAAGGTGGCGGACCTGGAAATCCGTTTCGCTCCTCAACTGCCCTTGAATACTGGGTAATCTGCGCGCCGGGGTGACCGATATTCAGCAATCAGCAGTGAAGGCCATCGCTTGAACAGTAAACCCTCGCCCCAGGTTTACCCCACATTACTCTCCCGTTCTGCCATTGGCACATAATCGGTCAGCCCGTTGCCGGTATAAATTTGCCGCGGACGATTGATCCGGCCGGGTTGGGTCCGGATCTGCTCCCACCAGTGGGCGATCCAGCCTGGAAGTCGGCCGATGGCAAACATCACGGTGAACATGTTGATCGGTATCCCTATGGCGCGCAGGACGATGCCGCTGTAGAAGTCCACGTTGGGATACAGTTTGCGCTCCACGAAATAAGGGTCTTCCAGGGCGATTTCTTCCAGTTTGCGGGCAATATCCAACAGCGGATCGGGCTTACCCAAGGTCATCAACAGGCGCTCCGCGACCACGCTGAGCATTTTGGCGCGAGGATCGAAACTCTTGTACACACGATGTCCGAAACCCATGAGGCGTGCCCGGCTGTCCTTGCTCTTGGCCCGCCGCACGTAGTCCTCCGGCGTCACATTGCCTCGGTGGATGTCTTCCAACATGCGCAACACCTCCACGTTGGCGCCGCCATGCAAGGGTCCCCAGAGAGCGCAGACACCGGCGGCGCAGGAGGCGAACAGATTGGCCTGACTTGATCCGACCATGCGGACCGTCGAAGTTGAGCAGTTCTGCTCGTGATCGGCATGCAGAATGAGAACGAGATTCAGGGCGTCCCGCACTACGTCCTCGCACTCGTATTCCACATAAGGCTGGGAAAACATCATGTGCAGAAGGTTGGGCACATAGCGGAGCTTGGGATCGGGGTAGATGTAGGGCTGGCCCTTGGAATGGCGGTAGGAGTAAGCAGCGATGGTGCGTATCTTGCTGATGAGCCGTGCCGCCATCATGCGGAAGGTGACGTCGTCTTCCAGTTCCAGGTACTCGGGATAGAAACAGGACAGGGCGTTTATCATGGCGGATAAAATGGCCATGGGCGGCGCGGAACGGGGAAATCCCTCGAAGTGGTACTTCATGCCCTCGTCCAAATTGGCATGAGCCGTGAGATCGGCCGCAAAGCACCGGTATTCCTCCGGGCTCGGCAACCGGCCGAAGATCAGCAGCCAGGCGACTTCCACGAAATTAGGATCACTCCCGAACTGTTCAATGGGAATACCGCGATAGCGCAAAACGCCCCGGTCACCATCAATGAAGGTGATATCGCTCAGGCAGCTGCCAGTATTGGCATAGCCGGGGTCCAAAGTGATATAGCCGGTACGGCCCCGCAGTTCGCGAATATCGATAGCGCACTCACCTTCCGTACCGACGGAGACGGGCAGTTCATATGAGCGATCGCCTAGACTCAGCATGGCTGTCTCTGACATGGCGATGCCCCGGCAGACTTGTTGATAGACCACCTGTTACCCCGACGATATCGCAGTCGGTAATGGCGCCGGCCAACCGCACATATTCTCGCTGTCGCCTATCCGTATTACGTGGTCTCATATAAATGGGACCGGCAGAGCCTGGGAAGGTTCGGGGCACTACCCGCTTTCACAAAGGTGCGCTAGCCATCGTTCTGTCCCGTACTCAAAATCATCGATGAAGGTGATATCGCCCCAAGAATTGATTACATACCCGCTGACGCATATCAGGTAACTGGAAGAAAGGGCCGGCTCCAGAAGATGAGACAGCCGGCTAAGTGAAGTTTCTGTTCTACTTCCATAGCCTGACGGTGCGTGCGGGTATTATCCAGAATCACCGTGATCCAGTGGTATCCCAATTGGACGTAGCGCAATATGGTCAACACCAGCACAAAGACTCGCAATCAGTTTTGCTCTCGGCGCGGAAATCGGCGTGGATCGTGCCCCGTTGCAGGTCCACGGTGAGAAAGCCATTCAGCCATTTTCGGCGCCGCTCATCGCTTGGCACGGTCGGGACGGTATTCTTCGGTGCCCACGCGTAATGGGTATTCGGGACCGATTGCAAGGCAAATTCATCCATCGCCACCAGAACGGGGGTCCGCGCGGGCGACCTGTTGATTCTCCTCAGCCTCCTCCGTGGCCGGGTGCGGGAACGTTACGGGAGCTGGGACCGGTACATCGTCTGAGCAAAGTGCGCCTCGACCTCAGATAGGGCGCTGTCGAGCCCAACGATAGTGGGCGATGACCACCATAAGTGATGGCACCAGCAGCCATTGCAGCAATGGGGTCAGGCCAATGCCGGCGATCAGGGGCATCGTGGGCGCATAGGTCCAGTGGGCCATGTGATAGACGTTATGCCATTCGCTGAATCCGGTATAGACAACCCCGGCCGTCACCATCGGTATTCCGCCCCGCCACGGCACCCGTACCGGCCAGTCCCAGCTTCTCATTAGGGCCGCGGTACCCAGGAAGGCGGACGTACTGATCAGGACATCGCCCAGCGTGCAGTGGAGCACGGCGTAGACTCGGAATCCGAGGTCAGACGGAAGCTGGTAAAACTGCAGCTGCCCTATTTCCCAGACCACATGCAGGACAAGGGCCAAACCAGCCCAGTTAAATGCGAATGAAGCACTTTGCGGTAAGGTCTTCAGTATAAACATGGTGGCGAGGTGTCCGAAGAATGAAGCGGAGCTGAGCTTGTCCAACAGCGCGGGGAAAACGTCCGCCAGTCGGTTTAGATACTGCACCTAAGCGATATAGCCGGGCAGTGGGGGAAACCCCCGTCGCGCCCATAGCGGTCGGCCTGATTATCGAGTGCTTTGATCTCGCATGGCTATGCAGAATGCCGCACAGTGAGAGGGTTCGTCTGTGAAGCGAAGATCGGCATAGGGCGCAAAGCGTTGAACAAGTATCCCAAGCTCTTCGCGGTCGTGTTCGCACACGATCGGATACAGAGTGATAAGTTGACATTGCCAGTCCATCATCGCCGTCCCTTAGTGGGGTGTTGCCGAACATCCCTAGAGGACTCTTCGGGCGGGCTATTTCTTTATTAATCAATTCTTTCTTAATTCCCATCTTAATTCAGGCCAAGGCCTGGCCTGCCGGCTACTGGTCACCCTGTGCCAAGGCCGTGAGCGAGCCGCCGGTTTTGCCCTCGACGTCCACCCAATAATAAGGCAACCCCAAAGCCTCCAGCCAAGCTGGACCCTCACGCTCCTTGAGCATGGCGATCGTCGCGGCGCTGCCCGCGACGACGCACAGATCGCCGGCCACGCTGACCGAGGCCATGTACCGCACCGGCCAGCCGGTTTTGGGGCTGAGCACATGGCCGTAATACACGCCGTCCAGCACGATGCAGCGTTCGTAGTCGCCGCTGGTGGCCAGCGCGCCTGTGTGCAACAGGAGCGTTTGTATGATCGCACCCGGGCGACGGGGGTGCCGTATACCGATCCGCCACGGACTCCCGTCCGGATGCGGACCGATGATCCTGAGGTCGCCGCCCAGATTGACGATGCCATGACGCACGCCCACTTCCCAACACAGCGCGGATGCACGATCAACGGCGTAGTCCCTGACTATGCCGCCGAAATCGATCTCCATGCCGGGCACCGGAAACTCAAGCACTGGCGGTATCCAGCGAACCCGATGCCAACCAACATTGCCGACCAGGACCTGGACTTGGGCCGGATCCGGCAGTTTGCCAAGATCGAAGTGCCAGGCGCGGCGCAGGATGCCGGAGGTGATGTCGAACAGTCCGTCGCTCTCGCGATAGCAGGTGGCCGCGTAATTCAGCAATGCCGCGGTTTCCTCGTCCACTGAGAGGCGACCGCCGGTGGCGGCCACGCGATTGATGGCGGAGAGAACACTGTCGCCGCGGTAGCGTGAATAGCGCGATTCCAGTCGCTGAACATCAGCGATGACTCGCCTTAAGATCCAGTTGGCCTTGGCGTGACTTTCTGCATAGAGCTGAAGCTCGCACGGCGAACCCATCGCCTGGAATGGATGACGGAAAAATTTCTTGATTCCGATCAGAATGCCAAGCTCCAAGTGGCGGGGAACGAATCTTTACGCTCGATCTGATAGCCGTTGATATCTTCCTCCACGAGTTAGCCACTCAATAGCGGAGCAATTGTCTTTGAACAGCGATCACCTTCAGGGATTCGCCAGATACTCCGTGCTGTGGATATGGCCGCGGTTGGTCTCGAAGAGGTATGAATATTGACCAATACGGCTACTGAGCGCGCTCGGCCATTTGCCGGTGCATCTTCGCCATTTCCAGGCTTTCCGCCGCGGATCGGGTATAAAGGTCGATCAATCTTTCACAATGAACATCGAATCCGATGTATCCCTTGCCGTACAAATAGGGTTTTGCTCGGTAGTCGCTCAGGATTTTCTTATGCTCTTCCGCTTTTTCCTCCAGCATCTTGGCATCCTCCTCATAATGGGCTGCAAGCGCCTCGTGATCGGCGGCGGTTTTGGCGCTTTGCATTAATGTCTTGACTTCCTTGGTATGCGGGGTATGCGGTAACGGCGTCGTGCACGCCATAACGGCAATCGAGACGAAAGCCAAAACCCAGGATAGTTTCTTGTTCATAATACGCTCCGTTAGATCGTCGGTCGTTGATAAATAAGAGAAGCATTCAATCGATCATCAAAATCCGCGCTTGCAGCTGGGCAAAATCACCTCCTTCACCTCACTCATTTCCGAAAGCCGTCATTCTCTCGATAGGTCAGTCTCCTTCTTACCCGTCGAATGGCGCTTTCTTTCATCAGGGCATAAATCAGGAATGGCGATCAGGATCAGCAGCGTCGACGAGGCCATGCCGCCCACCATGGGCGCGGCGATGCGACGCATCACCTCGGAACCGGTCCCCACGTCCCACATGATGAGAAGTAATCCCACCATAATGGCGACCACCGTGTGGAGGCTGAGCCCGGAGGCTGTGGGCAGCCAGAGGGCCGCGAAACTGAGGGTGAGGTCGGGCAAGGTCCCCTCCTGCGAGGGGAGTCGCCGCCATCGCCTCGGCGCGCGCCCTGATCTGGGCCAGGCTGGGATTGTCTTCGAGAGAATAGCGACCGTCTGCTCGTGCGTGATGAGTTCCTCTCCCTCCGGATGATAGGCAGCGAGGACGTGTAGCGGCGAACAGAAACGGCTTAGGAAAAGACCGACGGTCGACCAACGTCGATACGCCGGTAGGAAACCGGTACACAACAGACATGAAAAACCCTCCAATCAGGAAAAGCGCAAAAACGGCTTTCTGACGTGGGAGGGCTAATTCAACAGACTACAGAATTGATAGATGAGCGGGACTCGCCGTCTTCGAAGCAGAAAGTCGGCAGAATGGGGATATGGCGGGCCTTGCTTGAAGCTAACCAGCAGGAAGGTGCAGAAAAACGTCAGAGCTAACCCAAGAAAATCAAACGAGAGCTTGAGTTTTTCTATCAGAAGGCTGTCTTTTCCGCCTGCCAACGCCGTATAACAAATTTTGTTGGCGCACTCCTCCAGGGCGGGCATGTACTTCGCCATATCCATAGGCGCCTTGGCGGCCTTTTGGGCGCAATCGGCCATGGCCACATGCGCCGAGGGCGGTGGCTTGATGCAGTACATATAGAGCGTAGAAGAAAGCCACGCCACCAGGACGAAAAGCGCCACGGCGCGCACCCAGCCTTGGTTTCGCGGGTATCTCAAACTCCGCAGTGTTAGAACTTCCATGGATTTCAAGCTAGCATCCCTGGATAGTAACGTCAACGATGAGGATTGTTGACTACATTTTTGGGCTTTCGTGTTGACAACCGATTCAGCGGAATTTACGCTGAACTGTAATTTCAGAGGATGAGATCGACGGGTGTTGAAATTCTTCCGCTACCAGCGCAATCGGCGATTGCTCCACGGCGTGATTCTATTAGTCATCACGGCATGGTTGGCGCTGTCGCTGACTTCCGCGTGTGCTTTCCCGCCGCAGTACTATGCCAAGGCCAGTCCGTCGGATTGCATGTCCGCCATGGCCATGGAAGAACACTCGTCCGACGAACACACCGCTTCGATGCCGGAGGATTGCCTCAAGTCCTGCTTGACCGATCAGGCGAAGAATGGCTTGGGCTTGACCGGCGACGTCTCTAAGGCGTTTTCATCCTTGCCGCTGCTTCTCTGGGCTTTCGCCTACGTCCTGCTCCCTCTCTCCCCAGCGGGTTCCTATCCGCGCCGGCGCCTGCTCCCGCCCTACAAACGCATACCCCTCATCTACCAGTTCTGTTCTCTGCTGAATTAGCCAGCCTCCAGCCAGAAAAGGCCGTTTCCGTCGGGTGATGTTCACCCGGGGCGCCATAGCGCCCCGTTAAAACCGCGTTCGCGTCGGCCTCCCGCGCTTTTCGCGGGGCTTGCCCAAACGGATCGGAATTTGGCTTCGTCTACCGGCTCGTTATCGAGTCATCCCGATGGCCTGTCCATCGGCCGTCGACTCCAGTCAGGATTTCGAGGAGCACTACGCATGAGAACGATGTGGTCATTCATACTGGGCATCGCTTTGATGACCTCCACGGGGTTGCTGTTCGGTTGCGCCCCCTCAGGTGCTGCGTTCAAAACGCAGGAACTGACGGCTTTCGATATCGAAGCCGCCGTAAAAAACGCCAGAACCAAAACGGACCATGAAAGCATCGCGGCTTACTACGAACGAGAAGCCAAATCCTACCAAGCCAAAGCCAAGCGCCACGAAAGAATGAGCGAGACTTATGCTCACATCGGTTTTGTGAAAGGGGAAAGCCCTATCCATACGAGCCGGCATTGTGATCGCCTGGCCCGGACCTATCGGGAAGCCGCGGAAAAATCACGGTCCTTGGCCCGCCAGCATCGACAGCTGGCGGAGGCGACGAACTGAAGAACCCAATCAAGGTTTTGGTTGCGGCGGCTGCGGAGGGGAGAATGTCGAAGGCAAGAAGGAAGAAGCGAGTGTATTTTCTCATGGGTCTATTCCTGTCGTGGGTGGGATCGGCACGGGCACTTCCTCCTCCCGGACTGGCGGGCGAAGGTGACCTACCTTCGTTTACACCTACTCACAAGACGGAAAGCGCCGAAACGGAAGAGGCGCCATGGCTGGGCGAAGCCTTGGCGCTCGAGAAGGTGCTCGCCTATGCTCAGGAACATAATCCCGCCATCCAGGCAGCAAAAAGCCGCCTTTCGGCGGCCCGGCAAGTGCCCGACCAGGCTTCCGCCTACGAGGACCCCACGGTGAGCTGGGAAGCCTGGAACGCGCCCGAGAACTTTCGTATCGACCAGGCGAATAACAATATCATCCGCCTCTCCCAAAAGATCCCCTTTCCCGGCAAGCTCCGCCTGAAGGGCGAAATCGCGTCCAAGGAGGCGGAGCGGATGGAGGCGGAGCTGAAGGCCGTGGAGATCGACATCGTGGCCCAGCTCAAGAAGGCCTATTTCGATCTCTGGCTGGTGTACCAAAACCTGGAGGTCTACCGCCGGGATCGGGAACTGGTGGCGCAGTTCGCCCGCATCGCCGAACAGAAATACGCCGTGGGCCAGGTCTCCCAGCCGGACGTGCTGCGGGCCCAGGTGGAGCTGACGCGCCTGATCAACCGGGTGACCACCGAGACCCTGGCGCTGGGCAAGGCCCGGGCGCGGCTCAATGCGCTCCTCAGCCGTCCCCCCGAAGCTCCCTTGGGGATGCCCCAAAGCCCGCCCGCGCCCGCCGTACCGTACGCCATGGCGGAGCTGGAAGCACTGGCGCTCGCCAACCGGCCGGAACTTCTCGCCCAGATCAGGACCTTGGAAAAGGAAGGTTTGGCCCGTGATCTGGCCCGCAAGGCCTACTATCCGAACTTCGAGGTCTCCGTGAGCCGCTTCGAGAACTTCGGTCAACGCAACGGCTTCGGGGTCGGCGTTTCCGCTTCCATTCCCCTGGTCTTCAAATACAAGTACGACGCCGCGGTAGGGGAGGCCACCGCGAATCTGCAGACGGCGCAAAGCGAGCTCTCGCGGCTTCGGGACCTGGCCCTATTCGAGGTGAAACAGGCGTTCGTGGAGCTGCAGACCGCTCTGGAGCAGCTCGATCTCTTCCTCCACACCCACATTCCCCAGGCCGAACAGGCTCTTGAGGCTTCGCAGATCAGCTATCAGACTGGCGTTCTTGATTTCCTCTCGCTGGTCGACAGCGTGCGGGCCGTGGAACAGGTCCACCTCGAACATCTGGCGGCCGCGGCGAATTTCGAGAAGGCTTGGGCGGAATTGGAGCGGGCCGTGGGCCAGGAATTATCCAGAACCGCTACAAAACGGGGCCGCGAAGCCGCGGAATCCAGCAAGGGAGGTCAGCGATGAGAGACCGTAGAACGCTTTGGGCTTGTCTCCTGGTCTTGGCTTTGGCGCTTCCGTCTTTAGGAGGAGGCGTCAAAGCCGCGCCGGAAGAAGCTCCGCCTGGCGGTAAAAGGAGCTCTCTCCCCGCGATGCCGCAACAGGGACCTGTCCAACTCAGCCCGATACAACGACAGCTCATCGGCGTCACCTACGGAACGGTCACGAAGAAGCCTTTGGTTAAAGTCATCCGGACGGTGGGCCGCGTGGACTACGACGAGCGTAAGCTGGCCGAGGTGACGCTCAAGATCTCCGGCTGGATACAAGACCTCGTGGTGAACTCTACCGGCAGGCTCGTCAAGAAAGGACAGCCGCTCCTGACCATTTATAGTCCCGATCTGGTGAGCGCCCAGCAGGAGTATCTGTTGGCGCTCCGCACCCGGGAGAAGCTCAAAGACAGCCGCCTGCACGAGGCGCTGGCGTCGGCGGGGTTCCTGGTCGAGGCCAGCCGCAACCGCCTGCTGCTCTGGGACCTCACGCCCGCTCAGATTCGAGCCCTGGAGCAATCGGGCAAGCCGCAGCTCCACCAGATCCTTTATTCCCCGATCACCGGCTACGTCATCGAAAAGGAAGTCTTGCAAGGGCAGCGGGTTGAGCCGGGAAAAACGCTGTACAAAATCGCTGATCTCTCCACCGTCTGGGTGAATGCGGCGATCTACGAATACGAACTGCCCCTCATCCGCGAGGGGCAAGAGGCCGCCATGACGCTGGCCTATATTCCCGGCGCCGTCTGGCGGGGGACCGTCGATTACATCTATCCCTATCTGGAAACCGAGACCCGCACCAACCCGGTGCGCTTCGTGTTTCCCAACCCCAACCACAAACTCAAGCCGGGCATGTACGCCAACCTGGAGCTGAAGGCCGATCTGGGCGAGAAGCTGGTCGTGCCCGAGAGCGCCGTGCTCCACTCCGGGGTGCGCAGGCTGGTCTTCATCGACCGCGGCGAGGGACGCCTCGAGCCGCGGGAGGTGACTTTGGGGATGCAGACGGAGGGGTACTGGGAGGTTCTGGATGGCCTCGGGGAGGGAGAGCGGATCGCCTCGAGCGGCAATTTCCTCATCGATTCCGAGAGCAAGCTCGCCGCGGCGGAGAGCATGATGGCGATGATGGGGCAAATCGGCATGGGAGACTGGAAGATGGAGAGCGCCAAGCCCATGGAGATGGGCGGGGGAACACCTGCCGCTGGCCCCCAGGAGAAAGCCATCGGTGACCTGAGACTGCGTATCAGTACCCAACCCGAGCCGGCCAAGGTGGGTGAGAATACACTTCGCATTGAAGTCAAAGATGCCCGCGGTCAGCCCGTCACCCATGCCGCGCTCGCCGTCGAATACACCATGGACATGCCGGGTATGCCGATCGACAAGGCGGAGGTCCGCCACATTGGGGACGGTGTCTACGAGACCCAAGTCCGGTTCACTATGGCCGGCCCCTGGGGCGTGACGGTGAGCATCCAGCGGCCAAGCCAAGCCGAGCTCCGCGAGCGCTTCACCCTCAATGCCAGCCTCGAGGAGGCGGAGGCCAAGAAATCCATGGAAATGGGAAGCGCAAGGCCCATGGAGGAGGAAATGGGCGCTGCGGTACCCCAAAAGGAAAAGCCCGCGGGCGAGATCAAGTTGCGCCTCGGTACTCAGCCGGAGCCGGCCAAAGTGGGCGACAACACCCTGCGCATCGAGGTCCGGGACGCCGGTGATCGGCCGGTCACCGGCGCCACGGTGGCCGTGGAGTACACCATGGACATGCCGGGCATGATGGTCGATAAGGCAGAGGCCGTCCCGATCGGGAAAGGTGTTTACGAGGCCAAGGTCCGGTTCACCATGGCGGGCCCGTGGAGCGTGACGGTGAAAGTGGAGCGGCCGGGGCAGGCCAAAGTCCACGAGCGCTTCACCGTCAATGCACACCTTCAGGGGGGTGGATCGTGATCGGCAAGCTCATCGAATACAACGCCAAGAACAGGTTCCTGGTTCTGCTCCTGCTCTTTTTCGCTTCCGCCTGGGGCCTTTGGGCGCTCTTGCGCGTGCCGTTGGACGCCATTCCGGATCTCTCGGATGTGCAGGTGATCGTCTACACCGAGTGGCCGGGCCGCAGCCCCCAGATCATGGAGGACCAGATCACGTATCCCATCGTCTCCTCTCTGATCGCCGCACCGAGGGTCAAATATGTGCGCGGCGTCTCCATGATCGGGGATTCCTTCGTCTACGTGGTCTTCGAGGACGGCACCGACATCTACTGGGCCAGAAGCCGGGTACTCGAATATCTGCAGGGGATCGCCCGGAGGCTCCCCGAAGGGGTGACGCCGACCCTAGGTCCCGATGCCACCGGCGTGGGCTGGGTATTCCAGTACGCGCTGGTGGACAGGAGCGGAAAGCATAGCCTGGCCGAACTGCGCTCCCTGCAGGACTGGTATCTCCGCTACTGGCTTTCGAGCGTGCCGGGGGTGGCCGAAGTGGCGACGGTGGGGGGCTTCGTCAAGCAGTACCAGGTCACTGTCAATCCCCAGGCGCTCCTTGCCTATAACTTGCCCCTCGAGACCGTGATCGAGGCCATCCGCCGCAGCAACAACGAAGTGGGCGGCCGGGTGCTGGAGGTCAGCAGCGTGGAGCACTTCGTCCGCGGGCTCGGCTATATTCGCTCGCTCAGGGACATCGAGGACATCCCCGTGGGCACCGACGGTAAGGGCACCCCCATCCGGGTCCGTGACATCGGTCAGGTGCAGTTCGGCCCGGACCTCCGACGGGGGATCGCCGAGCTGAACGGCGAGGGCGAGGCAGTAGGGGGCATCGTGGTGATGCGCTACGGGGAAAACGCCGTCACGGTGATCCGGGAGGTCAAGGAGAAACTGGAGGAGGTCCGGCGTTCGCTGCCGGAGGGCGTGGAGATCGTCACGACTTACGATCGCTCGAACCTGATCTTGCGCGCCATCGCCACCCTGAAGGCCACCCTTCAAGAAGAAATGGCGATCGTGAGCCTGGTCATCATCGTGTTCCTTTTCCATCTCCGCAGTTCGCTGATCCCCATCTTCACGCTCCCCATCGCCGTGCTGCTCGCCTTCATCCCCATGTACTACCTGGGGGTGACGGCCAACATCATGTCCCTGGGCGGCATTGCCATCGCCATCGGCGCCATGGTGGATGCGGCGATCATCATGGTGGAGAACGCCCACAAGCGGCTCGACGAGTGGCAGAGGCAGGGGCGGCCGGGCTCTCGCGAGCGGGTGATCATCGAGGCGTTCAAGGAGGTCGGCCCCGCCATCTTCTTCGCCCTGCTGGTGATCACCGTCTCCTTCATTCCGATCTTCGCCTTGGAGTCGCAGGAAGGCCGGCTCTTCAAGCCGCTCGCCTACACCACCATGTTTTCGATGGCCTTTGCGGCGGCTCTCGCCGTGACCCTGACGCCGGCGCTGGCCACCTTCTTCATCCGCGGGCGTATTCACAGCGAAGAGCGGCATCCGGTGAGCCGGATGCTCATCGCGCTCTATCATCCCATCGTCGCCTTCGTCGTGCGCTTTCGCAAGACGATGGTCGTCGCGGCGGTGGTGGTGATGGCCCTGAGTCTCCCGGTCTTTGCCAAGCTCGGTTCGGAGTTCATGCCCCCGCTCAATGAAGGCACCCTCCTCTACATGCCCACCGCCCTGCCGGGTATGTCGGTCACCCAGGCACGCCAAGTTCTCCAGACCCAGGATCAGCTGCTCAGGGGCTTTCCGGAAACGGAGATGGTTGCCGGCAAGATCGGGCGGGCCAACAGCCCGACGGACCCGGCCCCGCTCAACATGGTGGAGACCGTGGTGAACCTGAAGCCGCCCGAGGCATGGCGCACGGTGAAGGTGGAGCGCTGGCATTCCGGCTGGACGCCGGACTGGCTCAAGGCCCCATTGCAGCGGCTGTGGCCGGAGGAGCGGCCGATGACCTGGGACGAGCTGCTCGACGAGATGGATCAGACGCTGAAATTCCCCGGCATGCCCAACATCTTCTGGATGCCCATCCAGACCCGCACCGAGATGCTGGCCACCGGAATCCGCAGCGTCTTGGGCATCAAGGTCTTCGGTCCGGATCTGGAGTCCATCGAGCAGGTGGGCACCCGGATCGAGGCGGTGCTAGGCCCCTTGCGCGGCACCCGCAGCGCCTTCTACGACCGGGCGGCCGGCGGCTATTATCTGGACTTCGACGTGCGGCGGGCCGAGGCGGCGCGCTACGGTCTGACCGTCGGAGATGTGCAGGATGTCATCGAGACGGCCATCGGCGGCAAGCACATCACCTGGACCGTGGAGGGACGGGAGCGGTATTCCGTCAATCTCCGCTATCCCCGCGAGCTGCGCGACGATGTGGAGAAGCTCAAGCGCACGCTGATCCACACCCCCGCAGGACCGCTCGTGCCCATGGCCCAACTCGCGGATCTCCGCTACTCGGTGGGGCCGCCGATGGTGCGGGACGAGGACGCCCAACTGGTCGGCTATGTCTTTGTGGACGTGGCGGGCCGGGACCTCGGGGGTTACGTGGCGGAGGCCAAGCAGACGCTGGCCGAACGGATCGCGCTACCGCCCGGCGTCCACCTCGCCTGGGCCGGGCAGTTCCAGTACCTGGAACGGGCGCAAGAAAAGCTCATGTTTATTGTGCCCCTCACCCTGCTGGTGGTGTTCGTGCTGATCTACCTCAACACGGGCTCGGCGGTAAAGACCCTGATCGTGTTTCTGGCGGTGCCCTTCTCGCTGGTGGGCGCGGTGTGGCTCCTCTATCTCCTCGGCTACAACCTGAGCGTGGCGGTGTGGGTCGGCCTCATCGCCCTCGCGGGACTCGACGCGGAGACCGGGGTGGTGATGCTGCTCTATCTCGATCTCGCCTACGAGCAGATGAAGCGCGAAGGGCGGATGAAGAGCTTTGCCGACCTTCAGGAGGCGGTAATGCAGGGGGCGGTCAAGCGCATCCGACCCAAGATGATGACGGTCATGGCTATCCTGGTGGGACTGTTGCCCATCCTGTGGAGCTCCGGCACCGGGGCCGACGTGATGAAGCGGATCGCCGCGCCGATGCTCGGCGGGATCGTCACGTCAGCCGTGCTGGAACTGCTCATCTATCCGGCCATTTACACCCTCTGGAAATGGCGGTGGGAAGTAAAACCGGCCCATGGAGATCAAGATTAGCATCATGGCTGTCCGCCTCAGGCCGTACCCATCGCCTGGAATGGCGTTGCGGTGGCTTTGAACGTCTATCTGGCGCACACCCAAAAGCGAATCTGAAAACGAGGCGAATCCGGTATCGAATGGCAGGACCCACTAAAATAAAGGGCTGCCGATCCGCAAAAATGAAAAATGGGGTGTGATGGAGACTTCAACTTTGATTGAACTGATTGACCGCTACAAGGCCGATCAGGAATCGGTGTACAACACGTGGTTCGTAAATGGGGAAGCGCGCATGAAGGCCTTCCGTACCATACGGCGCGGGGTGCGCGATGTCGTGGACAGCATCGCCAATGGGACATTCGGAAACGATTTCAAAGGTTCCTCCCTAGAGGTGGTGTTGACTGCGATCACCGAACAGAAGCAAGTCTTCGAAGGCGCGGCCCATCCGTTCTACTGGAAACCCAAGCTTCGGATCCCCGACATCTACGAAAATGAGGCGAACAAGCGCACGTTTGGGGCATTCCTCAACGCCTGTCTCACCACCGCGCAGGCGGACCGGGTATTGGCTGAAATGAGCCGTCTGGCCGCGGCCCGGATCAAAGGGCTGGGGCCTGCGGCGGCCAATATCGTGTACTTTCTGCATCCCACCCTCGTGCCGCCCTTCAATACCGCCATGGTCAACGGCTTCAACGCCCTGTTCGCGGACAAGAAGAAACTCGGTTCCTGGGAGAGTTATCTCGCCATGCGCGAGACCATCATCCAGGCGAACGACAAGGTACGCAACCAGCTCTCCAAAGATCTCGGCGCATTTGCGGGTTTGCTGTATGAAATCGGTTCGGGACGGTTACCGATGCAGGGCAATGCCGAGGCCGTCCTCGCGACGGAGAAGGCCAAAGCCGAGAAAGCCGCCAAGGCTCGACATGCGGCGATCGTAGAGGAGCAGCGTGAAGAATCCGAGCACACCCGCATTCAACATCTGCTGATTACGATTGGGCGCGCCCTCCAATACGACGTGCACGTGGCACGCAATGACCGTCATCGCGCCTACGACGGTCAAAGCTTCGCACTGCTCACCGTAGCCGAACTGCCTCCGAAGGACTGGCCACAAGAAGTGCTGGAGACGGTGAGCCTGATTGACGTGCTCTGGCTGAAACCGAAAACGGGGGAGATCGTCGGCGCCTTCGAGGTCGAGAAAAGCACCTCCATTTACTCGGGAATCCTCCGATTGGAGGATTTGGCGCGTTCGATTCCCGACTGCACGTGCGATCTTTATCTGGTGGCGCCGGATCGCCGCGAGAAGGAAGTGATGGCGCAATTGGCCCGCCCCGCTTTTCGCAACGCCCTGGCCGAGGTCCCGATCGCTTTCATTCCGTTCAACGATCTGTGCGAGCACTGTAAAGCGATTTGTACCTTCGGCGAAGACCATTCCATCTTAAGAAAGATTGCCCGTACCAGGCCGTAAGCGTAAAACTTGGAGGGGGCCGGATTTATTCATCATGAGTTGAACGTCAGGTTGGGTTAGCGCGGCTCTTCAGAGCCTTGGGCGAACCGCCTGCCGCTGAAACCCCATCCGACGAATCCCGCTCGTCGATCATGGATCGAACGACATCTCATCCGACGGGACAAAGGTCTCGTCAGAGATCACCGCTGTCAGGAGAGAATCGATATTCGCTCGCTCTCACTCCTTGTACCTATAGGATTTGCTCGGATTTCCACCCGGTAAACACGTTAGCACCTCCCTCTTGACCTTTGGGCAAGCCCCAAGGTGTAGGCTGCCATCGACGCGGTACGGATCGGCCCCTCGACGAGAAGTCGAGACGCGCGGCGTCAAAATCCGCGAAACCAGTAACAGGAGCGTAGAAATGATGACGAAACGCAAAATCGAGGTGTTCAGCGCCGGTTGCACGGTCTGCGAGGACGTCATCGAAATGATAAAGCGGGCCGCCTGTCCGTCTTGCGAGGTGACGCTGCACGACATGAACGACATCAATGTAGCCAAGCGTGCCCGAGACCTGGGCGTTCGTTCGGTGCCGGCGGTCGCCATCGACGGCCGGTTGGCCCCGTGCTGTACGGGGGCAGGCGTCGACGAGCCAGCGCTTCGCGCGGCCGGACTGGGCCAGTCTTTAGCCGACTCGCCCCGGCAAAGGACCGCCGCCCCTCGCCGGGGCGCCGCTTCAACCGGATTCTTTGGACCAAACGCTTGACCTTGGTGCCTACTCCAGGGTTTATCTTTTTTGCGTGGCGTTCCGTCGGTAGGAGGCAATTATGGCTTCCAAGATAGCCGTGCAACGCAGGGCTGCCATACCAGGCCCTGTCTTGTCTACATCAGGTACATAGGTCGCTCAAAGCCGCCTACCGCTTCGCGTATTTGGAAAAATGGAACGAAAAGACCGGTTTTGCACTAACAGAGAGGTGTCATTATGAACACCGCAACGACCATTGAGTCTGCTCCACACTTCTGGAGCGAAGAACCTTCGAAAATACCGGGCCGCCGAAGAATCCGCGCGCATATCGGCGGGCTGCACTGCTCGTTGTGCACCGGCACGATTGAAAGGGCGCTGGGCAGGCTGCCGGGCGTGGACAAAGTCGCGGTCAGCTTGACTCATGAACAGGCGCTTATCGAATACGACCCGAGCGTGGCACGTGCCGAGGACCTGCTGCAGACGCTCAAAGACATCGGCTACACCATCTCCGATCCGCGCAAGGTGCGTCCGTTTGAGGAAGAAGAGCGCGCACTGGTGCGCGAGCGTGGACGTTTCCTGACCGCACTGACCATGAGCATTGCCGCGATGGGGTTGGCCGGATACCCGGTCAGCAGCGCATGGTTCTGGCTATGCGTGTTTTCCATCGCGAGCCTCGTAGTATTCTCTTTCGTGGTCTTGCGTGCGTATGGTTTGGAGCGGGCGCTCACCGGATCGGCTCTTCTCGGCGCGATGGGCGCCACCGTCTATGCTCTCCAGTTGCGCGGCGCGTTCGGCGCGGCCACGCCGTGGTTGGCCGGAGCGCTTACGGTAGCGATCATTTTCGGCGTCGGCGGACATATCATCAACATGGCGGCCGCAGCGCTTCGGCGGGGAATCCTGAACCAGCATGTGCTGGTGGAGTTCGGAGCGTTCGCGGGGCTTATCGGCGGAGTGGTCGGCTTGGCCCTCCGATTCCCCTATTACCCCACGGCAGCGTTCTTTTCGGTCGGGGTCATGGTGCTCTCGTATCACATCTTCTCCGAGTGGCTGTCGCTCATCGTCAAGACCCGCAGCTCTCAGGCTGTTAAGAAGCTCCTGGACCTCGAGCCTGACGTGGCGCATGTCATCAAGGACGACAAAGAGCAAGAGATCCCGCTCGAACAGGTGCGCGTGGGCGACTTGGTGCGCATCCGCCCCGGCGAGCGAGTGCCGGTGGACGGCGAGGTGGAATCGGGGGAATCAGACGTGGACGAATCGCTCGTCACCGGTGAGCCAAGCCTCATCGAGAAACGCCCCGGAGACCAGACCATAAGCGGCTCGCTGAACGGTCACGGCACACTCCTCGTGCGGGTGAGGGTGGTGGGCGAAGAAAGTTTCCTGAGGCAAGTGATACGGAGCGTGGAGGATGCGCGGGCGCTGAAACCCGGCCTGTTGCACCTGGTAGACCGCGTGTTGCGCGTTTATACACCACTCGTGCTGCTCACCGCGGCGGGCGCGACGCTGTTCTGGCTGCTTGCTCCACTGGTCGTCGGAGACTCACCCGATTTGCAGCGGGCGATGTTCGCCGGCCTGAGTGTGCTCGTTATGGGCTATCCGTGCGCCGTCGGGATCTCGGCGCCGCTGTCGATTGTGCGTGGGGCGGGCGAAGCGGCCGAGCGCGGCGTGTTGATGCGTACCGGCGAGGCTTTTCAGGCCTTGCGGCGCGTGCAGCGCGTGGTTTTTGATAAAACCGGCACGCTCACCGAGGGACGCCCCGCGTTGCGGGAAATCGTCCCGGTGGAAGGAACGGAAGAAGAACTGCTCACGCTCGCAGGAGCCGCCGAGGCCGGGTCAGAACACCCGCTCGCGCGCGCCGTGGTGGAAGAGGCGTTTAACCGCAGCATCGCTCTGCCCGAGGTGCAGGGATTCGAGGCCGTCGCGGGTAAAGGAGTCCGGGCGCGCCTCGGCAATAGGAGACTCGTGATCGGCAGCCCGTCTTTTCTCACAACCGAGGGAGTAAACCTCGCACCCCAGGAAGAACGCCTCAAGGAACTTGAAGCGCAGGGACTCACGGTGATCACTGTGGCACGGGACGGCGAACTCCTTGGGCTGCTGGCGCTTGGCGACGCGTTGCGGCCTGACGCAGCCGAGACGGTGCGCCGTCTCCACGCGCTCGGCATCCGCACGAGCTTGATCACTGGTGATAACGAGCGGGCGGCACAACATTTCGCTCGTGCCGTCGGCATCGAAGATGTGCATGCGCGCGTGCTGCCAGCCGACAAGGCGGCGATAATCCGCAAACTTCAAGAGAGCGCGCGCGTCGCCATGGTCGGCGACGGCATCAACGACGCGCCGGCCCTGATGCAAGCCGAGGTCGGCATTGCCTTTGGCAGCGGAGCCGATATCGCGATTGAATCCGCCGACGTGATCATCCTCAACAAGCGGGTCAGCGCCGTGCTCACGGCTTACGAGATCAGCCGCTACAGTTATCGAAAGATGCTGCAAAACATAGTGCTCGCATTTACGTTCAACGGCATCGGGATCCCGGCGGCCGCGACAGGATTGGTCTATCCAATCTGGGGCATGGTCGCGATGGCGGCCAGCGTGACGTCGATCTTCATCAACTCCCTGTGGAGCCGCGGCACTTATTTTTTCCAGGCCATCAAGACGGTCGGGCAACTGTCACCGCATTAATGGGAGATATTACCCATGCTCAAGTCCATCACCTTTGAAGTCGTTGGTGATAATCGCCTCGTCTGTGAGGGATGCGAGCAGCGCGTCGAGCGCCTGCTCAAAGCTCTTCAGGGGGTGGGGCAGGTTCGCGCGCAGGTGCGCAACCAACGCATTGAAGTACTCTTTGACACGGCGGTTCTGGAAGCCGCTGCAATCACGGAACGTATAAGTAAGGCCGGCTATCAGACCAAAGTCGTCAGTTGAACTTCCGAAGCATGTCTATGTACGTTTCGAGCCGGACAAAGTGCACGAAGAGCAACTCAAGCAGGCCATCCAGAAGGCAGGATACACCATGCTGGAGACATAGGAGGGACGGCTCTACGGGCACAGCCGTTTACTCTGAACAAGTCGGGGCTGACCAACCGTGAGAGCTCCGCTCACCCTGTTTGCCCGACGGCAAGGCCCAGGCCGTCGGCCACGGTCCCTGGATTCCCATGTCGAATGGAGGCACCATGCAAGCTGACACTACCCCGCAAGAGGTGCTTAACAGATACCTGACATTGTCCCGGTCGGGTGTTGAAAGCGATTTCCTGGAGTGCTACCGGGAGGACTCCTTCCTGATCATGCCCAGCGGGGTGCGCCGTGGGCTGGATGGGATCCGCGCCTGCTATCGCCAATTGAATCAGGAATTGCCAAACGCTCACTACACCTACAAAGCCGTCATCGTAGCAGGACGTCGGTTTCCTTGAATGGTCGGCGGATTCCGACACCCACAGCGTCACGGACGGCGCGGACTCTTAGGTCATCCAAAATGGATATATCCGAGCGCAGACCATTCACTACACGCTCATTCCAAAGCGAGCGAACACCAAAACCGCGCGCCGTGCGAAATGAAGTTGAGATGGCGCTTGACCTTGGTGTTTGCTCTACAGTTTACGCTGAATGCCTTATAGGGAGGTATTTGTCATGTACACCATCGGCAAGCTGTCATTGCTGGCTGGAGTAAGCACCGACACGCTGCGCTACTACGAAAAGGAAGGTTTGATCACGCCGGCATCGAAAACGGCTGCCGGCTACCGCCTCTACGACGATGGAGCCGCGCGCCGTATCCGCTTCGTCAAGCATGCCCAGCACTGTGGCTTCACGCTGGCGGAGATTCAGGAACTCCTGAAGCTCAAGGCAACGGATCGCGCCTGCTGCCAGGATGTGCGCCGGCTGGCGATCGAGAAAAAGCTGCGGATCGCACACAAGCTCAGGGCCTTGCAGGCCATGTCGCGCGCCCTCGACGACTTGATCGAGCGCTGTAAGGACAGCGAAAAGCCGCTCGACGACTGCCCCATCCTGCGTGCGCTCGAGAACACCCTGCAGGAGGTGTCCCGATGAGCGTACAAATCGAGGTTATCGCCGCGCCGGGGTGCCAGAAGTGCGCCAGCGTACAGGCGGAGCTGCGCGCGGCCGCCGCGTCCGTACTGGGCGAGGACAACCTGATCTGGCGCGAGGTCAACGTGCTCGACGAACTCGACTACGCGGTGGCGCTCAGGGTGCTGACCCTGCCGGCCATCGCCGTGAACGGCGAACTGCGGTTTGCCTCTCTGCCGACTCCCGAGCAATTCCGGGCCATGCTGGCCCGCCTGGAGCGACGCTGATGGACGCCGAGGCGCTGCGGCTAGCGGTGGCGCACGCCGGGTTCGGCGCCCTGTGGGTCGGGCTCGTGACGGGCTTCGTGTTCAGTTTCAATCCGGTCGCGCTGGCCGCCATCCCCGTTTCGCTTGCCTACGTAATGAAATCACGCACGCCCCGCCAGGCGGTGGTGCTCGGCGGCCTTTTCGTCTTGGGCGTGCTTCTTACCCATGCAGCGCTGGGTTTGGCGGCCGGTTTGGGAGGTAGCTGGGTTCAACACCTGCTTGGCCGCACATGGGGGCTGATCCTCGGCCCCTTGCTGATTGCCCTCGGCCTGATCTGGGCGGGGTGGCTGCCGCTTTCGCTGCCGGCATGGGGGCTGCGCGCCAAGCCCGTGGCCGGAGCCTGGGGCGCCTTTGTGCTCGGAGCGGCGTTCTCGGTGGCGATCTGCCCATTCTGTACGCCGGCGCTGGTCGTGCTGCTCGGCGTGGCGGCGGGCATCGGCTCTCCCCTGTTCGGGACGATTCTGCTGCTGGCGTTTGCCCTAGGACGGGCAATTCCAATCCTCCTCGGCGCGGTTGCCGTAGGCTGGCTGGAAAATCTTTCGGCGTTGGGCAGGTTCCAGAAGGCCTTTGAACTCATCGGCGGAATTCTGCTGATCCTGTCCGGCCTATATATGCTCAATGCTTATTTCGTCGTCGTACCCAGTCTGGCGGCGTGAACAAGCCAGGCCGACTAGCTGATCGGAAGATCCGCTCAGCGGCGCTGCCAACTGTCCGGTTGAGCTATATGAGGCGCTGATCGCGCCGTTGTCCGATCATCACCGGCTTCCCTTGATGGTCTGCTGAAACTGCATGAAGGCTCCAAGGGCAATGGCCTCATCTGGCTACGCCCACCGCCCGGTCCGCCGTCCAGCGATAGACCTCGGAGAGCAGGATCAAGAACAGCGTTCTAGCCCGACGCCTAGGTCGCACAGCAGGAGAGTTGTGTCACGTCCTTCGAGAAGGTCAGCGCTGCCAGTTTGATCCCCTCCGCCATCGTCAAGTAGGGGTGTAAGGTGCCGATCACGTCTTTCGTCGTCAGCTTGAAGCGGATCGCGAGCGTCGCCTCCTGGATGACCTCGCCGGCTTCGGCGGCGAGCACGTGCGCGCCGAGCAGGCGCAAGGTGGAACGCTCACGGACCAGCTTGATGAGCCCGTTGGGATTGCGCGAGGCTTGCGCCCGCGGCACCTGCGAAACGGGCAGGAGGGCCGTTTCTACCTCTAAGCCCTCCGCCTTCGCCTGGGCCTCGGTGAGTCCCACGCTGGCGAGTTGCGGATCGGTGAAGGTTACCCGCGGCAGCGCGGAAAGGTCGTATACCCGGCCCGCTCCGGTGAGCGCATTCTCCGCCGCGAGCTGCCCGGCATAGGCGGCGACATAGACGAACATCGGATCGCCGATGCAATCGCCCGCCGCGTAGACGTCGGGGTTTTTCGTCTGCAAGTGCCGATCGACGAGGATCTCGCCCTTGGTGCCGAGGGCGATACCCGCTTCCTCCAAGCCAAAGCCTTCCGTATGGGCGCGCCGGCCGGTGGCGACGAGCAGCTGTTCGGCCTCAAGCGTTTGCTTGGCGCCGTTCAGGTCCACCGCCATCCGATACACCGCCTCGGTGCGATCGACCCGCTCGATCTTCGTGCCGGTCAGCACCCTCACCCGTTCGGCCGTCAAATACCCGGCCAGCGCGTCGCTGATTTCCGGTTCCTCGGCGGCGGCGATGTGGGGGAAGGTCTCCACCAGGGTGACGCGCACCCCGAAACGGGCGAAGAGTTGCCCGAGTTCCAGCCCGATCGCCCCGCCGCCGATGACGATGAGGGTTTGCGGCAGGGCCGGCAGACTGAGCGCGTCGGTGGAGTCGAGGTAGCCCGCTTCGGCCAGCCCAGGGATCGGCGGCGCCCACGGCCGCGAGCCGGTCGCGATCAGGATTTTCCCGGGCGTGTAAGCCTGGCCGTCGATGAACACGCTACGGCCGCCGGTCAGCCGGGCGTGGCCCCGGAGCAGGGTGATAGTGGGGTAACTGTCGAGCAGTTTGATGTACTTTTCCTCGCGCAGCTGCGCCACCAACTCGTCCTTTTGCTCGACAACCCGCCGCCAATCGGAGGGCGGCGGGCAGGCCGTCATGCCTTCGAAGTGGGAGTAGGCGGCGTGGTAGCAGATCTCCGCCGCCTTGATCAGCGTCTTCGAGGGTACGCAGCCGATGTTGACGCAGGTACCGCCGATGGTGCCTTCCTCGACGATGGCGACGCGGGTGCCCAGCTCTGCGGCCTTGATCGCCGCGGCGAAGGCGGCCGAACCCCCGCCGAGGGTCATCAGATCGAAATCGGCGCCCTCCGACCGAGGCGCCTGCTTTCCGCTTTCGAGCGGCCGTTGGGCCTGAACCACAGCGCGGTAGCCGGCTTTCGCCACCGCTTCCGCCAAGGCCTCCTCCGTGACAGTGCCAGCCGCCACGACCGCCGCCGTCCCTTCGCGCCAATCACCCACTTCGGCGCTTTCCACACCCGGAACAGCCTTGAGCGCCTGGGCGACATGCCGCGCGCAGCCGTCACAAGTCATCCCTTCGACGCGCAAAATAAAATGAAGTCGGTCTGTCATGTGACTATCCTCCGTATTGCTTTTCATTTGCCATCGTTTTGCACCTCTTTTCGATCCACTTGATTATCGGTACCGCAGGCCAAGGTCTCGTTTGACCCCCAACCGGCGAATTTGCCCCACACGTGCTCGGACACCCACCACAAAACGGCGCCGCCGCCCCCCGCGGTGAGGCCGATCCAGGTCCAGCCCTGCGGGCCGAGCCGGACGATCTCGTAGCCGTGGAGGAGCGACAGCAAAGCCATGAGGAGAAAAAACGGCCCGGTGAAGTGACAGTGCATCCGCCGACATCGGGCGGCGTTGGCGAGGCAGGCGATACCCATCCACACCAGAGCGGCCGGCCAAAGGATCGCCTTCGCCGACGAATCGAGAAACATCGCCGCGACCAGCCCGAGGCCCGGCAATCCCCAGCCCAGCGCGAAAGCGCCGGGCGTTCCGACCCAATCCTTGCGTTCTGAGAAACAGGCCTTTTCCATGGCCTTCACGCCGCGCAGCAGGACAGCTGCTTGACATCCTTGCGGAAGGTCTGGGCGCACAGCTTGAGCCCTTCCACCAGGGTGAGGTAGGGGAAGAGCTGCTTCGCCAGTTCGTCGATGGTCATGCGATGGCGGATCGCCAGTGCCGCCGATTGGATGACGTCCCCGGCGTTGGGGGCCAGCACCTGGGCACCGAGCAGCCGGCCGGTATCCCGCTCCGCGACCAGCTGGACGAAGCCGCGGGTATCGAAGTTCGCCAAGGCGCGCGGCACGTTGTCCAAGGTGAGCGTGCGACTTTCCGTATGGAACCCTTGCCTGTTGGCCTCCGCCTCGGTCAATCCCACGCTGGCCACCTGGGGATCGGTGAAGATCACTTCCGGCACGACGGAAAGATCGAGCTTGGCCTCGCCGCCCGTCATGTTGATCGCCGCGCAGCTGCCGGCCGCCGCCGCTACGTACACATATTGGGGCTGATCGGTGCAATCCCCCGCCGCATAGATATGTTCGGCGGAGGTCCGCAGGCGCTCGTCGACCCGGATGGCCCCGCCGTGGCCGGTTTTGACGCCGGCCTTGTGCAAATCCAGGCCGGCGGTGTTGGGCCGGCGCCCGGTCGCCACCAGCAGCTTATCGCCCCGGATCGTTTCCTTATCGGTGATGACGCTGAACCGTCCGCCCCCTCGTCTGTTCCACAGCCGCCACAAGCCTCGCGGCCGGTCGAAGCTCACCCCTTTGAGCTGGGTATGGAGCAACACCCGCATGCCCTCGTTTTCCAGAATCTCTTTCAAATGGACCCCGAACAGGGGCGCCTCCTTGGACAGCAGGGTGGAGCGGGCGATAAGGGTGACTTGGGAACCCAGGCGCAGAAAGGCTTGCGCCAGTTCCAGAGCAACCACCGAGCCGCCGTAGACGATGAGATTTTCGGGCAGGGTTTCGGCCACCAGGGCCTCGGTCGAGGTCCAGTAGGGCGCGTCCTTCAGGCCCGGTACGTCGGGGATCGACGGCGAGGCGCCGGTGGCGATCAGCACCCGGTCGGGATGGAGGCGCTGTTCGCCGCCCCCGCTTTTCTCGACCACCAGTGTCCGAGAGTCCAGGAAACGGGCAAAACCTCGCACCAGGTGCAGATTGGTGTTGGATTCCAGGATGCTTTCGTACTTGGCGTGGCGCAGCTCTTCCACCCGCGCCTGCTGCTGGGCGACCAGCGCGGCGCGGTCTACGGCCGGATGGTTTTTGTCCATTCCGTCGAACGGGTGATGGCCCTGTGCATGGGCGATGTGGGCCGCCTGGATCATGATCTTGGACGGCACGCAGCCCACGTTGACGCAGGTGCCGCCCACCGTGCCCGCCTCGATGAGGGTCACCTGCGCCCCTTCCTCGGCGGCGCGGATCGCGGCGGCGAAAGCGGCTCCGCCGGTGCCAATGATGGCGATGTTCAATCCCGAACCGCCTCCCTTGCGCGCAGTGACCGGGGCTTGGCCGAGCGGTTCGGCGCCGAAACCTTGGGCCACCACCGCATCGAGCAGCAGCGAAACCGGCAGAGGAGACGCCGTCTCGACTCGCGCCAGGCTCTCTTCATAGGAGACCTTCGCCTCGGCGACGCCATCCACGTCCTTCAGCGCCTGTTCGATCGAGCGGGCGCAGTGATCGCAGGTCATGCCGCTGATGCGCAAGACCTGGGCGCTCATCGGGCCGCCCCCTTCACCGTCGAAGGATAGCCCGCGCCGGCAGTCGCCTGGGTCAGGGACTCGGCCGTGGTCTTGACGTCGTCGAAAGTCACGACGGCCTCTTTCTTTTCGTAACTGACCTCCACCTGGGTCACGCCGTCTACCTTTTGCAGCGCTTTTTTCACCGTGATGGGGCAGACCGGGCAGGTCATGCCCGGCACGGCCAGGGTGACCGTCTGCATCGCGGCCCAAGCCGGCGATGAGGCCAAAACAAAAGTCGAAACGAGAGCGGCAAGGGATTTCTTCATGGGATTTCTCCTAATAAAACAAGGGAGCCAGGGATGGAAAGCCCAGCGACAACAGAACGAGCGCCGTGACGACCCAGAACACCGCCTTGTAGGTGTTTTGAGTTTTCGGCGCCGCGCATATCGTGCCAGGCTCGCAGCTTGGGGCGGGCGCCAGGAAAATCTTGCGATACGCGAACACGAGTGCCGCGACCGCAACGATGAGGAACATCGGCCGCAGGGGTTCCAGCAAGGTCAAGTTGCTGGCCCAGGCGCCGCCGAGCCCGAGGCCCACCAGCACCAGCGGGCCGAGGCAGCAGACGGACGCCAACACCCCGGCGATACCGCCGGCCAGCAATGTTTTTGCTTCGATCGGGCGGAGCGTGCCCTCCGTGGGCTGCTCGCATTTGTCGGATTTATCTTCGTTCATGGCTGTCACCTTCAGGGGAAATAGGAATGAGGATCAGCTTAAGTGCGTAGTTGAGTCCGGAGTCAAGAGGGTGATTGAACAACCGACGGCCAGCGGCCGACTGCCCAAAGGACAGGCGGTTCACCTGACGGTTCCTCTCAAGGCCGCTGTCCCTTTTGGCTATCTGTGCCGGATTCTTTCGGGTTTTCATCAGGATCCTTTTTCTTGATGTTTTCCTCCGAGCCCATCAGGACGACGAAATAGCCGAACACCAGCATGAAAACGACCAGCGAAAGATAGGCCAGCTCTTTTAGGCCGAACTCCATGACGCACCTCCACAAGGCGATGAGTTGCAGCAAGGCACGGTACGAGCCCGGCCTGATCCTAGATGGAGCATCAAGGCGCCTTGGGCGGCTGCGCCGGTTTGCCGTCCATCTTCATGCCGGCACCGCATTTGCCTTCCATGGTTTTCTGCGGGGCAGTCTTGTCGTCTTGGGGCTTCGCCGTTTCGGCGCTGCGCTTCTGGGCGCCACAGGCCATTTCCTTCTTTTCCTTGGCGGTTTCCGCCTCGGCGACGAGGGTGTAACCCGTTGCGAGGTCCTTGAGCGCAAAAGGGTTTTCAGCCGCGTTCACTGCCCCGGCTGAGAGCGAGCCGACCAAGGTGGTTCCGATCAAGGTTACGATTTTCTTCATGGCGAGTTCCTCATGGATAGATGAAAAGGTGCGACCGTGTTTTCTTCCCGATCACAGGATTTCGCCTATGAGGAAAGAAGGTACAGTGATACGCTAAGTGCGTAGTTAAATACGGAGTCAAGAGGTTTAACGATGTCCGAACAGCCGATGACCATTGGCCGGTTGGCCCAGGCCGCCAGCGTCAACGTGGAAACGATCCGTTATTACCAGCGGATCGGCTTGATTCCGACGCCAAAGAAGGCCTACGGCAGCTTTCGCCGCTACCCGAGAGACAGCCTCATGCGGCTGCGCTTCATCAAACGGGCGCAGCAACTGGGGTTTACCCTGGACGAGGTGGCGCTCCTGCTCAAACTCAGCGACGGTACCCATTGCGAGGAAACCCGCGAGCTGGCGGAGCGAAAACTGGCGGTGGTCGACCGGAAACTCGCGGACCTGACCGCCATCCACGACGTGCTTGGCGAACTGATCGCGGCCTGTCGCCGCGGCAGCCCCGCCGCGGGTTGCTCCATCATCGAATCGCTCACCCGCAACGGCAACGCCGATGAAAGCGAAGCGGAGCCGACCGCAAATCAGGCCACCCCGGACTGACCGGGCTGGCATTCTCGGGATGCGGTTCCTTCACGCCTTGGACTTCAAAATGGCCGTTATACAGTGGGCTAGCTCATGGCCTTTACTGATCAGGAGTTCCCCGATGATTTTGTTGATACTGGGCTTGTTCTCCGCGGCGCAAACGGCTTCCACGCTGGAATAGGTGGACACACAATAGGGAACGAAATAGGTCAATGTGATTTTGATCAAGGCGGCCGGGGTAAGTCCGGAGCTCAGCATTACGTCGCCGTGATTGATCAGCATCAGAACCGAACCCACGACCAGGGCGATCTTGATCGCGCGTGTCCAAATATCCCTTTGCAGGGCAATTTCAAACCATACGTTCATCATGCTGTGAATCCTCGAAATTCAAGGTGTTACTATTTGAAAAACATCACATAGCCTGCCTGCAGGGTAATCACCAAGCCATCGAGCAGCGCGATAACAGCAAAAACCTTTTTGGTCGCGCGAGGGGAAATCCATTGCGCGAGAAACGGCCCCAGCCGCCCGCCCCAGAGCACGCCGAGCATGGTGAATGCCGCCATATCCCAGGGTACGCCGCCGGAATAGAAGGCATGAATAAAAGCCAGTAACAAGGAATTTACCGAGAGCAATACCACGCCCAATGCGATGGCCGGTTCGCGTTAAGGCCATAGGCGAGCATGCAAAAGGCGGCGATGATCTCGCCCTCGCCGATCGCGACCCAACCGGTGATCATGCCGCCGATCAAGGAAACCAGGACGAGGGGGACCCGCGCCTTGGCAGGAAGCCCGATTCGCCCGCCTTTTCGATCCAGGGTGATGAGCGTGAGCAAGCCCGCCAGGAACGCAATGGGGCCAAACAGCCCTTTGACCAGCATCGGCTGGGGGTGGATCAGAAATGTGGAAATCATCGTCCCGACCACGAGCGAAGGCACGGTCCAGTGCAAAAGCTGCAAGGGAACTTCGCCGCGCTTGAACGCTTGATGTGATTTCGGGTTTACCAATCGATCAAGTCGACGAATGCCAAATGAGGCCGCCCGAGTTGCTGGTTCAGCCAGATACAAAAGTTGTGCAGGGCCATCTTGGCGGCGATTCGGGCACGAAAGCCGCTGAGGTCATGGGGCCGCTCCCGATCCAGGCGAAACACGTGATGCAGACTGGCATTGATTGTCTCGATCATCTGCCGCAGTCCTGCCAGCCAGCGCCTCCACGCGCGA
The DNA here is from genome assembly GCA_020723665.1 of Methyloversatilis universalis. Lineage (GTDB taxonomy): Bacteria > Pseudomonadota > Gammaproteobacteria > Methylococcales > Methylococcaceae > Methylocaldum. The sequence goes on from DYIL01000001.1 coordinate 44,739, forward strand.
GACCACGGCCGCCGGCTGTTCCGCTTGGGTGGGCTGATCACCTCCGCACCATATGCCTGCTGCCAGTGGGCATGCCACGCTGTGCCTTCAAAGCCTTTATCGGCGACATAAGGAACGCGAGCGGGAGCACCCACACTCGGCAAGCGGGAATCCGGCCGATGACGCACCGCAAGCAAGGTTTCCGCCAGGCGTTGGTCCTTGGTACTGGCCGGCGCACAGCCAAAGCCGGTGATGACGCCGACCGGACTGACCGCCACCAGCAAATGCAAGCCCTCGTACCAGCCCAGGCGGTTGCTCCAGCCGATATCGGCCTGGCCTGGCAGCCACCCCCGCCCGCGCCGCTTGGCATCACGGGTCGGGGCCGCTGTACCGTCCAAGGCTTCAAACGCCCAGGCAGGATCACGCAGCACCTCGACCAGATAGCGGAAGCAGGCGACGATCGCTCCCTGGGCTTGGCGCATCAGGCGATTGAATTGGCTGCGATCCGGCAGCGTGGGAAAGGCCTGGCGCAGATGCCGTTGGGCATACCGGTAAAAGCCGCGTTCACTCCCAAACCATTGCCACTGGCCGACCATGGCCAAGGTCACGACCTCGCTTCGGGTCAGTGCCGCCGGGGCACCGGGTCCAGTCATCGGGGTTCTCTGGCTTTGCAAAAAATCATCCACCAGAACGTACAAGGTGGTCAGAAAAGTGTCGAAATCAATCATGGTCGTGCTCTGAATCGGGATTAAGACTCAGAGCGCTTTAATCCCTGAATGATGCCAGCAGCTAATCAATTCACACCAAGCGTTTGAGTCAACCGGATGCGCCGCTGGTCATGCCGACGGCTTGGGTGACGAATGCGAGTTTCAAGGCGCTCACGGGATCCACGCTGTAGGCGAACATCAGCACGGGGATAAAAACGAGGCCGCCCCCGATCGCCGTCACGTTGCCGATGAATGACCCGACCACACCCACCAGGATCAGCGGCCAATGGCTGGCGGCAAGTCGGATGGGGTCGGGAAATACAGCCCCGTAAGCGGCAAGCCAGATCAGGGTGATAACGAAAAGCCACGGTGTGAGATAGGCGAAGTTCTTTGCCGAACCCCGGTATCCACGCCAGCGCTCGTCGACCGTGGATTTCACTTGTATCATGGCGGTCTTCCTTCCGAAAAATAAAACCGGCGCTTAGCCTAGGTACGTAGTTAGATACGGTGTCAAGCCGGAACATCCCGCTTGACACCGTACTCAGGTACGCTGGGTAGACTGTGCGTAACGGTAAAACCCAGTCGGAGGAGTATTCCCATGAAGACGATCACCTTACGGATCACCGGCATGACCTGCGATCATTGCGCTGCGGACTTGAAAAACACCTTGAATGCGCTGCCGGGCGTCAAGGCTGAAGTGTCCTACGGGGAGGGAGTGGCCCGAGTGGAAGCGCGGGAGGAAATCGGCGTCGAGCGTCTGTTGGAGACGGTGAAGGCGAAAGGCTATGGGGCAGAGCGAGTCGAATAGCACTTTACCGGACTGCGGGAGCGAGGAGGTCTTGACCAGGCCAGCGAGCACCGAACCTGTGGCCGCCCCGGACACAACCTATACTCTCTCGCAACTGGCCCAGGCGGCCGGCACGACGGTCCACATGGTCAACAACTATGCGACGGAAGACTTGATCGCCTGCTGCGCACGGACGGCAGCCGGCTACCGACGGTTCGATGCGACGGCGCTCGCCCGATTACGCTTTATCCGCACAGGGCGGGCCGCTGGTTTTTTGCTCAGCGATCTCAAGCCGTTGCTGCAAGCACTCGACCGGGGCGAGGCAGCCGGTATCGCGCGCAGCTTGGCAGATTTGAAGGCCGCCGTCGACGAGGCGGCGGAGCGTCTGGCCGTGTTCGAGCGCGTCGCCGAGCAGTTGGGAGAAGAGTCCCGCGTTGACGAGTCGTATCCCTTGCCTAGGAGGTTACCATGACACCCGCACAACGCAGCCTCTGGGGGCAGTTTTCCACACTTTTCGGCGCGGGCGTGGCAGCGGCCTGCTGCCTCGGTTTACCGGTGGTATTGACCGCCATAGGCGCGGTGGGTCTCGGTTTTTTGTTGAATGACATCTACCTGATCCCCTTGTTCGTCGGCTTCGCTGGAGCGAACCTCTGGATGCTCCACCACTCGGCGAACCGGCACGGCAGTCTCGCCCCGTTTTGGGCCGGGTTGATCGGTGCCGTAATCGCTACGATCGGGCTTTTGCTACTGGTGACGGGCCAGCTTTCGCTGCAGGTTTGGATTTACGTGGGGCTGCTGTTGTTCGCCTCCGGCAGTGTCTGGGATGTAGTGAGGTAGATGCCCTGTTGACCCATTGGGGAAGCCGCGCATCCACCTTCAGCCGACTGGCGTGAGCGTTCACGCCGCTGATCAAAATCCGCCGCTCTTCTTTTGCGGTGGGCTTGACGCTATTCGCCGTTGCCATTTCTGGGTGGCTGGGGCCGGAACAGGGACGGATGGATGCCGAATTCATTGAGCTTCAGGTACACCGCCCTGGGCGTCAGCTCCATCCATTCGGCCACCTGGCCGACATTGCCCTGAAAGCGCTGCAGGGCCTGTTGCAAATACTCGCGTTCCGCATTATCCAGAACCTGCTTGCGAATCGCCTTCCATCCGCACTCCAGGGGCGGGGCGGGATTGACCTCGAGATCGACCTCCGAAATTTCCGGCCCCTGAGCGAAGAGCACTGCACGCTCCAGGGTGTTCTCCAGCTCTCGGACGTTGCCGGGCCAGTCGTAGCTTCGCAGCCGTGCCATGACCTCAGGGCTCACCCCGTGGATGGTTTTGCGGTAGCGTGTGGCCAGACGCTTGAGGATTAGGCCGACAAGATGGGGGAGATCGTCCGGCCGCTCCGCAAGCGGCGGGATCACCAGTTTCACAACGTTGAGGCGGTAGTAGAGATCCTTGCGGAAGGCGCCGTCGGCGACCACCTTTTCCAGGTCGCAGTTGGTAGCGGCGATGATGCGGGTATCTACCATCAGGGTTCGATGACCGCCGACCCGCTCCAGTTCGCCTTCCTGCAGGACCCGCAATAAACGGGTCTGGACCGCCGGGGTGAGGGAATCCACTTCATCCAGAAACAGCGTGCCGCCGTCGGCCCGCTCGAAATAGCCCTGATGGACTTCGATGGCGCCCGTAAAGGCGCCCTTTTCATGACCGAACAGCGCGCTTTCGATGAGGCTCTCGGGAATGGCGCCGCAATTCACGGCGATGAAGGCTTTTCCGCAGCGCTCGCTCATGGCATGGATGGCACGGGCCACCAGTTCCTTGCCGACGCCGGTCTCGCCCCGGATCAGCACCGTGGCTGGGGTCGGCGCCACGGTCTCGATAGCCTGCAGCACCTGTCGCATGGCGGGCGACCAGGCCACGATGATGGGCCGTTCGATCTCTGGAAGCGCAGTGCGCCGCGAGTTCATCTGGCACCAGATTTGATGCATCCGTTCTTCGATACGGGCCTGCAATTCGCCGATGTGCTGTTGTTCTGCCGTCACCTCCGGATAATCCCGGTATTCGATGCCCTCTCGATCCCTCGCGGCCTCTTTGTCGAAATAGATCGCGACTTCGCAGCCGTCGTGGTTCAGCGCGATGCGCTTCTCCAGGACGACCTTGGCATAGCCGAAATTCCGCGCCGCGATGCCGCCGAAGACGCTGGAGGTCATCCGGCACAATTTCGGGGTGTTCTTCACGCCTTCGCCGAACGGGCAGCGGGTGCTGGCGACCCGAATGCATTCGGCGTCGCTGGAGACCAGCGAGAAATTGCCCCCGATCTTGTTCTTGAGGCCGATGATCAGATCCGCATACCGTTGCCGGTCCAGCGCCTGTTCAAACGCGTACTCGGCGCGGAACGCTTCCTCGAAGAACCGTCCGGCGCTGCGGGCGATCCGCTCGATCAGTTGCTCCGCTTGCGTGGTGCCCGCCGCCTCGCAAGCATCCATGAGCTCGATGACGAAGGTCTGGAGAAAGCCTACGGGCGTTAGATGGGAAAAAGTCGTGTTGGCCATGACGGACGGCGGCGCTGCAAAACAGGGACCGGAAAGCTAAAGCTGACGGCCAGATTATGAACTTAATTTTCATTCAGTGAAACTGAATTTCAAATCGGCATTGTCAAGCGGTTTATAACTGCTTGTTTTAACGTTAAAACTGATCCCAATCAGCATTGGCATACAAGCTGCTTCTTCGCTACAGGTCTGCCTGTCAGACTTTTTCTAGAACTGATAACCCTATAATTCCAGAGGAGAATTTTCATGTACGAGGACCGACCCCCACTCGATCCCCATCCGCTCAGCCCCTACGTCGCCTGGGCCGGACATCGGAACCGCGATCCGATCCTGGAGGTGCTGCATACCCTATTCCCGAAAGAAGAGGCGCATGTGCTCGAATTCGCCTCGGGGAGCGGCATGCATCTGCACTACTTCGCGCCGCATTTCGACCATCTGCGATTCCATCCCTCGGATATGAATGAGGAGGTGTTTCCGCACATCGAAAAGCTGACGGCGGAAAGCGGCCTCGGCAATGTCGGCAAGCCGCGCCGGCTGGATCTCACTCAGCCGCAAACTTGGCCGGAGGACGAGGAATTTCACGCCATCTACTGCATCAATATCTTTCAGGTGGCGCCGGTTTCCATCGCCGACGGCATGATGCAGTGCGCCTCGAAGGTGCTGGCGGAGGACGGGTTTCTGTTCATTTACGGCCCCTTCAAAGTCGACGGGAAATTCACCACGCCCTCCAACGAAGAGTTCGATCGGACCCTGCGTTCGGCGGGCGTGCCGGAATGGGGCCTAAAGGACACCGCCGATCTGAACCGCGCCGCTGAAAAGCATGGCTTGAAACTGGACCAAGCCGTCGACATGCCGGCCAATAATTTCGCTCTAATCTACCGCCGGGCGTAGTCGGCGATTTCCTAACACCTTGAAACGAGAACCCTAAAAGAGGAGAACCATCATGAGCAAGATTTTTGATGAGGTATTGGCGGCGAACAAAAGCTATGTCGCCGCTTTCGATAAGGGACACCTACCCATGCCGCCGGGGCGGCATTTCGCCATCCTGACTTGCATGGACGCGCGGCTCGATCCCGCCAAGTATGCGGGCCTTTCCGAAGGCGACGCCCACGTGATCCGCAACGCGGGCGGACGGGCCAGCGACGACGCGATCCGGTCTTTAGTGATCTCCTATAAGTTGCTGGGCACGCGCGAATGGTTTGTGATTCATCACACGGACTGTGGGATGGAGACCTTTACCCAGGAAATTATGCGGGACTTATTGAGAAAAAGCCTTAAGGCAGCGCAGTTCGGCGAAAGCGGCTGGTCCGATGTGGGTCAGGGAGAAGGTCACCCAGCGGGAGACTTTATTAACTGGCTAACCATACAGGAACAGTCCGAAAGCGTTTGCGCGGATGTCCAGCACATCCGTTCTCATCCGTTGGTGCCACAGGACATCCCTATCTATGGGCTCATCTACGACGTCAAGACCGGCAAGCTGATCGAAGTGCCAGAGGCGATGCAAATCGGTAGGGCAGGTTAGTACCACAACTGACCTCATTTACCAGGAACCGGATGGGTGGTTTGCTGCGGGAGCGGCGCCCTTGCCGCCAGGGGACGCCTGGTCGCGGCCGGGGAGCCGCTCCCACGCCGGCACGAGACACCAGGTTGCCTGTCCAATGAGCCTGGGCAGAGCACTAGGCATATACAGCCTAGGCTCGAGTTCTGTCCGAGTCCGGGTTTAACCCGATGGAGAAATCTTCATGAGCAACAACCGCTCGGCCGTCATCGTCGGCGTCGGTCCCGTTCAAGGACTGGGGGCTGCGCTGGCCCGACGTTTCGCACGGGAGGGATTGTTGGTGTATGTGGTGGGTCGGACGGCGGCCAAGCTGGAGCAGGTGGCCGGCAAGATCGTCTGCGATAACGGCCGGGCGGTTCCCTGGGTCGCCGACGCCACAGCCGAAGCCGAGGTCGTGCGCTTGTTCGAGTCCGTCGCCCGAGATACAGTCCCGGAGGCGGTGGTCTACAACGTGGACCGCAACGAGCGGGCGCCGCTCCTCGAAACCTCTGCGGACCTGTTCGAGGATCTGTGGCGGAAGAATTGCCTCGGCGGTTTCCTGGTGGGCCGGGAGGCGGTCCGCGCCTTCCTGCCGAGACAGCGCGGGACGCTGTTCTTCACCGGCGCCACCGCCTCCCTGCGCGCCCGCCCGCCCTTCACCGCGTTCGCCGCGGCCAAGACGGGCTTGCGTGCGCTGGCCCAAGGTATGGCGCGGGAATTCGGCCCGCAAGGGATCCACGTCGTGCATGCGGTGATCGACGGTGTCATCGACGGCGAACGCGCCCGCCGGCAATTCCCCGAATTCGTTCAAACCAAGGGTGAAGACGGCCTGCTCGATCCAGAGGCCATCGCCGAAACCTACTGGGCGCTGCACCGCCAGCCGCGGAGTGCCTGGACGCATGAAATCGACCTGCGGCCGTATCGGGAAAGCTTCTAAGCGGTCGGAGAATTCGCCATCGAGAGCCGGTTTTCCACGGAGCAGCATCCGAGTACAGCTTGACCAAGCCGCCACTCATCGGAATTTACGAGGTAACCGATCATGAAACAGCGCCTTAGAGTATTTCTATTGATCGCCGGAGTCAGTCTTGTGTGGATGACGATGGTGGCAGTCGAACCAGCCAAAGGGGAAGGACCGCCCAAGATGCCGCCTCGCCAGGTGCTGTTGCAAAAGGAAGTTGATTTGGCGGCGTCCCGGATTACGGCGAATGTCATCCGTGTCTCATTTCCCGCTGGATATAAAACTCCCCTGCATATCCATGAAGGACCTGGACCGCGCTACGTCTTGAAAGGGAACCTCAAGGTCGAGGATGGTGGCGCGTCCCATGTGTACGGACCTGGAGACGTGTTCTGGGAGTCCGGCCAGGAAATGACGATAGAAAATGTTGGCGGTGCCGAGGCCGAGATGGTGATTTTCGAAATGGTAGCCCGGAAATAATCTGCGGTAACGATTCTGTGTTTTACACTGCCGATTCGGTGCTCCAGCGGCCTAAGTCCAAAACGACAATCGCGCACACGGTCGATATATTATTTGAAAGTGACTATAAAGCTTGCCGTCTCCCATTTAAGACCATGAGCATCAGAACCTCGTCCAGTCGAAAAGAGCCGAAGCGGTTTACTCATGAACGCTTGGGGAGTGTGAGTCCGGCGATCCGCACTGCGAAGCAGCTGTGCACTGAACGCAGCGTTCGGTTCACGAGACTCCGGAAAAATCCCGACTTGGAACATGACGTCGCAGTGCTCGCCGATAGGGCTGCGGCCCCACAAGCCCCGGGGGGCGTATGTCGCTAAACCGCAAAGCCCGGCTTCCCGTCATCGTCCTGACCGGTTTTCTCGGTAGTGGCAAGACCACGCTGCTGAATCGCCTGCTGCATCAGGGACCGCGGACGGCGGTGCTCATCAACGAATTCGGCAGCACACCGGTGGATCAGCAGCTGATCGAGCGGCAGGATATCCCATTGATGACCCTGTCCGGCGGCTGCCTGTGCTGGCAGGTGCGGGAGGCTTTGGCGCCGGTACTGAAAAATCTGTGGGTGGCGTGGAGCCGGGTCGGCTCGTTCGATCGGGTCATTATCGAGGCCAGCGGCGTCGCCAGCCCGGAGCCCATACTGGATACCCTGCTGCGGGATCGCTGGCTGGCCTCCCGCTACCGGCTGCACGCCGTCGTGGCCACGCTGGCGATACCCCACGCCCTGGAGCAACTGGACCGGTTTCCCGAGGCTCGCGCCCAAGTGGCTTGGGCGGATACCGTGGTGCTCACCCATGCCGATATGGCCGGCGCGGAGGACAAATTACGCCTTGAGGCCCGGTTGCACGAACTCGCTCCGGCCACGCCCAGATTTTCTTCGTCATTACGAGGTGAGCTCGATGTCGAGGCCCTGTTGCGGACCCGTACCCGCGGCACCGACGGTCGGCCGCTGCCAAAGGGCACCGACCTGCCTGACCACGGTTTTCGCAGTCTTTCTTTATACCTGGACGATCCGCTGCCCTGGTTGCAGCTGCAAACCATGCTTGAAGGATTGCTCGCTCGCCATCGCGAACACCTGGTGAGAATCAAGGGTGTTGTCTATCTGCCCGATCAAATCGAGCCGGTCGCCGTACACGCCGCATCGGGGCAGCTGTTTCCGCTGGTGCCCTTACCGGTTCATCCGACCGATGACCAGCGTGGCCGGTTGGTGTTCATCACCGCCGGCCCACTCGATCCCTTGGCCGAGGAACTGATGGCCGCCATCCACGGTAGCGCTATTCAGGGTTCGGTCCGCCTCCATTGATTGAGAGGCCTTGTTTCAGAACATGACCAACCATAGCCTCTCTTCGGATTCCCCTGCGGCAGTCTCTTCAAGCAAGCGCCGCCAGTATGCGTTCCAGATCTAGGTTCAATTCTCAGCCCCATTCGCTCTGCGATTAACTCGGCGACTGCCGACGCTTATCGGCGGGTTGCGTTTGAGGCTGCACCACGGCTTCTATTGCATCGGCTGTTGCAGGGCCGAGATGCTGGTGATGTTTGCCGTGGGCGTAATGAACCTGCTCTGGATGGGACTGATCACCCTGGCGATCGTGGCGGAGCGCTATGTGCCCGGACCGGAAGGCAGCGTTCGAAAGCTGGTGGGCATTGGGCTGATGGCTTGGGGCTGTAACCAATGGATAAGATGATCTCGAAGACTGACCTACGGTAATCGTCGGACGATTACCGTCTTGATGGAATCGAACCCATCGGGCCGCAAGTGACGCACGTCGTTCCAACTGGAGGTCCAAGTGGTCGAGCCGCGTATCATCCGTTCGGAACGTTGCCCGAAGTGTTGGCGACGGAGTTGGGTACCAGCGGCTTCGGATTGGTAATTTCGACGCGCTGAGCATGGATCATCGCCTTCAAGGCAGCCAGACCTAGCAACTGAATCTCCAGTCAAACAAATTGCCCACTGCAAAACCCAATGAGGCTGTAGGGATAGGAAGAAGAAGCGAGAAATCTCAACGAGCGCACGAAGTGCATAGGATGCCTCGACTGAATGTGTGAAATGGTACTCTCGGATCCGTGAATCTCCTCTTGGAGAGCCGGTTGCGAGCCGACTGACGGCAGAAACCATTTCTCCATGAAGCGCGATACCTTCAACAAAGCATTCCATTAATCCAAGCTTGCCCAAGCGCATGACTCTCTCATCTGAGTAATCGCAATCCATTGAAGATCACCAAGAGCGAGGCGCCCATGTCCGCGGCGATGGCGGACCAGAGGGAAGCGCTGCCGAGGAAGGTCAGAACAACAAAAACGCCTTTGACGGTCAGCGAGAATGCGATGTTTTGACGGATGACGGCCAGGGTGCGCCGGGAGTGGTGGATCAGCCAAGGCAGCCTCGACAGATCGTCGGACATCAGGGCGATGTCGGCGGTCTCGATGGCGGCATCGCTCCCCGCCGCGCCCATGGCAATCCCCAAGGTAGCCCGCGCCATCGCCGGGGCATCGTTCACGCCATCGCCCACCATGGCCACCTGGCCGTATTCGGCAACCAGGGTTTCCATGGCTGCCACCTTGTCCGCCGGCAGCAGCTCGGCACGAATCCGTCACGCCCATTTCCTGGGCGATGCGCTGATTTCAGGTGTTGCAATCGTCGGTCGTTAACTTATGGCCTAAAAATGATGATCGTCACCCTCATGGTCGTCGCGACATGTGGCGGTATGGGGATGATCGTTGCAGTCGTCCCATGGTGGCGGTGTGGGGCTGGGGGCATGGGTGCAATGGGAAAAGGGTTCGCCCCAAAACCCGGCACAGCGGCTTTGCGCGTTATTTTGAGCGCCGACCAAGTCGGGATCGGTCGCGTTAGGCTGCATCCATGCCCATCCTTGATCGAGTTGGTAAATCGCCGCATCGGCATAAAATCCTCCCCTCAATTGACAGGCCACCCGGCCGTCACTGAAACCAGGGCCGGGATTGTCGATGGAGACATGGACGCGGCGGTTTCGGCAGAGTTTGGCCAGCTTGGCGCGCGATTTTCCGAACCCACGTTGGTGCTTCTGCGGCGCCTCTATTCCCGTCAGATGAATTCTGACTTTTTGATGGCCGTGCCGAACGGTCAGACGATCACCGGATTGGATCGAGATCACCTTGCCGGTATCGGAAAGGGCAGCCACGGGCAGGGCAAGCGTCAGAGCAACGAAAAGTCGAATCGGTTTCATCGCTGTTCTTCATCGGTCAGGACAAGGTAAAAAGTATGGAGGTTCGTGTGAACCGTGGCAGCCTTTTCCAGGCCAACAATTACCGTCCTAAGTTATTGTGGCGGTGGTGAGGGGGTGGGCCACCTAACGCTAACCCAATGTTCTCCCTACAGAGCTTGCCTCTCCAAATCCCTTCACAGTGGCACCTCAGCGGTCTTTCGACTGGTCTGTTCCACCTGAATGGTCGAGTGGTCGAGCTTGAACTTCTCCCTGAGGGCCGTTGTCACCCGTTCTATCACCACCGCCGAGAATTCCGGAGGCGCGTGGTCCGCCAGTACTACATGGGCGCTGAGCGCGTCGATGCCCGAGGTGATCGTCCAGACGTGCAGATCGTGGACAGAGGCGACCCCCTCGATATCGAGCATCGTCTGCTCGACCTCTACCAGGTTGATATGCGCTGGCGTGGCTTCGAGCAGAATGTTCACGGCCTGCGTCATCAGTTTCCAGGTGCGCGGCAGAATGAACAGGCCGATCAAGACGCTAAAGATGGGGTCGGCATAGTACCAGCCGGTAGCCCACATGATCCCGCCGGCCACGAGAACGCCGACTGAACTGAGTAGGTCGCTGACGACCTCGAGGAAAGCGCCCCGCAGGTTCAAGCTCTCCTTCGCGCCCCGGCGCAAGAGCCAGATGCCGATCAGGTTCACGACCAAGCCGACTACCGCTACGGCCAGCATGGGCAAACTGGATACCTCGGGAGGCTCCTGAAAACGGCGGTAGGCTTCATACAAGATGTAGAAGGAGATTAGGAACAGGACTGCGGCGTTGGTTAGCGCCGCTAGAATTTCGACCCGGTAGTAGCCGTAGGTCTTGGTCGGCGATGCCGGCTTTGCAGACATCCAGGCGGCGAAAAGGGCCAGCCCCAGCCCGCCCACGTCGGTGAGCATATGAGTCGCGTCCGCGAGCAGCGCAAGGCTGTTCGTCCAGAGCCCGGCCACGACTTCCACGAAGAAGTAGGTAAAGGTCAGACCGAAGGTGGTCCACAGCAAACGGCGATTCCGGGCTGTGACCGATACCAATGTACTCATTGCTAGTAGCTCCTACACCACATGTCACTCCAGCTCCCCCCACGTCTAAGCATCGGGAAGAGTTGCTAAAGACGCATCCCCGCGTAGCCGAGCACCAGATAGTACAAGGCGTAAAAGCTCACGGTCGCTGCCCCCGCCAGGCTCAGCGCCGCGAGGAAAGGCAAGCCGATGCGCAGAAACCAAGCGAACAGTGGGAAGAAGGCCAGCGACGGGATCACTGCCCAAAAAATTCCCATTGCCAGCCCAGCGACCGATCGAACATCGCGGGTGTTCACCCAAAACCAGGTCAAGGCCAATAGCGAAGTGAGCGGCAATGCCGCGAGGATGGCGCCCAGCCATACCGAGCGCTTGGCCGTTTCCGAAACCGCCACGACCACCACGGCGGTCAAGAGCGTCTTGATGATCAGACGGAGCATCGCGGCTATCTCCTGAGCAGCCGCAACCCATTGAAGATCACCAAGAGCGAGGCGCCCATATCGGCGGCGATGGCGGACCAGAGAGAAGCCGATCCCAAGAAAGTCAGAACCACGAACGCCGCCTTGACCAGCAGCGAGAAGCCGATGTTCTGACGGATGACGGCGAGCGTGCGCCGGGAGTGGCGGATCAGCCAGGGCAGCTTCGACAGATCGTCGGACATCAGGGCGATGTCGGCGGTCTCGATGGCGGCGTCGCTCCCCGCCGCGCCCATGGCAATCCCCAAGGTAGCCCGCGCCATCGCCGGGGCGTCGTTGACACCATCGCCCACCATGGCTACATGGCCGTAGCAAGTGACCAGTCTTTCCATGGCGGCCACCTTGTCCGCCGGCAGCAGTTCGGCGCGAACCTCGTCCACGCCCGTTTGCCGCGCGATCCGTTGCGCTGTCGCTTGGTTATCGCCGGTGAGCATGACGAGGTGCTCGATGCCCGCTTTGCGCAGTCTCCGGACGGTTTCGGCGGATTCCGAACGCACGGCATCGGCCAGGGCGATGAGGCCGCATACGTGGGTTTCGTTGCCCACCACGACCACCGTCCGGCCGGCTTGCGACAGGTTCTCCAACTGCCGGTGGATTTCCTCGGTTTCCTGGCCGCGTTCCTCCAAGTAGCGGTGGGAGCCGATCCAATAAGTCTTTCCGTTGAATTGCCCGGTGGCTCCCTTGCCCTGGAGGATTTGCACCTCCTCGGCCGACCGAACTGGTACCATCCGTTCCTCCGCGTAAGCCACGATGGCCCGGGCCAGGGGGTGATCGCTGCGCGCTTCCAAGGCTGCGACCCGTTCCAACAGCTCCGTATCATCGTGACCGCTCAAGGGAACCACGTGCACGACTTTCATGCGGCCTTCGGTCAATGTGCCGGTCTTGTCGAAGGCGACCGCCTTCAGGCGCGCCGGCGCTTCGATATACAGTCCGCCCTTGACCAGTACGCCGTTTCGGGCCGAAGCGGCCAGCGCCGCCACGATGCTAACCGGCGTCGAGATCACCAGGGCGCAGGGACAGGCAATCACGAGCAGGACCAGGGCGCGGTAGAGCCATTCCGCCCAGGCGCCGGAAAACACCAGGGGCGGAATGGCCAGTACCAGAACAGCCAGTGTCATGACGGCCGGTGTGTAGATGCGGGCAAAGCGGTCCACCCACTGTTCGGAAGGTGAACGCCGGCTTTGCGCGGCGGCGACCAGGCGGATGATATGGGCCAGGGTGGTGTCGCCGGCGGGCTTGGTGCACTCGATTTCCAGCGCGCCGTTGCCGTTGACGGTGCCGGCGAACACCTCGCTTCCGGGTTCCTTCGGGACCGGCACGCTCTCCCCGGTGATGGGGGCCTGGTTGACCTCGCTCGTGCCCCGGGTCACGCGCCCGTCCAGGGGAATGCGCTCGCCCGGCTTGACCACGAACCAGGCGCCTACAGGCACCTGTTCCGGCGGCCGTTCCTCTTCCCGTCCATCCGCCCGTTTCACCCGGGCAGTCGGCGGCGTCAGATCCATCAGGGCGGCGATGGCCCGGCGGGCGCGCCCGAGACTCCAGGATTCCAAAAGCAGCGAAACGGCGAACAAGAAGGACACCGTCGCCGCCTCGAACCACTCCCCGATCCCCACCGCGCCGATGACCGCAATGGTCATCAATAGGTTCATATCGGGGCGCAGGCGCCGCAGGGCGAACCAGGCCTTGGGCAAAACGTAAAGGACTCCGGTCAGGATGCCGAGGCCATAAAGCAGCTTGGCCGCGAACGGCACCTCGTGGTGGATGCCGGCGCCTTCGGCACCGAAAGCGGCGCTCAAGCCGCCCGCCGCGAACACCTGCAACAGCAATCCCGCCAGCATGAACACTCCGCTGGCGGCGGTCAGCGCGGCTCTTCCGTGCCGCTGCCAGAGCCCCGCTTCGCCCGCGGTCCGCTGACCCGCCTGCCAAGGCTCGGCGCGCATGCCCGTCCGGGCGATAGCCTGAACGATGGCGGCATCGTCGACTTGAGCGCCGGAGACGGTCATCGAAGAGTCCATCAGGTTGAAGGCGAGGTTTTCCTCACCGCCCACCAAGGGACCGATTTCCCGTTTCAAAACAGCGATCTCTTCGGCGCAATCCATGCCGGTGATCCGGAAGCGCCGACCCGAGGTGAAATCCCCGGCTTCGGGTGGCCGTGGAGCTTCCGGCCGGGGCGGCGCCTCGGCACAACAGGCATCGTGCGGTTCCCCGCTTGCGGGCGGCCCCGCGGCATCCGGCGCGCCGCCATCTTCTTCCTTGCGCGTCTTGAACATCCGGTATAGCACCGGCAGGACCAACAGCGTCAGGACGGTCGAAGAGAGAATCCCGCCGATCACCACCGTGGCCAAGGGCCGCTGCACTTCGGCACCGGTGCCGGTGGCCAGCGCCATGGGCACGAAACCGAGCGAGGCGACCAGGGCGGTCATCAGCACCGGCCGAAGGCGGATCAAAGCACCCTGCTTGACCGCTTCGTCCAAGGGGAGCCCGTCGCTCCGCAGCTTGTTGATGAAGGTGATCATCACCAGGCCGTTGAGGACCGCTACGCCCGACAGGGCGATGAAGCCCACGGCCGCAGAGATGGAGAGCGGAATGCTCCTGAGCCACAGGCTCAGCACCCCGCCGGTCAGGGCGAAAGGCACGCCGGTGAAGACCAGCAGGCCGTCCTTGACGTTGCCGAAGGTGGAATAGAGCAGCATGAAGATCAGGAGCAGCGCGACCGGGACGACGATCTCGAGGCGTTTGGCCGCCTCGATCAGCTGCTCGAACTGCCCGCCCCAGGTGGTCCAGTAGCCGGGTGGGATTTTCACCTGTTCCCCGATTTTCGCCTGAGCCTCCCGGACGAAGGAGCCGAGGTCGCGGCCGCGCACATTGGCCGTCACCACCACCCGGCGCTTGCCGTTTTCCCGGCTGATCTGGTTAGGACCCGGAGCGACTTCGAAATCGGCGACCGTCCCGAGCGGCACGAAATGGGAGCCGGCGGCTTGAGCGCCGGGCAGAGGGATAGGGACTCGTTTCAAAGCCTCCATGTCCTCCCGAAGGTTTTCCGGCAGGCGCACCAGAAGATCGAAGCGCCGGTCCCCCTCGAAAATCTGGCCGGATTCCTCGCCGCCCATCGCCGCCCGGATCACGCCCTGCACGTCGGCGGCGTTCAGTCCGAAGCGGGCCAGGGTCGCGCGGTCGAGACGTACGGTCAGAACCGGGAGCCCCGTGACCTGTTCCACCCGCACGTCCGAAGCGCCCGGTATCTTTTCCAGCACTGCGCCGATCTTTTCGCCGGTTTCGAGCAGCACGTCCATGTCATCGCCGAACACCTTGACCGCCACGTCGGCGCGCACCCCGGAGATCAGCTCGTTGAAGCGCATCTTGATGGGCTGGGTGAACTCGTAGTTGTTGCCGGGAATCGCCTTGACCGCCCGTTCGAGTGCTTCGACCAGATCGTTTTTGGAGCGGCCGGGATCGGGCCATTCGGCGCGGTCTTTCAGCATCACGAAGTTGTCGGCCACGCTGGGCGGCATGGGGTCGGTGGCGATCTCCGCGGTGCCGATCTTGGCAAACACCCGTTCCACCTCGGGGAATTCCTTGATTCTCTTTTCCAGCACATGCTGCATTTCGACGGCCTGGGACAGGCTGGTGCCGGGGATGCGGAGCGCATGCAGGGCGATATCGCCCTCGTCCAGGCTCGGCACGAATTCCGTGCCCATGCGCGTGGTCAGGAGCAGGCTCAGGGCGACCACGAGCCCTGCGGCGGTGGCCACCACGGCGCCATTGCCGAGGGCGGTCTCCAGGAGAGGCCGGTAAGCCCGGTGAGCCCAGCTCATGATGGGATTTTCCTTTTCGGAGACCCGGCCGCCGATGAACAAAGCCACGGCTGCCGGCACGAAGGTGATGGACAGCACCATGGCACCGAGGAGCGCTGCGACCACGGTAAAGGCCATGGGATGGAACATCTTTCCCTCGACCCCGGTGAGGGTGAAGATGGGCAGGTACACCACCATGATGATCATCTGCCCGAACAGCAAGGCCCGGCGCGTTTCCTGCGAGGCGTCGAAGACCACGCTAAGCCGTTCGGACAGGGTCAGTGCACGCTGCAGCCGGTGCTGCTCCAGCGCCAGGCGGCGAATGCAGTTTTCCACGATCACCACGGCGCCGTCGACGATGATGCCGAAATCCAGGGCTCCGAGGCTCATCAGGTTGGCGCTCACCTTCTGGCTCACCATGCCGGTGATGGTGAACAGCATGGACAGGGGAATCACCAGGGCGGTGATGAAGGCGGCGCGGAGATTGCCGAGGAACAGAAACAGGATGGCGATGACCAGGGCCGCGCCTTCCGTGAGGTTGTTCCGCACCGTGGCGATGGTCTTGTCCACCAGCACGGTGCGGTCATAGACCGGTATCGCCTGGACGCCTTCCGGAAGACTCCGGTTGATCTCAGCGAGCTTTTCGTCGGCCGCCCTGGACACGGTGCGGCTGTTTTCGCCCATGAGCATGAATACCGTGCCCAGCACCACCTCCCGACCGTTCTGGGTCGCCGCGCCGGTCCGCAGCTCCTTGCCGATCAGTACCTCGGCCACGTCCTTGACGTAGATGGGCACGCCCTTGAAATTCCCGACGATGATGTGGCGGATCTCGTCCAGGTTCGCCACCTGCCCCGGAGAGCGGATCAGGTATTGCTCGCCGCGATGCTCGATGTAGCCGGCGCCCACGTTGGCGTTGTTCTTGGCCAAGGCGTCGAGCACGTCCCGGAAGGACAGCCCGTAGGCCATGAGCTTGTTGGGGTCGGGGGTGACATGGTACTGCTTGACGTAGCCGCCGATGGTGTTGACTTCCGTGACGCCGGGGACGGTGCGCAGCTGCGGCCGTACCACCCAGTCCTCCAGGGTGCGGAGGTCCGTATCGGTGTACGGCGTCCCGTCGGGTTTGCGGGCGCCGGACTCGGCCTCCACCGTCCACATGAAGATTTCGCCAAGGCCGGTGGCGATGGGCCCCATGGTGGGTTCGAGGCCGGGCGGGAGCCGGCCCTTGGCCTCCTGGATGCGCTGGCTCACCAGCTGCCGGGCGAAATAAATGTCGGTGCCGTCCTTGAAGATCACGGTGACCTGGGAGAGCCCGTAGCGGGACAGCGAACGGGTCTGCTCCAGGCCGGGCAGTCCCGCCATGACGGTCTCGATGGGAAAGGTGACGCGCTGCTCCGCCTCGAGCGGCGAATAACCCGGTGCCTCGGTATTGATCTGCACCTGGACGTTGGTGATGTCAGGCACGGCGTCGATGGGCAGCCGCTGGAAGTTGTACACCCCGAGCAGGGCCATGCCGCAGGTGGCGATGAGGACCAACCAGCGCTGGTGGATGGAGAAGTGCAGGATGCGTTCAAACACGAGAGATGTCCTCCCATACCGGGGCGCTGATCATAAAATGGAATGCGTCGTGTACCGGGCTTCGTCGTGCCGGCCCAGTATGACGATCGCCGTGCCGAGCAACCTGACTTCTGTTTTCATCCAATCCAGCACGGATCATCCGATACCATCCCCTTCTTCGAACCAAATCAAGGCGGGGAGCACGGCACCGCCATAAGCCACAAAGGCCCGGCCGCTCGCGGCCAGATGCAGCGGGAGCAGCCACACGAACATCGAAAGGTCGATTGCCGCCGGTAGTGGTACCCATAAGCAGCCGCCCTCGCGGAACCACGGATAGGGCACGAAGTGACCAGCGGTCTAGGGTAGAGCAGTGACGCCGAAAAGCCCGGTAGTTTTCGATAGGAACGCGCTTGAAGTCGATGGTCGTCGATGGTGATACGCACATGGTCCGAACCGCCTGCATGTCAGTGTTCATGGGTGGCCTCGGCCTTGCCCAGCTCCGCCTTCAGCACAAAGCTGTTTCCGGCCGCATAATGTTCGCCTGCCGAAAGCCCTTTCAGCACTTCCACGAAGCCGCGGTCGCGGCGCCCCAATTCCAGCGGACGCACCTCAAACTGGTCGCCATATCGCGCGAACACCACCTGGGAATCTCGCCAAGCCTGTACGCCTTCCGCCGCTACCGCCACCGGCACGGTGATTTCCTCCTGTACCACTTCCACGGTGACGAACAGACCCGCACGCCAGTGTCCCTCGGGATTGGGCAGATGCACGTGAGCCGGCGCGGCGCGGGTCTCGCTGCCCACCAGGGGGCCGAGATAGTCGACAGGTGCTTCCGCCTCCAGGTTCAGCGCGGGCGCTCTGATTCGGACCTTCTGACCCACGCGAACCCGGTTCAAGTATTTGGCGGGTACGCTGAATTCCCCCCAGACGGTAGAGAGATCGGCAATGACGAACACGGTGGTATCCGCATGGACGGCTTCGCCCGTTACCGCATGCTTTTCAACCACTTGCCCATCCAGCGGCGCACGTAGCTCGTAGCGGGCGAACGATACGCTGGCTCCGCTGCCGATACGGTCGATCTCCGCCGGGATTATGCCGAGCGCGGCCAATTGCTGCCGGGCGGATGTCGCGGCGATTTCCGCTTCCGCGAGATCGGTGCGGGCGGCGAGAAAATCCTGTTCGGCGGAAATCTTCTCGCGCCAGAGGCGGTCTTCCCGCTCGAATCGGGATTTGGCCAGCGCCAGGCGTTTGACCGCCGTGGCATACCGGCTTTTAAGGTCCGCCAGCTCACGGCTTTCCAGCACGGCGATCACTTCGCCCCGGCGTACGGCGTCCCCCAAGTGCTTACGCACCTCCACCGCGACCCCGGCCACCCTCGGCACCACATGGGCCAGGCGGCCCTGGTCGAACTGGATTTCGCCGGGCAGCTCCAGGACCGTCTCGATCGTCGAAGGTCCAGCGGCTTTCACCTCGATGCCGGCATCTCGGACCGATTCGGGGCTGAGCGTCACCCGGCCTTCCACCTGAGAATACGCGAAGTCATGGGACTTGCCGGCATATTCGGCCCGGACCTTCACATCAAAGGAATGGGGTTCCTCGATGACCGCATTGCCCAAGAGGTAATCCGCTTCCTTGCGGAAGGGAATACGATCGATGCGGCCGCCTAGCCGATGGAGCTCGATGCTGAGCGTGATCCGATCGGGCGGCAAGGGCTTTTCGTCCTCATAGGCGTATACCCGGAACCGGGGCGGGCCGCTCTTTTCGTCGATCATGACCTCCAGGGCGAAGTCGTCCTCGGACACAAGCCTTCCGCCGTGGGGACCGCGGGTGGTGTGCTCTGCGTGTTCCTCGCCGGCGTATTCGCCGTGACCATGTTCCTCTTCGCCGACCTGATGCGGCTCCGAGGTCAAGATCAGGGCCGCGAGCACCACCCCGATCAGGAACAGCGCGGCGATGAGTGATGATTGTTTGATGTTCATTTAGGCTCCTCTGGAACTGGGACGACGGCGAGCCGCTCGCCGATGAGCCGCTCCACTTCGGCGACCGCCTGGTGATAGGCGGTGAGGGCGCGGAGATATTGCGTTCTGGCGGCGAACAGCGTGCGTTGGGTGTCCAGGACATCCAGCAGGGCGAATTTGCCGAGGCGATAGCCTTTTTGCACCGCGTCGAAAGCGCTCTCGGCGCCGGGCAGAATGGTGGTTTTGTACGCCTCCGCTTCCGCATAGGCGGCAGCGAGCGCCTGATAGGCGGTGGTCAAGGCCGTGCCGACACGCACCTCGGTGGCGCGGCGTTCCTCGATTGCCTTGGTGTGACGACGTTCCGCCTCCAGAATGCGGCCCTGATTTCGGTTGAAAACGGGTAGCGGCAGGGAGACGCCGGCAACTAGGGCATAGTCGTCGGGCATGAGGTATTTGCTTACCCCTAGGGTCGCGGTCACGTCCGGTATAGCCCGGGTTTTTTCTAAATCGACCAGGGCCTGACGCTGGGTAAGCTCCGTCGCCCAGCGGGCCAACTCCGGGTTCCGGTAAATCCTTTCCTGCAGTTGCTCCAGGGGAGGGATGGGCGAGAGCGTTTCGAGCTCCCCCAGTACGCGGGTGAAACGCGGGGTGATGCTGCTCCAGAGGGCCGCCAAGCGCCTCCGAGCCGTCTCCAATTCCCGCTCCGCCCGCGTCAGGTCGGTGCGGACGGTGGCGAGGGCGACCTTTGCTCGAGTTTCTTCCACCGGCGAGACTTTTCCGGCCTCTACTTGGTTTCCGACCGCCGCGGCCACTCGTTCCGCGAGCTCCGCCATCTGCCGGGCCAGGTCGAGGCGCGCTTGGACGCCCAGCACTTCGCTGAAGGCCTGAGTCACTCGGGTCGCTACCGCGATGCGTTGTATCTCGTAATCCCAGTCGGCCAGATCCTGGGTCAACTGAGCCGCTTCGATGCGGGCGGCGCGCTTGCCGCCCAGTTCGATCAACTGACTGAGTTCCAGTGTCACCGAGTCGCCGTCAATCCCTCGGATCGATCGGTTGCCGAAGTTCTGCGCCAAGGCATTGAGCGTGGGATTGGGCCGGAGCCCCGCTTGCAGCACCGCTGCTTCACGGGCGCGGATTTCCTGCGAGAACGCGGCGAGTTCGGGATTCCTGACCAGCGCCGCGGCGAGCGCCTGCATCAGGGTGATGTCACCTGTCGGTTCTTCTGCGGAGGCCGGCTCGTTAGTGACGGGTTCTTGCAGCGCCTCGGCCGTCCGCACGGTTCGCTCGGCCGGCTTAGGCATTGCCGGCTCGGCGCCACGAGCCGTCCCGTCGATTAGCAAAAGGCCGGTCAGCGCGACGGCTACCGGTACAATGAATTTTGTGAACACTTAAGATTATCCCAAGCAGATGGAGTGCCCTGCCGTGCGGTACGCGCACGACAACGTTCAGCGCCCTCGGGAGGGGCGCAACACTGCACGGGTGAGCTAATTCAGAAGAACGACGGTACGCAGGGCGAGTAGCCTGGCATCGGATTTCGGCGGATCGCGGAAGCGAGGCCGCCGTAGAACCGCCCGAGTGTAAGGGATAAGGAGGACAACGAAGCAAACCAGAGACAGGAGTCCGGGATCGAGCGAGGGCTTCGATGCTCCGGCGAGGGGAACGTGGGCGCCGTGGTGATCGTCTACCACGGGAATGTCCCAGCACGGCAAATCCCCGTCCGCGAAGTAGGCGCCGGTCTCGGCCTTGGTCGGGGAGCGTTGATCCGCATCGGTTCCATGATCATGGCCGGCAGGCTCCACCGCCACGTGACCATCGGCCCCGAAACACAGCACGAAAGCCGACACATCGCGATGGCCAAAGCCAAAATGACCGAGCACCGCAAGCATCAGCACAACAGAGAGCCAGATTTTGGAGCGCCGTAGCGTATTCATTGCTCAGTTACTATATCCTATCGCCGCCAAGCGCGTAAATGGTAGCGCGGCTAAACGAATGAAAAAGCTGGTTCAAACTCGGGGACAGGCAGGGTAATTTATGGACTTTTTCAGAGTAATCGTCCCGGATAGGCCGTCAAACTTTGTCGGACCGAATCCCAATCGCCAAAGAGTTAAGATGGCCTATTACCTCCTCAAGGTTTGCCTGTCGGCGCTCCTGATCGTCATCGTGTCGGAAACCGCGAAGAGCAGTTCGATGCTCGGTGCCGTACTCGCCTCGCTGCCGGTGATATCCATCATCGCCTTCATCTGGTTGTATTTGGAGACGCATGACCTGAGCAAGATTGCCGCGCTGTCCGTGGATATCTTCTGGCTGGTGATTCCTTCCCTGACGTTGTTCTTGCTGTTGCCCCTGTTTATCCGTTGGGGCTTCGGGTTCTGGCTCAGCCTGGGCGCATCGATGGCGGGTGCCACCGTTTGTTACGGCGTGATGGTGCTTGGGCTGCGGTATTTCCAAACCGGATGATTATGGGTCGATCTATTCCTGTCGCTGTGGGGTGATCAAGCACCATGGAGCTTTCCCTTGAATTCGAATCCGTGATCCGACTGGGATTTTTCCTCGGCGTGTTCGGCCTCATGGCTTTGTGGGAGACCCTCTGGCCGCGCCGGCCGCGCTTCGTCCGCCGCTGGATCCGTTGGCCCAATAATCTCGCCATCGTCGGACTCAACAACCTGTTGCTGAGAGTGGCATTCCCGACAACCGCGGTCGGCTTGGCCATGGCAGGTACCGAGAAAGGTTGGGGATTGTTGAACAATTTCGACCTGCCCGACTGGGCCGCAGTCGTTCTCTCGGTGATAGTGCTTGATCTCGCGATCTATCTTCAGCATGTGATGCTTCATGCAGTTCCCGTATTCTGGCGCATACATCGCATGCACCACGCCGACCTCGATTTTGATGTGACCACCGGATCACGGTTTCATCCGATCGAGATTTTTCTGTCGATGGCGTTCAAATTCATGATTATTGTTACGCTCGGCGCATCCGCGCTGTCGGTCTTTATCTTCGAGATCCTGTTGAATGCGACATCGATGTTCAACCATAGCAACGTCTGCATCCATGCCCGCATCGATCGGATCTTGCGCCGGGTAATCGTTACGCCCGACATGCATCGGGTGCACCACTCGATCCTGCCGCGAGAAACCAACAGTAACTTCGGCTTCAATGTCCCCTGGTGGGACCGGCTGTTTGGCACATACCTCGATCAGCCTGCTGATGGGCACGAGCACATGACGATCGGGATCGAGCAGTTTCGGACCTCACGGGAGCTTTGGCTTGACCGGATGCTGATACAGCCGTTTCGAAGCAAGGTCGGCCATTACCCGATCGGTCGTCGGGGTACGGCGGGATAATTAAAAGGACCCTATCGCGTTTATTCCTCCTCGTGCTCCGATCCGGGGACCAATGGACGAATCACGAACGCCCTAGCCCATTCGGCAGCACATTGATGAGCATGCGTCTGGGGTTATAGCCCAGTCGGAGTGGGTCAGCTTCTCCGATGGCGCCTTTGATCTGATTGCTGCCACCGCCAAGGTGGACGCTCTCTTTACCCCCGTCCCGCTTGGACCGTCTTCCATTGCCATCCGCCGTCGCCCGCGAGTTCGAGAACGGCATCGTAGTAGTCAAGCGGTTCGTCGGCCTCCCCGATGTTGAGGTACGTGATCGAGTTTTCGGCGAGCATGTCCAGGATTTGATGGACTTGCCTCGGGCTGAGGGCGGTGCCGGCCCGGTCCAGGAAGACGAAGCGGGGAGCCGCGAGGAGAATATGGGCAAAGGCGAGCCGTTGCTGCTCGCCGAGCGACAGGATGTTGTTCCAGTCCTGCTCTACGTCCAGTCCGCCGGCCCGCGCCAACACCGGATCGAGCTCCAGGGCGCGCAGCGTGGCGAGCATCCGGTCCTCCGGGATCGAGGACTCCTGACCGGCGGGCAGGAGCACTTCGCGCAGCGTCCCCGGAGGCAGGTAGGGCCGTTCGGGGAGAAACAGAATCCGTCCGTGGCAGGGCCGGATGAGGCGTCCCTCCCCGGCCTCCCAGGTGCCGGCGGTCGCTCGGAACAGGGCAACCTTCGCTTCTTCGTTCGACCCCAGGATCAGGAGCCGCGTCCCGCACGGCACCGAGGCCGACAGCTCTTTCAGCAGGATATGGCCGTCCGTGGGCGACAGCAGCGTCAGCCGCTCGTACGTGAGGCCACATTCCTCCTCGCACTCGCAGACCTCGATCGCCGACGCCGGAACCGGCCGCGCCGCGCAGAGCGGACATTCGGCCGTGCGGCGATGATGCTCGCACACCTCGCTGGCCAGCACCGGCGCCGACTCGGCCTGTTCGATGGCCTCCGCAAGCGAACCGAGCCGCGCGACCACGGCGGTGTACGAGGAAATGGACTGGAACTGGGTGACGATCAGCGAAAAGGCGCCCACCAGCTGCGCGAAGGCCATGGCCGACTGTGTGATGACCCCGAACTCGATTTCGCCGCGGATGAAGAGCGGGGCCACGACCAAGGCGGGAATGATCTGGACCAGGTAGTTGTAACCCGTGGTGAAAAACCCCAGGTTGCGGTTCACCGCGATGATCCGCTGAAAATTGGTCGCCCACTCCGCGATCCGCCGCGAGAGCCTGGTTTCCAGCCGTCCCTCGCGGCGCGCCAGCGCCACCGATTCGGCGTTCTCCCGCACATGGATGAGGTCGGCCCGGAAGTCGGCCTCCCGGTCGAGTTGATTGATGTTCAGTCCGATGAGCGGACGCCCCAAGACGATCGTCAGGTAGGAGCCCGCCGCGGCGTACAGCACGGCGACGCCGAACAGCAGCGGACTGATCGACCACATCACGCCCGCAAAGGCCAGGATCGTGAAACTGCCGTTGAGGAACATGAGCACGAACGAGAGCGTGGTGGCCGTAAACGCCCGCACGTCGTCGGCGATGCGCTGGTCGGGGTTCGCGATCTCCCCGTTGGCGATCAGCCGGTCGCTCAAGCGGTAGTAGACGGGCGGTTCGAGATAGCGGCCGACGGCCCGTCGGGTCAGCCACTCCCGCCAGGTCAGGCCGAGGGTTTCCTCGCTAAACCGATAGAAGACCGCCACTACCGTCGAGGCGGCGAACACGCCGACGTAGAGGATAGCCTGCCCGACAAAGCCGGACAGGTTGCGGTTTTCGATAGCGGTCATGAAGTCGCGGCCGACGTAGCTGTTGACGACGTTCAAGCCGTTGATCGCGAACAACAGGGCGATGAGCAGCGTGAACCGCCACCGGGCTTTCCCGCCGGCCTCGGAAGCCGCAAAGTTCTTGACCATCCGGACGAATCGAGCCCAGGTCCGCCCGTCGAGCGAAATCGATTGAGTAGTCATGCTGATATTCATAAGGATTTGCCCATTTTCGCCGGCTGGCGAACTCTCCTGTTTATCGTTTGGCCCACCGGCATCAATAATGCCAGCAGAAAGAAATCGAGGCCGCCGGAGAATCCGGGGATATCGGGGTGAACAGCTTCACCGAGAATGAGCACCAACGCCATTACCAGCAATAGCATCATCATCGGGTATCGCCTCGCCAAGTCCTGGTGCGTCTGGCTTCAGGCTCCGCGATCGGCCCGGAGTCCGTTCCGAAAAGTCCTGCTCCCCACCTCGGGCGACATCGTTGGAGTGGGACTATGCCCTTATGGCCGCCTAATTGCGAACGGGGGTTACAAAGCCGCTCGATTTACATCGCCTGTCCGTCGTTAGCCGTGCTGTTGGGCTGGAGAGACTGGACCGGTGTGTGAGGATGCTGCCCCAGCACCGCCTGGCGCTGGTCCTCGGTGAGGAGGCTGGCGGCCTCTCCGACGGCTCGAACGAAGGCGATACGCTGCTCGGCCCGCAGGCGCTCGATCTCGCGAATCTTGTCCTCGATCCGGGCGATTTCCGGCTGCTCGGCCGAGGTCAGCGCCCAAAGCTCCTGTTCGGCGTCGGCGATCCTGCGTTGCCTTCCGACCTTCTCCAGCAGGGTCCTTTCCCTGAGACGGCTCAGTTTGGCGCGTTGATCCGGCCTCAAGGCGAGGCGCTCGGCGTGGTCGAGGAAGAAATCCGTCGCTCCGACGTGGTAAAGGTGGGAGGTGCCAGCCAGTCCAGCCAAAGCGGATTCTCCCAATAACCCGCCGCTGAGACCTATAGATCCCATGACCCCGCCGGCAACTTCTGGCGTCATCGTGGTCCCCGTCGCAGAGGGACCTCTTACGGGCAGAGTCGTTGAATCTCCGGTAGCGGGAAACATCTGACTCTGCGTCCAGCGATCATCGTGCCGCTCTCTGACCCGCTCCATCGCGAACCGGTATTCCCCCGTGTCGGACCGCCCCATGAAATAACGCCGCTCGATCGCTTGCTCGGCTGTTTCCGTCTCGGTCTCCATGGCACTGGAGCCTTCATTGGCGCTCTTCCTGGGTTCGCTTTCGTGCGTCTGGCCAAGGGCTGCCTCAAATCGGCCAATACGCGCTTGGAGTTCGGCGATCTGATCGCGAAGCTCCCGAACGATCGAGGCGGCGTCCTGGGAAGCCTCTTGGCGATCGGTACTTTCCGCTGCAGCCTCGATCACCGGAGTGAAAAAAAGGCCATCCAGGATGAAAACCAGGATCAGTAACCGGATCGAATCAGTCGATATTCGCCTCATTGTCTTCTCCCGCTTCATTTGTTCAGCATCCCCGCAAACGGCGAGCAGCGAGCACTGTCGCCCATGGCGTTCAGGCGAATGATGAGGATGCGTGGCATCGTTCAAAAGCCTCGCTCGGCCACCAGTCGGTTGTACAGTTCGACATAGGCCTTGACCACCGCTTCCCGGCTGAACTGACGCAGCAAAAGCTCATGACCAGATTCGCCCAGTGCGCGCCGGTCATTTGACGGTATTGCGAGGGCGTCCCGAATACGATCGGCCAAGGCGATGGCATCGCCGCAGGGGGCCGGCAGACCGGTCCGCTCATCCTCAATGAGCTCCAGCGCGCCGTGGGTCGCCGTGCTGACGACCGGCAGCCGGTAGCTCCAAGCCTCCAGAATGACGTTGCCTAGGGGCTCGTGACGGGAGGGGCAGACGAACAGGTCGGCGAGGGCATAAAAAGCGTCCGGCTGCTGCCAGCCAACCCAGCGCACGCGCCCTTCGAGACCGAGAGCACAGCTCAGCTTCCGGAGCGGATCGGCCAAAGGCCCGTCACCCGCGATCAACAAGATCAGCGGCCGCCCATCGTGGTCGGTGGGTAGCTTCGCGAGCGCGTTCAGCAGATCGTCGAAACCTTTCTTCTCGATGAGGCGGCCCAAGGCGAACAGGACGAAGGCATCCGAAGGAATCTGGTAAGTCGTGCGAAGCATAGGCAGCCGCTCTGCGGACAACGGGGACGGCTCGGGCACGAAGTTGCCGATCTGGAACACCCGTTCGGCTGGCAGGCCCGACTGGACCAGATAATCGCAAATGCCCCGGGTGTTGCCTATCCACGCATGGGCGTGGCGGTAATAGCCGTCAATCTTGTAGAAGCCGCCCAAGCGGGCGATATGAACGGCCCGCATCGTTGTGGGAAGGCGGGTCAAGCGCGTGGCCCTTCCCATGTAGGTTTGCACAATGCAGGGCTGATGTTGGGCGACGAGCCGGCGGATGCGTAGGGCCGACCAGGCATCCCATTGATTGGCGAGCGGCAGATGCACCTGCTCAATCCCTTCCGCCTCCAGGGCTTTGACCACCGGGCTGCCTCGCCGATTGACCGCGACTACCCGGTGCCCCGCTCCGGAGAGAGCTCTCAGCAAACGGACGTAGAACTGATCGGCCCCGCCGAACTGCCGACTGCCGAGGATGTGCAGCGAAGGAACCAACTCAATCACCTGGCCACAAAACACACGCCCTTGGTAAAGGCTCTCGGCCAGCAGTCATGGCTCAGCCGCCCGAAATGCTTTCGTCATCTTGCTTGGAACTGGTTCCCAAGATCTCTTGCTCGGCTTCCAGCCAGTCCTCCGTTTCGCCGCCCGGCGCAAAGCCTCGCTGCTCGGCCTTGAAATAAGCCGCTTCTGCGATCTTGTCACGAAGGATATCCGTATCTGCGGGCTGTTCCGCCGTGACTTCGGTCTTGACCGGGGTCAATTCTTCGGTTGTTTCTTGCTTTGCTTTAGCCATGGTGTTCCTCCTCGTTTGCCTAAATCTTCTGTTGTGAAATCAAAGCCCGATTCAGGAGCGCGGTCTCGAACCGCGCCATCCAGCTAGAAAGCAACCGTTATGCCACACCAAATCATGGCCAGAACCGGCAAGAATTCCGGGCAAACCCGGAATTCAAGTGTGATTGAATTGGTTACGGTTAGAGGGCAAAGTTACAGTCCGGAAGAGAGTTCCTGTCATGGCTTCATCGGAACTGCGCGTCGATTGACTCGATCACTGCCGACTCCGTTCCCGCCCATAACCGATCCACGCATTCACCGGCGCCGAGACGATCTTTGAAAAGACGCCAACGCCGTTCTCAAGAACCAGCCAAAAAGTAGCGTGCGATGAGCGGCTGCAGCTTGGCTTCCATCTGACGCTCATCCAGGCGAGAGATTTCTTCATGCAGTCGCGGGGCGATATTCGTGAACAGGGCCACCAGATGCGGATCGAAACGGCTGCCGCTGTCCCTTTCGAGCACGCCGATCACCTCATTCACGCGCCACGGATCTTTGTAGGGGCGTTTCGACGTCAGGGCATCGAACACATCGACGATGGCGAAGATGCGCGCGTTGAGCGGGATCTCCTCGCCCTTCAATCCCCGCAGGTAGCCGCTGCCGTCGTATCGTTCGTGGTGGAACTCGACGACGTCCTGTGCGCCCTGGAGCCAGCTCGATTTGCTCAGGACGTCCACGCCCAGCCGCACGTGGGTTTTCATGACCTCGAACTCTTCCGGCGTCAGTTGGCCGGGTTTGAGCAGGATCGGATCGCGGATGCCGATTTTGCCGACATCGTGCAGGAAGGCCCCGGCGATCAGGTCGCGCATTTCCTTCCTGGAAAGCCCGAGCGCCTCCCCGAGCCGAAGCGTATAGAACGTCACCCGATAGTTGTGAACGTTGGTGTCGGAATCGCGTTCGGCAATGGCGCAGCCCAGCACGTCCAGGAGTTCCAGGTTGCCCTTGAAGAGGTCGGCGGAGAGCCGGATGAGCCCGCGATGGAGGGTCAGGATGATCGGGTACATCAGGGCCGTCGTGAATGTGATGCTCACCGTCACGAACGCGAGCGTGCGGAACAGGTACTGCTTGATTCCGGTGAGGGTCGCTTGATCGACCTGATAGATGCCCTCGAAATACCCCACCAGGTTCCCCGGCGCATCCTTCAGGGGAACGAGGGTCACCAGCACCAACTCTCCGCCGACGAAATGGAGTTCATGGGAGAATTCCTCCTTCCGCGGAAATTTGTGCCGGTACCGGTGGATCGCCTGTTCGGTCGACTCCTTTCCGCTGCGGACGGCTTCGAGTTTCAGCTGCTTGGTCCGGTCGTACAGCTCGACCACGAGAAAGTGCTGATCGACCAACTGTTGCGCAAGCCGCATCAAGTGCTCGTACGCTTCGGCGTCGATTCGGTCGAGCTTGTGGGCGGACTCTCCGCTGAAGGTCGCCGACTCCGTCAGCGCGAGACTATGCACGAACGTCCGGACGCGACTGAATTCGAGAAACAGGACGATGCCGGTGATGGTCGTGCTGAGCAACAGCCAGCCCAGAAACAACCGGAGCAGGATTCTTTTGTGGATAACGGCGCTAGCGGCCCGGGTTGCTCGGGAATGGTCGTCCTCGGCGCGCTGTGGCGAGGCTTCTTGGCTTGGAGCTGATTTATATCTGCGGTGCATCGGGGTTAATGCGAACGGACGGAATTTGCTTACCTGTCGTTGTTGCACTTCTCGCGCCATCCCGCCGGAAGTTTTCTTGTCCTCCTTCCCAAGTCGAGGTGCCGCAGAGGTAGCAAAAGTCAAGGCGCACCGGCAAGAGATCCGTCCTAACCGCAGCCGCCGCTTTGTCGCCGTTCGTGGGATTCCGCTTTACCTCAATCCAGCGGCGATTTGGCGATGTAGTCTTGCCAGTTCCTCATTCTCTTTGGCGATCGCCTCATAGGCTGACGCGAGCGACTTGCAATGGCTCACCAAACTGTCCTGTGCCTCCGGAATCGGACCGAAAGAATAAGGATACGTATCGTAGGCTTCAGCCATTTCACGCATGTCTTTCGCCTTTTCTGCAAACACCCAGGCCTCTTGTTCATAGTGAGCAGCGATCGCCTCGTGGTCTGCTTGGGTACTGGCACTCGCTATCAGTCTCTCGGCTGTAACACGGTGGACCTGGTTCGTCGTACAACCGAGGGGTAACAGAGCGAGAGCCAGCACAAGCCAAGAAACGATCGTTGTCCACCCAGTCGCCGGTTTGTTCATACTTACGAAACCATCAACCGCTAGCGGCGGCGGTGACCTTGACCTCGACAGGCGAAAACATTGTAGAGCGGCGTCCAGATCAGAGCGAAATACCACCCATAACCGTAACTTTCGGCGAGTCCGAGCCAAAAACTTTTCCAGCTGAGCCATTCGAACCCGGGCAGCAGCTTCAGCCAGATCTGGTACATGGCGTGCTGGGGAAACAGAAGGTCGAACGCCACACACACCGTAAACGTGAGTGCCAGAAACAGACTGCTGGCGTGCCCCATCGCCACCAGCGAAATCCCGTGCCTCATGATTCGTTCCCCTTTTCCTCATCGGTGAGAAAGCGTTCCGGATGGGCATCGAACTGGTCCAGACAAACGCGCGCGCAAAAGCGGTATTCGCGTCCCCGGTACATCTTGGCATAGCCTTGATCCGGATCGACCTCCATGCCGCAGACCGGATCGATCCATATCGTTTGCTCACCGTGAATCAAGCGTGCTCCAAAGCCAAGCCGCATGATCAGGTAGAACACCGCCGCGGACAGCAAAAGCCAGAAAAGTCCTTCCATTACCACCTCCTGGATAGGCTAAATACGGCGTATGGAGAGTTTGCTACACCTTTCACGGCGGTACGAGCGTGCTGGCGTCTTCCCCTGGGGCGCCGGCGGTCTTCTCGTTGAGCCGCTTGATTTGGAACAAGGTGTTGCGCTCTTCTTCCTCCAGCACCGATTCGATGTAGCGCAGCGTCTCGCGGTAGCGGGGGATGACGTTGTACTTAAGGGCGTTGACCCGCTTCTGGGTCTTGCGTTGCGCTTCGAGCAACCGCCACAAGGCGGTTTCCGCCTCGCCCAGGCGCGCCAGCAGGACCGCGGCTTGCGCGAGGTGGGTCCGGGTTTCGTCGAAGCTGGGATCGGTCCACATCAACCCCACGGGTTGCAAGGGCAGCGGCTCAGCGGTGACGGCCGGATATTCCACCCCGAGGCTGCTGCGCGGCAGGATGTGGACCCGCAGCGCGGGCTTGAGCCCGAGCGCCGCCTGACGCAGCATGGGACTGCTCATGCGCATCTGGGTCACGGCGAGCCAGCGATAGGCCCGGGCCAGGGCGGAGCGGGTCTCGCTGCGCAGCGTGCGGTACCGGCTCAGGCGTTCGGAAACCAGCCGCGTGAGGAGCTCCCGTTTGCGCTCCAGGAGATCGTAGCCCCGCTCCAGAAACGCGACCCTGGTTTTCAGCGAGAGCAGTGCACTCTTGGTCGGGGGAACCTTGAGGAGTGGCTTCATGGCGCTTCGTCCACGGCAGACGGCCCACGGTGAAATCTGGCCAGGTCCGCCTCGGTCACCCGGGACAAGGCTTCCGGCGGCAACCGGGACAGCAACTCCCAGGCGAGACTCAGGGTCTCCAGAATAGCGCGGTCTTCCTCCTCTCCCTGATTCACGAACCGTTGCTCGAAGGCCTCGGCAAAGGCCAATGACCTCCGATCGTGTTCGGTCAGCTCCTCGGCCCCGATGATCGAGGCGAGGTTGCGCACATCGAGCGCCCGCGCATAGGAGGCGTAGAGTTGGCTCGCCACACGCGGGTGGTCCTCCCGCGTATAGTCCTTACCGATGCCGTCCTTCATCAGGCGCGACAAGGACGGGGGGATGGTCACCGGCGGATAAATGCCCTGGTTGTGCAACTCCCGGCTCAGCACGATCTGTCCCTCCGTGATATAGCCGGTGAGGTCGGGTATCGGATGGGTGATGTCGTCGGAGGGCATGCTCACCACGGGTACCATGGTGATGGACCCGCGCCGCCCCTTGATGCGGCCGGCGCGCTCGTAGATCTCCGCGAGATCCGAATAGAGGTAACCGGGATAACCCTTGCGCGCGGGGACATCGCCCTTGGCGGTTGCCACTTCGCGCAGGGCCTCGGCGTAATGGGTCATATCGGAGAGGACGACCAGGACGTGGTGATCGAGGTCGAAGGCCAGGTATTCGGCCACGGTCAGGGCGGTGCGCGGCAGGATCAGGCGCTCGATCGGCGGGTCGTCGGCCAGGTTGATGAACATCACCACATTCTGCAGCACACCGCTTGTCTCGAAGCTCTCCCGGAAGAAGCGGGCATCGTCGTGGGAGATCCCCAGGGCCGCGAACACCACCGCGAAGCGGCTCTGCTCTTCCGCGGGAAGCTTGGCCTGGCGCACGATCTGGGCGATGAGCCGGTTATGGGGAAGCCCGGAACCCGAGAAGATGGGCAGTTTCTGCCCGCGCACCAGGGAATTGAGGCCATCGATGGTGGAAATCCCGGTTTGAATGAATTCCCGCGGATAGGCGCGAACGGCCGGGTTGACCGGCGCCCCGCTGACGTTGCGTTGGAGCGCCGCGATCACCGGCGGGCGGCCGTCGCGCGGTTGGCCGATGCCGTTGAATATCCTGCCCAGGAGGGCGGGCGAGAGCATCACCTCGAAGGGCCGGTCCAGGAACCGCACCCAGGTCCGCTCCGGATCGAGGCCTTCCGTGCCTTCGAAGACCTGGATGAGGACCACCTCATGGGAGGTTCGGATCACCTGCCCGTCGCGCCGGCGGTTGCGCTGATCGCGCACCTGCACCCGGTCGCCCAAAGCCACCCCCGGGACCCCCCGCATGAACAGCAGCCCACCCCGGGCGGCGGAGACCGAGCGGTACTCCTTTTCCCTCATTCCCTTTTCCCCCGCCTGAATGAGCCCCCCGGTGCGGCGCGTGGGGTCGGTTCGCCCTCACCCCTCCCGTAGTCCCGATAGAAAGGCTCGAAGGCTGCGCGGATCTCCTGGACGAAATCCCGCAACGAGGGAACCTGGTCGCTGCCGTAGGTCCCCTTCAGTCGTTGCGCCCGGCCGAGGAGGGGCAGGCCGAGCAACTGCTGTACCGGCAGCCCGAGCGTGATCAGCTTTCTCCCCTGATCGTGGATTTCGAGGATCAGGTCGAGCAGGACGAACTGCTTCTCCGGGGAGGAGAAGCTGTCGACGGGGTCCAGCGCGCTTTGTTGCAACACGCCCTCCCGGATCAGGCTCGCACTCTCGAGCACCCAGCGTTGCTCGGGCGAGAGCGCTTCGGGACCCACCAGATTGACGATATGAGCCAGCTCGTCGGCTTCGGTCAGCAGACCCAGCGCCGCGGCACGCCGCTCCGCCCAGGCCGGGTCGACGTGTTCGGCCCACCAGGAGGCCGCCGCGCCGACGTAGGCGGAGAAACTATCGGCCCAGCCCACCGCCGGGTAGTGGCGCGCGTCCGCCAATTCCTTGGACAGGGCCCAGAACGTCTGAATGATATCTTTGGTATGGCTGGTCACCGGCTCGGAAAAATCGCCACCGGGCGGCGAAACGGCCCCGATCAGGGTGATCGATCCCGTCGTCCCCGCCAGGGTCTCGACCCGGCCGGCGCGCTCATAGAAGGCCGCAAGTCGCGAAGCAAGATAGGCGGGATAGCCCTCTTCCACGGGCATCTGTCCTAGACGGCCCGCGACTTCGCGCAAAGCCTCGGCCCACCGGCTCGTGGAGTCGGCCACGACCACGACATCATAGCCTTGGTCGCGGAAATACTCGGCCAAGGTGACCCCGACATAGATGGAGGCCTCGCGTGCCACGACCGGCATGTTGGAGGTGTTGGCCACGAGCAGCGTGCGCTCCATCAGGGAGCGGCCACTGTAGGGGTCGGTCAGCTTGGGGAAAGTTTCCAGGATATCCACGAGCTCGTTGCCGCGTTCGCCACAACCCACATAGATGACGACGTGGACGTTGGACCAGCGGGCGATCTGTTGCTGTACCATGGTCTTGCCGACGCCGAAGGGACCGGGTACCGCGGCTTTGCCTCCCTTCAGCAAGGGGAAGAAGGTATCGAGGACGCGCTGTCCGGTCAGCAAGGGCTCACCGGCCGGGTCGCGCCGGCGATAAGGGCGGGGCACGCGCACCGGCCAGCGGTGATACAGCCTGAGCTCGCGCGGCATCCCTGTGCGGTCCCGAACCCGTGCGATCATCTGCTCCAGGGTGTAGTCGCCAGCGCCAACCAGGTCGATCAGTTCTCCCTCCACATCCGGCGGGACCAGGATGTGGTGGCTAAGGGTCGGATTCTCCTGCACCGTGCCCAATACGGTACCCGCGGCCAAGGTCATCCCGGGGGTGAGGTCGGAGGACGGGACGAAGCGCCACGCCTTGTCGCGGTCGAGCGGCGGAAGGCTCAGACCGCGGGCAATGTAATCGCCCCCCTGTTCCACGAGACCCCGCAACGGCCGTTGCACGCCGTCGAAGATCTGGCCGAGCAGGCCGGGGCCGAGCTCTACGGTCAAGGGATGCCCGAGGGCTTCGACCTTCTCCCCGGGGCGCAGCGATTCCGTGGATTCGTAGACCTGGACTATGGCCCGGTCCCCCTCGCGGCCGATGACCTCTCCCACCAGACCCAGCGCGCCGATCCTGACCTGCTCGCCGTTCATCACGCCGGGCAGGCGCACGGTGACGATCGGGCCATTGATATCGAGCGTCTCACCCATGGGGCAGCGCTCCTGGCGGGATCACGGTGGCGAAGAGATGTTCCATGATCACCCGGTAGAGTTCCTCCTGCAGACGCTCCAGGCGCCCTTCGAAGGTGTTGTCGACCCGGATGCGTTCATCGGCGCTTCGCACCAGGGCGCCGCCCAGGCACTCGCGAGGGGTTGAGGACAGTATCAGGCGTTTTCCGGGAACCCACTCCTGCCGCCATTCCTCCCAGTGCGGGCGCAGCCGCTCCTGATCCCGCGCATTCACCTCGATCACCAGTTCCTCGCGCTCGATGGCCTCGACCGCTCGGCGCAGGAGCCGTCGGAGTACGGGTAGATAGCTGGGTTCATCCTCGGCGAGCTGCCTGAGCCGCTCCTTCACCTGCTCCATGACCGACTGGACCAGAGCCCACTGGAACCGGTCGAGCTCCTCCTGGAGCTTGATTTCGCCAGCCTGTACCCGCTGCCGGAAGAGACGCTCGGCCAGTGCCTTGGCATTCTGCGTCTCCCGCTCCTCGCGCAGACGGAGCTGCTCGTGCGCCTCTTCGATCATGTGCTCCCGGGTGCGCCGACCTTCGGCCACATACGCCTTCGCCAGCGTTTTCGCCCGGTCCAGGAGGGTGGCCTCCAGCGCATCGACTCGACTGCGGTCGTTGATTTGACTGCGATCGTTCATGGCCCTTCCTCGAGCACCGAGGGCCCCAGGACCCGCCGCACCAAGTCGTCCACCGCAGCCTGATGGTCCTCCGGCGCCTGTAACGAGGGGATCTCCACCACCACGATGCGTCCCCCCTCGGCGCGCACCTGCGTGAGCAGGGCGGTGCCGCTCCGGGCGAGCGCCTGTTCCAGTACGATCAAGGCTTTTTCCTGCGTCCTCACGAGGTTCTTCAGCACCGATTCCAAGATGTCCGGGGTGGCATCGGCATAGGTTTCGAAGCCGATCAGCGCAAAGCCTTCGACCAGAGCTGTACTGCCCAGGGCGATCAGCCGGGTCTCTTCGAGACCACCGTCGTCACGGGTTTTTTCCGTCGCCATGAGGATCAGCCGATCTTCCCGAGCATCAGGATGGTGACCACCAGGCCATAGATGGCGATGCCCTCGGCCAGCCCAAGATAGATGAGACTGCGCCCGAAGGTCTCCGGTTTGTCGGCGATAACCGCCAGGGCCGCCGCCCCGACCGGGCCGACGGCGATGCCGGCGCCGATGGTCGCCACGGCGGTGGGAATCCCGGCACCGATCATGGCGAGCCCCATGCCCACCGAGATCTCACGGACCCCCGCCTCGGGAGGCGCGGCCATTACCCCTTGGACGGCCAGAAACACGAGCCCGATCTCGGCGATGACGAAGGTGAGGAGATTGATCCCCAGCACCCCTTTCAGCCGGTGCGGCGATACGCGCACGGACGGTCTCGGGCCGAGTTCCAAGAGGACACCGAGCCCAATGATGCCGAAGAGGCTTAAAGTCATCAATCCAACCAGCCAATACATAGTCTTCTCCTCACTCAGTCAATGTGTCGTGATGCCCCGGCAGCGTCGTTCCCGAACAGGATCAGGGGGCGGAATTCCCGGCCGTCGCCTCGAAAGAACCGCGAAAAACCCTCATAGTATTCGAGCCGCAACGCCTGGATGATGACGATCGAACCCTCCAGCACCAGACTGAAGAGATTGCCAAGCACGATCGTGATCCAGTGCCCGACGTGGCCCATCATTTGAGCCAGGGTCAGGACGGCGATGGCCAGTGCCACATGGTTCAGGCTGAAGGCGGCTACGCGCAGGAAGGACAGGGTCCCCGAGAGATAGGCCATGACTGTCTCGAATCCCTCGATGAAGACCACCAGGAGCCGCTCGCCGAGGGGGACCCGGTTTTCGTGCCACTGATAGGCGAGGACGATCGCGAAGGGCAGCGCGATCGCCAGGATTTCCGTGGCACCCAAATGCGCTCCGGTCAGTCCTCTATAGCCCCCGTAGAGCAGTCCCCCATAGAACAGCAGGCCGGCCAATCCCCGGCCATCGCACAAGGCTTCGATGACACGCCCCTCGCTGAGGCGGTTGTACGCGGCGAGCACCGTCGCGAGCAGAATGAAGGCGACGCCCCAGTAGCCGGCGACCTCCAACATCAATCCGGGGTTGGACAGGGGGGCGATCCACAGCGAGGGAATGACGTCTTCGAAACCGAAGAGGCTGCCGTACAGGAAGCCGAATCCGCACGAGGAGAGGCCCACGGCGGTCACGAAGGGGCCATAGCCCCTGAGCCTCTCGCGCAGGAGCAGGCCCGCTGCCGCAATGATGCCGCCATGCCCAACATCGCCATACATCATCCCGAACATGGCGATGTAGGTGAAGGCGAATAGCACGGTCGGGTCGAATTCTCCGTAGCGCGGCACGCCGTAATTTTTCACCAGGGCGGCGAAGGGATGCAGCAGGCGGTGATGACGCAGGCAGGAGGGGACGGACTCCCCGCGCTGGGGATCGCGCACGGTCACCACCAGTGGATCCTCGATCCTCGCTCGCAAGGCTTGCTCGAGCCTCGGCAGCTCGCGCTTGGGGACCCAGCCGCTCATCACGGCGAGACCGCCGCGGCTGCGCAGGGCCTCCCCAAGTTGCGCATAGGGCCACGCCAGGGCGAGCGTCTGAGCCGCCGCCACGAGTGGGCGTTGGTTTTCCCGTTCGCACGCCCGGATCGTTTCCCGCACGGCCTGCATGGCCTGGATGATTTCCTGCCGTCGCTTCAGGAATTCCCGGCGCACCTTGTCCGGGTAATCCTTGAATTCCTCGGGGATTTGCTGCGGGCGCCAGCCGGCCTCCCGCAGCAGGTCGGCAATCGACGCCTCGCCACCCGAGGGCCCCGCGATCACTACATGGGCGCTGCCGTCGCTCTCGAGAAAACGGCGGAGCACATAGTTTGCGAGCCCGAGCGCCTCCTGGAGGCGCCAAACGTTCGCCAGCGGCACCGTTCCCAAGCGGACATCCAGAAGGCCTTCCGGCTTCTGCAAACGCCCCAGATCGATGTCCAGAGCGAGAAAATTGACCAGCGTCATCATGAGCTGATCGAGATGTTTTCGTTCCTCCGTGAGCCGCCGCAGCTCCTCGAAGGATCCGGAATACCGGGCCCAGAGCTCACCCAGCCAGCGATCGAGTTGCGCGAGTTCCGCCTCGGGGACCACACGCGGTGGGGCTGAGGGGATCGTGAGGGGCGTCTCGCAATGGCTGAGGATCTTGTCGAGACGGGCCTGGGCCCGCTTGACGAGATCCCGGTAGGTTTCGGCAGGAAGTTCCGGCAACATCCCCTCTGCGATGCGTTCGGGCTCGAACACGCCGAATTCGGCCAGTACCAGGGTGGCGGCAGGCACCGCCTCGAGAGTCGTATGCAGCGTGAGGCGTTGCATGGGTAAAGGCTTAAACATGCCTGCCCCGCTTCCTTGCTTGGATACTGAGTTGGCATTTCACGCGTTGCATCACTTTTCGCCTATTCTGTTTCGACGCCGCTCACCTGGCGGACCAGGCTGGGCTCAATGCCCAACCGCTTACCTTTCAGCACGGCCCGGATCCGGCGCAATTCCCGGTCACGCAACAGCAGGTAGGCAAAGCCTCGGGCCAGGTCGAAGGCCCCGTGTTTGAGCATCTTCTCGGCCAGCTGCCAGGTCCAATGCCGCAGGATATCGGTCACTTCGGGGATCGTCGAGATGTTTGCCAATAACCGGGTGAACGGGGCCGGAAGCCTCGCGATGATTTCCTCGACGCTCGTAAGTTCGGCCAATGCCAGCAGCCGTCGGTTGCTCAAGCGGTAGCTCGCCGGGATCAGCAGGTAATAGGCCTCGGCCGGGGGCAAGTGGTAAGCGAAGCGGTACCGCAGTAGCCAGACCAGGTTGATGCGGTCGATCAGGCTGCCCACCAGAATCCGCACATGGCGGCCATCCGCGCCCTCGATGGCCTGCGCCCGCTGGCTGAGCCCGGCGTAATAGCGCCGATCCAGCGCCGCATCCAGGGCAAAGAGATCCCGCCGTTCCTCGAAGATCCGGCGTGCCTGGCGGGCCATATCGGCGTAGTACGGCGTTCTCTCGAGACGGCGCAACAGTTCGGGGATATCCTCGGCATCGAGCAGTTCATCGAGAGGAAGGGTGGCATAGGGACGGATATCGATCAGCTGTTCCCGCAGGGCGGAGACCGGCTCGCCCGCGAGCTTACCGCGGATGATGGCCTTGAGGTTGCTCACTTCGAAGCGGAGCGCCCCCCAATAGATGAAGAAATCGCGGGCAGGACCTGTGAGCGCGCGCACGAGTGCCACCAGATCGGCCAGAAACAGGGCGATCAACGCACGTTCCAGTGCAACGGGATCGCGGGCCGCTTCGACGTCCAATTCCACCCTCCCGAGCACCTCGCGTTCCTGCTCTTCCGGAGCGTCGATAAGCGTGGCGAGGCGCTCGCGGGGCAGGAGGCGCCCGGCCAGGAGGGCGACCCGTGCGTTAAAAAAGGCATAGCGTGCAACGGCCCTCACGACTCATTCCCGCGAGGGATCGAGCAACAGGGCCACGGCAGCAGCCACCGTGTCCTGCAGGCGCTGCTCCGCCAGGGTCCGGAGCTGCACGTGTTGCTCTTCATAACGCCGTTCGAGCTCCCGCAAGGCTTGCGCCGCCTGCGCTTCGGCTTTCTCGAGATAAGAAGCCCGAAGCGCGGGCAGGCGTGCGGCAAACCGCTCTTCCACGGTACGGGCCTCCACCCGGGCCTCCTGCACTAGGCGGTCCCGCTCGGCCTCCGCCTCCTTCATCAGGGCCTCCACCCGGCTTTCGGCCTCCAAGAGACGCTTCAGCACATCTTCCATCGGTACGTCCTCAAAAGGTCCATGGTTCGCCCCTTGACCTACGCTCTAAGAGAACTCGCGAATCTCCTCTCTAGCCTTCTAGCCTTCCTCCTTGGAAGGGTGGGCCTGTTCGTACTCCCGCTCCGCCTCCAGCCAGTCGCTCTCCTCATAGCCAAGTTCGAATCCGCGGGCACGAGCCTTGTGGTAAGCGGCCTCGGCAATCCATTGGTGACGGGCAGCGGATGCATCGCTCTCCTTCCCTTTTTCCGGAATCTCGCCGGGTTTCGCCTGGCCCTTTTCTACCGGGGCTGCCACCGTTTGTTCAGTGATCGGTTTTTCATCTTTCTTCGCCATGTCTTGCCCCTCGATTAGTTTGTTTGAACGCCGTGAGTTTATTGCCTTGCCAATCAGGATCTTGCCCCGGCTTTTTTCTCCTTTGATAACAAATCCGGGTTTTCAATCGATTCAATCAGGCGGCAGACGCTATCGCCATCGGGAACACCGTCCGGCATCGTCGCCCACTGGGCTAATGCCTGTTCCATGCGGATCTGCAGTTCCAACACCTCTTCCAGCCGCTTTCTGTTTTCGACGATATGCCGCTGAATAAGATCACGAACCAAAGGACATGGCGACTTTCCTCTCTCGGCTTCCTGGAAAATTTGGGCGATTTCCTGAAGCGTATAGCCTAAGTGCCTGGCTCGGCGAATAAAATCCACCCTTTTGACGTCCTTTTCGCCGTACAGCTTGTATCCAGTGGTCGGGTGACGAACCGGTCGAAGCAGACCGATCTGCGTGTAATACCGGATGGTATCGGCGCTGACACGGCACCGCTGGGCTAGACGCTTAACCGGAAGGAGCATCGCTATGCCAAGCCCAAACTAGCACCTGTGTGTAACACATAGGTCAAGCCCCTTCCATTTAACCATCTTGAACCCTAGTCATCCTTCTTCATCGGATGTACGCCTCCGCCGCATAACGGCGCATCATCCGGTGGCTGTTGAAAAAAGAGGCGTTCTTACTGATCGCGCCCTTCATCACGGCGATCCAGCCCGAGCGACTCTGGTGATAGAGAGGCAGCACGACCTGTTCCAGCTTGTCATAGAGCGCCTGTGCATCGCCGCCATTAGCCGCTTCGGCTTTATCGCCAATCGCCCAGCCGGTGATCCCCTCGATGCAGCCTTCGATCCACCAGCCGTCCAGCACGCTGAGGCTGGGTACCCCATTGAAGGCGGCCTTCATGCCGCTGGTCCCGGAAGCTTCCTGCGGCCGCAACGGCGTATTCACCCAGACATCAACGCCCGACACCATCTGGAGCGCCACGTCCATGTCGTAGTTGGGCACATAGGCGATCAGGATCGCGGCGGACAATTCTTGGACGTGCTTGTGCAGCCTTTCGATCAGCTGCTTGCCGGCCACATCGCGGGGGTGGGCCTTGCCGGCGAGGACGATCTGAAGGGGCCATTGCCGGGCGATCGCTTTCAGGCGCACCAGGTCGGAAAACAGCAGATCGGGCCGTTTGTACGCGGTCATGCGCCGGGCGAAGCCGAGGATCGGCAGGTCGCCTTTCAGTTCGATTCCGCAGCGGGTTCTGACGGTTTCGATCAGCGCCGCCTTGGCCTGCTCATGGGCTTCCCAGATGGCGGCGTCGGCGATGCAGCACTCGGCGCGCACCAAGAGCTCGGGCTCGTGGCACCAGCCTGGTAGGTGTCGGTTATAGAGGGTGACGAAGCTCTTGGCCGTCCAGGTGTAAGGATGCACGCCATTGGTCACCGCATGCACTCGATAGCCGGGGAACATCTGCCGCGAGATCTCGGCATGGCGCTTGGCGACGCCGTTGACATACTCGCTCAAGTTGAGCGCCAGCCGGGTCATGTTGAGCTGCGCCTCGCCCGCCAGGCGTTTGAGTGTCGTCAGATCTACGAAATCCCCCAAGATCCGCTGCACCAGGTCATAGCCGAATTTGTCATGGCCGGCCTCGACCGGAGTGTGGGTGGTGAAAACGCAAAGATCCCGGACCCGCGGAATATCATAGAGGGATTCGCCCGGGCGGATGTCCTCTTCGGTATAGGCATAGCGGCGCAAGAGCTCCAGCGCCAGCAGGGCGGAATGCCCCTCGTTCATGTGGTACTCGCGGATTTCGAAGCCCAAGGCCTGGAGTATGCGGATGCCGCCGATACCCAGCACGATTTCCTGTTTCAGCCGGTAGGCGTCGTCGCCGCCGTACAGGTGATGGGTGATCTGCCGATCGCCGGGATCGTTCTCGTCCAGGTCGGTGTCCAGCAGCAGGATCGGCTGCCGGCCATTCATGTGGCCTTTGAGGACATAGAGCCAGCAGCCGATCCAGACCGTGCGGCCTTCGATGGTCACCGCCACCTTGGCGCCCAAGGAAGTGGCCCACTCTTGGGGCTGCCAGGAATCGGGGTGCTCGACCTGGCGGCCTCGCGCATCGATTTCCTGGCGGAAGTACCCTTCGCGGCTGACCAGGGTGACGGCGACCAGCGGGATTTCGAGATCCGCCGCGGAGCGCAGGGTGTCGCCGGCAAGAATCCCGAGCCCTCCGCTGTAGGTGCGGATATCGCTACGCAGTGCGATTTCCATCGAAAAATAAGCGATGCGCGGTCCGTGAAGGAATTCGTCAAGCATGGGTCTTATTCCTCTTTCCTTTGAGCGCCAAGATATGCGAGTGCATCCGCATTCCAGGCGTTAACGTCAGAGATCTTGAAAAGCCAGCAGAAAAAGCATTCCTGCATCGCCCAGCCAATTGCTTTCGGCTTGCAGAGACTGCCATCGCGTCCGGCCACATTCACTGAAGAGAAAGGATGCTCGAAGCGCGGGCAGGCTCGCGACAAACCGCTCTTCCATGGTACGGGCCTCCGCCCGAGCCTCCTGCACCAGGCGATCCCGCTCGGCGTCCGCCTCCTTGATCAGGACCTCCGCTCGGCTTTCGGCTTCTAACAGGCGCTTCAGCACATCTTTCATCGGTAAATCGTCCTATTACTCTTACAACTCTGACCCTAATATTCGGGGCCCTGCCATCCCGGGGGTCCCTGTCCGATGCATCGATACGATTTACATGGAAACCGGGGCCGTCCTTGAACATGACTTGTGGCGCAAGCGCTCAAAGCCATACTGCCAATCAGCAGTAAAGATATCGTGGTCGCGGGCTTTGCAACTCGAGTGAATTTGAAGCCGGCAAAGGTGAATATTTGACGCATGGATAAGGGTGTCATCGCGCCTCCCGAGATTCCCTGTCCTCCTCTCGCGGAGAGGTGGCCGGCGGGATTTCGGTTTCCGGAATGGCCGGCTCCGGAGCGACCGTTTCCCGGGCTTTGAGCCCTCGTCCTTTCCAGATCTCGTAGATCGCCGGAATCACGAGGAGCGTCAGGATGGCCGAGGTGAGCATGCCGCCGATCATGGGGGCGGCGATGCGTTTCATCACGTCGGCACCCGTCCCATGGCTCCACATGATCGGGAAGAGCCCCGCCATGATGGCCACCACGGTCATCATCTTGGGCCGGACCCGTTGCACGCTTCCCTCGATAATCGCCTCCTCCAGGTCCCCTCGGGTCTGCATCCGGCCTTGCGCCACGCGCCTGTGATAGGCCTCATCGAGATAGACGATCATGACGACGCCGGTCTCGGCCGCGACGCCCCCCAGGGCGATGATGCCGACCCACACCGCGACGCTGAGGTTGTAACCGAGGAGGTACAGGTACCAGAACCCGCCGATGAGGGCGAAGGGGACCGAGAGCATGACGATCAAGGACTCGGTCACGGAGTGGAAGTTGAAATAGAGCAGCAGGAAGATCAAAAACACCGTCAGTGGCAGCACCACCCGCAGCCGTTCCGCGGCGCGCTGCATGTACTCGTACTGCCCGGACCAGGTCATGATGTAGCCCGGAGGCAGCTTCACCTGCTGGGTAACGGCGGCCTTGGCCTCCTCGACGAACCCACCGAGATCGCGGTCGCCGACGTCGACGTAGATATAGCCGGTCAGCATGCCGGCCTCGCTGCGGATAGTGGCGGGGCCGCGGGTCCGCACGATCTCGGCGAGTTGTGACATGGGGATTAGGCTACCTTCCGGGGTCCGTATCAGGACCCGGTTCAGCCTACTCTCATCATCTCTCAACTCGGTCGCATAGCGCATGTTGATGGTGTAGCGTTCCCGGCCTTCGACGGTGGTGGTGATCACCTTGCCGCCGATGGCGGATTCGATGACGTCCTGTACATCTTCGATAGTGAGGCCATAGCGGGCGATCTCCGGGCGCTTGATGCGGAAGTCGAGAAAATATCCCCCGCTTACCCGCTCGGCGTAAACGTTGCGCGCCCCTGGCACCATCTTCACCACGCCTTCGACCTCTTTCCCTACCTGTTCGATCACCCCCAGATCAGGGCCGGAGATCTTGATCCCCACGGGCGTCCGGATACCGGTGGTCAGCATGTCTGTCCGGGCCTTGATGGGCATGGTCCAGGCATTGGTGACCCCGGGCAATTGCAGCCGCTCGTTCATCTCGTCGATCAGCTTTTCCCAGGTCAGGCCAGGCCGCCACTGGTCCTCTGGCTTGAGTGTCACCACCGTTTCGAACATCTCGAGCCCGGCCGGATCGGTGGCCGTTTCCGCCTTGCCCGCCTTGCCGAAGACGTGCTCCACCTCCGGGAAC
Organism: Methyloversatilis universalis; assembly: GCA_020723665.1. Lineage (GTDB taxonomy): Bacteria > Pseudomonadota > Gammaproteobacteria > Methylococcales > Methylococcaceae > Methylocaldum. Next base: position 88,063 of record DYIL01000001.1, read on the forward strand.
TGCTTCAGCATCCGGTCTTGTATCTGCAACAAGCGGGTCGACTCCGTGACGGACTGGCCCGGAAATCCCAAGGGCATGTAGAGGATGGTGCCCTCATTGAGGGGCGGCATGAATTCCGAGCCGAGCTTTTGGTAGACGGGTACCGATAACGCCAGTGCTACTATGGCGATGAGGACGGTCACCCACCGGAAGCGCAGTACCCACTTCACGACAGGCTCGTAGCCCGCGACCAGGAGCCGGTTCAGCGGATTTTTTTCGGCCGGCGTGATCCGCCCTTTGATGAGCAGGATCATCAACAGGGGCACCAGCGTGATCGAGAGGAAGGCGGCGAAGAACATCGAGAAGGTCTTGGTGTAGGCGAGCGGCTTGAAGAGCCGCCCTTCCTGCGCCTCCAGCGTAAACACCGGGAGGAACGAGACCGTGATGATGAGCAGCGAAAAAAAGAGGGGCCGGCCGACCTCCTTGGCCGCCTCGATGAGCACCCGCGCCCGCGTTTCGGGGCTCTGATTCGGGACCTCTTCGAGTCGTTTGTGGGCGTTCTCGATCATGACGATGGCCGCGTCCACCATCGCCCCCACGGCGATGGCGATACCGCCGAGCGACATGATGTTCGAGCTGAGCCCCAGATAATACATGGACAAAAACGAGAGCAGAATGGCGATCGGCAGGGTCAGAATCGCCACCAGGGCAGAACGGAAGTGAAAGAGGAAGACGACGCAGACCACGCTCACCACGATCGTCACCTCTATGAGTTTTTCTTTCAAGGTCGCAATCGAGCGGAGGATCAGCTCCGAGCGGTCGTAGACGGGGATGATCTCAACCCCTTCCGGGAGTGACGTTTTGATCTGGGCGATCTTGGCCTCGATCCGCTCGATGACTTTCAGGGCGTTCTCACCGAAGCGCATCACGACGATGCCGCTGACCACGTCCCCCTCGCCATCCAGGTCCGAGATGCCGCGCCGCATCTCGGGCCCGAGGGCCACATGGGCGATGTCGCGCATCAGGATGGGGGTGCCCTGCTCGTTGGTGCCGACGGCGATCTGTTCGATGTCGCCGATCGAGCGGACATAACCGCGGCCCCGCACCAGGAATTCCGCGCCGGCGAACTCGACCACCCGACCCCCCACCTCGTTGTTGCTCTGCCGGATTCGCTCCATGATGTCGCGGATCGAGAGCTTGTAGGCCAGAAGCTTCGTGGGATCGAGGTGTACCTGGTACTGCTTTTGGAAACCGCCGAGACTCGCCACATCGGATACTCCGGGGACCGCCTTGAGCCAATAGCGCACGTACCAATCCTGCAGTGTTCTGAGTTCGTCCAGGCTGCGCTTGCCGGTGCGATCCACTAGGGCATATTCGTACACCCAGCCCACCCCGGTCGCATCCGGACCCAGTTCGGGCGCCACGCCCGCGGGCAGGCGCTTGACTGCACCTGCCAGGTATTCCAGAACTCGCGATCGCGCCCAGTAGATGTCGGTGCCTTCTTCAAACAGAATGTAAACGAAGGAATAGCCGAAAAACGAGTAGCCCCGTACCACCGTAACCCGGGGTGCCGAGAGCATCTGCGTCACGAGGGGATAGGTCACCTGGTCCTCGATCAGCGTCGGGTTGCGTCCCTCCCATTCGGTATACACGATCACCTGGACGTCGGAGAGGTCCGGGATGGCGTCGAGCGGCGTGCGCAGGAGGGCCCATAGCCCCCAGGCGCCGAAAAAAACGACCCCCAGGAACACGATAAAGCGATTTCTCGCACTGTATTCGATGATCTTCTCGATCATCGGATCGATGCCTCGTTTCGCCGTGAGCCTTCGTGGTAATCCATCCTGCGCCGCCTGCTTACATTCCCGGCATATTCATGCCCGGTTTGCCCTTCTCGGGTTTTTGCTCGGGAGCCGAGGGCGTAGGCGCAGGACTTTTCTTTTCCATCTCCATGCCTGGCATCCCCATCATCCCCAGCGCGGATCGGAGCTGGCTCTCCGAATCGATCAGAAAAGCGGCCGACGCGACCACTCGCTCCCCGGGCGCCAGGCCCTTCTGCACCTCGTAGTAACCCTCGGCGGTGACTCCGATCTGAACATCACGGGGTTCCAGGCGCCCCTGGCCTCGGTCGACGAACAGAATATTCCGCGTCCCGGTGGCGAGGACTGCGCCTTGCGGGACCACGAGACGGTTCCCTAACGGTATTCGCACCTCGACATTGGCGTACATGTTGGGCTTGAGCTTTTCGCCGGGGTTGTCCAGTTCGAACCGCACTTTCGCGGTACGGGTCTTCGGATCCAGGGTGGGATAGATGAACGTCACCCGCGCCGTGAGCACGGTCGCTGGATCGTAGGAAAGCGTGACCTTGGCCTCCTGCCCGAGGCGGATGGACGGGAGTTCGTATTCGTAGATGTCCCCCAGGATCCAGATGTGCGACAGATCGGCGATGATATAGAGCTCCGTGCCGGGTTCTACGTACGCGCCCGCCAGCGCCTCCCGCTTGATGACCGTGCCGGTGATGGGGGAATGGATCGGCAGTGTCCGGCTCACTTGACCGGTCCGCTCCAGGTCGCGGACATGATCCTCGGTGATATCCCACAGCTGAAAACGGCGCTTGACATCCTCGAGAAGCTCCACGGCGCCTTGCGCGACCTCGGGATAGGAGCTGCCACCGAGTTCCTTTTTCGCCTGCAGGGCAAGCAGGTATTCCCGCTGCGTGGCCACGAGGTCCGGACTGTAAATGGTAAAGAGGATCTGACCTTTTTTGACGTGATCCCCTGTGGCGCTGACCAGAAGTTGATCGATCCAGCCGCTGAACTTGATGTTGACCCGCGCCTGCCTGCGTTCGTCGATCACGACCAGGCCCACGGTCCGGATCACCTTGTCTAACGGGCGACGCGTCGCTTCTTCGAATTTCACGCCGATCTCCTGCAATCGCTGTGGGCTGATGGTCACCGTGTCAGTGCCACTAGGGACCGCCATGGGCGGCGCGGTCTCTTTTTGTTCTGGAGCCGCCTCGTGGCCGCCATGGTCTGCCGGCGGCTGGGTGGCGGGTGCGGGTGCCTCGGGCGGGGATGGCTGTTCGTTCCCGCATCCAACGAGCAGCAAGGAAGTGATCAGCCCCACCGCCCACAACCTTCTGAATCGCCAATCTTGCCGTTTTGTCATGGCCTTTCCCCGATGATCTCCTCGAGCCGGGCCAGCGCCTTTTCGTGTTCGGTCATCTCGCCGTGCAGTTCGATCTCGTTTTCCTGCAAGGTCAAGAGGCTATTGAGCAGAGTCAAAAAGTCCACCTTGCCAACCGAATAATTCGCCTGCGCCGAAGCCAGCGTCAAGCGCGCCTGCGGAATGAGGGCTTCGCTCAGCAGCCTGACGAGTTCCTCCGCACGCGTGAGCCGCGCCAGATTGTCCTGCACGCGGAAGAGAAGCTCCTGCTTGGTGGCCCAGAGGTCCTGAAACGCGGCTTCCCGCCCCGCCACGGCTTCCTTCACCCCGTAGCGCTGCTTGGTGGCGTAATAGAGCGGCACTTTGATGCTGAGCATCGCCTGATAACCATCTTGCTTGAGCGTCTCGTTGCGCACGCCGTTGGCGCTCAGCTCGAAATCGGGAAAATAGTCACGCTTGGCCAAGGCGATGGCCTTATCACCCCGTTCGACGCCTTTGACCTGCGCCCGCAGCAACGGTGCCGCTTGCTCGACCAGCCCCTCGATTTCTGTCGGACCATGTGCAAGCGGCGTGACCTGGATCTCTTGCGGGATGCCCAAGGGGTCGGCGGGCGGCCGCCGGAGGATTCGGTTAATCTCCGCCCGCAGCGATCGGCCTTGCTGCTCAAACACGGCGATGCGCTGCAACAGCCGCGAAATTTCGGCCTGCGCGCGGAACACGTCCTGTTGGGCGCCTTGACCGACCGCATAGCGGGCCTTGGCGGTTTTCTCGAAATTGACCAACAGCACCCGGTTTTTTTGGACGACTTCCAGGGACTTGTACACCAGGTGCAGGTCGAAGTAAGCCTCCTTCAGGCGCGCGATCACATTCAGTCGAATCGCTTGGTATTCCTGCTCCGCACGCTCGGCCTCCTTGGAGGCGACCTCGCCCCGGAGTCCGAGCTTTCCCGGAAAAGGGATCTCCTGACTCAAGCCGTACATCCCTTCGCGATCCGGCACATTCCGGTAGAGCAGATTGACCTTGGGATCCGGCAAGGTCTGCACCTGCGGGATCACCGCGCTGGCCGCTTCGAAGCGTTGTTGCGCGGCCTGAATGTCCGGGTTGTTGGCCAGGGCTTCATCGACGAGCCGGTGCAAACTCAAGCGTTGCTCCTCGCTCTGCGGCTCCTGGGCGACGGCAACGGCCATCCACGCCAGTTTCAGGATGACGATCCAAACGCCTCGCTGCCGCATGGCTAGTCCTGCCTGCGGCGGCTGCGGATCGAGATTTCCGTTCGCTTCAAAGCCGGACCGAATCGCGGAATGAAAGCGGGCGTTTTTTCACGATACCGTTCATAAATCTCGCCGAACTCCTCCGAGATCTCCTGCTCTTCACGCTTGGACAGGCGCACATACATGTAGACCAGGATCGGGAACATGACGAGCGTCGGCAGGGTCGGCCACTGCAGCAAGAACCCGGTCATGATCAGGATGAAGGCCATGTACTGGGGATGGCGCAGGCGGGCATAGGGTCCCGTGACGGCGAGTGTGTGACTGCGCTGCGCCTCGTACAGCACTCGCCAGGCGGAGGACAGCAGCCAGAATCCGCCGACGATGAACACCATGCTCAGGATATGCAAGGGGTCGAAGTGTGGATCCCCCTTGAAGCCGAGCAGGGTGTGCCAGAGATGTCCGGTCTCGTGGGAGAACAAATCGAGGCCCGGGTAGCGCTGCGTCAACCAGCCGGACAAGAGGTAAATGGTGAGCGGGAAACCGTACATCTCCGTGAACAGGGCGACGACGAACGCGGCGAAGGCGCCGAACGTGCGCCAGTCGCGGGACGTACGGGGTTTGAAAAAACTGAAGGCGAACAGGATGAACACCAGGGAATTGATGATCACCAGTCCCCATAGGCCGTAAGCGAATTCGTGACTCACGGATGATTCTCCTTCTCGTCGGGAGTGCCTGCACCGTGACTAGACTTATGTCCGCCATGCATAAAGAGATGCATCAGCGGGCAGGCTAGCAGCAAGAGATAGGGAAGAACCCCCAAGAAATGGGCCCGATGTTCTGTCCAGAGAAAGAACAGCGTGATGCCCAAGAAAGCCCAAAATACGAGGTTATAACGCCACCTCGAAGGGGCTTTCGCAAACCGGTCCGATTCTTGCGTCATGGTTATATCCTCCTTTTCCTCGAAGCGCTTGCTGAAAACTACCGAGCGAGTCGACGCGACAAGATTTGAGTTATGACGAGGTAGACAAAGTTCTGAGCCACGGCGATTAGTCTCTCATACTCACGGATAGATCATTATTCATGTCTAGAGGTATCCATTTATCCATTTTTGTAAGTCTTTGTAAGGGAGCCATGTCTACTTGAGCTCCGAAAACAGCTTCTGTATGTCTTTGTAGTGGTCGAAAGCCATTTGCAGAGTAAATTGATAATGGACAGCGTTTTCTGCGAACTGAATCTTTTCGACATCCGACTCTACCGTATTCCCATCGAGACTGGGCTGCTGCGGAAATCGATACTGAGTTCGGGCGGTTTGCAATGGGTTCCTGTCTGGCGCCCCGGGCAAATGCTGGAGAGAGGTCGTATTGAGCGCGAGAGTGCCATTCTGCGTCCCCGCTAACGCTTTATCCAGCGCATTCTTGAAGTCGAAGTCGACCGCCTTATAGTTGGGAGTATCGGCATTCGCGATATTCGACGCCAGTAATTCCTGGCGATAGGCACGAAGACTTAATGCTACTTCATTGAAGTCAAGCTTGTCCTTCATCATGGAACTCCACGCAGGCCCTGTATTCCGAGGCGGTTAAGGGAGACTGCGTTGACGCCGTTTGCGCTGTGTTGGCAAATCTTCTACAGAGGCATAACAGCACGCGGATTTTCACAACGTCAGTCATGACGAATATGGGTATAGCGTCTCGGAGTACTATGGGTGCCGCCATGATTCGAGGCATGACCACCAGAGTGACCATAGTCATGGTGCGGTCCGCTGGCCACGGCAAAGGATGCCGGGGTAAGCCCGTGATGGCCGGGTGCCGAATGGCCGGAGGACCAGTAAATCGCCGATGGCTGCGGGTGGTGATAAGCATGACCGAAACCGGCCCTGAAATCGGCGTGGGGGTCTGCATGAGTGACGCGCATCAGCAGCAACGATGACAGCGCAATCCCGCAGATCTTCAAACAGCGTGACGCTTTCATTGCCTTTTCCTTACCATCGTTTAGTCGGAGCTACCGGGCGGTACGGCCCGGTAGCGGGATAGCTTCATCAGTGACTATGGGAATGCCCATCGTTACGGGATCTTTCTTGTCCTTCTACACTGGAGCCGGTGCTTGCACAGCCTGCCAAGGAAAAAATCAAGAAAAACAGAAGAAGAAGCTGTTGTGCATTTTTCATTTATCTGGTCTCCGGTTTCGGTCCGTTATTTTCTGATTGAAACTCCTGCCTGATTTGCGGTCTGTTCAGACGGTTTGAGCGGATACGGGAGATTGCGGTTACCTCCTATCTCCAGCCGTCATCAGCCCTTACCGTCGTTACCGTCATGACCCGGCATCCATGTCGGTCAATTCTTAACATGGAATGTCTGTGCCAACCCGGTAACCTTTGATCATTTCTGAATTATTCGGTCGTTTACCACGCGAATCGGAACTTGGTTTGTGATCAACAGAGTCACACCTTGCATTCCAGGTTACAGTCACTTCTGTAGGGCGGAGTCTTTTTCCTTGAACATCTCCGAGCGCATCCCGTAGCGCTTCAGCAGCCGGTGCAGGCTTTCGCGCTCGATGCCGGCACGCTCCGCCGCCTTGGTGACGTTGCCCTTGAACTCGCGCATCAGCGCGCCCAGATAGTCGCGCGAAGCCCGGTCGACTGCCAACTGCACCGTCTCATGATAGGTCAGCGATCCAGCGACGGAGTCGACCCTGAGGGTACCTCCAGCCTCGGGCATTTCCTCCGGCAGCGCCTCCATGCCGATGCGCGGGCCGTCGCTGACGGCCAGCGCGCGCTCGATGGCGTTCTCCAGTTCCCGCACGTTGCCCGGCCAGTCGTAGCGCATCAGGGCCGACAGCGCTTCGGGGGTGAATCCGGTCACCGGGCTTTTCTGCTGCCGTCCGTGGCGTTCCAGAAACAGGGCGGCCAGGAGCGGGAGGTCCTCCCGCCTCTCCCGAAGCGGCGGCAGGCGGATCGGAAAGATGTTGAGGCGGTAGAACAGGTCTTCGCGGAATTTGCCTTCCTTCACCGCTTCCTTGAGATCGACGTTGGTCGCCGCGAGGATCCGGACGTCCACCGGTCGCTCCTCGGCTTCCCCGATCCGGCGCACGGCGCGCTCCTGCAAGACCCGCGTCAGTTTCACCTGCAGGGGGAGCGGCAGTTCGCCCACTTCGTCCAGAAACAGCGTACCGCCCTCCGCTTCTTCGAACAGACCGCGCTTGTCGGCGATCGCGCCGGTGAACGAGCCTTTCTTGTAGCCGAACAGTTCGGATTCGATGAGATTCTCCGGGATCGCACCGCAGTTGACGGCAACGAACCGCCGGTCTTTGCGGAGTCCCTCGCAATGGATCGCCCGGGCGACCAGTTCCTTGCCGGTGCCGCTTTCCCCTGTGATCAGCACCGTCGTATCGGTGTGGGCGGCGCGGCGCAGCAGCGCGAAGACTTTCTGCATGGCCGGGCTCCTGCCGACCAGGTTCCTGAAGCCGTAGGTTTCCTGCAACAGGCTGCGCAGGTTTTCGGCTTGCTCCCGGAGCCGCTTGCGCTCGGCGGCGCGCTGTACCACCAGCAGGGCCTCCTCGGGATCGAAGGGTTTGGTCAGATAGTCGTACGCGCCCTCCTTCATGGCTTCGACGGCATTGGGGACCGAGGCGAACGCGGTCATCAGGACGACCTCGACTTCCGGGCGCGCGCGCTTGATCTCGCGCAGCAGGGTCAAACCGTCGACCCCGGGCATGCGGATGTCGCTGACGACGACATCGAAGTTCCCGTTCAAGGCCATCGCCAAGGCCTTCTGGCCGTCGGCGGCGGTCGTGATGTCGAACCCGTGGGCGAAGGCGTCCTGAAACAGCTTGAGGATGCTTTCCTTATCGTCCGCGACCAGAAGGCGTATGTTACCCATTGCGCAATTCTCCCGATTCGCCTGAACGGCGATTCGATTTTCGGCCGGAGGAGGCAGTCCGGATCGCCTCGCTCGCGACCGGCGGCTTCGCCGGCAAACGCACGGCGACGCGGGTTCCTTTTCCCGCTTCGGAACGGAGGTCGATGGTGCCGCCATGGGCATCGACGATGGCCTGGGAGATCACCAAGCCGAGCCCCGTCCCTTTGGGTTTGGTCGAAAAGAAGGGATCGAAGACGTGGGGCAGCACCTCTGGCGGAATCCCCGACCCCGTATCGGCGACGTGCAAAACCGCCTCGTCTTCCTCTTGCGCCACCTGAATCGTCAAAGCGCCTCCGCTCGGCATCGCCTCGACGGCGTTCAAAACGATGTTGAACACCACTTGCCGCAGCTTGGCTTCGTCGCCGTAGACCGTGACCTGCACATCCGATGCCGGCTGCTCGATCCGCAGATCCCGGAGCTTGCCGGATTCGCCGAGTCGCTCGATCGCCTCGCGCGCCAGTTCGGCCAGATCGATGCGAGTCGGCTCCAGCCGCGGCGGCCTCGCCAAATCCAGCAAGTCCTGGACGATCCGCTGGCATTGGCGGACTTCGTCTTCGACGGTCGTGAGATAACTGGTCTTGACCTGGGTGGGCTCCTTGAGCATCAGCTTGATGTAGCCGAGAATCACCCCGAGGGGATTGTTGATCTCGTGCGCCACCCCGGCGGCCATCTGCCCGATGGAGGCCAGTTTCTGGGAGCGTACGAGGTGCTCCTGGTGGCGCGCGAGGTCGGCCGCCATCTGATTGAAGCTGGAAGCCAGTTCTCCGAATTCGTCCCGTCCGTCCAGATCGATCCGGGTGGAGAGATCGCCGCCCGCAAGGCGGAGGACGCCTTCGCGAAGCGCGGACAGCGGCCGCAGGATCGATCGGGTCATCGTCAGGCCCATAATGAAGGAGACCGCGATGGCGAGGCCGAAGCAGCCCAGGATCCCGACCCGCACCTGTTCCCGTATGAACGCCGCCGATTCCAGCAAATCCCGGCTGCGCCGCTCTAGCATCTCGTTGAGCTTTTCATTCAAGCGGACGACTTGATTGACATAGGCCTCAAGCTTTTCGTTCAGCGCCTGCTTCTGCGACAGCTGGTTCCGTTGAATGGCCGGGATCACCGCGCTCCGGAACAACTCGTCGTTGAGCGTCGCGGTATGGGTCACCTCGTCGACACAGGCTCTTTCCTCCGGGGTCAGCGCGAGTTTTCGGAGTTCCGCGGTTTGCTCGCGCGTGGCATTGACGGCTTGGTCGTAATGATCGAGGTGCGAAAGATTCCAGCTGATGATCGTGTGGGCCTGATGGATATACTGCTCGCGCACATAGGTGGCCGCCAAGTGGCCCGCATGTTTCGCCTTGTCGATCTCGGCAATCTCGGATTCCATCGTCACGATCTGCTGCAGTGTAAACAGCGTGACCAACAGGGAAGCCGCGAAAAAGATCAATATGACGGAAAACACGCCGATGAGACGGAGTGCCGTTCTGGAAATACGCCTTCGAGAGGCCGAGCGCCGGATATCAGGCATGGGAATCAGTACTTCATCGCGATCACGGATAAAGGCGGACCAGGAGGTTTATGGAGTTATCCAGCGAATAGGTCGTGAATTCGTCCTGATCCGCCTGCTGTTCTCGGCGTTATCGAATGCCTTCCGCGATTTCACGATGCATCTTCGCCATGGCCAGGTTTTCATCCGCCGCCTTACTGTAAAGGTCGATTAGATATTCACAGTGTGTCTTGAATCCGACGGCGTGCTTTCCATGCAAATAAGGCGCTCTTACATATTCCGCTAGGAGTTTCTTGTGCTCTTCCACTTTCTGCCTCGCCTCATCGGCCGCCTGTTCGTAATGCGCCGCCAATGCCTCATGGTCCGCCTTGGTTTTCGCGCTTTGGATCGCCGCCTCCATGGGCATCGGATGGGGATTTATCGGCGCACATCCAGAAAGCAACGCCAGGGCTGCGCCCATCGCGAGGGAGAATTTGATGATCGTATTCATAACAGACCTCTCAAAAGTTAAAGGTGGATTTAAATTGCTATTCGTACCGGCAAGAATTTCGGTTACTTTACGCGCTATTAATTACCCTATGTTTCTATTATCAGCCCCGGTAAGCTACAGTTGCGCAACCTGGTTACCGCTCCGCGCGGCTATTCTTTCCAAAATGGGTTTATCCCCCCATCGGATGGGATATTCCTTGACCAGGGCATAAATCGCCGGGATCACGATCAAGGTCAGAATCGTCGAGGACACCATACCGCCCACCATGGGTGCGGCGATCCGGCGCATCACCTCCGAGCCGGTGCCGCTGCTCCACAGAATGGGCAAAAGGCCCGCCATGATGGCGACCACCGTCATCATCTTCGGACGCACCCGCTCCACCGCACCCGCCATGACGGCCGCGTAGAGATCGGCCACCGTCACCCGTTCGCCGGCCGCTTCTCGCCGGCGCTGGATGCTTTGGAAGGCGTCGTCCAGGTAGATCAGCATCACCACGCCGGTTTCCGCCGCGACGCCAGCCAGCGCGATGAAGCCCACGGCGACCGCCACGCTGAGGTTGTACTCCAGCAGCCACATCAGCCAGATGCCGCCGACCAGGGCGAACGGCACCGACAGCATCACGATCAGCGTTTCGGTCAGGCGTTTGAAATTGAGATAGAGCAGCACGAAGATGATCAGCAGTGTCACCGGCACCACCAGTTTCAGCTTGGCCTTGGCGCGCTCCATGTACTCGAACTGGCCGCTCCAGGTGATGTAATAGCCCGGCGGGAATTGGACGCGCTCGCGCACGGCCTTTTGCGCCTCCTCCACATAGCCGCCGATGTCCCGGCCCCGGAGATCGACGAAGATGTAGGCGGACAGCAGCGCGTTCTCGGTGCGGATGCCGGGCGGCCCTTTGCTGAGGCCGATGCGGGCGAGCTGGCCCAGGGGGATCATGGCGCCGCCTTCGATGGGCACCAGCACCTGGGTGGCGATGGCCTGGGGATCGCTGCGCAGCTCGCGGGGATAACGGACGATGACGTTGAAGCGCTCGCGTCCTTCCACGGTGGTGGTGACGGGCTCGCCCCCCAGCGCAGCGGCGATCACCCTCTGTACGTCGCCCACCGTCAGGCCGTAGCGGGCCAAGGCCTCGTAGTCGGGTTCGATGTTCAGGTAATACCCGCCGGTGATCCGCTCGGCGTAGGCACTGGTCGTTCCGGGTACGGTCTTGATCACCGCCTCGATCTGCTGGGCCAGCTTTTCCATCTCGGCGAGATCCTTGCCGAACACCTTGACGCCCACCGGGGTGCGGATGCCGGTGGACAGCATGTCGATGCGGTTCTTGATGGGCATGGTCCAGGCATTGGTGACGCCCGGAATCTGCAGCGCCCGGTCCATCTCGGCAATGAGCTGGTCGGGGGTCAGGCCGGGCCGCCACTCCGTTTCCGGCTTCAGGTTCACCACCGTCTCGAACATCTCCAAGGGCGCCGGATCGGTGGCGGTCTGGGCGCGCCCCGCCTTGCCGAACACCGATTCCACCTCGGGAAAGCTCTTGATGATCCGGTTCTGCGTCTGCATCAGTTCCTGCGCCTTGGTGACCGAAAGTCCCGGCAAGGTGATGGGCATGAACAGCAGCGAGCCTTCGTTCAGGGTCGGCATGAATTCGCTGCCAAGCTTGGTCGCCGGAACCACGGACACCCCCAAAACGATCAGGGCCACAAGGAGGGTCAGCGTTTTCCGGCGCAGCACCCAGCCGATCACCGGCCGGTAAGCCCAGATCAGAAACCGGTTGATCGGATTCTTGCCTTCCGGGAGGATCCGGCCCCGGATGAACAGCAGCATGAGCGCCGGCACCAGGGTGATGGACAACAGCGCCGCGCCGGCCATGGCGAAGGTCTTGGTATAAGCCAGAGGGTGAAACAGCCGGCCTTCCTGGGCTTCCAGGGCGAACACCGGCAGAAACGATACGGTGATGATCAACAGGCTGAAGAACAGCGCCGGGCCGACTTCCCGGCACGCTTCCAGCATGATCGCCAGCCGCGGTTTTCCTGGCGGGCTGCGCTCCAGGTGCTTGTGGGCGTTCTCGATCATGACGATGGCGGCGTCCACCATGGCGCCGATGGCGATGGCGATGCCGCCCAGGCTCATGATGTTCGAGTTCAATCCCATCTGGCGCATGACGAGGAAAGCGATCAGCACCCCCACCGGCAGCATCAGGATGGCCACCAAGGCGCTACGGACGTGCAGCAGGAACAGAGCGCACACCAAAGCGACCACTAGACTTTCTTCCAGCAGCGTATGGCGCAGGTTGTCGATGGCCCGCAGAATCAGGCTGGAGCGGTCGTACACCGCTTCGATGGACACGCCGCTGGGCAGACCCGAGGCGATTTCCCGGAATTTGGCCTTCAGGTTGTCGATCACCTCCAAGGCGTTCTGGCCGTAGCGGGCCATGGCGATGCCGCCCACCACTTCGCCTTCGCCGTTGAGTTCGGTGATGCCCCGGCGTTCGTCCGGCGCCAGCTCGACCCGCGCGATGTCCCGCACCAGCACGGGCGTGCCGTGCTCCGCCTTGACCACCAATCGCTCCAGATCGGCGATACCCCGCAGGTACCCTTTGCCGCGCACCATGTACTCGGTTTCGGACAGCTCGATCACCCGGCCGCCGACATCGGTGTTGCTGTCTTCGATCACCTCGATGACCTTTTTTAGCGGGATGCCATAGGCCTGCAGCTTGCGCGGGTCCACCACCACCTGGTATTGCTGCACGAAGCCGCCGATGCTGGCCACCTCGGCGACGCCCGGCGTCTTGGTGAGCTGGTAGCGCACGAACCAGTCCTGCAGGGTACGCAGCTCCGCCAGGGTATGTTGGTTTCCGGTGAGGGCGTACTGGTAGACCCAGCCGACGCCGGTGGCGTCCGGGCCGATGCGCGGCGACACCCCGCGGGGCAGACGGCTGGTCGCGAAATTCAGGTATTCGAGCACCCGGGAGCGGGCCCAGTAGATATCGGTGCCGTCCTCGAAAATCACGTAGACGAACGAGGCGCCGAAGAACGAGAAGCCGCGCACCACCTTGGAGCGGGGCACGCTCAGCATGGCGGTGGTCAGAGGGTAAGTCACCTGATCTTCCACCACTTGGGGCGCCTGCCCATGGTATTCGGTGTAGACGATCACCTGGGTATCGGACAAATCCGGCAGGGCGTCGAGGGGGGTGTGAATCAGCGCGTAAACTCCGGCGCCGACGAGGAACAGGGTCGCCAGCAGGACGAGAAAGATATTGCGCAGCGACCATTCGATGACACGGCTCAGCATGTCAGTGGCCTCCGTGCCCGTGTTCGTGTCCTGAATGGTCAACGGTAGCGGAGGCATTCTCCGTTGGTTGCTGAGTGTGGCCTCCTCCGGTGTCGCTTCCCAGACTTCCGAGCGCCGCCTTCAAGTTGCTTTCCGCGTCGATCAGGAAGTTGGCGCGGCTGACCACGGTTTCTCCGGCCTTGAGGCCGTCCAGGACTTCGACATAGCCGTCGGCGCGCCAGCCCGGTTTCACGACGCGCGGCTCGAACAGCCCCTCGCCGCGCTGCACCAGCACCACTTGCCGCGTGCCGCTGTCCAGCACGGCCGAATCGGGCACCGCGAGCACCTGCCCGTGGTGATGAGACGTCGAAAGCTCGACGCTGCCGTAGAGCGCGGGTTTCAAGAAGCCCCCGGGGTTGGGCAGCTCGATGCGGACTTTGGCCGTGCGGGTTTCCGGCGTCACCGTCGGATAGATGAACGTCACCCGGCCGTTGAAGACCTTGTCCGGGTAAGCGTTCACCCGGAGACTGGCGTTCTGGCCCTCGTGGATCAGCGCCAAATCCTGTTCGTACACGTCGGCGATCAACCAGACCGTGGACAGGTCGGCGATGCGGAACAGGATATCGCCGGGCATGAAGCGCATGCCCTGCAGGGCGGGCTTCTCCAGAACGACGCCGGTGACCGGGGAGTTCAGCGGCACGAACTGGCTGGGCGTGCCCTGCTCCTGCAGATGGCGCAGGTGCTCGTCGGAAACATCCCAGTTGCGCAGCCTTTGCCAGGCGCTACTCACGAGTTGCTCGGCAGCCGTCCGGGTTTGGGCACTGCTGTTGAGCAGCGCTTTCTGCCCTCGGTAAGCGATGAGGTATTCCTGCTGTGCCGAGAGGAGATCCGGGCTGTACACCTCCATCAACACCTGGCCTCGGCGCACGGTCTGGCCGGTGGCGTTGACGTGGAGGGTTTGGATCCAGCCCTCGAATTTGGGGGCGACGGTATAGAGGCGCCGCTCGTCCACCTGAACGGTACCCACGGCCCGGACGGTGTGGTTCAGCGGGCGCAAGGCGACGGTCTCGGTCTTGACGCCCAGCTTCTGGATTTTCTCCACGTTGATCTTGACTTGGCCGGGCGGAGGCGCCTCGTCCTCGTAGACCGGCACGTAGTCCATGCCCATGGAATCCTTCTTCGGCACCGGCGAGGTATCGGGCAGTCCCATGGGATTGCGGTAATAGAGGACTTTCTTTCCAGTGGAAGGCTTTTGAGGGGTTTCCTCCTCCGGATAGACCGGCACGTAGTCCATCCCCATCTCGTCCTTGGCGGGAACGGGAGAGGTCACCGCCGGATTCATCGGATGTCGGTAGAACAGCGGTTTTTTCTCTGTAGACGTGGCTTCTTTGGCGGTGCACTCGGCAATCGGGGAATGGGAGGCCAGCCACCCGCCACTGGTGGCGCCCAATGCGAACGCGATCAGCACGGCCAGAACGGTTTGCTTAGTCATCGATTTTCTCCTCGCCGGTAGCGGCGATCAGCTGCGCCAGGGCCTGCTGGGTTCGGGTCAGTGCCTGCCAGTACTGGATCTGGTAATCGAACAGGGTGATTTCGGCACGGATCAGATTGAGGAAGTCCACCTTGTTCACCTGGTAGCCGGCCAGCATGGATTCCACCGTCTGCTGGGCCTGCGGGATGATGTCATTGTCGAACAGCGCCAGCCGCTCCCGGGCGTGCATGTAGTCCGCCCAGCCCTGGGTGATATCCGCCTGGACCCGGCGGATGTCATCCTGGAGGGTGTAGGTTTCCTGCAATAATTCGCTTTGCCGCTGGTCGACCGCCTTGGCCTGCTTGCTGCCGGCATAGATCGGTACGCTCAGGCTCAGGCGGAAGTTGGCGAAATCGCTGCGCTCCTGGCCGCTCGGGGTGTCCTGGCGGAAGGCGTAGCCCGCGCCGAGGCTGAAATCCGGATAGAAGTCCTTGTGCGCCAAGTCCACCCGGGTTTGCGCGGCGTCGATGGCTTTTCGCCGCTGAGCGAACAGGGGGCGGGTTTGCTCCGCCCGCTCCTGCAGACGGTCGGCCGAGGCCACATCCGGCTGCTCGACCTCGGCTTCCTCGGGCAGTACCAGCAGCGTTTCGCTGGGGCGGTTCAGCAAGGCGTTGAGGCGGCCCGCTTCGCTATGGCGCATCCGCATCAGCTCCACCTTCTGGTCCGACAGCTTGGAGAGCTCCAGCCGGGCGAGCAGCACGTCCTGCTGCAGCCCCTGGCCGACCTGGTATTTGGTTTGGGTGATCTCGACCAACTTCCGGAACAGCTCCTGCGTATCGGCCAGGATGCGCAACGCGCGATCGAAGTAGAACAGCTGCCACCAGCTGATCTTCACGTCCCGCGCGAGGCGCAGGCGGGCTTCCTCCACCGAATGGACGGCGGCTTCCGCCTCGAAGGTGGCGGCTTTCTCCCGCAACCCGAGCTTGCCCGGAAAGGGAATCGCCTGGCTGAACCCCACCTCCAGCATGGTCATGTCGTCCTGCCGGAGGTTGAAGTTCTTGCTGGGGATATTCAACGCATCAAAGTTGAGCGACGGGTCGGGAAGCGTTCCGGCCTGGGACGGAATGGCCGCCATCGCCTCGGCGCGCGCCTTGATCTCCGCAAGGCCGGGATTTCCGGCCAAAGCGAGGGCGACCGCGTCCTGCACCGTCAAGACGGGCGACGCCTCCAATCGCAAACGGTCACTTGAGCGCGGCCCTTCCAGCGCCGCCTGCGCCGGGAGCAGTAAAAACAGGCCGCCGGCCAAGGCGACCCAGCATACGAAGCCTTGGGATGGCCGGGCTGGCCGGCGAGTCAGGCAGATCATGCACCTTCTTCTCCAGAATACGGCGGGTGCGCCGGTTTCGACGTTTTTTGCTCACCTGCCGACGTTCGGTCGAGCGCGGCAGACGGGCGCACCACACCCGTGAAAACGGTAACGTTTACGGGGAGAGCAGGCGGATCGCTAATTCAACAGGCTGCAGAACCGGTAGAAGAGAGGGGTAGTTCTGCGGGGAGGCGGTAAGTTTGGGGGACGTAAGCCGAAAAGGAGAGGCAGGATCGGAAAAACGAACGACAGTACCCAGGACACCCAGATCACCACGGTGGAGCCCACGACCCGCTCGGGCACGAGCGCGTGATCTTCTACGGCGGGCAGGGTGAGACAGTACTGCTTCGGGCAATCATCGGGAAGGGAATGGCCGGGATGATGGGATTCAGAGGTAGAGGCGTCGGCATCGGTGCAATCCGCCGCGGCCGGATGGCCTTGGCCTTGGAACAGCAGGGGACATACCCCGTGCAGTGCGGCCGCGAGCAGGGCCGCCGTCAGCAGAAGAACCACGCCGTGAAGCACTCGGATATTCCAGTGTAGCGCCGATTTCAGCATGGTTCTTTAGCCATCAGTCATCAAGCGGGAAGGGGTCTGTGGATTTCCATCCGCTTATTCCGCCAACTGGCGATGCTCGCGCGCGAGCGACAGGTATTCTTCGGCGGTCTGGCTGAACAGGCGCGCCAAGTCCTTGCAGTGGGCGCTGGCTTTGGCCATGTCATGGCCCTTTTGATGGATCGGAAACTTATACATCTCGTATTCGTTGCCCATGCGTTCGTGCTGGGCGGCTTTCTTTTTATACTCAGCCGCCTCCTGCTCGTAATAGGCGGCAATCCGTTCGTGATCTGCCTTGGTCTTGGCCGTCTGAATGGCTTTTTCCAGATCGAAGGCCGGGGTTTCCGCCTTGGTCGTGCTCCCGGAGGGTGCGCACGCGAACAAAAACGCACCGAACAGGATCATTAGGACTAGCGATAAAGGCTTCATTATTTCTCCTTGTTTCTTGATTTTTTTAGGATTTAATTGGCCTGGATCAAGGATCCGATTCGCAAGATCGAGATCGTTGGCTGTTCGGACGCCTTAGCCGGCTTAGACATCACTTTGCATGAAATATCCGTGCCAGATGCGCTAGTGCGCTTTTTTACGTGATCACGTCATCTCAAAACTACGGAGAATGTGATTCTGATGGTTACACATTGACATCAAAATCACAGATCTTCGATCAAATCCCGGATTCGTTGGCCCTTTCCTCTGCGAGCTCTTGGTGCTCTTGTGCAAGAAATAGATAGTGCTCTGCAATTCGATTGTTCAGGCGACCAAGATTGGTGCAATGTCCCGCTGCCTTCATCAAATCAGCACTACCTGCGCGGGTAGCGGTCGGGTGGTCGTAGGCCGCCCAGTACCACTCCGCCAGATTTTGATGCAAGCTTGCCTTGGATAGGTAAGTAGCAGTCTCCTTTCGGTAATAATCCGCGATCGCTTCATGATCGGCCTTGCTTCGGGCGTTACGAATGGCTTTCACGATATCGAAAGAATCCAAAGCTCCCTGGTCCTGAAAGTCCAGGGTTTTATCTCTTGATGCACACTGGGTTAGAAACGCAACGAGGAAAATGGGCGTCAAAAATCGCATGGTCTTCACAAGTTGCCTCTCAAGACATCATTCAGGACTCTGGCGCTGCCAGGCTACTTTCGGCGGGATGCTGCCTCCCCCGTTCCATACAGAAGCAAGAGGGACAGCGGTAGTGCTGTTGGGTATAAACCTCGATCATCCGCGCGATCAGCTCGTATGGATCGGGGGAGTAGACCAAACGGGCGCCGGTGTCCTTGTCGATGTTCTTGACCAAATCGGGAATCCGTTCGGTGATGCCGCCGCTGCCTTGCAGTACGCCGATGAGTTTGCCCTCGTCATAGGCGATGGCGAATTCGCCCAAGGTGCCCGAACGGCCGCCGATGATGACGACCATATCGCTGGAGCGGATATTGGTCACTTCGCGTCCCATCAAACCGCTACCGGTATAGACGATGACATCGTAGGCGTCGGCCGGGGAGCGGTATTGAAGCAGGTGCTCATCCAGGCTCAAGGCCGGCGAGATGCCGACGGAAATGCCCCCGTGTTGCTGGGCTCCCCGCGCGCACTCGTAGGGAAGACCCGGACAGGCGCCGGTGATCAAGATAAACCCTCGTTCAGCGATGGCTTGCCCGAGGCTGAACGCTTTCTCACCCACCTCCAAGAGCGTCGCTTCGCTCGCCGAACCCATGACGCCCATGGTCAGCCGCATGGCCGGAACCTTGTCCACGAACAGTTGGGGTTGGGCCACGAATCGATCCCGACACCCCGGCGAACAGAAATAATACAGCTTGCCGCCATATTCCACGCTGGCTCCCGCTTCGCGTGGGGAAAACTTCATCATGCAAACGGGATCTTGAACCATCTTGATCTCCGAATTCAGAAATACCGCCAACGCTGGTTGCCGGCTGATCAAAGGCGCAGCCGGTTCAGACGCAAAGCGTTGGCAACCACTGAAACCGAGCTGAAGCTCATGGCCGCGGCGGCGATGATCGGCGAGAGCAGCAGGCCGAAAAACGGATACAGCACCCCGGCGGCGATGGGCACGCCCAGGGCGTTGTAGATGAAGGCGAAAAACAGGTTCTGGCGGATGTTGCGCAGGGTCGCCCGGCTGAGGCGCCGCACCCGCACGATCCCGCGCAGATCGCCTTTCACCAGGGTGACCCCGGCGCTTTCCATGGCCACATCCGTGCCGGTGCCCATGGCGATGCCGACCTGGGCACAGGCCAGCGCCGGGGCATCGTTGATGCCGTCCCCCGCCATGGCCACGATATGCCCTTCGGCCTGAAGCTGCCTCACCACGTCCACCTTCTGTTCGGGCAGCACCTCGGCCCGCACGCGCTCGATGCCGAGCCTCCGGGCGACCGCTTCGGCGGTGGTGCGGTTGTCCCCGGTCAGCATGACGACCTCGACGCCCTCCCGCTGCAGCGCATCCAGCGCCTCGGGGGTCGAAGCCTTGACGGGATCGGCCACGCCGATCAGGCCCGCCGGTTTTTCATCGACGGCGACCCACATTACGGTCTGTCCCTCCGCCTGCAGGCGCTCGGTGCGTTGGGCCAAGGCATCCGGCTCGATGCCCAGTTCCGCCATCCACCTGACGTTGCCCAGGGCGACCCGATGCCCTTCCACCTGGCCGGTGACGCCACGGCCGGTGTGCGACTGGAATTTCTCGACCGAGGCCGGCTTGATTCCCTTGGCCTTGGCGCCGGTCACGATGGCGATGGCCAGGGGATGCTCGCTCGCCGCCTCCAGGCTGGCCCCCCATCGCAGCACCTCTTCCTCGATGAAGCCCTGGGCCGCCGCCACCGACATCAGCTGCGGCTTGCCCTCGGTCAGAGTGCCGGTCTTGTCCACCACCAGCGTGTCCACTTTCTCCAGGATTTCGAGCGCCTCGGCGTTCTTGATCAGCACCCCGGCCAGGGCGCCGCGTCCCGTGCCGACCATGATCGAGATCGGCGTGGCCAGCCCCAGGGCGCAGGGACAGGCGATGATGAGCACGGCGACGGCATTGACGGTGGCGTGGGCGAGGCGCGGCTCCGGACCCCACAGCTCCCAGGCGATGAAGGCCAGCAGGGCGATGGCCACGACGGCGGGAACGAAGTATCCCGAGACGGTATCCGCCAGCTTCTGGATCGGGGCTCGGCTGCGCTGCGCCTCGCTGACCATGCGCACGATCTGGGCCAGCAGGGTGTCCGCGCCGACCCGTTCGGCGTGCATCAAGAGGCTCCCCGTACCGTTGATCGTAGCACCGATCAACCGATCTCCCTGGCCTTTTTCCACCGGGATCGGCTCGCCGGTGACCATCGATTCGTCCACCGAACTGCTTCCCGTCAGCACGTGGCCGTCCACCGGAATCTTTTCCCCCGGCCGCACGCGCAGTTGGTCGCCGGATTTGACCTGGTCGATGGGGATATCGGTTTCGCTGCCGTCTTCCCGCACGAGGCGGGCGGTCTTCGGTGCCAGCCCTAGCAGCATTTTGATGGCGGCGCTGGTGCGGCTGCGCGCGCGCAGTTCCAGCACCTGTCCGAGCAGCACCAGGGCTGTGATCACTGCGGCCGCCTCGAAATACACGGGAATCGTGCCTTCCGGGCTGCGCATCGCCAGCGGGAAGATTCCGGGCGCCAGGGTTCCCACCACGCTGTAGCCCCAAGCGACGCCCACCCCCAGTGCAATCAGGGTAAACATATTCAGATGGCGCTCGAGAAGGGAACGCCCGCCGCGCTGAAAAAAAGGCCAGCCGCCCCACAGCACCACCGGGGTCGCCAGGACCAGCTCGATCCATTGCAGCGGATGGCCGGAAAGGGCCTCGGGGATGAGCCGGGGTGCGAGGTCATGCCCCATCGCAAGGGCGAACACGGGTACGGACAGCGCCGCACTCACCCAGAACCGGCGGCTCATGTCGATGAGCTCCGGATTTTCCTCTTCAAGCGGAACGACCGTGCGCGGTTCCAGCGCCATGCCGCAGATGGGACAAGAGCCCGGCTCGTTGCGGACCACCTCGGGATGCATCGGGCAAACATACTCGGTGGCGGCCGCGGGCGCCGAAGTCCTGACCGGCTCCAGCGCCATGCCGCAGCGGGGGCAGAAGCCGGGTTCCGTTTGCTCGACGTCCGGATGCATGGGACAGCGATACACCGCACTCTGGAGCTTGAGGGATGGTTTTCGTTTCATGACCGATGGTTTCTCCTACGCGAAGCCGTCAGCGCTCAGCGGCTGTCATAAGTGCTCGTGTTGCCTTGTGCGTCGAAGCTGAGGATCTTGTAGGATTGTTTGATACGCCCCTCCATCCCCGGCGAACCGATCGGCATGTCGGGCACCGCGATGCCGACGACCTGGGGCCGCTCCGCCAGCAGGCGCTTGATGACGTCGGCCGGCACATGGCCTTCCACCACATAACCCTCCACGACCGCGGTATGGCAGGAAGCGAGCTTCGACGGCACGCCGCGTTCCGCCTTGAGCTTTTTCAGCGGTTCATTGGGCATATCAGTGACCGTCACTTGAAAGCCGTTCTCCCGGAGATGCTCGACCCATTTACTGCAACATCCGCAGGTGGGGCTTTTGTAAACGGTCGCCTCGGCAGCGGACGCCGGCTGGGCTGCGGCCACCATGGTCAGCCAGACGCCGAGAAGTAACGTGTTCCAATGCTTGAGGGTAATCATCCTATGCGACTCCTTGAAGTAAGGATTAGAAAAAGGGGCTCTTTCAAGCTATGTATCTAAAGTACCGGCGAATACCGCCTTGGTGATGAAGGGGATCACGCTTCACACCGTTCCATTCCAAGTTTGCTCATCCTCCTGTTTTGGACGGTCTCGCTCGTTTCGGATTAGCGCAGTGCAACGTTTCCCCGTGCTCGGGCACCCGGCAGCGCCAGCCCAGTTGCCCTTCGATGAGGCTTCTGAGCGCATCGGCGGCGGCCGGTTCGCCGTGAGTGATGAACGTCTCGCGGGGTGGCGCTTCGAAGTGATCCAGCCAGGCGAGGATTTCCGCAGAATCCGCGTGGGCGGACAGATTGTCGAGGGCGACGATTTCCGCCCGCACCGGCACGTGTTCGCCGTGGATCTTCACCGATTCGGCGCCGTTCAGCATCGCCGCGCCGCGCGTGCCGCCCGCCTGAAAGCCGGCAAACAGGATGGTGTTGCGCGGGTCGGGGGCGAAGACCTTCAGGTGATGCAGCACCCGTCCGCCCGTCGCCATGCCGCTGGCGGCAATCACGATCACCGGGATCCGGCAGCGGCTGAGCGCCTTGGATTCCTCCACCGTATTGATGTAATGCGCCGTTCTGCACATCCCCTTGCATTCCGGCGACGGCAAACGGTGTTCGCCCAAGTGTTGGCAGAAGATGTGGGTCGCGTCGATCGCCATGGGGCTGTCGAGGAAGACCGGAATGTTGGGGATCGCCTGTTCGGCCTTCAGCCGGTGGATGTGATAGAGCAGCATCTGGGCGCGGCCCACGGCGAAGGCCGGGATCAGTACCACCCCGCCGCGGCCTGCCGTACGGTTGATCACCTCCGCCAAAGCGGTTTCCGGATCGGACGGATCGTGGCGCCGGTTGCCGTAGGTGGACTCGAGCACGAGATAATCCGCCCGACGTAGGACGGCAGGTTCTTTCATCAATAGATCATGCGGGCGGCCGAGATCGCCGGAAAAGAGGAGCGAGGTCTCTGCGTCCCGCAGCAGCACGAAGGCCGAGCCCAGGATGTGTCCGGAGGACGAGAACCGCAGGGTGAGGCTATTCCCCAACGAAAAGTCATGCTCGAATTCGACGGGAGAGAACTGCCGCAGCGAAACTTCGGCGTCCTGCGCGGTGTACAGCGGCAGGGCCGGCTTGTGCTTCGAATAGCCGCGCCGGTTGGCGTATTCCGTTTCCTCTTCCTGCAGGTGGCCGCTATCCGGCAGCAGAATTTCGCACAGGTCACGCGTGGCGGAGGTGCAATACACTCTACCCGCAAATCCCTGTTTGACCAGCAACGGCAGATAGCCGCTGTGGTCGATGTGGGCGTGGGTCAGGATGACGGCGTCGATGGTCTTGGGATCGACGGGAAACGGTTCCCAGTTTCTGAGGCGCAACGGCTTGAAGCCCTGAAACAGGCCGCAATCGACCAGCACCTGCTTCGCGCCGGTGGTGACCAGATACTTGGAACCGGTGACGGTGCCGCAGGCACCCAGAAAGGTGATCTCCATGGCTATCCCCCTTTCAAGTCCTTTACGGTTCGATCATCTTGTGGGAGCGGCGGAGTGCAAAACCCCTGCGGTGCCACGCCCAACGCCGCATTGAACTTGCTGGACAGGTTTTGAAAGGCGATCAGGCCGGTCAGTTCGATGATCGCGTCGTCAAACTGGCGGCGGAGTTGTCCGGGCTCGGCTAGAGCCCTCGGCCACAACCCGGAACAAGCGAAGCGTACCACCGTAGCCGAGAATAGCGCCGCTGACCGCAGTAACACCAAGCCGCGGGAGCCGATGCCGTCTTTACCACACTTGAGCCGGTTCATCCGGGCTCCAGAAAAACGAATATGAGCCATGGTTCCTATCACTCAGCCGGTTGAGCATGCTTGTGTGCCAGAGAGAGATATTTCTCGGCGGTCTCGTTAAAAGATCGCGCAAGATTTTTGCAGTGTCGGATCCTCTGTTCGAAGGCTTGACGGTCATCGATGCGGGTAGGAATAGGATACTGATATGCGAAACTGAATTCGTCGCTCATTTCTTGATGCATTTTCGCTTTCCGTTTGTAGAAAGCGGCCTCTCGCTCGTAGTAAGCGGTCATCCTTTGATGTTCATCTTCAGTTTCAGTCCTTTGAATGCTTTTGTCGACATCAATGATCCGATCTGGCGTTTCTGTCGCACTCACTGAGAGTGCGTAGCCTATCGAGAATGCAGCGATTACGATCCTGAGCAGAGAAGGGAAAAACTTCATTGGTGTTCCTTTTTGGGTTTCGATCTTTGCAATGGCGGCACGACAGTGCTCTGTTCGCAGACGATTTCTCGCGGCTTCCGGCACTCGGTGTTCAACCTGCTCATGTATTCGATTCCTGGTTTTGAATCTTTCTTGCTAAATGGACAGGAAATTTTCATGCCACAGTAGGCGGCTCTTTTTTTGCGGGCTTGACGAGGAATCGGTCGGCAATTGTGTGATTCGCAAGGTTACGAGTGGCTGTTCAGATCACGGTTTTTTTCGGCAGGCAAGAATTCAATCCTCGAAATCATCGCGCAAGTTCCACACCCAACTCATTCAGAATCGAATGGCGAAAAATTACCGGTCGCCATGTCCTTGACGGCTCAGCCAGTGCTCAGGAAGACCAACTGACTCGCTTTGGTGTTCGAATTGCCAATTGCAGGAAGCTTGCATATCCGCCAACCAATCAATTTTCGCTCGGAAAACAGTGGGGCTTGAGGGGTACTCTCTTATGAGGTTCCCTGTACTCACATCCCCAGACGGCACTTGCAGCCCCCCGGAGCGGCTCAACAAACGAGGCTTTATTAATTAACGGTGAAGCGATGAAGCACTGACCGCTCTTGAGTTGGCATGAATTGTGCCTACTAATAATCGTTCTCATTTTTATTTTCGTTATTAGAAAGCTCCGGAGTCTTTCAAAAACTTTGGGGGATTTTTACGAGGACAAATACCAATGACGAATATACGTAGGCCAAGATTTGGCACCATGGTTTTGTTGGCTCTAGCCTGTCCGGCGAACCAGATTCTGGGGGGCATAGCTTTGGCAGCAGCGAAAGACGATGCCGATACCGAAGGCAAGACGTTGGAGTTACCGGCCATCGAGGTCATCGGTAGTTCCGAGGAATTACGGGAGATGGAAGGTTCGGGCACCATACTCGAGCGGGAGACGTTGTACCCAAGCCACGTGTTCACGACCAATGAGGCCTTGCGCAAAGTGCCTGGCGTGGTGATACGGGACGAGGAAGGCTTCGGAATGCGTCCTAATATCGGAATCCGTGGCATCAATCCGACGCGGTCGACCAAGACGTTACTGCTGGAGGACGGACTGCCGTTGTCCTATGCGCCCTATGGCGACAATGCGAGCTATTACCACCCTCCCATAGATCGCTTCGAACGCATCGAGGTAATCAAGGGCGCTCGTCAGATTCTTTTCGGCCCGCAAACCATCACCGGCACCATCAATTACATCACTCCGACACCGCCCCTCGCTCCGAGCGGATTCTTGAGCTTTACCGGAGGTAACCGCGATTATTACAACGGCCACGCCAATTATGGGGGCACCTGGGGCAAGCTGGGCGGTTTGTTCGATTTTATCCATAAGCAAGGAGATGGGGCACGCGACAACACTCGCTTACTGATCGATGATACCAATCTGAAAGGGGTGTACGAGTTCGATGACCGGAATGCTCTTATTTTGCGTGGCAACTACTTTCGGGAAGATTCCCAGGTCACTTATTCGGGCATCACGGACGCCGAATTGCGCAATTTCGGCATCCGCTACAATCCCTTCAAGAACGACGATTTTTCCAGTGATCGCTGGGGCACTTCGGCGACGCACCAGTTCACCTTCAATGAAGATGTCAAGCTGACCACCAGTTTTTATTGGACCAATTTCCGCCGCGATTGGTGGCGACAGGCGAGCACGACCACCGATACGCAGTGCGGCGCGGCGTTTCAGAGCAGACGCTTCGCCGGTCTATCGGTGGATCCCGATAGCTGTAACTCGATACAGGGCCGGCTGCGCAATTATTACACCTGGGGCATCGAGCCGCGCTTGAGCGTTGCGTATGACCTTTTCGGTATCCGCAACGAAGCCGAACTGGGATTCCGCGCTCATTACGAAGAGCAGTTCCGCCGACAGATAAACGGCAAGTCACCGAAGGCAAGAAGCGGTGATCTCGTGGAAGACAACGAGCGCTTTGTGGATGCCTATTCCGGATTCATTCAAAACCGCTTCATCTTCGGCGATTTTTCGTTCACGCCGGGGGTGCGTGTGGAGAGCGTGGCCTTCGAGCGCCGCAGTCTGGCGTTAAAGGAAGGGGATCTGACTAAAGAAGGTGAAACGAGCCTGATGAAAGCAATCCCGGGATTCAGCCTTGGTTACAGCCCGTTTGAAGATACGACGCTCTTCGTCGGTGCGCATCGGGGATTTGCACCGCCCCGCGTCGAGGACACGCTGGATAGCTCAGGCAGAATCGTGGAGGTCGATGCCGAAGACAGTTGGAATCTCGAGTTCGGTTTTCGCGCTAAACCCTGGCGCGGCCTGCAAGCCGAAGCAACCTATTTCCGCAACGATTTCCACCGACAAATCGCCGTGGGCAGCATCGCCGGCGGTTCCGTGCCTTTGGCCGTGGGACAATCGCTTTACCAAGGATTAGAAGTCTTTGGGCGGGTGGATTTCGGCGCAGTGTTCGACTCGGACCATAACATCTATTTCCAAACGGCTTGGACCTGGGTGGCCGATGCCGAACAGAAAACGCCGTTTCGTTGCCTGGCGGTAGGCGGCTCGATTCCCGCGACCTGCCCCAACGGTCTGGTATCAGGGTCGGTCAAGGGTAACAGACAGCCCTATGCTCCCGAACACGCCATTACCGCCGCCTTGGGATATTCCCATCCCGTCGGTTTTGATATCCAGCTCGAGGCGGTTTACGTCGACGATCAGTTCAGCGACTTCGCAAACTCCAAAAACCCCGTCGATCAGAGTGGACTGACCGGCAAGATTGATGATTATGCGATTCTCAATCTGTCGGCGACCTATCGAATCAAATCTTTGAATACCGACATTTATGCCACCGTAAAGAATCTGCTCGACGAGGAGTACATTGTCGACCGCACGCGCGGCATTTTGCCGGGTAGCCCACAACTCGTCCAAGCGGGTTTTAAACTGGATTTTTAACTCCAACGTTAAGTCATCTCTGGTGTCGGTGCGGGTGTAGATGTAGCCAAGTATGCAATTTCTCAGGCTTTACCTGGATGTAGGAATCATGGGCGTGCTGGGCGTCATGAGTTTTGTAATGGTATGGATCGCCGTCGAGCGTTTTCTATTTCTGCGCCGGGTCGATATCCATGCCTTCACCGATCCTGATGATCTCCGCGTAACGCTCACCCGCCATTTGACCCTGCTCGCCTCCGTTGGCGCCAATGCGCCTTACGTGGGACTCTTGGGTACGGTATTGGGCATTTTGATTACCTTCTACGACATCGGGCAGAGCGGCACCATCGATACCAAGGCCATCATGGTGGGGCTGGCTTTCGCTCTCAAGTCTACGGCGCTCGGTTTGCTGGTCGCCATCCCTGCGATTTTGTTCTACAACGGTCTGGTGCGGCGGGTGGAAGTCCTTTCGGCCGACTGGCACAAGGCGCACCGCCATGAAGCGATTTGACGCCATCAACGTGATCCCCTTTATCGACATCATGCTGGTGCTGTTGGCGATCGTATTGACCACGGCCACCTTCGTCACCCACGGCCAGCTGAATATCCATCTGCCCAAGGCCTCGTCCGCTCCGCCGGCCGGTGGCGCGCCGATCGAGCTGGCGATCGATAGAAACCGGGTGACCTATTACAACGGGCAGCCGGTTCCGTTGCAGACGCTTAAAGCCAGCCTGAGCACGGTGCCGAAGGAAATGCCGATCGTGCTGCGCGTAGATGCTTCCGTGCCTTTTTCGGACTTTGTGGCGGTCATCAACGTGCTGGCCGCGCTTCAACTGGAACGGCTTTCCATACTGACGGCCCGCGGCCCTGCATGAAGAATGAAGGATGGAACCATCGGCTTTGGCGTTTCACTGCTGCTGCACAGCCTTCTCGTTCCTGCGTTGTACCTTCTTATCGAGGTGGACCTCAAGCCATCGGTTACAAAGGAACAACCGGTACCCCTGAGTCTCGACATGTTCCAGCCCGAACCGGCGCCCGAGAAATTTCCGGAAGCGCAGCCGTCGCTGCAAGAAACGCCGGAGGAGGCCGGAGCGGAAGAAACGCCAAAACCTGCGCCGCCGGCACCCAAGCCGCCTTCCGCCATTGTCAAAAAATCTCCACCGTCTAAATCACCGGCTAAAAGGCCCTCCACTCCTGCCAAAGAGTCCAGAACGAGGGAGCCGTCTCCGGCGCGGACGAGCCCGTCGACCATCCCACGATCGACAGTCGTTGGACCACCCGGGGAGGGGGGCGCGCCGCTCGGTTATGGGGAAGGCGAGCCATTGGGTGGCTATGGCGCGGGTCAAGCGGCCGGCGGCTATGCCGGCGGGGTACCCGGCGGTGGCGGAGTGCCGGGTGGAGGTTCGGGAGCCGGCGAGACAGGTTCTGCCGGTGACGACGCCCTGCAATGGTATGGCAAGGCCTTAACGGCGCTGGTGGAGAAGTACAAGTCGTATCCACCCCTGGCACAAAGCCGCGGCTGGCAGGGCGCCATACGGGTGCAGCTGACGGTAGGCCCTGGAGGCCAAGCAGTGAATGTGGCATTGATCAAGTCCAGCGGACATAAGGTGCTGGACGAGAAAGCGCTGGAAGTGGTCAGGAAGGCCGTTCAGGAATCCCGGATACCCAATGCACTGCGCGGCAAAGGCTTTGCTCTAAGACTCACGATCAATTTCAGGTTGAACCGGAAAAGGTAAAACGAGCGCCAAAGGGCCTGCTTTCAAGAGGTGATGTCATCGGTGGGAGCGAATCGATAGTGATTGCGCGTGCGGGTTATCCCCTGTTCGAAATCGGACCATAACGTCTATTTCCAAATGGCCACACGCTCACGCCGCCGGCCGCGACCTTCGCGAAGGCCGATGTGTTCGACGGCCTCGCGCACATCGAGCTCGCGCGTTGCATTGCCGGTCCTCAAGAAGTAGCGGGCGCTGCCTCCATCGTTGAAGTAGACGGGGCGATCACACGGTTCGACCACGAGCCTGCAGACATCAGTCCCGTCGAGATCGACGAACACTCCATGCACAAACGAGCACACGTGTCCGCCCAGGCGCTCCTTGATGAGCGTCATGATGTGGCGCTCGAACCCATCACGATTCTTGTGCTTGAGCGTGCGATAGTCCGCTTCGATGCCGACGACCTCGCCCGCGTCAGAAACGCCCACGACCAGGCTTCCGCCCTGGTGGTTGAGGAATCCCGCGACAGTCTTGACGAGCACCTCTTCGAGGTCTTTGTTCACCTTTTGCTGTCGCAGATCCCAGCGGGCCGTCGACTTGAATTCCGTGTGTTCGTTCTCTCCGCCGGCGATGAGTGCGCGCATGTCGGTTCCCAGTTCGTGGGCGAGCGAGCGCAGCGCTCGCTCCTTGCCGGCGAGCACCCAGTGATATGCGCCGAAGACACCCCCCACGGCTGTGCCGATCAGGGCGAAGAGGCCGTTCATCGCCAGCATGCGCGATGAAGCGGAGGCGGCCATCCTGCCGGAAACGAACGCGAAGAGATCGACCGGCTCCGGGCGGAACTCCAGCCAATAGATGACCATCGTGGCTGGATGCAAAAAGAGGACCCCGAGAAGCGCGCCGGCCACCAGGTGCAAGGCCAGGACAACGCGCTCGGAGCCCCGAGCGGTCACCGTCATATGAGCCGCATGGCTATTCCGGCATCGGGTGCTCGGGCATCCCCTCGGAGCCGCCCGGTGCCCCTCCTTGCTGGCGCGTCATCTCTTCCATCATGTCGGTCATCATCTGCATGTGCTTTCTCATCTCGGTCATCATCTGGTCCCGGTCCTTGATGCCTTCCATCATCTTCTGGTGCTGATGGAGTTCCTGCATCTTCTTGTCCATCATCTTTTGGTGCTCTTGCATCTCCTTATCCGTCATGCCGCCCCTCATGCCGCCCATCATGCCAGGGCCATGCTTCTGAGCGAGCACGGGTGCCGAGCCGAATGTGGCGATGGTCGCTACGACTACCATGGTCTGTATGAAATGTTTCGTAGACATACAATCCTCTCTGTCGTTGATCTTGAGTGTTGCGGTTTTCTCCACGAGTCATGCGGCGCCAGAGCGCGCCGGAAGCGGCTCCGCAGAAGCGGCGGGGCCCGCGCCCGTGCGGTGGAGCCGGGTGGCCCTAGTGGTGCTTGTACCATCCGACCTCCTTGATGTCGTTCCACGCCGTTGTTTGATGGCAGAGGTAACACTGGTTCACCTGTGCATGCGGTTTTCCGGCTACCCTTTGCGACACCATCCGGAAATGCTCCATATAGTGGCTCGGCGGAGCCTGGTGACACTGCGCGCAGTCCAGCGACCGGGCCGAAGGATGCCGGAACTCGGCAATGGTCCACCGCGCCGTCCCGTGACACAGAGCGCAGTCCTCACCGAACAGCCGGAAATGACGGTCCTCATTCGCGTGACAGGTCGCGCACCGTAGCACTGCCTCCTCGGGCGTCAGGCTTGGCACACCTGCAGAGCCGTGCTCGGCTTTGCCCTGTTCCTCGATCCAGTGCAGCAGTTGCACATGAATTCCGCTGCCCGGTTCACGACTCGCCTTCTCTGCATCCGCAAGCTGCTGGAGACCGATTCGTGCCAGGGCCGTATGGACCATATTTGTAGGACGCTGGTTGACGCCCTGGTGTTCAACATGACACTCCCGGCAGTTCGTGATGTCGGCATGAAATGCCGTCGGTTGGCGTTGCAGCAATGACGTATTGTTTGCGTGGCAGGCAATACACTTGACGGCATCGACGCCAGTGACGGACGTGTGGCAGGCTACGCATGTGGCTTCGAGCGAGGCATGCGCGGCGGAGAGTGCTCCGGGGCTCGCCAGCCGCTGCCACGTTTCCGCTCGCTTCCAGTGTGAGAGGCTTCCCCAGGCAACGTGGATGAGGAGAGCCACGCCCAGGATCAGCGCGATCCATACCCATCTCATGCAAACCACCTCAGGCCGAAATGAATGGCCGCCCAGACATGGAGGGCCAGCAAGCCGTATAGGATGAAACTGATGACGATGTGGAGCCTGCGCCAGCGGGCGAACCAGCGGTTGAAGCTCTCGTGGATCTCGATAGCGTACTCCAGGTCGGCCATGGCATCGGACAGGCGCAACGCCCGGACGGGGGCGGGCAGTGCCCCCGTTCCCGAGGATGTGACGAAGAACCCCGCCGCCAGGCGCGCCCAGAATCCCGCCAGGTGGTACAAGACCGAGGTCTGCTCGGGGTGGGCAGCCAGCTCGCCGGCCGTCTCCCGGTAGACCGACTCCAGCCGGGTCAGCAGTTCGCGTTTCTCGCGGATGCTCTGCGAGCACTGACTCAACAGGTAGCGGCCGGTGAATCCACTCAGAACCACGACAAGTGTCATGGCCGTGAGAGCGATACCCAGAGGGCTGTGGAACTTGTGCCCGGTATGCAAGAGGACCAGGATCGGCCCGAGGATGCCGGCGTAAATGTGCCAGGCCAGGAGCGTCCGCATTGACACCCGGTCGGTCACCCACCTCTTCAGCGGCGCGACGCGCTTGACAAGCAGGTAGGCGAGCGGCACGAGCATGAGCGTGGCGCCCGAGACGCCGAGCATCCCGCCCCACAGGCTGCCTGCGAACCGGGGGGAGCGGTGAATGAAAAAGCCCAGCCAGAGGATAAGCATCAAGACGACCAACCCTGAGGCCACGACGCGGTCACGTTCCTTCATCGGTCAGGCCTCCACCGTCACGTTGCCCGTGGACTTGGCTTGGCAGGCCAGGATGATGCCCTGCGCCTTGTCGCCGGCCTCCAGGCCGTCCTCGACGGCCATGCTCACCTGGCCGGACAGCAGCTTTACCCGGCAGATCCCGCAGATGCCTGCGCGGCAAGAGTTGTCGATCTCGACGCCGATCTCGTCCGCGACATCCAGTATGGGCTTATCGGGCGGCAACGGCGCCGACTTGTCCGACAGGGCGAAGGTGACCGTGGGGATGGCCACCCGGGCAGCCTTCTCTTCCGCCCCAACCGGGAGTTCGGCCGGCGGCCTCGTCGGCTCCGGCTTGCCCAGGGCCGGGCCGAACGCCTCGGTCTTGACCCGCTCCTTGAGCACGCCGAGTTCGGCCAGTATCTTCTTGACCGCTTCCATCATTGGTACGGGGCCGCAGATGTGCACATAACGCGATGCGAGATCTGGAACGGACTGGCTGATCAGTTCCTTGGTGATCCGGCCCGTCGGCCCCTTCCAGTCGGTCCCCTCGGGACGCGACACGGTGACAACCACGCGGAGGTTCGGGTGGCGGCGCTGAAGGTACTCCAACTCCTCGCGGAAGATGATGTCGCGGGGGGTCTTGCAACCGAAGATCAGGAAGATATCCCCCGGCCAGGCGCGGTCGGTCAGGTAGCGAAGGACGCTCATCAGCGGCGTGATGCCCACGCCGCCGCCGATGAGGAGGATGCACCGGCACTCCCGCCCGGTGAAAATGAAGGAACCTGAAGGGCCGGAAAACTCGAGCAGGTCCCCCTCCTGAACGCGGGCGTGGAGGAAGTCCGAAACCACTCCCCCCTCTTCGTGCTTGACAGTGAGCTCCGCGTGGTCGCGCTGCGTCGGCGAGGAAGCGATGGTGTAGCTGCGCTTCACCGGCTTGCCGTCCGGGATCACCGTGACGGTGAGGAACTGCCCCGGCAGATGGGTGAACGGCAGCACGCCGCCGAGGGGGTTCATGAGCCGGAATGTCTTCACGTCCGGCGTTTCCTGGAAGATCCGGCCCACGCGCAGTTTGCCCGACCATTTATCCGGTTTTGCAGGGGCGAGCGCCCCATCGGCCAAGGGAACGGGGGAAGCCGGCGCCGGTGCGGCAACCGCAACAGCCCCGGCTGTCGGCGCGAGAGGGGCGCCACCCGTCAGGCCCTGAAGCAGTTGCGCGGCCCGCCGCATCTTGTGGAAATACGTCCATGAGACGGCCACCGTGAATGCCAGCAAGATCGCTATGACGAAGACGTGGAACTTGGGCAAGCCGAACAGGCCGTGTGGCGGCGTGCTCGCGTCCGGAGGGAGGAGGTTCATCTCCCGTTTGAACCACTCCAGAGCGATGCTGCGCGGCGTCCTGCCCTCGGTCAGGGCACGGTGGGCAGCCAGACCGCTCTCAAACTGCGCCAGCCCTTGCCGCACGCGCGCCGTCGCCTCCTCGATGGCGGCAAAGTCGTCGCGGGCTGCCGACTTCGATAGTGCCTCCGAACCCTCGGACAGAAGTCCCATCCCTACTTTCATCCGCTCGTGGGCCCGTTGCTGGAGCTCGTTACGTTGCTCGGACGGCAGATCTGAAGGGAGCGCCATGAGCGACGGGTATAACTCCTTTGGCGGGGGCACCCCCATCTCCCGCATCATTTCGCCCATCTCGCGCGCCACTCTTGAATCAGCAGGTTGCGAGGCACCTGGCCCTGTCTGCGTTTGACTGGGATGATGGGCTTCGTGCCCGCCGGGCGACATCTGACCCGAACTCGAAACCGCAAAGGCCAATCCCAGACATACCGCCGCCACACGAAGAGTGACACTGAGGCGTGAAAACATTCCGGAGCGGCAATGCCCGTTACCCATGCGAAGATCTCCTGTGCTTTTCACCTATCCCTCGTCCCAGTGCCCGCGCTTGGCATTCCTGATGGCATGCTGGGGTATGAGTCAGAATGCGCTTTACCGGCTCGGCTTCCGTGACTAAGGCGATCAGCCCGAAAAATGGGACGCTGCCCTTTCTCGTTCTGGCGCCGGCGGCAACCCGATATTTGGAGCCGGTCACGGTACCGCAGGCCCCCAGAAAAGTGATCTTCATGCTGGAGCCCTTCATCAATCGGTTGCCGTTTGGTCTTTTGGCGAGGGTGTCAGAGTGCAAAACCCCTGCGGTTCCACACCCAGCGCGGCGTTGAACTTGCTGGACAGGTTTTGAAAGGCGATCAGGCCGGTCAGTTCGATGATGGCGTCGTCGGCGAAATGGGCTCGAAGCCGTTCGAAGTGAGCCGACGTGGGCTGCCGGGCCGAATCGGTGACCGCCTCGGCATAGGCCAGCGCCGCCTTCTCCCGCTCGCTGAACGAAGGGCTGGCCTCGAACTCCGAAAGCGCCGCGAGCTTTTCGGGTTCGATCCCGCGCCGCAGCCCCACTGCGGAGTTGAGGTCGACGCAAAAGGCGCAGCCGTTGATCTGCGAGACGCGCACGGTAATGAGCGTGCGCAAGGCCGGCTCCAAGGGTGAAGACCGCCGGTCGAAGGCGCCGTAGAGCAGCGCCAAAGCGGCGAACACCTTGGGCGTGAGAGCCCACAGCCGGGCCGATTCCAGGACGGCCCCGTAGCGGCGCTTCTGATTCCAGAAGAACAGTCGCACATACCAGGGAAAACGATGGTCGGGCGGGATCTTTAGGATGGACATTGTTCGGCCTCCTTTTTCCACGGATCGACGGGTTTGCAGGCCCGATCCAGGGAAAGCGTTCCGGCGATGGTGGTGTAGCGGGCGGTCTCCTCGATCCGAGACTTCTTCGAATCAGCGCACGACGTCGAACCAGTGCACGACCGACGAGGCGCAATAGGTAGACCCATCGTGCGGTCTTCCGAAACATCGGCCACTTAAAACCAAAAACGAATGCCGGCCACGAACGCCGGGGTGTCGAACTCCTCTCCCGCCGCTCGCGCCAAAGCGGCCGTCCGACCCACTTTCCGTTCCCAGACGAAGCCGATATAAGGCGCGAACTCGCGCCTGATCTCGTATCGGAGCCTAAGCCCGAGCTCGACGTCGCTCAGCCCGGGGCCCACGCCCACTTCCTTCACTTCCTGGACGGCGAAATTCAGCTCGAAGGAGGGCGTCAGGATCAGCTTCTGCGCCAGAAGGAGTTGGTATTCCACCTCCAGGCGTGCGGACACATCGCCCTCTTCGCTGACGAAGAGGTCCGCATCCACCTCGTAGAAGTAGGGAGAGAGCCCATGCAGGGCGGCGACGGCATAGGCTCGCGAGGGATCGGGCTTCACGTCATAACGCGCCCCCAGCATCAGGTCCCAGAACGGGGAAATCAGGCGGCTGTAGCGCAGTTGCATTTCGCCGCGGTCCACGGCGCCTTGGGTGGGGGCATCGCCCTGGGTCTTGAAAAACAACCGGTGGTAGTCTCCACCGATCCAGCCCCGGATATCCCAGCTGAGCGTGTCGCGCCCCTGGGTGGCCGCACGGTATTCGAACTGCTCCCCCTGGACGTAGCTGAAGATCCGACGGTCCATCCGATCATCCTGCGCGCGGGCCATCGGCGCAATGCTTCCCAGGCTTATCGCCCCAAGGACCAAGAACGACGGCCAGCGATCGTTTGTTTTCGTCATCAGTAGCGCCGCTCCTCCGGGATCCTGGGCGGTTTCGTCGCCCGCTCATCGGCGGTCTGGTCGTTTTTGGCCACGACGACCTTGCGGAACATGCCGGCCTCCATGTGATACAACAGGTGGCAGTGGAACGCCCACCCACCGGGCGCGTCGGCGGTCACGTCGAAGGAGATCCGCTCGGCGGGCTTGACGTTGATCACGTGCTTACGCGGCTGGTGGGGACCGGCGCCATTGACCAGCTCGCTCCATGTACCGTGCAGATGGATGGGATGGTTCATCATGGTGTCGTTCACCAGGGTGAAGCGCACCCGCTCGCCATAGCGGAGCGGAATCGGCTCAGCCTCGGAGAACTTCTTGCCGTCGAACGACCACATGAAGCGCTCCATATTGCCGGTGAGGTGCAGCTCGATTTCCCGCCCCGGCTTGCGCTGGTCGTAGCCCGGCTCGCGGCTGCGCAGATCGGCGTAGAGCAGCACCCGGTGGTCGGGCGTGTTCTCGAGTCCGAGTCCAGGTTCGTGGAGCCGGCTCTTGGCCACCATGGCCACCATGGAATTGCCCGGCCCATGGTGGTCCGGACCGTGCACGAGTGGCTGCATGCCGTCCCCGGCCGGCGCGCCGTGTCCCATGGCCGCATGGTTCATGGGAGCCCCGGCCGGTGCGCCATGCCCCATGGCCTCGTGGTTCATGGGAGCCCCAGCCTTCATGCCCTTAGGGTCCATGTCCGCGCCGCCATGGTGCATCGCCGGAGCGCCGCCCGCCCCGTGGCCAGCGTGTGCGGTGCCGCTCCCTTGATCCGGCTTCGCGGCCTCGTGCCCCATGGCGCCGTGGTCCATGCCCATGTCCGCCATGGTAAGCACCGGCCGCGGGCGCCGCTCTGGAAGCGGCGCCGTCATCCCGGCGCGCGGCGCGAGCGTGCCGCGGGCATAGCCGCTGCGGTCCATCGCCTCGGCGAAGATCGTGAAGGCTCGATCCTCCTGGGGCTCGACAATCACGTCATAGGTTTCGGCCACCGCGATGCGGAACTCGTCCACTGGGACCGGCTCGATGTCCTGGCCGTCGGCTTGCACCACCATCATCTTCAACCCCGGAATCCGGACATCGAAGTAGGTCATCGCCGAGCCGTTGATGAACCGCAGCCGCACGCGCTCACCGGGCTTGAAGAGCGCGGTCCAGTTGGCCTTGGGCGGCTGTCCGTTGATGAGAAACGTGTAGGTGTAGCCGGTGACGTCCGAGAGGTCCGTGGGATCCATCCGCATCTCGCCCCAGGCGAGCCGATCGGCGATCGTCGGCCCCCAGCCCGTCGCGGCGGCGTCACGGAAGACATCGAAGACCGTGCGCTTCTGGAAATTGAAATAGCCGCTCAGCTTCTTGAGTCTGGCGAAAACCCGGTGCGGATCCTCATCGGTCCAGTCCGAGAGCATGACCACGTAGTCGCGGTCGTAGCGATAAGGCTCGGGTTGCGCCGGCACAATGATAATGGGGGCATACATGCCCGCCTGCTCCTGCAGATCGGAGTGGCTATGGTACCAATAGGTTCCGCTCTGCTTGACCGGGAAGCGGTAGGTAAAGGTCGCGCCCGGCGCGATGCCGGCGAAGCTGATTCCTGGCACCCCGTCCATGCCGGCGGGCAGGAGGATTCCATGCCAATGGATCGAGGTGGGCTCGTCGAGGCGGTTGGTCACGCGCAGGGAGACGTCCTCGCCCTCGCGCCAGCGGAGCGTCGGCCCCGGCACGGACCCGTTGATCGCCGTGGCCATCCGAGGTTGCCCCGTGAGGTTGATCGCCCTTTTGGCGATGACAAGGTCGTATTCGGCAGCGAACGCCAAGCCGCTCATGGCGCATGCCGCCAAGATTGCGAGAAATATGAATGCCTGTCGCACTACGCTCTCCACCGTCCAATGCCAGTAGATCCAGCACA
The DNA here is from genome assembly GCA_020723665.1 of Methyloversatilis universalis. GTDB lineage: Bacteria > Pseudomonadota > Gammaproteobacteria > Methylococcales > Methylococcaceae > Methylocaldum. Next base: position 125,039 of record DYIL01000001.1, read on the forward strand.
AGCCAGATCTGCCGTCCTTCAAAAGCAAATCGGGTCGAATTGAACTGGGTGGACCCGTTCTGCCCGGTACAGGTTCCGTCGGTGATCCGAAGGCAAAGCCCCTGCCGGGCCGGGGGCACCTCTATAGCCGAATCCTCAGGCAACCTAGAAACATTCATGCCAGCGGACTCGGCAGGGCTTCTTCATAAAAATCAGAACCTTGTATGGCTATCCGGCGATCGGGAGGTGTGATCTGGTCGGTTACGTATAGCCGCAGGCGTCACGGTCTGCCGGCACTGGATAAGCCTCCGAGTGCGTCAGAGGGTGTCGGAAAACGGCAGCTCATCCTGAGGAAAATGGTGCTGAGGAGGGGGGTTCTATGATGGCCATGGCTGATCTCCAGGTTTGGGTGGATCAAGCGGTTTGCGAGCCCGGTGCAAAGAGAGTGTCCCCGCGATCGTGGTGTACCGCCCGGTTTCCTCGACCGGATCGAAGCCGGCATCGCGGAACAGGGTCGGCAATAAGCCTTGGAGGTTATCCGCGACTTCCTCGAAGCAGCGTACGATCCAAGAGACGAAATAGGTAAATCCATTATGCGGTCTTCCGAAATCGGCCATGTGCAATTCGCCGCCGGGCCGAAGGATGCGAAAGACCTCGGCCAACGTCCGCCGCTTGTTGTCCGCCGTCAAATGATGAAACACCAGGCTGGAGAATACGCGATCGAAGGAATGCTCCGGGTAGGGTAGCTGGTAGGCCACGCCTTGGTGCAGGGTGATGTCCACGTTGGTCTTAGCCGCTTTCTCCCGGGCGATCTTCAAAACCTTGGGATCTACATCCAATCCCACGACCTCGACCTCGGAATGCGCCTGCTTGATCAGGAGCAGGAGCGTTCCCGTGCCGCAGCCGAGGTCCAGCACCCGATGACTGCGCTGGATGTGGGCCTGTTCGATCAGCTGGCGCTTGAATCGTGACTCCTGAAAAACCCACTTCAGAAGGGGGTCGTATAGAAATGTCAGCCAATCAAAATGAAGCGCGGGGATATACCGTCTTGGGTTGTTCATGCCTTCCTTATCCATGAAAAGTTTGCGCCATTCAGGAACGGCCTAGCGAAGCCTCAGGTCGAAATTCGAGTTGCGTCAAATCCTCCTCCGGACTTTTGACTCGTAACAATACCTCGCTCGCTTCTTGCTCGGGCGGCGTAAAAGGGATATCTATTTTAGTTTTCTACCCCAGGAAGGAGACTGATCATGCCAAGAGGGAATCCGTCCGTCTTTCACGATCTATTCGGTTTCGCAATTGCTGGCCTCCTTTGGGCACTGCTCCCGGCGACCTCGCAGGCTGCGCAACCCGCGCCTGACCGTTCTACCGCCCGTTTCGAGATCAACTTCATGCAAGACATGATCGACCATCATGCCATGGCGGTCGAGATGGCTAGAATGTGTCAGGAGAAAGCCGAAGACTTGCTACACGAAGACTTGCTCGCACTCTGCGGGCAGATCGTCACTTCGCAGGAATCGCAAATTGATACACTGCAGGGGTGGCTCCAAGACTGGTACGGCAAGACGTACGAGCCGCGCCTTGAAGATGGGCAGATGCGGGATCTGGAGGCGCTCACCGGCGCAGAATTCGAAGTGGCATTCATGGTGCAGATGATCGGGCATCATCGGGAGGCCATCGACGAAGCTTCCGGGTGTCTGGTACGCGCTTATCATCCGGACCTGATCGAGCTTTGTGGGGCCATCATCGTCGAACAGGCACCGGAAATTGTGGAAATGCGGACCTGGCTATGCCAGTGGTATGACCTATGCCTTCTCCGCAAGCATCAGCACTCGCGCGTCAAGGGAGCTTCATTTCATGGGCGCGAACACTCTTTTGCCAAGCATTAGTTTTTAAAGGATGGTCAGCCCAGTTTTATTCCTGAAAATCCCCGTGATCCTCACTGGCACGGGGGTTTTTATGTCGTTAGGTTTCTAACGCCAGTTCTTATCTCGCTGCAAGACCCCGAAATTTTTGATACTGGCGTGTTCGCCCAATCGCACGTTCCGATCCAACAACCGGCTTTAATCGCTTCGCCTGAAGGTACTGATGGGCTTGTGACATGCAAGACGGCGGAGACGATCACTTTAACGATGTAATAACCCACGATTGTTCAGGATCTGTATTACGATCAGTTGGCCGCTTTCAGATACTCCAGGATCGCCTGCTGTTCTTCGGTGGTCAGGTTGGCCCGAACCCGCATGTGATGCACGGCCACGTCCCACTGGGCATCGCTATAGGCGTTCGGCGGCCGCATGTAGTGACAGGTCGCGCAGTTTTCCGACCAAACTTGCACTCCGCTTTTCTGTGCAGGCGCGGCCGTAATTTTGGTCAGACTCTCGCAGCCGCCAAGCAGGCCAAGCCCGCCGATCCACAAAAGGACAAGGCCCACTTTGAGGACCCGGTGCCAGTCGGATTTTCTATTGAACATAAGGTCCCTCCGATGCCTAGAAACCGGTAGCGAACTGCATAAGGAAAGCATTGTCGTCGATCGCTCCCTTGCGGTCGTCGAACTCGTAGGCCGCCTTTAGCGCAGTGCTGGGCGTGAACCAATAGTTGAGCCCCACCGTCCAACGCTGCTCGTCGGCATTCAATGGCGCGTTTGCGGGAAGATTCAGCCAGTCATAGCGAAACACGCCTTCCAGATCCTTGAGGATGGGGACGGCGGCCAGGGAGGGCCGGTAAGCGATCTGGGCATAGCCGCCATCCCGCTGGTTCTTGAAATTCAGTTGATTCACTCCCGGATTGTCGATTTCCAGCCAGGCGTACTGGGCGCGGAAATCCACGTTGCCACGCAGCCAGCCGACGCTCCGGACATAGTTCGCATCCACCGAATGGGTCACCGCATCCACGCTGCGCAAGCCATTACCATGGACTCCTGCTACCTCGAAGCCGTAGCCCAGCTCCAGATAAGGAATCGGTACGAATCCAATCCGGCCGCCCACGGCCTTGTCGTTGTTGATATCTTCGAAGTTATCAAAGTCCAGGGTTCCCGCGTCCTCGCCGCTATCCCTCAGCTTGGGGCCGTTGGAGACATAAAAGGCATATCCCAACCGGGTCGGGCCGATGGGCACGCCGCCCCGGAGCTGGAAACCCAGCTGGGATTCGGCCTGAATCGCCGTCTCACCGACGAACGGCAAGGGAATATCCGGCAGCTTGTTGATCCAGGCGGGATGGAGACGCTCGATGAAATAGTTGGACGGGTTGAGGAACTTCCCCGCCCCCAAGGTCACATAATTGTTGAGGAGATAGGTGATGTGGGCGTATTCCAGATCCACCTTGGTTTCATCTTCTTCCAGTTCGAACAGCGGCTCGCCTTCGAAAAAGACGCGATCCCCCAGTTTCCAAAGGAAGATCGGGGCGAATACGGCATTAAACGAGGATTTTCCCCGTCCTCGATCCGCATAGCCGGCCGCCCCGTAGCCGGTCAACAGAAACTTCGTGGAGCCCGGTTTTGTGGCTTCGGCCTGCGCTTTGACGGTTCTGAGTTCCTTCTTAAGCTCCTCAATCGCTGGTTGCGTTGCTACAGGAGGCGCGGGTGAAGGCGCAGCCGAGGGTGGGGCCGGCGGCTGGGCTGGCGCCGGCGCCTCCCGTTTCAGCAAAGCCTGCATCTGTCCCTTGAGCTGCTCCATTTCCTGTTTGAGTTTTTCGTAATCGCCTTTCAGCTTTTCGTGCTCCTGCCGCGATACGTAGTGGTCATCCGAAATCTTTTCCTGAGCGGAGTGAGCGACGGCGGTCAGCGCCATCAGCCCAACGATCCCAAAAATCAACCGTCTCGAATCCATGGAGCCCTCCTTTACCCTTGGGGAGCCTGTTTACTTGCCCTTGCGAAAAGCTTGTCGGATGTAGGCCAGGACGTTCCATAGATCCTGGTCCGTCAGATCGGCTTTCCCGCCTCTGGGCGGCATCGGCATGGGAGGCGAGTCCGGACTCGGATGCTCACCGCTCACATGCCGGAAGACCACCTCCCAACCCTGGCCGAATAGACGATCACTCGTGGCGAAATCGGAGGTACCCGGCAGCGCGCCTTTGCCGTCCGCGCCATGGCAGGCGGCGCAGTTCTTTTGATAAACCGCCTTGCCTGCCGAGGGATCGGCTCTGTCGATTTCGGTATCTCCCTCCTTCGCGGAGAGTGCACCGCTGAACGCGAGGCTCGCCGCTCCGACCAAAAAAATCGATGTTCTCATCAAGGCCATGATTTTCATAACAACCTCCTTAAGAAATTCGTCAACAACACCCAAGGCTTCGCCGCTTTCTTCGTTTGGCTGACCAGCTTTGGCCATCCTCAGCCCTGGATCTGCATGGAAGCCACGGTCGCCTACAGCATCCCTCTTGCCGAGTTCTTGATTGAATCAGGTTACCGCGTCAGCGTCGTCAATCCCGCCAAAATTCACGCCTTCGCCAAGAGCGAATTAAGCCGCGCCAAAACCGACAAGGCCGACGCCAAGCTCATCGCGCGGCATTGCCTCCCCTCTTATCGGTTTATGGAGCACTCATGCCAAGCCGAAGATCATGGTGGCGTTTGCGTCGCCAACTGGCGATGCAGCTTGGCGAGACTCAACTTCTCCTCCGCCGCCTCCCAATAGTCGGTGGCAAGCCGCAGGTAGTGCTCCATGAGCGACTTTCGCACCAGCAGGCGTCCACCGTACTGGCGATAATATCCAGCGATCCTTCGATGTTGTTCCGCCTTCGCCCGGAGTGCCTCGGCCTCCCGCTCATAACGGGCGGCCAAGGCCTCATGGTCGGCTTTGGTCTTCGCCTTGGCGATGGCTTCCCCCAGGGACTGTTCCCCGGTCGCCCGATACGGCTGACCCGGTGCGCAGGCCGTCAGAACCGCCGCGATGAAGAGTGATAATCCCGGTGTCGATCTGTGCATCGGCACTACTTCCTCCCACAATTTTGGCCGCTCACCTTCGGAATCCCTTTGTTGCTGCGCCCAGCTTATCCTCAGTCAGTAAAGTACGTTGTTTCTCCGAAATGATCCTCTTCCGCTAATGGGTGTGGTGGGCATGAATGTGCTCCGCACTCACCGGATCTTCGCCGCACGGTGGCGTTTCTGTCCCGGTCTCATGGTGATGCTCTTCCAAGCTGGAAAACTCTTCTCCCTCCGCATCGGCCGTTCCGCTGGGATGGGGTTCTTGCGGCGGGCATGCCACCTTCGTTCCCACGCCGTACTTGTAGACCATCAAGCCCCCGAGATCGGCTCCCAGGGTCATGGTTCCCACCATGACGAGGGCGAACAGGAATTGCAGGAACTGCCCGAACCTGGAGAACAGGGTATCGGCGAGCGCTCGCCAGATCGACAGGACGATGCCGAACGACAGGATAGCGAGCCCGTAATTCCTGTGCCGGAGCATGATGTCATGAACCACCTCATCGTGGGGCACTTTGCCGGCCGCCCAAAACCCCGTGACGACGGTGGCGCAGGTTCCCAAAGTGCCGAGATAAAGCATCCAGGCGGCCGCCGCTCGCAGTCCCTTCTTGGCAAAAAGCCAACCGGCAAAATCCATCGCCAGGAAAGCGACAAAGAGGGCGATCGGAAAATGCACCAGAAGCGGATGGATATTGGCCATCTCGCCGACGCCCGGCAGAAGCTGTGAAATAAAGTCCGTCATGGGGAACAAAGTCTTCATCGGTTGAGGAAAGTTGCCGTCGAACTCGTTGCAACGCTATCGCCGTCTCCGCCATTGTTGGGTTCAAACAGAGCCTTCAAATGTGCCGGAGCCAAGCCCCGGCACGGCGCTAGTGCTGATGGTCCTGATGGGCGGGCGCCGTTTCGTGCGTATGGCCCGACTTGGTTTCGGTCGGATTTTTCTTGGCCATGCCGTGCATCATCGGCATGCGTTCGTGCATCATCTGCATATGCTCCTTCATCAGTTGCAGATGCTCCTGCTTCAGTCGTTGTATCTCCTGGGGGTCTTTCGCCTGCAGAATTCGATTCATGAGGTCGTGCATCTTGAGCATGCTGTCCTGCATTTCCTGCATGGACTTGTCCATGTCTGTCCCGCCGGTGCTCTGCGTCTTTTGACCTTCGGCGTGTTGGTGGGTAGGGGCTTTCTGCTTTTCATGGGCGAAGCTCGGCAGGCTCAAGAGCGTTATGAGCCACAAAACGGCAAATAGCTTTGATCTTTTCATCACATTACCTTCAAAAATGATTGAGACTCAGTAAGGTCGAGGTTCTTGCACTGATCGGCGAAAATGGCCAGCGTGGATTCGCCTTGCCCGTGCGCAGTTCGGTCGGTCCGTCCTCGGCCAGTCCCGCTCGGCGGCCCACTCGATCCGTGGCGATGAAGAGCGCTAATCCCGGTGTCGATCTGGGCATCGGCAATACTTCCTCTCACAATTTTGGTCGCTCACTTCGGAATCCCTTTGTTGCTACGCCCACCTTTTCCTCGCTCAGTACGGTGCGTTGTTCCTCCGAAAGGGTTCTTGCTCCGCTAATGGGTGTGATGGGCATGAATGTGCGGTGCGCTCACCGGATCTTCGCCGCAAGGCGGCGTTTCCATCTCGGTTTCATGGTGATGCTCTTCCAGGCTGGAAAACGCTTCTTCCTCCGCATCGGCCATCCCGTTGGGATGGAGCTCCTGCGGCGGGCATGCCGCCTTCGTTCCCACGCCGTGTTTGTAGACCATCAGGCCGCCCAAATCGGCGCCGAAGGCCATCGTGACAACCATGATTAAGCCAAAAAGCAGTTGAAGGAATTGCCCGATTTTAGAAAACTGGCTACGGGCGATTATCCTCCAAACGGACAAGACAATCGCGAACGACAAGACCGTGAGACCGAAATTTCGGTGTCTCACCATAATTGAATGGACATCCTCTAAATGGGGAAGTGTTTCAGCTGCCCACAAGCCAGCAGCAACTGCTGCCAAGGCTCCTAAAGTGCCAAGATAAAGCATCCAGCTCGCCGCAATTCTTAGCTTCTCTTTTTTAAGGAGAAAAGCTAACAACTCCATCACAACGAAGCCATTAAGAAACGCGATCGGAAAATGCACCAGCAGCGGATGGATATTGGCCATCTCGCCGACGCCCGGCAGAAGCTGTGAAATAAAGTCCGTCATGGGGAACAAAGTCTTCATCGGTTGAGGAAAGTTGCCGTCGAACTCGTTGCAACGCTATCGCCGTCTCCGCCATTGTTGGGTTCAAACAGAGCCTTCAAATGTGCCGGAGCCAAGCCCCGGCACGGCGCTAGTGCTGATGGTCCTGATGGGCGGGCGCCGTTTCGTGCGTATGGCCCGACTTGGTTTCGGTCGGATTTTTCTTGGCCATGCCGTGCATCATCGGCATGCGTTCGTGCATCATCTGCATATGCTCCTTCATCAGTTGCAGATGCTCCTGCTTCAGTCGTTGTATCTCCTGGGGGTCTTTCGCCTGCAGAATTCGATTCATGAGGTCGTGCATCTTGAGCATGCTGTCCTGCATTTCCTGCATGGACTTGTCCATATCCATCCCGCCGCTGGTGCCCTGTGTCTTCTGACCCTCGGCATGTTGGTGGGTAGGCGCTTTCTGCTTTTCATGAGCGAAACTGGGCAGGCTCAAGGGCGCTATGAACATCAACACTGTCAATAACCTTTTACGCGGTTTCATCATGTCTCCTGGACGAATGTTATGTGTCTCATCAAAATTGATCCGAGTTCTTTATTTGCTGCTTTGAGATGCTACATATTGACTGATCTTCTTTTCTCCTCTTTCATCAAATGTCAAACCTGCAATCCAATTTGTTCGATGGCCCAATTCGCTTGTTATCAGAAGCCGGTTTAGCGGCCTTCTTCGTATAGCCAGTACGTGCGTTTTTTTAACAGCCGCAAAACCACGCTGATCACGCCTGCGCCGACAAAGAAATACAGCCAGAAGTCCTGAATTTCCCTGACCCATGCGACGCATAAGCTATCGAATATCTCCAAGATAAAAAATGAGGCGGCGATATTGAACAGACCTGGATATTCCCGCTTCAGTACGGTCCGCAGCGAAAACTTTAAGCTGGCTGGACGGTAATGTTTCAGACTCGGAATGATCGCCGGAGTCCGGGTTGCCCATTCCTCGAACTCCTTGCCGAATTTTTTATGGAGATATCTCTCTTCGGCGAACATGATTCGTTCGTAATAAAGCCAAAAGAGCAGAAAACAGATCAATGCGAGCCACCATAACCCCGTCCAGAGAACAATCCCCAAAAGGATGACAAAATTGCCCAGATAAAGCGGATGGCGCACCATCGAATAGATACCGATGGTATTGAGTGTCTCCGCGCGTTGGCCGTCCGTATTGCGGCCCGATGTGCCTTTCGGTACTTGTCCGACCACATAACTCCGGAAAGTCAGTCCGGCCAGTGAAATGAATAGGCATAGCGCTTTCCATTCCCATCCTATGGAAAAGGCCGGGCGATAGTCGTTACTGGCCAACATCGCGAAAACAATGATTGGAACCAGCATCAAGGGCATGTAACTGCGTTTTCGAAACAGCCAATTGCCAACTTTCTCAAACTCGTTCTCTAAACTCATGGCGATTCACATCCGTAAGGTGGATTTTGATCGTCGATAGTTTTTTAAAACCTTTCGGATTTCCACCACCGTTAGCGGAACTAGCCCCTGCACGGAATCGGTCGAAAGCCGGGCAGCCAACTCGAGCCGCGGTCGGTCATGCCAGCGCTCTGTCGCGGCGGTATCCTCGTTGTCGCGATCCTGCGCAAGCTCCAATTTGCCTGATGGGCGCTTCGCATGGCGCTAGAAACCCTCGTAGCGGAATAAGGTGCCCATCCCGGCATCGGCGTGGTGAAGCTCATGGCAGTGGAAAGACCAACGTCCTGGGTTCTTCGCCACGAACTCGAGGTCGTAGCGCTCTCCGGGAGCCAGAGGCACCGTATCCCTGGAGAACGGCATCGGGAGCCGGTTGCCATCGATGGCCCCGACCTTCAGCGTGTGACCGTGCAGGTGCATGGGATGGATCGACATGGAACTGGCGTTGATGAGACGGAGCTTCACCCGCTCGCCTTTGTTGACCATCAAATGATCGGTGGCCGGCCAGGCTTTGCCGTTCATAAAGAAGAGATTCGGCTCCATCAGATCGGAGTCCGGATTCGTGTCGGTCATCATGGGATCGAGCTTCTCGTTTCGATCCGAGAGGATAACGGTGTATTCCCGGTCGGCCCGGCGCTCGTTCTTCCCTTCGACGATGAATGCTCCGTACAGGCCCATCTGCATCTGCATCGCTTCATCGGGGATCGGGCCGCCGGAACCGTGGGTGTGATAGAAACGTGTCCCTGCCGGCTTGGCGATGAACTTGTAAACGAATTTGCCGCCCGGCGGTACCGCCTCTTGGCTGACCCCCGGAACCCCGTCCATGTCGGCGGGAACCTCGACGCCATGCCAGTGGATGCCCGTCGGAACCGGCAGATTGTTGGTGAAATGGATCGTGACGAGTTCGCCTTCCTTGACTCGGATCTCGGGGCCCGGAATCTGGCCGTTGTAGGCCCAGCCCTTCAGTTTCAGACCGGGGCGGGGCTCCCAGTCGATCTCCTCGGCGGTCAGCGTGTACTCCGCCGCCTCTGCGACACCGATCAAAAGGACGCCGCTCAGGGCCACGGCCAGTCTTTTCAGAAAGGTGCTTATTTTCGGGTTCATTCTCATCTTGCTATTCCGGGTTGTTTACAAAGAGGGACGTCCGGCGCATGGCTTATGGCGATACTGCCGGCGATTGGGCTTGACTCACCAGGAAATGACGCGATGGCCTACCTGACGCACAAAAGCCCTTCGTTTCCGTGCCGCAAAAGCTCGGAAACTGCACGCAAACTCAATTGGCAATCGGCGTGCCATCCGGATTCCGAAGCGCATCGAGCCCCATTCCAGCGATGGGCAAACTCCCTATATCTTCGAGGTGTGAGGGAATTGGTTACAACCGACGATTTGGATCACACTACGGCTCGATTCCCCGGCCCGGATTTGGTCCCACGGCGCGGACAGCGCTTGGCAAGGCCGCAGATTCCACTTCGACGCCGGGCGCGTCGGATGGTCGTTCGCTGGGTTCCCCCGGTGCGGCAAGGCCGTCCAAGAGGAGCAGACCGCGGATTTCCGCGACGCTCCGCCAGAGGCCGGCTAGGGCCGTCACATAGGCCGCCTGGGCCTGAAACAGGGTGCGCTGGGCGATCAGGACCTGCGGATAGGCGGCGGCCATCTGCCGGTAGCGCTGCAGGTACATTTCATACGCCTGCCGGGCGTCGTCGAGAATGTGAGTGCGGTAGGTCTCCACCGTCTGACGCTGAGTGAGATAGTCGGCGTAGGCGGCCGACAGCCGTCGCTGGAGGGACAGTTCCACGCGCTGGACCTCGAGCCGCGCGCCGTTGAGATCGGCGTGCGCCGCCCCGACGTTGCCCTGATTCCGGTCGAACACGGGCAGCGGCACCCGGACTTCGGCGAAGCCTTCCGGGCCGACCACCTGATTTCCCGGCGCGAACCGCTCGAAGTTGTAATGGACGCCGAGGCGCACGGTGACGTTGGGAATCCATTCGACCTGCGCCCGCTTGAGCGCCGCTTCGGCGCGCCGCACCTGGGCCTCGGCGACCTTGAGTTCCGGGCTGCCTTCGAAAAGGGAGGCCACCGCGCCCTCCCAGGTCAGATCGGGAACGGTCTCCTCCAGAGTGCCGGCCAGCGGACGGCGCTCCAGCTCGGCAGCGCCGACGACCGCCGCCAGCCGGCGCCAGACCTGGTCGAGGCCGTTCCGTGCGGTCTCCCGCGCCAATTGTGCCTGGCGCGCCTCGATTTCGGCCTGCAGTAGATCGGGGCGGTCCGCCTGGCCGACGTTGATGAGCTGCTGGGTGATCTCGGTAGCCTCTCGCGCAAGCTCCCCCAGCCGTTCGCGCAGGGTGAGGAGCTGCTGCGCGCCCAGGGTCTCGTAGTACAGCAAGCGAATATTGTTCAGCACCCGCAAACGCTGCCCCTCGGCCTGTGCCTCCGCGCGCGCCTCTTCCTGCTCGAACACCCGACGGCTGAGCCCCAGCTTGCCCGCCGTGACAAGGGTCTGCTCCACGAAACCCCCATGCTCGCCGCCCGAGGCCCGCTCGCTGATCTCCTGGCCGTCGTACCCTATCACCGGATTGGGATAAAGGCCTGCCTGAAGCTTGCGCTGGGCCGCCGCTTCGATCCGGGCCGCCGCCTGGACGAGGGTCGGATTCCGCTCCAGCGCCAGCTGTTCCAGTTGCTCCAGGGTCAGCTCACCTGGGATCGGCTGGGACTGTGGGTGCGGAGCCGTTGCGGTAGGCGGCTCATGGACATGCCGGACGGCTTCGGCGGCAAGCGGCCCCGCCGCCCAGCACCCACCGAGCAGAACCGCGCCGACAAGTTGGACGCACCATGGAAAGCGGCCGGTCGTGCATCTCATTGACTTATTCATGGTGGTGGGGCGGCGTCCTTCGCTTCGGCTTCCCTTTGGCGGCCTGAGCCTGAAGCGCCTTGATCTTCTCGTACTGATCCGGTTCGAGCACGCGGACCAGGGTCATCATGCCCTGGATGCCGCCGCTCCAGCCGGTCCGCAAACCCTGTGTCTCCGGTTTGGCGACCGCCTCGTCGTCTGCCATGAACATGTCCTGGGGATAGCCGGGGACGCGCGGCGGCTGGACTCCTGCGCCATGCCGGCCATGCGGCGGCAGGTGAGCCGTCCGTTTTTCCAGATCGGAGCCGCCGCCCATCGTCCGCCCCAGGCTGGGACCCTGTTCCTCCGAAAGCGCGTGACCCTGCCGCGGCATGCCCATCCCTTCCGTCATCCCCATGCCGGCATGCAGGCCCTGACCGGCGTGCGCCAGCGGACCCACCATGGAGGCCATGTGGTTCATCATGTGGTGAGGCAGGTGACAGTGCAGCGGCCAGTCGCCCGGATACTTCGTCTCGAACTCGATGTCCCGCGCTTGGGCGACTCCCAGCAACACGGTATTGGCCGGCGTCCAGGCCGCCTCGGGCACACGACCGGCCTCGGTGCCGGTCACATAAAAGGTATTGCCGTGCAGGTGGATGGGGTGGTGGTCCATCCCCAGGTTTACCATGCGGATGCGCACCCGATCGCCCCGGCGCACGATGAGCGGGGTCGTCGCAGGTCCCACCTTACCGTTGATGGGGAGCCAGTTGAACTCCATCGACAGGCTGTTCGGCACCGAGTTGTTGGGCAAAATGGCGAACTCCTGGAAGATCAACCCGAAATCCTTGTCAACCCGGGGCTGGTACGGCTCCTTGGGGTGCATGATGAACAGCCCGATCATTCCCATCATCTCCTGCATGGCCATGTGCGAATGATAGAAGAAGGTGCCGTGCTGGTGCAGGGTAAATTCGTAGACATACTTTCCTCCCGGCGGAATGGCATCCTGATGCACGCCGGGCACCCCGTCCATCGCGAACGGGATCTCGAAGCCGTGCCAGTGCATGGAAGTCGGCTCGGGCAGCCGATTCTCGACGACGATCCGCACCCGATCCCCCTGCCTCACCTCGATGGTGGGTCCCGGCATATGACCGTTGAAGCCCCAGACGTCGAAGCTCCAACCGGGCTTGAACTCGCGCTTCACCACCTCGGCAATGAGGTGAAAGACTTTGACGCCGTTTTCCAGGCGCCAGGGCAGCTTGGGGATATCGGGGGTTTCCACCGGCAGGAAATCGCCAGTCCCGGCTTGTTCGGAGGGTGGTGCGGCCGCAGCCGGCTTCGCCTCGACGGTTTCATGGTCCGGATGGCCGGTCGGGGTGTCCTGGGCACGCAGGGAACGAATACCCAGAAGGGTCGACGAAGCCATCAGCCAACGAAAAAAATCGCGCCGAATCATAGTTCAAGAACTTGCTGTACTGTCCATATCAGGGCTGTTTGACCCGGGCGCTCCATGACGGGTTCGTGACGGTCTTTCGTGCTCCGTCAGCCGCTTAGGGGAGCAACTCAGGCAGAACGACAAGCGTCCCGGACTGACTGACTTGAACGGATGGGTCATGTTTTTCCATGCCTTCTAGCTGATCAAAAATTCCTTCATCTACCATAGGGTTTGGATAACAGATCGTTTAAAGCGAAAAACAAGCCAAGTTTGACTGACCGTGAAGTCCACGCGTGGGCTTTCTACGGAGGTCTCCCTTCATTCAAATGTGATGCTGCGGGTTACATTTAACTATCAAAATCACACTGGTAATCGGCTGAGGTACGGGAAGACACGCCATTGATATTCGCGAATCAACGCAAATGATTCCGTCCTTCGCAATCTATTCAAACACCGGGACCTAAAAAGACCAAGATAATCGCCGCATGAATCGGCAATCTTGGCTTCTTCTATTTCCCTACCTGCTGTTGGCGCCCCACTTGGCCAGGGGATCGGATTCCGCTCCAGCTCCTGAGCCTTCTTTTTTTCTCGATAAAGAGCGCGGGTGGTTTTGGCGAGAAGTCGAACCCGAACCCAAAAAGTCGGAAAAGGTCAAGCCGGTCGAAGAAGCGAAAGCTCAATCGCCACCCATTACCCAGTCTGAACCCGCCAAACCTGAACTGCCCCCACTATCCGCCGAATGGTTCAGGAAAAATCTGGAGCGCTATCGGGACAAGGCCATCGACGATCCTACTTCGGAAAATGTCGCGGCCTACTATTACTTACAGCGGGTGATGATGGACAAGGCCCAGCGCTTCACCGACGTGGCACGGCATGTGGTCATGTCCGATCCCCTGCTCGACGAAAACACCCGCCGGCCGATTGCGACCTTTGCCGTCAATGAAGCCAACCACCTGGCCGGCCTCGCGAGCGAACAGGCGCTCACGACGATCGCTCAGAAGGCTGGAATTCTGTTCTTCTTCCGGTCCGACTGCCGCTACTGTCACATTCAAGCCCCGCTCCTGGCCCTGCTCGAGAAGCGCTTCGGCTTCAAGGTCTACGCGGTATCGCTGGACGGAAGACCCATGCCGGGCGACCTTTACACGGATTTTCATACCGACCAAGGGCAGGCTCAACTGTTGGGCGTCGTATCCACACCGGCCCTGTTCCTGATGAAGCCGCCCAGCGACTTGGTGCCGCTCTCTCAGGGCGTCCTGTCCCTGGACGACCTGTCCGGACGGATCATCCTGGCCGCCAAGGAGTCGGGCTGGATCGATGATGCCGTGTTCGAAGCCTCTCGCGGCCAGCGCCTGATGCCAGCGATCCTCCCGCCGCCCTTCGCCATCACCGCCGAGGTGATGAGCAATCCCGTGGAGATGATCGACGCCCTGCAACGGCAAGCCGGAGTCCTCGCCAGTGAACCGCTACAGATACCCGTCCTCCGGAGTCCGTAATGCCGCCCTTCCAATCGCAAACAGTTGCTTCGGGAGCGCCAAAGCGACCCTTCCAAACCCGCCGAACGACCGTACTCTTTTGGGTCCTGTCGCTACCGCTCGTAGCGAATGCCGACCTCCAGCAAGAAATGGACGCCATGTTCGGTACGATGACCAACGTGACGAGTCCCACCGCCCACCTGGGGCAGCGCCGGGGCGTGATCACCGCCGGGTCCGTGGTTTCCCGCAATAGGGTCATGAACGCCAACCTGGTGTCCTTCGTTCCTCCTTCGTTCAGCGCGGGATGCGGCGGCATCGATCTGTTCGGCGGGTCGTTCTCGTTCATCAACATGAACCAGTTCATCGACTTGATGCGGGCCGTGGCGGCCAACGCCGCCGGCTATGCCTTCCAGCTGGCGATCAACGCGATGTGCCCGGACTGCGGCAACATCATGTCGGATCTCCAGAAGAAGGTGCAGCAGCTCAATCAGTTGTTCTCCAACTCCTGCCAACTCGCCCAAGGCCTCGTCAACGACGCGGCCAGTCTTCTGCCGGCGGAAACGCAGGCCACCATGAAGAAGTCGACCGTCTCGTTTTCGAAGGGCATCACCGACGTGTTCGGGGCCTTGACCAATGCCAGTTCCCAGGGCGATCCCACCAACCAGGTGAAGACCAACGCCGCCGCGGACATGGAGAAGGTCATTCAGGGCAATCTGGTCTGGCGCGCGCTCAACCGGAATAACGCGGGCAGCTGGTTCAAGTTCGGCGGCAACGACTTCCTGGAAGCGGCGATGAGTGTCACCGGTTCGGTGATCGTCCAGCCCCCGGAGACGGCCCCCGACGGCAAGGGCGAAAGCAACCCGGTCGTCACGCTGCCCAACCTTCTCAGGATCAAGGACCTGCTCAACGGCTCGGGCGGTTCCGATTACCAGAAGGTCAAGATCTACGACTGCGATACCACCGACATCGATGGCTGCCTGAACCCGACGCCGGTGGACGTTTCCCTCACCGGACTCAAGCAGCGGGTTCGGGACCTTCTGGTGGGGACCGGCGCCAGCAACGGGCTGCTCTACAAGTTCGCCACCAACACCGGTCCCCTGACCGCCGAGGAAATGGCCTTCATGGAACTGGTGCCCGGCGCCATCAGCGCCATGATCCGCAACCTGGCCCGCGAGGATTTTGGGCTGGCCCGTCTGTTCGCCGACGAGGGCTCGCCGGTGATCGCCCTGGAAATGGCCCAGCTCATGATTCAGGGCATGCTGGACGCGGTCCGGCAGGCCAGTTCCCTGCAGGATCACGCCTACGCCACGAAGCTCGCGGATTCCCTCGGCAAGGCGCGTCTGGATCTGCAGGCCGAGTCGGCGGAGTTGTCAGGCCGCTACGGCAATCCGCAAACGCTCATGCAGTTCTACACCAACTTCATGAGCGGCTCGAAGGCCCGGACCTACGGATCCTTCGCACAGACGCCGGGATCCCAAAACGCCTATCCGACCCCCTGAGGAAATCCCGCCTTGGTCTTCGAGATCTTTTCCATTGGCGACTCGGCGTTTCTGGCAGCCATCCTGAATGCGATCGCCATGATCGCCGGAACCGGGCACTACACCATGGCCGCCGGCGTCGGCGCCGTCCTGGGTGTGATGATGACCCTGCTCAGGGGGCTGACCCACTACGACGCACGCGGCATCCGCTATCAGGATGTGCTGGCGTCGATCCTGATCTATCTGACCCTGTTCGCTCCCGGGGTTAAGGTCTCCATCGAAGACGCCTACACCGGGCAAGTGCAGGTGGTCGACAATGTTCCCCTGGGGCCCGCGGTGGCGGGCTCGATCCTGTCCAACATGGGGTACCGCCTCACCCGCTTGTTCGAGCAGGCCTTCTCCACACCCAGCATGACCGAGCACGGCTTCGCCGATACACTCCAGGTCATGACCACGGTCCGGAAGAATCTCCTGTCCAGGATCCAACTGGGCAAGGCGAACTCGCCCAACAGCGGCGGCGATCTCGAAAATTCCCTGGTCAATTACGTCAAGGAATGCACGCTCACCGGCGTCGACTTGGGGCTGATGACGCTGGACGGGATCCTGCGCAACAGCCAGGTCCTGAACGCCATCAAGTTCGACTCCGACGTTTACACCACGGAAATCTACACCGGCGGCGCCCCGAAAATTCTGGATTGCACCGACGCCTGGACGACGCTGGACCTCTACGTGAGAAACCTGGCGGTCCCGGAAGTCGAGAACGTCCTGAAGGAAGCGCTGAAGGTCGCCCTGCCGGCGGACGTTCAGCCGAGAATCGACGAGGCCCTGACGGTCCTGACCGGCGGCAGCGTCACCGCCCTGGACTACATGCTGGCCTCGCTGATCACGCCGATGTTCGAGAAGGGCGTGGTGGGGCGGCATGAGGACGGCCTGAAATGGAACAAGGCCGCCATGGTCGAGCAGGCCATCCAGCAGCGCAATAGCCAATGGGCCGGCGAGCAGACTCTGTTCACCCGCATCGTCCGCCCGATGATGACTTGGATCGAAGGCTTCAGCTACGCCATCACCCCGCTGATGGCCTTCGCCGTCATGCTGGGCGCCCGGGGCATTCACATCACCGGCCAATACTTTCTGATGCTGCTGTGGATTCAGCTCTGGATGCCGATCCTGGCGATCGTCAACCTGTACATCACGATGTCCGCCGCCGGCAAAATGGCCGCGCTTGAGGCCGCGCAGTTCAATCTGCCGTCGATCTACGGCATCTACCAGATGGACATGGCCATCCAGGAATGGCTGGGTGTCGGCGGCATGCTGGCCTCGTCGACGCCCGCCATCGCTCTCATGCTGGTCTACGGCGGCTCGATCACCGCCACCCATTTCCTGGGTAGGATGCAAGGTGGGGATTTCATCGACGAAAAAATCGCCTCGCCCAATATCGTCAGCCCGGCGCCGGTCATGAATATGCAGCCGAACTATCAGCATGCGCCGTTGACCGGTGTGACCCTGTTCGGTGCCGAAAGAGTCTTGCCGTCCTTCCAGGCCGGCAAGGATCTGAGCGCCTCGGTCTCTTCCGCCTCCGCATGGCTGCAACAGGCCTCCAGCAGTTTCATGGACAGCCTGTCGAACACGGCATCCCATTCCAGCGGGCTCTCCCACGAAGGGTTCGACGCGCATGCCTTGGGCAGCCGAATAGCGAGCAGCACGAGTCAGACCGATAAATTCATCCGGGCAACCGGCGAGGATTTCGCTCAACGGTATCGAGACACCGGAATATCCGGCGACGATTTCGCGGCCTTGGTGGGTGGTTCGGCCGCGATCGCCGGATCATTGGGAAAAGGTAAAGAGAGCGACAAGGAATCTTTGGCAAATCTCAAAGGTTCGGTATCGGGACAGCTCCAGAATCGATTTCATGTGGGGGAGAGCCAAGCCGACGAAATCGCATCGGACATCTCTCAAAAGGTCGCCAAGGACCATGGCTGGCAAACCGACCTCGCGCGCAGCGTCGCCACCGATGTTCAGTCGGGAACACGGGAGGTGGCCTCCCTGGGGCTCCAAAGGCAGGAGTTGTCTTCGCTGCAGCAAAGCGCGACCGATACCGTTTCGGCTTCCGAAACCTATAACCGAACCATGTCCGCGCAAAGCCGATTCGGCGTATCGGCAACCTATGGCGCCGCCGAGACGGGCCTCAGATTCGCAAGTAGTCAGACTTTGATGTCGGGGTTGGATGCCGCGCTCGACCGCTTCGGCCTGCGCGGGGATGCCCAGCGCCTTGGCGCGGAATGGCGAGCGTCCGGGTTGATCGCCGATAAAGAACAGGCTTATGCGGCCGCAGGGATGTCGTTACTCACAGGACATTCGTCTCCCGTTTTCAGGCACCTGGATGGCGATGATTCGCGCACGGCGGAATCGATCGGCTATCAGCTTCTCGGTGATGCCTGGAACGCACCCAAACCCGGCACCGATGCACGCCCGGATGCCAATGCCGGATTGGTCAGCCAAACGCCGGAATTTGGAGTGGCGAAATCGAAGGTGGAACAGACCGGCTTCCACGATCCCAGAAACGAAACGCGAGGACTGGAAGGCCGTGTCACCGACCGCATCCAGTTGACCGAAGGACACATTGCAGGCGGCGAGAGATCCGTTGACGAGGCTTATCGCGCAGGTCAGAAGCAAGTGGACAGCTCGGCCGATGAAGGATTTGGAAACATGGATTCCGACAAGGCTGCATTCTTCCGCTCGGAAATCAGTAAGGCTGCTAAGGGCGGGCAGTCACTGGCAGAGATGAATTACGATGCGGTGGGTGGGGCGATTTATGACGCTGTACAGAAAACGCAAGGACTTGGGCACTACGGTGCTGGTGGTATCAGTGCTTTCGTGGGTGCATTCAAAGATGCACGTTCACAGGGCAAGACCATGTGGCAATCCTTCGAGGCCGCTTACCGCGCAGCCCCAGAAGGCGGCGCTGCGGCAGTTGATACCTGGGCTGATCAGCGCGTGGCTGAAACTGGGAACCGACTGACCGATGCCCAAAAAGCGTATTACAGGGCCGCGATGTTCGAATCGTTTGCCGGTTTTGGCGATCCAACGACCTTGATGGGACATCTCCCTAGTATCGATAAATCGACACTCGAAGAAATGTCGACACCGGCTTTGAATTCAGCAAAAAAGGACCTTGTAAGATCGGATGGCGAAGCGGCTGAGGATATCTCACAACTTCTAAGGCGTGCGGCGGGCCAAAACAGACCGGATTTGTTGAACTTGGTTGGCTCTTATAACGGCGCGGTGAAAAAAACAGTCCGCAACCCCCTGATGCCCTGAAACCAATCTTTAAGCACACAGAGAGCAAGATCAACAGCGTGCTTCCGTTCGCTACGATCCGAAAATGCCTGGCGCGCTTCAGGGCAAGTAGAAAGGAGGGCGAATCAGGCGCGCCAAGCATTTCATCGGCGTAATGCAATTTTCGAAATCCTAACTGCCGCAGAAAACAATAGTGACAAAGTCTTTTTGATCGTTTCGAGGGACCAGTAAACCAAATGCACAATGAGAGCGATCGATATCGCTCCGAGCAAAGGAGACACGTCACTCCCGCCAGCAGAAGCAAGCAAGATGGCGAAGCCGACGAGAGCCAATGTTACCCAGGGAGAAAAGAATTTCTCTATCCAAGGCTCCGAAGGCTCCCGAAAATCAGCAACCTTTCCTCCGCAAAACTGGCAGATCGAATAGATCGGCGCCCCATAGTTGAATACGACTCTGGGCACAATCGACGTACCGCAGTGAGGACAAGACATACGGCCATTGCGGGCCAATGGCTTTTTGATTTCAACCAACGAATCTGGATTCAAGCGAACGCGGACGGCACGGGGACCTTTTCCGTCCTGCCGGGGCTCGAAGAGAATGAAATTGCCGACTTCTGGCGCGAAATCGTCGGCCGTGTCAGCGACATGGAAGAACCGGCGGATACCGTCTTCACTGTCGATGAATCCGTAGCCTTTTTCTTTCGAGAACCATTGGATGGTTCCTTTCAGGATGGTCGTTCTTGGGTCCTGCTCGATCGCCAATCTCATGGGAGCTCCTTCCGCCTGGTTCACCGATAGCGTACCCGCAGAGTACCTGCTGGATCAATCGGATAGGGCGGGCTGATAGAAAATAGGTCCTCACAAGGTTCTGTCTTGGCAAAGCTGGGAATGCCGACAGCCAGCACGACAATCTTGACTGGATATGGGCCAATGGAAGGCCGCCATCGACGGACTTCATCGATGGCGGTGATTGCTGGAATGCTTTCAGAAGGCCGGTTGCGTGGCTGTCTCCGCTTCAGATACCCTAGTGCCTTAACCGGGCTGAATTGACGGATACAGCCGTTTGAGTTTGATCCGCGCATCGGCGGTGGTGAACCGCCAATCCACCGTGCGGTGAGCCGTATTCCGTTCGGCTTCCCAGGCGGCAATCTCACGGGTCAGGGTGGCCGAGTCGGGAATCCGGCGGTCCAGACACTGAGTGGCCAGGGCGCTCAACTCAATCTCGGCCATATTCAGCCAACTGCCATGCTTGGGGGTGTAGTGGATTTCCAGGCGCTCCAAGAGCCGCCGGGCTTCGGTGGGGGCAAACGCCTGATAGAGTGAGGCGGGCCTATGCGTGTTCAGGTTGTCCATCACCAGGATGATCTTCTCGGCCTGGGGGTAGTGCACGTCTACCAGATCCCGAATCACCTCCGCGAAATCCACCGCCGTGCGCCGCTCGGTGACCTTGACGTGGCGGTAGCCCGCCAAGGGTTCGAACAGCATGAACAGGTTCGCCGTGCCGCACCGTTCGTATTCATAATCGTAACGCTCCACCTGGCCGGGTTCCGCGGGCAAAGGATGGCGCGTTTCCGCCACGAGTTGCTTACTGCATTCGTCCAGACAGACTTTCGGCCGCTTCGGATCATAAAGCCGGGTATACACCTCCAGGACATCCTCCATCGCGCAGACAAATTCGGCATTGGCGGTGGGCGGAATCACCCATTGCTTGTGTAACCACGGCTTGAGCGTGTTTTTTTCAGCGTGGTCCGGACGCATTCCGGGCTGATGGCGGGGACCACTTCGAGTGCCACGAGGTGTTGGGCCAGCAGCTTCAACGTCCAACGGGCATGCCCTTCGGGCGCCGGGCCACAGGCCAGGGCGATCAAGCGTGCCTCCTGCGCCCCATCCAGTTTGTGAAACTGCCGCCCGGTCGGCTTCTTCCGATAGAGCGCGGCGTCCAGGCCGGATTCCACGAAGGCTTGCCGAACCCGATGAATCGTCGACAGGCTGGTATCGAACGCTTCCACCAGTTCGCCATCGCTCCACCCCGGCCCGCCTTCGCCCTGATCTGCTTTCAGCAGAATCCGCGCCCGCGTCAACGTCGTCGCGGCATGGCGCCCCTTCATCAGTAACTGCTCCAAAGTGTGACGTTCGGCCTCAGTGAGCCGGACCAGGTAGCGGACCATGACAGGAATCTCTCCAGAATGAACGAGGGGGCCATACTCTTTCATTCCAGCCTTCGCTCTGTCAACTGAGCTTGGTTGAGGCACTAGGCAACCGCCCGACGAAGAAGCGTTCAGTCAATGAACGTTAAGGTCGCATGGAGGCCTCCAGGATACCGATGATGAACCCTATGTGTCGGACACTCGGGATTCAAAACGACGGAAGATTCTCGATGGGTGTCCTATCGGAGCCGTGATCGCTTCATGACCTTGTTGGAGCGACCGGACTTACCCACCTGTCTAACGGCGAAGCAAATCGGACAGGCGGGGGGCAACTTGCTGTCGCCCGCCACCAGATAGGACGAGGCGCATTTCGAACAGCGATGCATCGTTGCCGTTTTGGCTCGCATCGCCCGTGCGATCACCCAAGCCTCCGTCAAATCGGCAGGTCGCTTTCGTCTCACGTGACGGGTCAAAGTTGAAAACAGGTCCCAGGCCTCCATCATCGCGTGAATGTCGATGACCTGAAGTACCTTCTTGCCCCCCACTCTCCGGTAGATCGCGGCAAACAGCGAAACGTAGATGTGACTGTTCCGATTCGGAAGCAACGTTGACATGGAGGGCAGCAATCCGGAACTGGGCGAGCGCCCATGGATCTCCCGATACCAGTCCCGTATGTCGGCCAAAGGTATCTGGGTGTGGAGATGGATGATGGGTGTCCGGAGTTTTCTTCGAATCAACTCCAGAGCCAGGGATCGCCGATCATGCTGCTCCGTCATTGTCGTCATCTTCCCCTCCCCCCGCCGCAATCATCAACAAAACCCGGGCCTTGACCAGGTCCTCATCCATCTCCGTATTCTGGAATTCCTTCCAGAACTTGTCCGGTAGCCTTGACGAATAACAGAGCACGCCCGACCGGGCCAAGATCCTGATCTTCTCGAAGGACAGCTCCGGCAGACGATTCACGCTGTCCTGGGATATCCCCATCACCAAGGATGCGTTTTGAGATTTGCCTTTCAGCGCCATATCCCGCGCCTTGAGCAAATAAAACAGATTCAGTTCATATAAGTCCAAATCGAAACTCATCAATACACCTTATCGTTAGCCCCCTAGGGGGTGAAATAGTTCACAGAAAACGATGTCGGGCATCGCTATCATTCCCGTGAACGCAGCATCACAGGTGAACTCACGACAGATGTCTTTCGCTTCGGAGAGCATGTGCAGGGGCTTTTCGGCCCTAACCCTTTTCGAGGCTTGTCGTGATCTGTACAAAAATCGTTCCGGCCGATTCTTCGCCCGGATTTGCTTTGAAACCCATCGTCAAAGTAGCCAGCGGATTCGTTGGGCGACCGCCAATACCCGTTGTCCATAGCGGTAGGCGTCGGTATCGTTGTGCCAACCGGCGTGATAACGCCCGATTCCGAGGGTGAGATTGCCGGGTGCCGAGCGGATTGCTTCAGCCAGCACATCGGCGCCGACCCGGATATTGGTTTCCGGATCCAGTAACTCTTCCGGGCTTCGCACTCGATGTCCGTGCCACCGGACATTCACTTGCATCAGGCCGACGTCGATGGCGCGAATACCCTTGGTCAGGGCATCGTTAAGGATTCCTCTGGCCACTGTCCGGGAAGATGGGATAATGGTCCGTCCTTGTCTGTTGATCGCCCAGGGCCAGGGTGTAGCCAGACGGTTGTTGACTTGAGGAGACTCGACCAGGGCTACGGCGTATAGGATGTAGGGATCCAGGCCGCGCTCTGTAGCGACTCGCCACCACGTCGTGCCGCGAAGCGCTTGCGGGCTTATGGCTTGGTTTTTTCCATCCAATGGCACGGTCGCATTGCCCGCGGCACTGGTGTCTCCGCACCAGGCGGCGGAACTCGACAGGTACAGAATGACGGCGACTGCGGCGACTCTTTTGGTATCGGCGGTCTTGAAATTTCCAAGAGCGATTTCAAGGGCCGCTCGGAAAGCGGTCTGGAATCTTCCGACGTGAGGGTCGGTGCTGTTCAGGCGTCTTGTGCAGGTCATCCCGACATCCCTTCTCTCAAGCGATCGCGAACCCGATGGAAGCCGGTGTCCGTCTTCCTTGCCGACCTACCCTCGATGCCGGGTATCGAATCCGGGGACAAGAAACCACCTGCCGCGGTGACGGCCCCTGAGCGCAGAACCGTCATCCCGACGCTCGCCAATAGCCTCAAGCGTTCGGCGCGCTCCCGCGAGGGCATTTTTTCGAGATCGGCTACCAGCTCGGCGTAAGCCCGACTCGGAAACTTGACGACAACCCGCATCACTCAGATCCGAAGTAGTAAAAGCCGCGGGCGTTGGCGAGCTCCGGCTGTTCCGGGACGAAGATCGGGTTGGAGGGAAACAGGCTTTTGGCGATGGGTTCGTAAAGCGCCGCGCCGCCGCCGGTCAGCAGAACCGCATCCACGCTTCCCGATTCCTTGCGGAGCGATTGCCGGAGTGCCTCGAGCGCCACCGGCGCCACCCGCTCGGCCGCCCGTTGGAGGTATGGCTGGATCTCGACCTGCCGTCCGAACAGCAGCACGTGATCTCTTTGCATTCGCAACGCCTCTTCCAGGCGCTCCACGGGCGCGGTTCCGCCGTGCTCGTCGGCCATCCATCGGCTCGCCTGTTCCAGCAACACCGACATGGCTTCCAGGCTGGTCCCGCTGGACGACCTCCGGATGTCGCCCTCTTCCACCAATACCCAGTCCATCGAGAAAAATCCCGGGTCGATGACCAGCACGCGGCCTTCTTCCAGGATGGAGACGGCCTGGCTGGACCAAAGCAGATCGAGATAGCCGCCAATCGGCTGGGGCACGACCCGGACGGCGGAGACCTCCACTTCGCGCCTCGATGTCACGCCATGCGTCCCGGCGAGACGCTCGCCCAAGGCGTCCCGTCGCGAACGCTCCAGCCATTGCGAGACCGGCAGCCCCGTCACCAGCAAATCCACCGTGTCCCGCTCGGACAACAACAGCGCCGCATGAAACAGGGCGCGATAGGACGCCGTCTGCACGTATTCCTGGTGCAGAGCGCGATTCCAGGTGGCGAATTTCCCCGGATTCACGCAGACCGCCCAAAGCTCGCCATCGACGCTGACCCGCAGGGCGTCTTCTTGTTTACCAATCGATTCCGGCAGCCGATCGATCGGCGCGGCACCGGCCGGGTAGAGCGATACGGCGGGACCGTTTCCGGTTTCCCCCATGGCCAGCTTCAGATTCGAATAGCCAATGTCCATTCCAAGTACAAACATGGTTTCATCCACTCCCGGCCAACTCGCCTGGGTAAAGAGATCGGTATTGGTACGCAGCAAATGCACGGGCGTTACACAGAGACGGCAACACCCTGAAAACTCGCCCCAAGTCCTGGAACCGGGTTCGCCATAGGGCTACTCGGGGACGATTTGCATTTGTGCGTGCGGGCTTTGGTCTGCCGGGTACTCACCAAGACCTCGGCAGGACTGGTGGGCAATTTACCCGGATTTCGGTGGGGGGTGTGTCGAAAAAGATTGTCTAAATGAGCCACTTTTTCGGGTATAGGCGATGTGGTGTGGGTGGTAGATTCAGGTGGTTCACGGTTCGACGTCCACGAACCGCATGCCACAGACAGCGCGGAATGAACAAAACAGAAAAGCAAGCTACGAATCCCAAAGGAATATTGGGATTTGCGTGGCGATACGTAAAAGAGGCGTATGCCGTGCGATAGTCAATGGATTCACCAACAGTCGGGTTGTCATAGGGGGTCAACGGATGATAGGAGGCAGAAGTTTTCTAGCCATAAATTCCCAACATAGTGTTGGGATTATGGTCAAAGATTTCTTAAGGACATACCCACTCGGATCGGGAGATCGTCCCGCGAGTTTCTTCACAATCCCCTCCATTGGGGCGAAGCCATCAAATCCCAACAGATAAGTATTTGGGAAACGACGATGCCCGCAGATGCGAATAAAGAAAGGGAAAAAACAGAGAGTCAAAGGGTTCCGTCCCCGGTATGCGCCTGGCTGGCCGCGTCCCTGCGCGAGTTGCAGGACGAGGCCAAGCTGCTCGTGGATGACTATTGGCGCCGACTGAAGGAAGGCCGAACCCATCAAAAACGGTATGCCCAGGGAAGCGTCGGCGTGAGGCTGCGGGCGCGGGACACCGGCGGTTTCAGCATCGAGTGGTACGAGATGGGTAGGCTGGGCGGCAGCGGGCGCTTTGTCGCCAAGAAGCAATTCAGCAAGGGGCGGCGGAGCCATCGCTATGCCCTGGATCAGGCGTTGAAAAACGAGCCTGAATGGATCGCCGAACTGGTTCGGGAAACAGAGGAGGTCTTCGCGGATATCCGCAAGCGCCAGGCATTACTCGTCCGGATCCGGGATTCGCTCATCGCCTACGAATCGGAAACCAGCGGCCAGACGGTGACGGCGGAAGCGATCATAAGCCGGGGAATCGACGTCACTTGAACTAAGGAGTTCGCGGGACCATGGACTCAGGAGGATTGGATGAGATCGCCGCATGCCGATGTCTGCGGAATCAGCCGAATAGCCTGGGTACGAGGCGGATCAGCAGAATGGTCTTCGCTATCCTTCCTCCGGGGAACGGATGCTGCTATCCCGGTGGTCCTGGTGTATTAGGGGTAGCAGCCAAAGGGCAGTATAATGGATGCCAAATGGCAACTCATGGGTGATCTGTGGGCGCAACATCGACCGTACCCGATTTCTTGAGCGCCGAGGCCTTGCTCGGAGGGGCTTCCGTGCTGCAGAGATCGCCGCGCTCGCCGCTGGATTGGGTGTCCGTCATCCGCCGGGGCATTTCGGCGGCGGCGGTGGAGTCCTTGGGGAGAGCCTTACGGATTTCCCAGGCGGAATTGTCTGAGGCCTTGGGGATTCCCGAGCGCACGCTGGCCCGGCGCAAGCGGGAAGGCACGCTGTCCAGCGAGGAATCGGCGAAACTCGTGCGCCTGGCCCGGGTGGTGCAACGCGCCGAGGAAGTCTTCGAGAACCTGGACACGGCGGTGGACTGGCTGAAAGCGACGAACGCCTCGCTCTCGGGCCAGACGCCGCTGAGCCTGGTGGATACCGAAATCGGCGCCGAGTGGGTCCTCGACACCCTGGGCCGGATTGAGCAGGGCGTGTTCGCCTGATGCCGACCGGGTGGCGGATCGTCACCGCCCGCTTGGCCAAAGCGGCCTTTACCGGCGAAGGCGCACGCCTGTATGGTGGCCGGTGGAATCCGAAAGGTGTGCCGCTGATGTATACGGCGGAAAGCCAGGCGCTCGCGGTGCTGGAAATCTTGGTGCAGGATGAGCCTCTCCGCGCCCGTTATGTACTGATCTCGGCACACATCCCGGATGATCTCGCCCTCGACCGGATCACGGTCGATCAGCTTCCGCCGGACTGGCGGAGCCCGGAAGCAAGAGGGGAACTGCAAAAACACGGGGCGGATTGGGTACAGGGTGGTACCCGTGCCGTGCTGGCCGTCCCGAGTGCCGTGATCCCGGCCGAAACCAACTACCTGCTGAACCCGGAGCACCCCGACTTCGCCCGGATCGGGATCGGGGAACCGCTGGAACTGGTGACCGACCTGCGCCTGTTGAAGAAAGTCTCGCCTTGAAGAGAGTTCAGTGCACGGCACTCCGTCTTCCTTAACACGGCATGTCGTTTCACTCGGCCAGTGTGGCGCGAAGATCGTTTAACGTCACCAGGAGCGTCATGGGGTCGACCGGGGAGGAATCAAAGCCGATTGCTTGATAGAACGCCTTGGCCTCCTCGGAAATCGCATGGACGACGATACCACGAATGCCGATCGTATCCGCCGCATGCATCACCCGTCGGGCGCCGTCCCGGAAAAGGGCGCGGCCAATCCCTTGACTCTGGTAGGATCGATCCACGGCGAGACGCGCCAGGATCGCGACCGGAATGGGATCGGGCATGTTGCGCCGAAACCGTCCTGAAGCCTCCTGTAGGCTGATCGCCCCGGCTGCGAGGGCGTAATACCCGATCACCTTCTGTTCGTCGCAGACCACGAAAGTCCGGGAGGCGCCACTCGCCTGATTGGCGAGCGCCCTGCGTTTCAACCAGTCATCCAGGGAGATGATGCCGGAAGTGAAGCCTTCCGTTCGATGGTGTTCCGCGAGCGGTTGGGGAGCCAGAAGCGGCAATGCTTATTCCCACGGCGCGGGCGTCTGCATGGTCTTTCGCAGGCGCTCGTTAGGTTGCGGCGGCGCATCCAGACGCGCGAGAAATTCGGCATAGGCTTCGGGGCTCACCACGAACACAGTCCGGTCGAGCAAAGCCTCCTCGGCGGCGCGACGGGCGGCATCGAGCATGAAATCCGTTCGATTTTTGCCCAAAAGCTTGGCGGCCCGATCGATCAATCCGCGGTCTTCCGGTTTGATGCGGATATTCAGGCTATCGCGCCTGGTGGTCTGAGAGTGAGTTGTGGTCATAGCGATACCTCCACGTTGAACAACTATAACATTTCGTAAAGACGATGTCGTTACAAGCGTCTTTTGGGATTGGATAGATTAAGCTGTCCGGTGCTTCCTCGAAGTTGTCCTCCTTTTTGACCTCCCAGCGTTGTTCATGTCCCTCTCCGGCCAAACGCTAGGCCCCTTTGCCCATATGCTGGCTGACGTGCGCAGGAGGGACTCGGCTTTCGCGGATTCCGGGTTATCCGGATCGCATCGAAGCACCCGAAAGTTGTCCACGGAATCCCAAAGGAGAATAAGGAAAGAATGGAATAAGGAAAGAAAGGAGGTCTCAAAAAGGAGCAAAAAATAAATTTCTAAACAATTGCTTACAAAAATGAGTGTGCCCCAGAGTACCCACTTCTGTGCCCCAAGGTACCCACCCTGGGTGTTTTATTGGATCCAGTGTGCCCCAGAGTACCCACTTCCGTGCGCCAGAGTTCCCACTTTTTGGAGTGACCGTGCCCTGGAGTACCCACTTTGGGGCTCATCCGTGCGCCAGAGTGCCCACGTTGGATCGCCAAATCTTCCTCGATCTGTGGATAACTTTCGGTATCGGTCGCTGGAGTACCCACTCCCGTGCGCCAGAGTCCCCACTTCCGGGTACCAGAGTACCCACCTAATGTCCTCGGCGTGCAGAGCTATCCGCCGCCATGGATTTGGTATCCTTCTGACGCTTATTGGAGTCGATGACCAGCTTCACGAATTCCGGTGTGGGTTGGAGGGTGTACGTCACATCAACAATGCAACGGCCCTCAAGGACAACCTGGGGATTGCAACAACGAACGATCGGATACGCCGAGGAAATGAGTTCGTTAATCGCGTTTTCGACATCCCTGGCTTGGTGGCGAACGGTGACGCGATTGACCAATCCACTGCCATCTCGTATTTCCGACAACATGATCCTGCACGGCTGCGTCATCCCGGCATTCACGAAGACGGCCGCGAGGTACTTGTGGAGCCATCGTGCCAGGGAGGATCGGTAGGACATGGTGGATTCGTAGTCGTACTGCCGGTACGTCACCGCCGAAAGACTGCCGGCGACCATGGGGTGGAAATGCGCGCTCCACAGCGTTTGCGGATCCCTTAAATAGTCCTCGCGGCTGATGGCGGCGAGATTGGAAAGAATCGTGCTACGGTGAAGCGCCGTGCGGCGTCCGGCATACGTAATATTCACCACGCTTCCCGACAGAATCATCAAGGAGTCCACCAAGTCGGCGTGCTTGATGCCGTGCCCGTGCCTGGCCAGTTCGCGGCGGAGCATCTTGAGCGAGAAACGAACGCCCACGATTGGTTTGGCCTCGAAGGTTCCAACGAATCCGAGATGCTGCTGCACGGCGATCTTGCGCAGGGCGTCCTCGATCAGTTCCTCCCGCGCCGTGGGGAAGCGGTATACATTCCGGCCGGCAGAGTCCTTGATGAGTGCGGGCGCGACCGTTACCTGAAACAGCGTGCCCCTGAAGTTGAATGTTCGTTCCAGAAAGACGGCCGGGTTGTCGGTCACGTCGGCGCGTCGGCGAGGAGTCGCGAATTTGGGGGCGGCGTCCCAGATTTCGATGACGTTGGACATCCGGTGGCGTTGATTCGCCGGAGCATAGAACGTTTGAAAGAGGGTAAGCTGCCGCGAAACGGATTCCGACGGCGGCTGGATCGAGACGCGAGGGTCGTTGTCCGAATCGGACGCTGTGTCCTTGTCCTCCCGATTCGGATCGTCGTCGGTGAACATCACTGGCGCGCGCCACAATCGGGATGGAAAACAGGATGCTTGAACAACTCTAGCAGAGGCGGCGATGGCATCACGGCATAGCGGCCCCGCCGTTCGTTCACCCGATAGCTGAGAAAACCGTCCAGGAACCACGTGTGTCGCCGCCTGAGGGTTATCTCGATCCCCGCCCCGGCGAGACGGGCCATCGCTTCCCTGAGCCATTCGTGATCTCGCTTTCCGGTACGGCGTTGCAACGCCTTGAGCACATCGGAGGCGCTGAACGTAACGGGAGAGCCTGGAATCTGTCTCCTCGCCAGGTGAACGATCTCCATCCACAAATCGAGGTCGCTTTGGTCCAGTCGCACGCCGAGAAACCGGACCTCCATTCCGTCGGCGGAGAGCAAAAGGGTCCGCCGTGAAAAAAATTCCCGGTGCTCGTGGTCGACGGCGCCGAACAAGGCTTCGCAAACTCGGCGAAGGGTCGATGCGTTGATATCGCTCAGACTCGAGACCAACGAGGTGAACACATCACTCGAAAGCGTACCCATAGCGGCATGTCCCCACTTCATTTCATCAAATTGGCGGTATGGCAATTCCCGACCAACCAGCCGGGAATCGGGGTATCCCGGATGATCCGGTGATCCCTTTGGGTCATGCCCAGCCGGTTTCGGCAGAACTTCCGCCAGGCGCGCTCGATTTCCTCGTCCGTATAGCTCGACGAGGTGAGCGGAGTGATTGCTACGGGTTGTAGAGAAGCCACCCGGAGTGGAGTCTCTGGCATTTTCTTGCGAACGACATGTTCGAAGCCCGACGACCGAAGGGCCGCCCCGCCGAGGCCTCCGGACAGCCATGCCACGCGCAGCCGCCAGGGCTGGTCCGACTTGCGGGGCAGCAATGACTGGATGACGGTCTGTGAGGCTTCAGGGGTGGGGCGTTGTGTGGCGCAACCGGGCAGAAGAGAGGTGATGGCCAATAAGGGCAAGGCGAAACGGATTTTGTTCATGGTTTGGCTGTCCTGAAACGAAACCAGGACAGCTTAAAAGCCCACGAAAACCGCGGTGTCCGGAAAGATTCACCCTAAGCGAATCTATCGCGCATCGCCCGTCTTTTTCCGGTGGCAAGCTATCCCGCCATGAAATCCCTGTTCGCTTTTTTCAGGAAGCCGCCGGCTTCCACATGGGCATCCGTCGCCGACGAGGACATTCCTCGTTATCCGCCCTTCGCCAAGGGGCTCCCCGTGGCGTCCGTCGCACGCATCCTCGCCACCCAGTCCGAGCTGGTGGACGCCCTCCGGCACACCTTGGCGCTACCGCGCGAGGAATTTCAGGCCATCGTCATGCCGGTCGTCGAACGCTATGCCGCATTCACGCATTTGTTGCCGGCCTCGGAAGCGCATCATCATCGCGGCGCCGGCGGCCTGTTCCGGCATGGTCTGGAGGTGGGTTACTGGGCGGCTATGGCCTCGGAGGGCGTGTTATTCGGAGCCGGCTCCACGCCCTTGGAGCGCAAGGGGCAGGAGCCCCGCTGGCGCCTGGCCGTGTGCCTGGCTGGATTGCTGCACGACATCGGCAAACCGGTGTCCGATCTCGCCATCCTGGACCGGGAGGGCAAGACCCGGTGGAACCCCTACCTCGAGAACCTGACCGACTGGGCCGCAAAGAACGGTGTGGACCGGTATTTCCTGCGCTGGCGGGACAAGCGGCACCAGCGCCATGAGCAGTTCTCGGTTTTGGTGACCGAGCGCGTGTTGACCCCGGAGTGCTTGACCTACCTCACCCAAACCGGTCCCGAAATCATGCAGGCCATGCTGGAAGCGATCGCCGGCGTCGACCGAGGAAGCGTGTTTCATACCCTGGTGATCGAGGCCGATCGCAAGAGCGTGGAGCGCGACCTTAAGGCCAATCACCTTCCGGTGGATTCATCCTTGGGCGTACCGGTCGAAAAATACCTGCTCGACGCCATGCGAAGGCTGGTCAATAGTGGCCGGTGGAGCGCCAACTCGCGGGGCGCAAGGGTGTGGCGATTCGACGAGGGTCTGCACGTCGTCTGGAAAGCGGGGGCTCAGGAGATATGCGAGCTGCTGGCCAAGGACAGGATTCCCGGTATCCCAAGAGACCCAGACACCCTCGCTGATATCCTCATCGAGCGAGGACTGGCGATTCCGCGCAGAACTCAGGATGGGAGAAACTACCGCTATTGGCGCATGGCACCGGCCGAACTGGACGTCGCCCTCTACATGCTCAGGCTGTCTTCGCCGGAGCTGATCTATCACGGCGAACCGCCTGTCGTCGTCGAGGGCCGGCTGCTGGAGGAGACGGAAAAAGAAACATCCCTGTCCAAGGGAAGGGCGGCTCCGGCGCTCCTGGAAAGGTCATCCGAGTGCTCCCCGGATGACCGTTTGCGATTGGAGATGCCGTTTGCGACTGAGGAAGCGCGGAAACCGGCTATTCGGCTTGAACCCATTCCGGAACGGCCGGCACCGCCGCGCCTGAACGATACGGCCGCGCCATCGTGTGCAGGGAGTGAAACGGATTCGCGGACCATCGCGCCCAACTCCGAGCCTGCTGGCCGGGGCGAACAAAACGTCCCCAATGATGCCGTGCTTGTTCAACCGACCGAAGAAAAGCCCGCTCAGGAACAAGCCAGTTTCGCGGGCAGCTCCAGTTCCGGTCGCAAGCGGACGAGACAGGCGAATTCAGAGAACACGAAATCCAAGCTGGACGAGAAGCAAAATCAGCCGAACCCGACTCACGAACAATTTCTCCCATCGAACAAGCCGTTCGATTCAGATGACAAGCGGCATGAGTTGGAAACGAAAGCCGCCCACTGGCTGGCCTCGCAAGGCCTCGCCGGCGAGTGGCTGCGTGCCGCCATCGAGGCGTATCGAAAATCTCCGGCTGTTCCTGTGCGCGAAGTCGACGGATTGGTACTCCTGCCTCATCCGGACCTGGCCCGGAAGCTCGGCAAGGACCCCGGCGAATCGCTTCGGCTTCTCGACGAAGCCGGCTGGATCGAAACCGACGTGCTCGCGCCCATGCGGAAGATTCGCGAAATCAACGGTATCCGGGGGGTGATGCTGAATCGGGAAACGAGCCGCTGCTGGTGGGTACTGGCCGGCGATCCCGAGTTCGAGGAAGAGAAAGTCCTTAAACCCACGGTGACCGTGCCGCGCGTGAGTAAAAACGAGTCACCCAACACCGCGGCCGAGGCCAAAAAGGCGCCAGCCCCCGGAAAAACCGCAAGAACCGCTCCCGAAAAGACGGTCTCGGCCACTACCGAATCAGAGGCAGTCCCGCCGACGCGAATCAAGCAACCCACTTCGGGGATGAACGAACCGGCCACGCGCCCCGAACGAACCCAGACACCTCAGAGCGTACCCAAGCCATCCCTGGACAGGAAACCCGAGACGGGACCGGCCGACGACCTTATCGGGCGGATCCGGGAACGAGAAGATTTGCCGTGCCCGGTGGATGAGTCCCCGGAATGGTTGTCCGTACCGTACACGATCATCGACTGGTACGTGGAACTTCATCCGGGACTCACCCGGTCCCGGCTGATCATCGCCCTCTATCGTCATAGTGAAACGCAGCTGGAAGGCAACAGTATTCTGAAGGTCCGTAAGGAGTCGTAACGTGAAAAGCGACTACGACTATCAATTGCCTTGGCGACCCAACTTCGAAGTCCAGGCCATCGGCGGCTGGATCTTCGGCGCAGGACTGGCGTACCTCGCCGACCGCTGGTCGGGCCTGCCCATGGCGCCGTTCCTTGGGCTGATCGTCTTTTGCGGGATGATGGCCGCCTGGCGACTGCCGGCCGCGGTGGGCGTCTGGTACCGCAAGCACCGATTGCGCCGGTTCACATTCGAGTACCTGGACGTTGAAAAACTTCAACGGACCGTGCGCAGGCATCCGGACAAGCTTTGGTTCGGCTGGGGGTTCGACTGGGGCCAACGGCACGCACAGCTCGCTTACGAAATCCTCAAGCGCGATTCCTCGGACATCATTCCGGTCGATCACGAGCGCATGGGCGCCACCTGGGTGCATGGGCTGGAAACAAAAGAACAGGAGGTCTTCCAGCCGATCGCGCACACGGCGGGTCATACCCTGATCGTGGGCACCACGGGCGCAGGCAAGACACGGCTGTTCGACATCCTGGTCACCCAGGCGGTGCTGCGCGAGGAAGCGGTGATTATCATCGATCCCAAGGGCGACAAGGATCTCAAGGGGTGCGCCGAACGCGCCTGCCGGTTGAGCGGACATCCCGAGCGCTTCGTGTATTTCCACCCGGCGTTCCCGGAGGACAGCGTACGTCTGGACCCGCTGCGCAACTTCAACCGGTCCTCGGAAGTCGCGAGCCGCATCGCCACGGTGATTCCGGGGGAAAACGCATCGGATCCCTTCAAAGCCTTCGGCCAGAAATCCCTCGACAACATCGTGCAGGGGCTGTTCGCCATCGAACAGCGGCCCACCCTGGTGAAGCTCAGGCGCTACCTGGAGGGCGGGCCGGGGACGCTGGTCGCCCGTGCCCTGGAGCGCTATTTCGATCATGCGCTGGACGAAGGCTGGCGCAGTCGCGCTGCCGTCAAGGGGCGGGATGCCGACGCTCGTGCGGCCGCTCTGGTCCGGTTTTACCGCGAGTCGGTCCAGACCGACCATCCCAATATGGATCTCGAGGGCCTGATCTCGATGTTCGAGCACGACCGCACCCATTTCGGCAAGATGGTGGCCTCGCTCCTGCCCATCATGAACATGCTGACCTCCGGCACGCTCGGACCCTTGCTGTCCCCCGATCCCAGCGACGTGGACGACCCTCGCCCGATCACCGATTCGGCGCGGATCATCCACAATGCCCAAGTGGCTTACATCGGCCTGGATTCGCTGTCCGACGGCATGGTGGGCAGCGCCATCGGTTCCATCCTCTTGGCGGACTTGGCCTCGGTGGCCGGCGATCGCTACAACTACGGCGTCAACAACCGGCCGGTCAACATCTTCGTCGACGAAGCGGCCGAGGTCATCAACGATCCGTGCATCCAGCTCCTGAACAAGGGGCGCGGGGCGAAATTCAGGCTCTTCATCGCCACCCAGACCTTCGCCGATTTCTCGGCGCGGACCGGTTCCCAGCCCAAGGCGTGCCAGATCCTGGGCAACGTCAACAATCTCATCGCCCTGCGCGTCATGGACGCGGAAACCCAGGCCTACATCACCGACAACCTGCCGAAGACGCGACTGAAGTACATCATGCGCACGCAGGGCGTCTCGACCCATTCCACCAACCCGGCGGTGTTCTCCGGCAACATCGGCGAGCGCCTGATGGAGGAAGAGGGCGACTTGTTCGCGCCCCAATTGCTCGGGCAATTGCCCGACCTTCACTACATCGCGAAGCTCTCCGGTGGGCGGATCGTCAAGGGCCGCCTACCCATATTGCGGTCGCGCTTCGACGAGAAAACCAACTGACTATGACCCCAGACACAAGAAAGAACGTTGCGAATCCATCCGATCCCCTACAATCCTGGCGTAGCCGCCATGCCCGCGAGCGCAAGATCCTGGCGGTGCTCGAAATCGACTGGCCGGGGACGCAGGACGTCTGCCGAAATGCCATCGATTACGTCCTGCAACAGGTGCCTGAAGCCGAGAACCGGGATCGAGTGGTCGAAGGCTGCCTGTCGGTAGCGCTCAACGCCTACCGGGTCGCCCTGCACGACCTCACCGTGTCGGACAGGGGCCGATTGGGATCGTTTCTGAACACGTTGATGTTCGAGCTGAGAAGCCGAGTTCCCGCCGATCATCCCAGAGAGCCTGAGCTGACCCGGCGGCTCGTCCCCTCGCATCTGCAGAGAACCCTTGGTGAGGAGGGAATGAATGAGGGCCGGGATGCCGCGTAACCTCCTGTTGAGCCTGGTGTTCTGGCTGGTCGAAGTGATCTTCGTCGCGGCCCTGGTGTCCGACGACTGGCTCAAGACCGTGCAGCGCACCGAGGACCGAATGATCATCGAGTATCTCGGTGTACGGAAAGACGCCGAAATCCGGGAGATCGCCACGGGCTGGTTCGACCGTCTGTTCGTGCGTACCGGCGCACGGGAAAGCGTCCATCGCTACTTCATCCCCAGCGAACCGGAGCGTCAACGTTCGGTGGGATTCCAGGATGTGGGAAGAGACGATCTATTTCCGTTTATTGCCGGTAGGCTTCAAGTGCTCTGGGATAGCGTTTACCAGTCGATGCGCCGGTTTTTTCTGCTGCTGTCCTGGTGGCCATTCCTGCTGGCGGCCGTCGTG
Source organism: Methyloversatilis universalis (assembly GCA_020723665.1). GTDB lineage: Bacteria > Pseudomonadota > Gammaproteobacteria > Methylococcales > Methylococcaceae > Methylocaldum. The sequence continues at coordinate 160,649 of DYIL01000001.1, forward strand.
CCCTTCGCCGTGGATGGACTGGCCCAGCGCAAGATCAAACAATCGAACTTTGACTATTCGAGCCCCTTGGCCCATCGCTACAGCTTGTTCGCCATCCTCGGCACGCTGTATTTACTCCTGCTCGGGCTGACCGTCCCATTCCCCGTGCCACCGCAAGCCATACCGATGACTTGTGTGGCCATCGCGACAGCCTTGAACGTCTATCTGGCGCATACGCAGAAGAGGATATGAGGCAGACCGGCGGATATCCGTTTGGGCAAGCATTTCACGGAGGGCTTTAGGGTTGTTCAGCCAGATAGAGTTCGACGGTGGCGGTCGTCCAGGTAGCAACGCCTGCACCAGGGCGTCCTTGTCTTCGTTCCATACCGGACAGTCGAGTTTTCATCGGCGCCGGGCTTCACCTCGGTCATCGACATACTCTGTAGCCTGTTATTGGTTGCGTGGACGAGAGAAGTCCTCATCTTTTCCCACATCCGGCATGGCAGCTAACAGATCTTTGATATCTTGACCTGACGGTCGGGTGCTGGGCGCGCCTTCGAAGATGACCGCCACACGAACCGGGCCGGCAGGGATTTCGGGCGCAAGCTGCAATCGCAAACAATGATCCGCCGGGACTTCGGCGATGGCCTCGTAGTATTTGGCGGTCATGGAAAAACCTCCAGGTCTTCGGGAACGTGAGATTTTCCCATCCTGCAAGTTGCAATCAGTCATACCAGTTTTCGAGCCGCAACCCCGGAATACGCCCAAACTCACTCAGATTGCGGGTGATGAGAAGGGCATCGTGGGCGAAAGCTGTGCCAGCGATAAGAACGTCCATGGGGCCGATAGGTTCGCTGCGTTTTTCTAAGTCAGCGCGTATCAACGCCGAACAGCGGCTTTCCAGAGCGCCAAAGGGCAAAACTTCGACCCAGGCAAGCAATTCCCCTAGCTGAGCGCGCCGGCGTTCCGGCGCGTTCGATTTGGCGATACCCACTTCGAGTTCGTAGAGCACGATGGCGGGCAGCGCCAGTTCTCCGGGTGGCGTTTGTAACAGACGTTCTGCAACCTTGCCTTGGCCTTTGAAGAAATAGATCAGAGTGTTGGTATCGGGAACAATCACTTACAACTGCTCCCGGACAATGTCCTGCCCGCAGCCTTTGCGCAGTTCTTCGGCGGTAGGGAAATCGGGCCACGCGCCCACCAGAGCGCGCACGCTCTCGGGCCATTGGGGGTGGACATGCCGGCGCACCAGCCGTTCGACCCATTCCTGAGCATTCAGTCCCTCGGTACGGGCGCGCGCCTCCAATTCATGCGCAATCTGATCGTCCAATTCGATGGTGACGTGAGTCATGAGTTTTACCTCGTTTCAATGTTACTGACGATCACTCAAAGCATGCCCAGTTTCTGTAAAGTCGCCAAATCCTGCTCGAACTCCGCCACATCGTAATGCGGCGAAATGCCTCGGCTCGCTAATAGATGCTGGAAGGCAATCGGCGGCATCTCGGCGAGCGAGGCCGCCTGAGCCAGAGTCAGGCGGTCTTTGGAAAAGAGCAGTATCGCCAATTCCTGTTTCAATTCCGCCGCAGTCAGATGCGCGGCCTGCAATGTTTCATCAGGGATTACGACAGCCATTGTTGTTCCTCAAAAAAGATCTTCACGGTATTGGACCGTAGTCATCGAGAGGGCTGCTGATTTTCAGGGCGAATTCAAGTCGTCCGCGATGACCTGCACGACGTTCATGACTCTGTCGTACGTCGGTCGCCAGACTTCTTCGCTCAATCCACGTTTGGGCGCCAGCACCGTGGAAAGATAATACTCGGCTTCGGCGACATTGAAAGCCACGGAATCGCTGTAGCGCTCGATCAGGCCGCGAGCACGGGCGCCGAGAACGGCGCAGACGAGGATGTTGGCATCGAGGACCAGTCGCTTATGCGGCATGGTCCCGCTGACGCCGCCATTGCTTGAACTCTTCCAGCAGTTCATCCTCCTTGAGGCCCAGTCGGACCAGTTCCTGGTCCAGGCGCTTTCCGGCTTCTAAAAGCGCTTCGCGTTCCGCCTGTCCCGGACGCCTGGGGATCGGGATGAAGAACCCGATGGTTTGGCCGTGCCGAGTCACTTCGATCGGCACCGTCGAATCGAGAAACGAGGTGAGCTTTTCGCGCAGCTCACGCACGCCGACACGTTGGGTCATGAGAGCCTCCACTCGGTGAACGCAATTGTGTACACATTATAACTCGAGTGGTTTAGTAGCCGGGTACTGTGATTGGGTATCTTTCCGCTTCGGCATGCCGAAATACGCGCGGCGCCGGGAACCCAAGACTCCACACCGCCTTTGAACGACAGCCAAATCGCCGCCACCGCGGCAGTGAATGGACGATCCTCCTTACCCGCAACGTGGTCGACTTTGCCGGATTCGATGATTTGATGGTCGAAAATGGTTTCGAAGAAAAGTCGTGCAGACATCCGGGGGAATACGGGAATACGGTAGTCCGCTCCACAAACCTTTTTGCTGCTTTCCTGGTGGCCGTTCCTGCTGGCAACCGTCGTGCCGTTCGCCGTGGATGGTCTGGCCCAGCGCAGCATCAAGCAGTCGAACTTCGATTACTCCAGTCCGCTGGCGCATCGTTACAGCTTCTTCGCCATGCTCGGCATCCTGTATGTCCTCCTGCTCGGACTCACACCTTGCCATTCCCCATGCCACCGCAAGCCATGCCGATGGCTTGTGTGGCAATCGCGGCGGCACTGAACGTCTATCTGGGGTGCATACGCAGAAAAGGATCTGAGTGTGCATCCGAAGAAGGAACGGCTGGAAGCCCTATTCTGTTGGTAGAAAATCGCGAACGGATATCCGGGGCAGTGCCGAATCGTCGCCAAGTTCCAGCTCGGACTTTACAACGCGTACCGCTTTCCTTTCGACCTGACGGATTTTCGCTGCCGGGATACCGAAATCTTTGGCGACTGTCTGTCCGTTCTGATCATGAAAGCTTGGCCGGAATGCGAAGTCCATGAGCATCTCGGAGTACCCGGCGCGCGTTCGAGCGGCTGGCCGAAGACTGGAGGATCGTCACTTTACAGCGAGTAATTCACGACAATGGATGACTTGCCGGAACACGGCCACGGTTATTCTGATTGATAGCGATTCGCCGAGGTAAGCTGACTCGAATTTGACCAAGTGGGGAGAACCGCATGGATACAGGCGATTTCACCAAAAACGCAAAGAGTTATCCAAAGAAAATGTGGAAAAACCCGATCCAAGCTTTCCCGCTCGAATGATGCGGGGTGAGTCATTGCGGCGTTCGGAGCGTGGGATAGTCCTCCACATACACCCAGTCCATCGGTTTCGCCGGGATGTGGCAAGCCAGGCAGTCTTGCGTATAACCTTTGGAAACGTTGACTTGGGGCGCTTTGGCCTCGTATAGAGCCCAACCCCAGCCCTCACCCCAGTGCGGGTTTCCCCGGAAACGGCCTCGGTCGTCCTTGACCATGACGAACCACACGGCGTTTTCCGTGGCCCAGAGTGCGTCACCCGTGGTGAGCTTCCCCGAGCCAAGCTTGCGGATTTCTTTCACCAGGACGGTTCCATCGGGAAATTTGCCAGTCTCCTGAAATTTCTTGACGGCCTCGGGCTGGGTATAGACGTCGTGAAAGCCGTAGCCGGGCGCCTTCGGGTCAGCCACCACCCAGGATCCGAGGTGGGTCCAGGTCGCGCGGTAATTTTCCGGCAGGCGGATTTCGCCTTTGTCGTCGACCCAGCGACTGTAGGTCTCTCCAGCCATGTCCGCCATGGCTGGAACGGCGAGCATCAGGGCTAACGGGATCGTAAACAAGCGTTTCATGGCGTGACTCCCTAGATTCAATAGTTGAGTATCGTGTAACCCTCGTTGATGAGTTTGCGGATGCTGGGGTGGCCGTCGAATTCCTTCAACAGCGGTGCGCCACAAGCCGCGGCGGCTTCCTCCATGCCAAACGCGCCCGCGCAATAGCCGCAGGCGCCGGCCACGGTATCTTCAACTGCACTATAGAGGCCGTGCAGCCTGTGCTCCGGCTTGACCAGTTCGGCGAGCCAGTGGGTAGCGGCGCCATCGAAGATCAATTGCACGGCATCCCCGCCTCCTTGAACTCCTTGACCGCCTCCAGGGCGTTGACCATGCGGCCTAGGCCCTCCGGAGTAGTGGCATCGGCCAATACGACGACAGCTACTTTGTTCATTTTCGGTCTCCTTTGGAAATGTTGGGAAGAAAACACCGGATCATTGGATAAGAGCCCGGTCGTCCTCCTCTTCGGATCGACCGGGCCTCACCTCAGGTCGGACAAACCGCGCAGGAAGCCTTGCCTGAACGCGGCCGTATCCCTTCTTCAGTAGCCCGCTATGCCCTGTGCGCTCCCTCTCGAGCATTCGGGAGAAAGGGAATCTGGGTCTTGCAGGAAACAGCGCTCTTGGAAGGCGCTGATGCCCGGATTGGTTCCCGCAAACGGGTCGACGCCGGGGAGCAAGCCGCCCACTTCGCCCAGAGCACTCAAGGTCCCATTCGCATTGATCCTCCGGATTCCGATCTTGCCGGCGCGCGGTTGCACAAAGTACAGATAGAAGGGAGTATGCTCTGTGCCGGTTTGTGCAAACCGCATGGGGCGTGCTCCCTCGTCTTATCATCTTGTCATCAATACGCCGCAATCCCGGCTGGGCTGCCACCCGTGTGTGTGAAATATTCAGGCGGTTCTATTGGCGGTGTTGGCTCGAGACCACCGGCGGCGCCCAGGCTGGTCAGGCTGCCGTCGGCATTGATGGCCCACATGCCCACCTTGCCATTGCCCGGCTGCACCAGGTAGAGGAACTTGCCATTGGGGGTGATGGCCAGATCCAGCGGGAAGACGCCTGTGCCGACGGTGGTGGCGGCGGAGCCGGCCAGGAGCGTCAACTCACCGTTGTCGCCCACCTTCCAACTGGAGATGTTGTCCGTGCCAAAGTTAGAGCCGTAGGCATAGTCGCCATTCGTCACCAACCAGCAAGTGTCAATCTGGTTGTCGGCGACATTGTTGCTGATCACGGTCAGGCTGCCGTCGGCGTTGATCTTGTACGAGGAAGCAGCGCCGGTCAGGCTGCCGTTGATTTCAGGGCCACCCACAAAGTCAGCGACGAGCAGGTTGCCTTCGTCATCAAAGTCGAAGCCAAAGGGGCCATTGTTGTTGCCTTCATAGACCACGGGCGCGCTGCCGGGCAGACCCTGATTGCTCATGTTGAAGACCAGGATGCGACCTTTGCCGGTGGCTTCGGGAATGTGCGGACCATCCTTAATGGTGACGACGATCTGCTTGCCGTCCGGGGTGAACCTAATGCCGGCCGGGTTGAAAAGAGCATCCGGAGGGAAGGTCTGGTTGCCGTCCAAGGTGCGGGTTGACCCGGCGATGGGCGTCAGTTGGCCTTGCCCATTCATCCAGAAGCCGGTGATGTTCCCTTCATTGGCTGAATTGAGCACATAGACCATATTCTTGTAGACCGTGACGCTATTCGGGAAGATGCCGCCGGCATCGCCCACATGGCGCAATTCCAGCTTATTTTTGTGAACTCGAAAGACGGAAATGGTGTTGTCGCCGGCGTTGGTGACAAGGAGCCACTTGTTGTTCTTGCTCAGGACCACGGACCCGGCTGAGCCTAAGCCATCACCCCGGAAGCGGGTGCCCGGGCCGGAACCCTGACCGCCAGTCGGGAAATAACCGGCCAGACTGAGAACGCCATTGCCGGCACGGCGGTACATAACAATCTCATTGCCGCGCACGGCATCAAAGGAATTGGTTGCCACAAAGACGGCCCCGGCGTGCAGCCGCTGGGACTCCTTCATGCCGAAAGCCGTGTGAGGAATCAATAACACACTGGCCAGAACAGTTGGCACGACGGTTTTCACTGCCCTCGCCACACGGGCCCAAATAGATCTTGTGAATAACATGTTGCTACCCTCCTCTTGCAATGGGTTGAATCGAGCGCCTTCCCGCCATCGAAATGATGAGCGGATGTCGCCACTTTTCTCTTCACAAGAGTCGTGCCGAGACTGTGCAAGCCCTTAATAGGCCTGAGAAATCAAGGTGTTGAATAACGGATCAGCCGTCAGGAGCGCCGCCGATCCCAAAGGAAAGCCACAACATATGGTGGACACCGCAAAATGCGGTGGGAATTCGAGCTATCGCCGTTTGGGTCTGCTGGGGGATCAATCAGTAACCGTGCACATTGACAAGCACCGCGTCGAGGCGGGATTGCCCGACGCTTCGAAGACTCGCCGGTCATCTTGCTCGGCGCGGACGAATTCAACGAGCTGATCGGCGAGGAGGTCATCCCCTTGGTGAACAAAGTGGGGCACAGGCTCATCGCAGCATCTTCGGCGATGGCAGAAGTTGGCAGGATCCAATCGAAAGTTGCCCATCCTGTGGCAAGCTGAGGGGAGCCGTACGGAATCGCCGCTCCGCCTGCTGCTTCCGAAACATCTGCCGGATTTGCCGTGCGCTTGCGCCCCGCGGTATGCGCGCCGACGCTTGCCGAGACCCCTTACGTGAGCTTGAAAACCACCATGGAGACATCGTCGCCAAAGGAAGCGCTGGGGCAGAAGGCGTGTAGATCGCTGACGATTTTGTCGATAATCTCTTCCGGGCTATTGGAGCCTTGGGTGGCAACCAGCTTTCCTAGGCGGTCGACGCCAAAAAACTCGCCCTCCGGATTCTGCGCCTCGGTGATTCCATCGGTGTAAAGCAGTACGAGATCGCCCTTGCGCAAGACGACGCTTTTTTCCTCGAATGTGACTTCTCTCTTCACTCCCAAGATGAGTCCCTCGGTATCCAGCTCCCGGCAAGCCGAATCGCCGGCGCGAAGCAGCAGTGGGCAATTGTGCCCGGCATTGGCGTAGCACAGCCTCCGGGTGGCGTGAGTGTATTGCATGTAAAACATGGTGATGAAGAGCTCGGCCCGGTTGAGATCTTCGTAAAGAAGAGCGTTCAAAGCGGCCAGAACCTCGCCCGTACCCTTGGCGTGCTGTGTATGAAGCCTGCAAAGGGTTTCCGTCTTTAAGCAGCTGCGTGTCTCTGCCATGACCAGCGCCGCGCCCACAGAATGTCCCGAGACGTCGGCGATGATGATATCGATGGTGTCCGAACCGCAGAAATAATCGAAATAGTCCCCGCCCACGTGCCTCGCCGGTAGGCAATAGCCTGCGACGTGAGCGCCATCGACGTGGAGCGGTGAACCGGGCAGGAGAGAAAGTTGAATCTGTCTGGCGATTTCAAGTTCACGGCGCTCTTCCTCCGCTCGCCGGATTTGGGTCACATCAGTATGAGTACCAATGAAATGGGTAACATTCCCTTGGTCATCGCGAACTGGCGAGATGAACAGCTCATTCCAGAACGGCGTGCCGTCTTGGCGGTAGCTCCTCAAAGTGATCAGACAGGGCTGTGCTTCTCGCAGAGCTCTGCGGATCTCCTCGACGCCGTGCCGTCACCGCTGAGCGTCTGATGGGACTGGGGCAAGGGACGCAGTTTGCCGGCGCGGGGGTCGAACCGGAAGCCGAAGATGGAATCGTCCCCTGCGTTGACCACATAAACCCGGTTGCGGTCGACGGTCACGCTGACCGGGGTCAATCCTTCCTCGGCAACGCGGTCGACGAGCTCAAGCCCGTCGCGTGTGACTCGGAATACCGAAACGTCGTTGCTGCCCGCGTTGACGGCGAACAGGTAACGCTCGCCGTCGCTCAGCGCGAGCGCACCCTGATTGCCCAGGCCGGAACCGGTTCCCGTTCCCCCTGTGGCAAAATGACCTGTCGGCTCCATGTGGCCGTTGCCGTAGCGCTGAAAGGCGAGTACTTCATTCCGGGTGGCGTCGTTGGACAGGGTATACACCGTTTCCTTTGCTTCGTTTCGTCCGTGATCAGGGCCCTCGATGGCGAAAGCCGCATCTGGAATTAACAACACGCAGGCCATAATGGATGCCACGAGGGTTTTCACTGCCCTCCCCGGCAGATTGGCTCGAATAGATCTTGTGAATAACATGTTGCTACCCTCCTCTTACAATGGGGTTGAATCGAGCGCTTCCCCGCCATCGGGATGATGAGCGGGTATCGCCCTTTTCCCTTCACAAGAGTCGTGCCGAACTCTGCAAACCCGTGTAAGCCCCAGAAATCCAGGCACTGGATAACAGGCTGCGGTCAGATGCGCCGCAGATCTCAAGAAAAAGCTGCAACATATGGTGGGTACCGCAAGATATGGCGGGTTACCGCGAGATCTTCATCCGCCAATCAACATGCGTTCCGTATGCGTCCGGATGCCCTCGGGCGATGATCGGGTCTTCGGTATCGATCGCGATGGTGTCTCGCCCAGTGGGGCTGGGGCGCGGCTTGGGGAGGTACGATTAGGGTAAGAAGGCTGTGGCCATCAATAGTGTGGCTGGCGTAACAGGTTGCGGTAGGTTGCGGGTAAAATCAACTTAAGTGCCGTAGGCCGGGTTGAGGTAGGAAACCCGGCGCTTATGCCACCTTCGCCGGGTTGCCGCAAAGGTCCTAAGGGCGGGTTGGGCAGCACGCTCACCGCCGGCTCAAGCATCCGGCTCCCACAGCCGCTTGCGGAAATACTCCCGCCAGCTTTCGGGAAGCGCGGGGGCCCGGCTCACCCGGCGGAGGAGGTGGCCGCATCGGCCAAGTACAAGTGAACGACATCCGCCACCGTGATGCCATGCGGGTCCCGCGCGATCCACTCGACCGGGTCGCCCGCCTCAACTTCGCCCTTGTGAACGACGGCGAGATAGAAGCCGGTACGCTCACTGCAAAGGAAATGCTTCACCATATCCGCTCGGCCGAATCGGATGCCGAGCTTGAAGCAGGGCATGCGCGGCTGGGTAACGACCAATTCGGCGGAGCCCACGCGCAAACGATCCCCGATACAAACGGAGCTTTCGATGAGGCCTTCCGTGGTGAAGTTCTCGCCGAATGCGCCCCACGACAGCTCCATTCCGGGAAGTTCCTCGCGCCAGAACGCATAATGCTCGCTCGGATACGCGTAGACCGCTTTTTCCGGGCCACCGTGCACGGACAGATCGGACTGTCGGTCGCCTTCCAGGTTGAGCTTCCCGACCCGCACGCGGCCCGCTACGGGTGACTTAAAGATGGACGTCAGGATGGTTTTTCCACGCCATTCGACCTCGCGTGGAAGTCCCACATTGACGGACAGCAGTTTCATGGGAGAGCCCCGGCCACCCGGCCAGGCCGGTGCGGCGAAACAGTGCTCCGGTCTTGCCCGCCGCCCAGCCTGCTTTAGAGCTCCGAGGCGGCTTTTTCCCGGATCTGTGGCCAATTCGTTTCCGCCTTTTGAATGTATTCATGCGCGTCTGCGGACCATTTCTCAAGGATCGCCGGATTGAGATTGAAATAAAGCTTCCTGTCCACAATCCGCCAAGAAGCGGGATCGATATCGAACTTCTTTCCCAGGGCCACACCGAAGGCACAGTAACCGCCGTACTGGGGTGCGTATGCTGCCGGATTCGCGGTGAACGCCACGCGGTTTGCAGGGGTAGCGAACAGGTATTTTCCGCCCGCGTATTCGACGGAAAGATCAGAACGACCGGGGACTGGCCGTCCCTCCGTGAAATACGCCACGGGATCATAGCCGCGAATCACAACGCCCGTCACGTCCGTGTTGACCTCTGTCGTCTTGCTGTGAGTCATGGTAGTTCTCCCATTGGATGATGTGTGGTTTAGGGTGGCTCGCGATTTTTCCTCGCGACGCAACTCATATGGCAAACGCCGTGCCAGCCTCCAATATCTGCCATAAAAAGCCTTTTATACAATCACTTATGATGTAGCTGCGGGTTGGGGCACGATTGAGGAAGGCAGGCTGCAGCCGTCAATAGTTGTGGCCGGCCGTTACCGGTTGCGGGTAGAATTATTCGAGCCATCGGCGCATCCGGGAGGTCAAGCACCACACTGAGCAGATCGGGTCGCATGGCTTAGGCGCTGCCTGCTGAGATGAAGTCGTACGCTCATTCCTTGGGAAAGGACAGGAATCCGCTGCGATGTCGAAAAGTTCCATGCCTATCACACCATCCTCCCCGGAACCGCTAGGGCCGACGGACGCGGCGGAGCTGGCGGCGTTACGCGCCATCGTGGAAGGAACTGCCCAAGCCACGGGGGAGGAGTTCTTCCGCGCTCTGGTGCAGAACCTCTGCCTCGCCACTGGAGTCACCAATGCTTTCGTCGCGGAGTTCGCCGATTCCGAGACCCGGGTCCGCTCGTTGGCGTTCTGGAGGGACGGCCGATGGATCGACAACCAGGAATGGGAGCTGGCGGGCACGCCTTGCGAGGACGTGCTTCGCGGCGGGCTCTGCCATTACCCTGCAGGAGTCTCGCAGCGGTTTCCGACGGAGGAGGGAGTCGAGAGTTACCTCGGCGTACCCCTCCGTGACGCCGACGGTCGCATCCTCGGCCACTTGGCGATCTTCGACCATCGGGAGATGCCGCCGCAGCCCCGGCTGCTGTTCATCTTTCAGATTTTCGCCGCCAGGGCTGCGGCCGAACTGGCTCGGATTCGGGTCGTCCAGCAGCTTCGCGAGAGCGAAGAACGCTTCCGCGATCTTTTCGACGAAGCTCCAATCGCCTACGTCCACGAGGACCTCGAATCGCGGTTCATCAGCGCAAACCGAGCGGCGATGCGAATCCTCGGCATCACCCCCGAAGAGGTGCCCGGCATGGTGGGCCTATCCTTGGTCCCCGATACCCCCGGCGCCCGGGGCCGCGTGCAGGAAGCGTTCGCATCGATCGGCCGGGGGACCGATACCAGCGGTGTGGTGCTTGAACTCCGGCGCAAGGACAACGGCCGGCCGATCTGGATCCAGTGGTGGTCCAAGCCCGATCCGAGCGGGCAGTACACCCGCACCATGTTCATCGACATCACCGACCGCGTGTTGATGGAGCGGGAGCAGGCGCGGCTGAAGGCGCAGAACCTCTATCTGCAGGAGGAAATCAAATCGGTCCACAACTTCGAGGAAATCGTTGGGCAGGGCGCGGCGATTCAGTCGGTCTTGTCCAACGTCCGCCGCGTGGCGCCTACGGACGCGTCGGTACTGATCCAGGGCGAATCGGGTACGGGGAAGGAACTAATCGCCCGCGCGATTCATTCCGCCAGCAAGCGGCACGACAAACCGCTAATCAAAATCAATTGCGCGGCGTTGCCGACGGGCCTCGTGGAGAGCGAGCTGTTCGGCCACGAGAAAGGCGCCTTCACCGGGGCCATCGCCAGGCGCATCGGGCGCTTCGAGCTCGCCGACGGCGGCACGATCTTTCTCGATGAAATCGGTGAGATCCCCCTGGACGTTCAGGTCAAGCTGTTACGCGTGCTGCAAGAACAGGAGTTCGACCGAGTCGGCGGCAAGGCGCCGATCCAGGTCGATGTGCGCGTGATCGCCGCGACTAACCGGAATCTCCTGCAGGCCATCGCCGCGAAAGCTTTCCGCGACGATCTCTTCTATCGCCTCAATGTGTTTCCCGTGTTCATGCCGCCCTTGCGGGATCGGATCGAAGACATTCCGCTGCTGGCGCGGTTCATGGTCGACAAGTTTGCTCCGAAGATCGGCAAGCGGATCGAAGGCATCAGTGCGAAATCCCTGCAGCGGCTCCAGTCCTATCGCTGGCCGGGCAACATCCGCGAGCTGGAGAACGTGATCGAGCGGGCCATCATTCTGGCTGATGGACCCCTCATCGAGATTGACCCAGACATGCTCCCCGGATCGGTCGAACCGGCCGCTGGCGCCACCCAGCCTCCGGCGAGCGATGCCACCCTAGAAGCCGTCGAACGGCAACACATTCTGTCGGTGCTGGAAAAGACCCGGTGGGTTATCGAAGGTCCCAAAGGCGCCGCCCGAATCCTCAATCTGCATCCCAGTACGCTACGCCACCGCATGAAAAAACTCGGGGTGACGTACGGACGCCACTAAATGTCGTAGGTCCCGCCAATAGTTGAGGGTGATTGACCGCGCCGAGCACCCCTCAAGGGTTCAGGCTCCCGACCTCGTCTTCGCTGTAACCTCTAAAACCAACGAGTTGTGATGGGGCTACGCTTGTCGGTGGTCACTTGGTACGCCGCTCGCTCTTTTTCCTTCCGTCTTCTGGAGTACGTTAGGAAGAGAGAATGCTCATGCTTCGGATCACCGCCCGAGAAAATCCCGGAAACGGGGTCTGCCTGATGCTGGAAGGACGCCTGATTATGATCGTGCCCTGGGTCGAAGAGTTGGAAGCCGTCGTCATGGGAACCCGTTCAGCGCGTGACAGCGTATGCCTCGATCTCTCCGGCCTCCGCTTCGTGGACGCACGGGGACTCCGTCTGCTTCATCGGCTCGTCGGCGAGGGTGTGATTTTGGAAAGGGTTTCCCCGTTCATTCAGGAACTCTTGAGTAGCGGTTTCGAATGACAAGGTCAAGAATCGGTGATTTTGCGCTCCCCTCGCGAAGGGTTTCCCTTTGTTGGGCTGAGCCGAAGACCCGGCCTTGCTCGCTGGATCGGGCTAGAACATTTCCAGGAGAATGCAATCGCGCTTAACCGCCTATCCGATACCCTCGATCCGAGGTGCAGGGATCTTTAGCGCCTTCCAGCCTCACCGCCGTACCGGTGGCAACGACCATAACCATGCCTCCCTTGCCCATCCCCACGAATTCGTAATCGAGCGAAATCCCCACCACCGCGCTCGCATGGCTTGCCGCGGCCCTCTCCACCAATTGCTCGAGCGCCTCCTGCCGTGCTCTGGCCAATTCCTTCTCGTAGCCGCGCGTGCGGCCCCCGAAAAGATTTCGTAATCCCGCGGCCCAGTCCTTGAACACGTTGGCGCCGAGGATAGCCTCGCCGCTGACCACGCCCAAATAGTCCGTCACCTGGTAGCCGTCAATGCCGGCGGTGGTCGTGACAATCACCGAAACCTCCACATCAGGAGGTATGGCATCAGGTCCCTATAAACCCCGAGGAGTCCGATTTCCAGAATGACGTGAGAGCCGACCCATCCCAGCCGCCAACGTCTTGAGCCGACAGAGTTATGGCCGAAGACCTGCTCCGGCCGCAGGTAAAAGCGGGCCCAATACCCGCCAACCGCGACGAACGCACTCCCAATCAGAGACAGCCGCGCGATGGCCGGCGTAGGTCTCCGGTTCACGAAAGCCCGCACCAAGGCGTGCTTCACCGTGGACTTCGGATGCATCGAATCTTCCCCATAAGAATTACCCGCATAGACCGGGCGCCCCATTATTCCTGCGCAACCTTGGAGATGGGTAAGAAAAAGATGGCGAAATGAAGCATCTATTCGAACACCGATGCGCTCGCACATCCGGACAATGGCGGGGAACTTTCAAGGAGCCCCCATGGAACCCATCACCCTCCCCAAACACATCGACGACCCGGTCACCCTGCTGGTTTGGAGCGCCGACGAGTTCGTGCCGGCCGCTTTCCTGATGATGCTGGGAATGCTCATCGGGCAACTGCTGATCATGCTGGTTCTGTCTGTGATCGTGATCAAGGCCTATCGCCGGTTCCGCGACAACCGCCCGGACGGCTATGCCCTGCACGCGGCCTACTGGATCGGGATGCTGCCGAGCCAAGCCATCACGATTCCCAACCCCTTCATCCGGGAGTTCTATCCGTGAAGCTCACCCAACTCCTGGAGTCCTGGAGCCTGGTTCAGGCCGAAAACCGATTGCATCGCGTCGTGCTGGTCGGGCTCGTGATCACCAACGGGATCAGTGCCCTGGCGGCGCTGCGCACCGAACGCACCGTCGTGCTGGTCCCGCCGACCCTGACCCAAGAGGTTGAGATCACCCGCAACACGGCCTCCAGCGAACTGAAGGAATCCTGGGGGCTGTACTTGGCGGAACTCCTGGGCAACGTGACGCCCGCCACCGCCGAATTCATTACCAAGGCCCTCGCTCCGCTTCTGTCCACGGACATCTATCGCGCCGTCATGGACGCCATGTCCGAGCAGATCAACGCCCTCAAGATGGATCGCATCGCGACCAGCTTCAAACCCCGGGAGGTCAGCTACGAGAAGGAAACCGACAAGGTCTTCGTCTCGGGTGAGCTGACCACGCAAGGCCCGAATTCCAAGGCGGAAACCCGCCACCGCACCTACGAGTTCGTGATTTCCACCCGGAATTACCGTCCGCGCCTCGACTACATCGACGTCTATCCGGACGAACCCCGCACCGTGGAGCGCCTGAAAGTCCTCAAACAACAGCAGGAACGTCCATGAGCAATCCCGTGAAACGAGAAACCGCCGCGATTCTGACCCTGTGCGCCCTCGCCGCGGGGGTGCGGGCCGAGCCGGGCGATGCCGTCGGCGTCGAAACCCCCGGTGTACCTGCCAGCGTGTTGACCGAAGCGAAACGCGAGTCCGTTGCAGGCGCTACGACACCGCAAACCCTGAAAGTCGTTCCCGGCGTCAACGAAATCATTCCCGTCGCCATCGGCCATCTGAACCGCATCGTCACCCCGTTCGAATCGCCGCAGGTTCGCACGGTGAGCCAGGCCACGACCCAGATCGAGGGCAACGTGCTCTATGTGGCCACCCCCGACGAAACCCCGGTGACGCTTTACATCACACCGGGCGCCACGGAAGAAGTCGCTCTGTCGCTGACCTTGGCGCCCCGGCGCATCCCGCCGCGCGAAATCCGCCTGACGCTCGACGCCGCCAATTATAAGAAGCTCGGCACCCTGCAAGGCCGGGCCACGGGACCGGGCGGCCAGCTCGGCAATGCCTCTCAGGACTACGTCGCCCATCTCAAGACGACCTTCCGCGCGCTGGCGCTCATGAGAACGCCCAAGGGCTATGCCCTGCGGGATCCCGCGGCGGCGGAAAGCATCCGCTGCACGCAGGCAGGACTCCACACCCGGACCGGTCAGGCCCTCGAAGGGCGGGACATGGTGTTGCTGGTGGGCGTGGCCCGGAATACCGGCGCGACCGCCCTCGAGGTCGACGAGCGGTCCTGCACCAACGGCGGCGGCGAGGTGCTGGCGGTCGCCGCCTGGCCCAAGGTCCTGCTTGAGCCGGGCGAAGCCACCGAGCTGTACGTCGCGGTGAGGCGTCCGCGCGATGAAGACACCGCCGCGCGGCCCTCCTTGTTGAGCGGAGTCCATCGATGATCCGGAACGTGAAGGACCGCTGGGAGTCCCTCGGCCCGAACGCCAAACGCATTGCCGTCGTCGGCGGCATCGTGACCGCCTCGCTCGGACTGATCGTCGCGATCTCCCATTTCGCACCGGCTCCGCCGCAGAAGGCCGATAAGCAAGCCGTGGTGAAACACATCCTGACCGACACGGACCCGCGGTCTCTCGGCATCGATGGGTTGGCCTCCCAGATCAAGACCATGGCGCAGAAGAACGAAGAACTGATGCGCCGGCTCAGTTCGCTCGAGGAAGACCAAAAAAGATCGAGGCTCTCGGACGAGGAACGACTGAAACGCATGGGCGAGGAGCAGGCCGTTAGCCACCAGGGGCAAATCGAGTCGCTGAAATCGGAAATCGACCGGTTGCGAAGGACCCAGGAGAGTCCATCAACCGAGAAATCCGATGCCCCCGCGACACAAGCCGTGCTTCCGCCCGCCGAACGGGAACGGTTACCCAAAAGGCCACCCCCGAAACCGCCCGCCGGCCAGGACCTCGACGCCCTGTTCGCGCAACCGCCGGCACCGCCTCAATACGGCGGCTCGCCGGGCAGCCCGGGCGGGGGACCGTCCCAAGGTGCCGTTCAGAACAAGGGGCGGTTGGAAATCCGCGTCATCAAACCGGAATCCCCCAAGGGGGCGGTCGAGGGGCCGGAGGGCAAGGCGCCCGATCATCCAGCCTCCCAGTCCGAGATCTTCATCCCCGCCGGCAGCATCCTGTCCGGGAATCTCCTGAACGGCCTGGACGCGCCCACCGGAAAAGGCGCCCGCCGGGAGCCGTTCCCGGTGCTGGCGCGCCTGAAGGACGAGGCCATCCTCCCCAACCGCTACCGGGCGGACGTGCGCGAGTGCTTCCTGGTCTCCGCCGGCTACGGCGACCTCAGTTCGGAGCGCGCCTACATCCGGGGCGAATCCATTTCCTGCGTGCGGGACGATGGCGGAGTGATCGAGGTGCCCATCGACGCCTACGCCGTGGGCGAAGACGGCAAGGTCGGGATCCGCGGCCGGGTCGTCAGCAAACAAGGCCAGTTGCTGGCCAATGCGCTGCTGGCCGGATTCCTGCGCGGGTTCTCCGACGCTTTCGGCCGCAACCAAACGCAAGTGCTCGCCTTGGCGGGGCCGGGCGGCGTGGCGACCACTCCGTTTCAGCGGTCGTTCAGCGGCGCCGCTATGGAAGGCGGAACGCTTAAGGGTGCCGGCTACGCCATGGATCGGCTGGCCCACTACTACATGGACCTGGCCGAGAACCTATTCCCGATCATCGAGGTGGATGCCACCCGCAAGATCGAATTCATCGTCCAGAAGGGGACGCCGCTCAAGCTCTATGCCGAGAATGATTCACGAAATCGAAATTTAGCACGCTAACCGCGTCCGGAATTATCGGTATCTTCTCCCCAACAAAACCGAGGAACACATGACATCAAGATCGCTCTCGACCCTCCTGCTTTGCACCCTAACCGGCACTGTCGTGGCCGACACCAGGACAGCTCCAGGCGCCGTCTCGGAAGCGGCGGACCTGCTGATAAACACTAAGATCGAGGGCATGAAGGCGCTGCCGATCACGGGTCTGCAGATGGTCAAGGCCGGCGGCAAGACCTTCTTCATGTCGAACAATGGCCGTTTCGTCCTCACTGGCACCTTGATGGACGTCTGGAACCGGGTGGCCGTGACCGATCTCGATCAGGTCGACCAGATCGCGAGTAGGATCGACCTGGCCAAGATGAAGCTCAAGATCGACGATCTTGGCCCCGTCACGTACGGAACCGGTAAGGAACAGGTCGTGGTGTTCGTCGATCCGCGCTGCCCATACTGCGCCAAGGTGCAGAAACAGATGGAGGGGCTCAAGGACCGGTACACCTTCAAGCTGGTTTCCGTCCCTGTATTGGGCCCGGAGTCCCAAAGCCTCGTGACCAGGATCGGCTGCCTGCTGCAAACCCCGGCCAAGGACAAGGCGCGGGATGCCCTGATGCATCAAACCTACGACGCCCTGCCGGCCGACGTGGACCCGAATTGCAACCGGGAGCCCGTCCAACGCGCGCTGGTGACGGCCCACATGTTCGGCATCGAGGCCGTGCCCTTCCTGATCGCACCGGACGGCCGCACCTTCAAGGGGGCGCCCGACAGCCTGGCCGATTGGCTGGCCGACAAACCCGCCAAGGCTCCGACTTCGACCCATCCGTCCGCCCCGAAGGCCGAAAAGCCAGCGCAACAAACCGAGGCCGGCCAATGATGAGAGGACTTGCCACCATCGTCTTCGCGCTCACGCTGGCCGGCTGCTCGACCACCAAGTATGCATGCAAGGGCATGCCGGAGGATCCCACCTGTCTGTCGGCCGTGGACGCTTACAAGGCCACGGATAAAGCCAGCACCACGATCCGTCCGACGGACGCCACCGCCCCGACATCCGCATCCACGACGCCCCTAGCCACCGCGATTCCGCCGGCCGATCCGGTACCGGCGCCCAAAATCGACGATCCCACGCCGATCCGGACGCCCGCCAAGGTGATGCGCGTGTGGGTGGCGCCCTGGGAAGACGCCGACGGCGATCTCAATGTCTCGGGCTTCGTGTTCACCGAACTCGAGCCGCGTCGCTGGATGATCGGCAAGCCCTTACCGACGATGAGTCCCTCGATCTCGCCGCTCCAGGTCCTGCACCGGACCAAGGAGCTTGGGCGGAAACCGGCGCTCCCTGCGGAAAAAGACCAGGAGACGCCGATGGCCCCGTTATACGGCGAGCCCGAGGAGGCGGATCACTGATTTCACCGGCTGCGTGTTCGCGCAGACCGAGTCCTGGGCGGGCGACCGCCCCAGCATCACCGGAAGTCCACCCCTTCCGAGGCCCGGCGGGCAACCGCCTTCTACCTGGAAAAGTGAGATGAAAAATGCCAAATACCATGCCCAATGGCCGCGGCCTGCTGGTCGCCGCGCTCGCCGCTCTCGCCATGCTGCTGATGCTGGTAGCCACGAACTCCTTCGCGGGGACCGGCGGTTCGACCGAATTCGGGTCCATCTACACCATGCTGACCGGCTGGTTGCAGGGCACGCTCGGCCGCATCCTGGCCATCACCTTCGTCGCCGTCGGCCTGGTCGGCGGCGTGGTGCGCGGCAGCATCATGGGGTTCGTGCTGGGGATCGCCGCCGGTCTCGGTCTCTACACCGCGCCGACCGTGATCGACGCCATCGTGACCGCGGTCATTTGATCGGCGAGAACCGGAGGCTTGGCCCTCCGAGAAACGGCGGGAAACCGTCGACCCTTTATTGATCGTGAGGCGAACCGCCATGTCCACTGTACTCGTCTTCGATATCCAGGGTACAGCCCTGAACCCATGTCACCCGGCCCGTGCCCGCCAACTCGTCCGCAAGCAACGCGCGGAGGTCGTGTCCACGCGCCCCTATGCCATTCGTCTGGTGTCTCGGGAATCTCCCACCTGCGGGACCGCTCGGCCAAACCGCCCCATCCGGCTCTTCGATGAAGCCTGAACAGCCCCCCCGGGCGAGCCGGCTGTTTTCGGTGCTGGCCTACGACCGCGAGGGCGGGCTGTTTCTGATGGAGGACCGCAGCCTTGGCTTCGGATTCCTCTGCCAGCCCCTGTCCGGCGCCGATCCCGCCGTGGCCGATCGCGTCAACGTGCTGCTGAACCAGGAATGGCCGGTCGACACGCTGTTGCAGGTAAGCCTGTGGACCTCGCCCGACATCGATCCCACCCTGGCGCTGATGCAGACTCGTCGGATCGATCAGCAGCAGCCGTTCTACCAGGACATGGTGCGAGCCGGCGTCGAGTTTCTCCGCCGGGGCACTCAGGCGCCTCTGGAAAGCACGGCCGGTACCCGCATCCGCCGCACGCACGTCATCATCTCCGTGAAGCTGCCGATGGCGGGATTCAAACCCGCCGAAAAGGACCTGCAGCGCGCCGCCGAATTGCGCCTGTCGACCTGGCAATCGTTGAGCACGATCGGCCTTCGGCCCGAGACGCTGAGCTCGGATCACTACGTCCGCCTCCTGACCACGATGCTCAACTGGAGCCCGGACGCCGGCTGGCACGATCAGGTGGTGCCCGAGTGCGATCCGACCCAGCTTATCCGCGATCAGTTGTTCGACTACGACAACGACCTCAGAACCGATGCCAGGGGCCTCTGGCTGGGAGAAAAGCGGGTCAAAACGCTCTCCGTAAAGCGCTATCCGGACCGCGTCTATTTCGGCTCGGCCATGAGCTATCTCGGCGATGTGATGTCCGGTACCCGCGGGATCCGCCAGAACGCGCTCCTGACGCTCACGATTCACTATCCGGATTCCGAGGCGACGAGGGCCTCCCTGGATACCAAGCGCCAGTGGGTCACCCATCAGGCCTACGGGCCGATCCTCAAGTTCCTTCCCCAACTGGGCCTCCGCAAGCAGAATTTCGACGCCTTGTTCGAGGCCTTCCTGGACGGCGATCGCCCGGTGAAGGCCTATTTCGGCGCGGTGCTGTTCTGCCACCCGGACGAGGAGGCCCAGGCGGTGTCCAACGCCCGCGTGTACTTCCGGGAGCTGGGCTTCCAATTATTGGAAGACCGGTTCTTCTGCCTGCCGTTCTTCCTCAATTGCCTGCCCTTAGGGGCCGATCGCCTGGCGATCCGGGACAGCAACCGGTACCGCACCCTGGGGACGCGCCATGTCATTCCCCTATTGCCGCTGTTCGCCGACTGGCCGGGCACGGGCACGCCGACCCTGAACTTCGTCTCCCGCAACGGCCAGCTGGTCAACGTGTCCCTGTTCGATTCCGGCTCGAACTACAACTGCTGTATCGCCGCGCAATCGGGTTCCGGCAAGTCCTTCCTGACCAACGAGATCATCGTCAACTATCTCACCGAGGGCGCGCGCATCTGGGTCATCGACGTGGGGCGCTCCTACCAGAACCTCGCGGAAACCCTGGACGGCGAGTTCATGGCATTCAGCGCCGAAAAGCAGATCTGTCTGAATCCCTTCGAACTGATCCGCAGCTGGGAGGAGGAAGCCGACGTGGTGGCGGGACTGGTGACTGCCATGGCCGCGCCCACCGAAAAACTGTCCGACTATCAGACCGCCGGGCTCAAGCGGGTCCTGAAAGCCGTCTGGGATGCCAAGGGTCAATCCATGACCGTGGACGACATCGCCGCAGGCCTTTGCGCGGAAACCGACCGCCGCCTGGTCGATGTCGGGGAACAGCTCTTTCCGTTCACGACCCGGGGCGAATACGGCCGCTTCTTCAACGGCCGGAACAACATCCGTTTCGCCGGTGATTTCACCGTGCTGGAACTGGAAGAGCTGAAAGGCCGCAAGCATTTGCAACAGGTCGTCCTGCTCCAGCTCATCTACCAGATCCAGCAGGAAATGTATCTGGGCGAACGCGACCGGCCCAAGATCGTCATCATCGACGAGTCCTGGGATCTCCTCAGCCTGGGCGATGCGGCCACCTTCATGGAGCACGGCTACCGCCGGTTCCGCAAATACGGCGGAGCGGCCGTCACCATCACCCAGTCCGTCAACGACCTGTACCGGTCCCCGACGGGACGGGCCATCGTCGAGAACTCGGCCAACATGTACCTGCTGGGTCAGAAGGCGGAAGCGATTGAGGGCATGAAAGCCGACCGACGCTTGCCGCTTTCCGACGGCGGTTACGCACTGCTCAAGACCGTGCACACCATCCCCGGCGTCTACTCGGAGATCTTCTTCATCACCGAGCGCGGCACCGGCATCGGGCGTCTGATCGTCGATCCGTTCAAACGCCTCCTGTTCTCGACGCGCGCGGACGACGTCAACGCCCTCAAGCAACTGCGCCGCCAGGGGTTGAGCCTCCAGGAGGCCATTCATCGGCTCCTGGCGGAAAAGGAGAAATCCCGTGCCCCTTAACACCGCATGGCTGATCGCCGTCCTGTTGTCATCCCTTTTCGGATCGCTCGGAGGCTATCTCGCCACCAGCCGAACGCTCGAAGAGCCGCTCCAAAAGCTCAGCCTGACGACGCCGGTATTCGTCCTGGACCGGGCCCACTGGGTCAAGGCGATTCCGCCCGAGGCCACCCCCGAAGTCATCGCCAAGGCCATGGACGAGTGGCGGCACAAAGCCGATCAGCTCGCTCGAGCCGGTTATCTCGTTCTCGATGCCGGCATGGTGGTCGCGGCTCCCGAGGATGTGTATGTCCACACGGAAAGATAAGCCCCCTGTCACCGTCCGGGAGCGCGCGATGTTCCTGCTCAAGGCGGTTCCGGTTCTGGCGGTCGTTCTCGGCGCAGGCGCCTATCTGGGCGACCGATTCCATGTCGGCATCGACGACCAGAAGGAGCTGTGTCTGCCGGGCGATCATCGCTGGTTCGTCATCGACCGCCACGACCAGAATGTCTGGCGCGGAGACCTGGTGGCATTTGCGGCCGACGCGCGGATGGCGCCCTGGTTTCCGATCGGACGGGTGGTCGTGAAGATCGCGACCGGCGTCACCGGCGACCGGGTTGAGGTCGACGAGCACCGGACGGCGATCAACGGCAAAACCGTTTCCGAGGGGCTGGCGCTCAGCGAAAAGCTCGGCAAGACCCCGGTCGATTTCACCCGGCAAGAGAACGTTCCGGGCGGCGCACTGTGGGTGACCGGCACGCATCCGAACAGCTTCGACTCGCGCTACTGGGGCTTTGTCTACGAACGGCAGATCATCGGGAGGGCGTATGCGCTGCCGTTCTGACCGTTCCCTTCGGCTCCTGGCCGTGGTCCTGTTGAGTCTTGGCCGGGGTATCCCCGTCCAGGCGGAAGAAGACTGGCTGGCGCGGTCCCGAGCGATTCTGAACGCGGTGGAGCATCAGGCCCGCCCCGTATGGCTGGACGGGAATCCTGCGACCACCGACGCCCGCCGGCAAGCCATGGAGACGCTGCAAGCCGCGCCAAAGCTTCAGCCCACCGAGAGGACGCCCAACGGCCAGGCAGACGCCAGCCGGAAAATCTTCGTCATCTATGCCTCCACCTCGCTGGGCGAAGCGGGGTTGCTGGACATTCTGGAGGAAGCGGCCGGACGGGACGATGTGCTGATCGTGTTCCGGGGCATGAAGCCGGGCCAGAAAGTGCAGGCTTTCATCCGTGAACTGCATGTTCTGGCCAAACGTTTCGAGGAATACAAGCAGCCCCACATCGTCATCGACCCGAATCGCTTTCGCGCCGCCAGCGTGACGGTGGCGCCGACCCTGACCCTGGAGGAAAACGGCCGGGTGCTGGCCAAGGTCCAGGGCGTGATCGGCACGGCCTGGTTGCAGTCCAGAATGGAAGGGTCATCCTGGCGCTCCCGGGACGACCGTTTGCGATTGAACAATCCAAAAAACGGCAGGGCGAAAACACGCGATCTCGGGACCCACGGCCCCACCCGCGAAATCGTCGAGGTGGATCTCATCGAGGAGATGCAGCGCCGCGTCGCCCGAATCGACTGGGCCGCCAGGAAGCGTGAAGCCCTTGCGCGCTTCTGGGAGCGCACGACCTTCCATGAGCTCCCCGAAGCCACCGAAGACCGACTGCGCGAGATCGACTTGACCGTCATGGCTCCCAGGGATGTAACCGCCCCTGATGGTACTTTGATCGTCCGTTCCGGACAGCGCATCAACCCCTTGGACCAGCTGCCGTTCACCCAGCGTCTGGTCATCTTCGACGCCACCCGACCGGCCCAGGTCGAACTCGCCAAGCGCCAAGGACGCGATGCCGGCCATCGACGCGTGACCTACATCGCCACCCGCCTGGACAGGGCCGCCGGCTGGGAGAGCCTCGAAAAAATCGAAACGGCCCTCGGCGCGCCGGTGTACCTGCTGACCCCGGATCTCAGGGACCGCTTACGGCTCGAGCACGTACCCGTTGTCGTGGAAGCGAAAGACAAGCGGTTCGTGATCCGCGAGTTCAAAGTGGGAGGAGGGTCGTGAAGAAGATAAGCTCTCGGGCCGCCCTGTTGGCGTCTCTGCTGATTCTAGCGGCCGGAACTGTCGAGGCGGACACCAAGAAGCTCGACCCGCTCTGCCCGGATGCGGAAGTCTGGTCCGGCAAGCTCATTACCGACATCTGCTGGGGCTGCCTGTTTCCGATCCGCATCGCCGGCGGGAAGATGGGCTCCGGCAGCGTTCCCTCCGGCGCCACCGACAAGGTGTTTTGTTCGTGCGATACCGCCGGCGGCATTCCCGAGATCGGCATGACCCTGGGAATGTGGTCGCCCGCCCGCATGATCGAGCTGGTCACCACACCCTGGTGTTCGCCCGCCCTGGGCGGCATGAAAGTGGGATCGTCGCTGTTGCGCCTGCGCGGTACGGTCGGCCAGGCCGAGTACGACAACGGCGAGATCGCCTTCTTCAATTACCACTATTTCGCCTATCCGCTCTACATCATGCTCGACCTGTTCTGGGAGGACCGTTGCAATTCGGACGGCTTCAAGGACTTCGATTTGATGTACCTGTCCGAGCTGGACCCCACCTGGAACAACGACGAGCTGGCCTTCTTCACCAATCCCGAAGTCGCCCTGTTCGCCAATCCCGTCGCCATCGCCGCCTGCCTGGCCGACGCCGCCGCGGCGACCGCCGGCACTCCGATCGACGCCATGTTCTGGTGCGCCGGCAGCTGGGGCTCGATGTACCCGTTCGCCGGGATGGCCAACCCGACCGAGGGGGTGGATCCCCGCTTGACCAGTCTGTTCGCGGCACGCGCCACCGCGGCCCTGCACCGTCGCGGTCTGGCCCACAAGACCGTCGGGAACGACGCCCTGTGCGGCGGAAACATCTATCCCTTCATCCCGAAGTCGCAATACGCCATGACCATGTTCTATCCGGTGGCGGACACCGAGCGCAAACACGCCATCGGCGAAAGCACCTTCCGCTGGGGCATGGCCCATACCTATCCGGGCCCCGGCGAAAGCCACGTCTATCTCCTGTGGCGGTGGGCGGATTGCTGCGCGGGGTTCTGAGGATGGGCGCGGCCTCTTGGTTCTCCGAGTATCCGGGGACGACTCGGGCGATTTGCGCAAGTCTCGCGCTGGTCCTGTTCTGGACGCCGGTCTATCGCGCCGTCGCCGACGCCATGCAGGACAGCGCGAAGCTCGGACAGGCTGCGGCCAGGAAAAGCATCCAGGACTTTCCCTTGCCGGCGGTGAGCGAGGATGGGCAGACCCTGACCCTGTTCCCGGGCACCGGCCAGGATCTCGACATCCCGGCTCAGGCGTTGTTTCCCGATTCCGGCAACGGTCAGTCCTCGACCTTCACCAACCTGTATGGCGATAACGCCAACGCGGTTTCCGCCGGCTTGGGCGCCCAGACCACGCTCAAGACCGAGGCCAGCCCGACGGGGGAGGCCTACCGGACGCTGGTCAAGGCCGCCAACCGCTCCCACCCCGATCTGACCCAGGATCCCATCTGGGGATCGACCGACTACGTCATGGCCAATCATGACTTGTTCGCGAAAGACTTTGCGGATTGCACGTCCACCACCGTGTTCAAGGACACGACTCTTACTGCCAGGCTCCCGGACTACAAGACCTGCGTGCGAGGCCCCAATCCGCCGCCGAACTGCACCGCCAACCGTCAGTACACCGTCTCGCGGGAGACCGCGGAGGTCAAGCTCGGCACGGTGGGCAAGCACGATGTGTCGTTCACCTTCGATCTCAGGAACGGAACCGGGTCCTGGTGGAGCGACATCGGTGCGGGCGGCCAGGTGGTCGTGCCCAAGCTGGACTACGCCAAGATCTGCGACGGCTCGGGCGCTTACAAGATCCGCCATATCAAGACGGTCGGCTGGACCGACTCCGGTCTTTGGGGTTCGGACGGCGGTTATCAGGTGGATGATTCGGTTTCGCAGGGCCTCTCGCAAATGCCGTCGTGCGCCAACGGCCTGGTCGGCAAGTTCTGGCAGCACGACGTGGGCGATGGCGATTGGGTCATGGCCGCGAAGCTCTACTTCAGCGCCGAGAAGATCGAAGCCATCGACTGGCTATGGTCGAATGCCCGATGTCCGGATCTGATGAACGCCATCCAGGACAACCTGTGTCCAAGCGCCAGCGTCACCTGCAGCGCGGACCCCGGCGTGTACAACGGGACACAGAAATGCTTCGAATATAACGGCGTGCAGATCTGCGAGTCGGACCTGCCCGACCCGCTTTTCCCGAACCTCAGCAAGACCTGCAGCACAGTATCCCTCGCCACCGATTGCGACTTCGGCGGGACCGGGAGCACGAATTGCTGGACGGACATCAACGGCGCGACGGTTTGTCCCGGCGATTTTGCCGGACAGGGCCAGATCGAAACGTGCAAGACGCTCGAACAGCAAGGCTGCGCGTTCATCCGCTCGGATTGCGTGGATGGAACGACCGGCGACGCCACGGGCACCTGTTGGCTTTACAAGGATGTCTACGACTGCGGCACGACCACAACGATTCCGACCACGGAGGGTTCCACGAAACAGGAATGCGCGGGCCCCGTCCGTTGCATGGGCGAGGAGTGCGTCGCCATCGACCGCCGGCAGAGCAAGGACTTCACCCGTGCGGTCGCGGCGCTCAACGCCGCTCAGCAGATGGCCATGGACACCGGCTGCGAGACCGTGACCAATTATCAGCAAGGTCAGGGTTTCGAGTTCACGACCTGCAGCGTCTTCAAGGGTGAAGGCGGGACGTGCAAGACCGTGGGCGCCTTGGTGACCTCGGTGGATTGCTGCAACGCACCGACCAGTATCGGGCTGGGGGAGTACATCGACCTCATCACCAACATCAGCCAGATGAATAACGCCGTCATGCGATTGGATGCCACCAACGCGGTTCGCAGTGGCTGGGAAGTACTCAGCGGGCCGGTGACCGACGCCTGGAGCAGTGTGACCGAGCTCTATGCCGGTGCGGTGGATTCCACCATTGGCCAGTTTTCCGAAACAGCGGCGGATTTTCTCAAGAGCTCCTTGATTGAGGAGTTTTCCGCGCTGGCCATGGAAAAAGTCGCCACCTGGGTCGGCGAAACCTTCGGCGGTGCCGCCGGGAATCTGATCTTCAGCTCCGGCGGAGCCGCCGCCTTCTCGGAGTCCGGCGCGCTGAATCCCGGCGTCACGGGGTCCACCCTGCAGGTGGGCGGCGGCGCGGCGATGATCGGTTCGATGCTGAACGTCATCATGATCGCCTACGCCGTTTATCAGATCCTGGTGATGATCGTGCAACTGATCTGGCAATGCGAGCAGAAGGAATACGAATTGGCGGCGAAGAAGAGTCTGAAAGCCTGCACCTATCTGGGTTCCTATTGCGCCACCAAGGTGCTTGGCATGTGCGTGGAAGAACGGGAAAGCTATTGCTGCTTCTCGTCCCCTCTGGCTCGCATTCTTCAGGAGCAAGTCCGCCCTCAGCTCGGGTTATCCTTCGGCGACAAGAAAAGCCCGGATTGCAGCGGCATTCCCATCGAGAAACTGGCCGACATCGACTGGAGCCGGGTCAATCTGGATGAATGGATCGCCATCCTCCAGTCCACTAACCACTTGCCTACAGCCGCGAATGCCGCCCAGAAGCTCAATCTGGACCAACTGACCGGGCAGGGTAGCCGTTTCAATGTGGACGGCACCCGACTGAATACGCTGGATCGTAACGTCGAACGCATAAAAGGGTTGGACATTCCGGCCATTCGCGATCAAGCGGAAGGGGAAGGCTGGGGTATGGGGCCAAAGAACTAGCGTGAATTGAGAGTCTTGCCAAAACAGGATTCCGTGCGAGCATTGAATGGGGCGGCAAGGGGTCGAGGCCCGACCGAATCATGAGAAATCAGAAAGAGGATTTTCATGCGTAAGAGAATGGTGCCGATCGCAGTTCTGGCGATCAATCTGGTGAGTTGTGCATCGGTGAGCTCATCGATCGGCAAGGCTCTACACGGATATCGGGACCTGGACATCCCTGAGGCTCAGCGGCGGGAGCTATCGCGACAGGATGCCAGAAACGTGTCCTGGCTCATCAGGGAAATCATTCCGGCCAAAGTCCGCGTGGACATGGAGAAGGCCACGGGCGGCCGTGTCGATCAGGCCGAATCCGCCACACACGGTGCCGCACTGGCGGCGGGCACGATTGCGGCGGCCGCGACAGGGGCACCGCTTTCCACAACAGGAGGAACCGCCTTCGGCGCCGCGGGTCTAGGCATATCTGTTTTGGGGGCATCGAGTACCGGGAACTGGTATCACCAGTTGGGACGCCTATACCTGGGTGACGAGACCAGTTCGGCCTTTGACGCCAGGCTGCTGGCCAGGAAAGACATGTTGGTGCGATTCCAGAAAGGGCTTCTGGAAGCCGGCTTGAGCGCCGAGTGTCGGACGAACTGCCAGGGACCCGATGGTGAGTTGCCCTGGCGGGTCTATGAGTTGTCAGGGGCCCCGGAGCCCTTGTGGGCGATTATCCGATTCGGTGACATGGAAAGCGCGCCAATCGACCCGTTACGGGACCAAATACTCGGCTTCAAACCGCGATGGCAAAGCGCGGAAATCGGCCGCAACGCGGGCGTCAGCGCGCATGCCATCGTGATCACCCGAGAAGAGCCCAAGGGCGATGTTTTCAGTTACAGGGACCGCGCAGCTTACGCCTTTGACAACCCAAAGGCGCAGAAGCTTCTGAGGGCCATGAGCCAGGACGGGCACTGGGTGTTTGCATTGAGGGATGGCCCAGCGCAACACCTCGTCGCCTGGTCTGGAAGGCTTTTCAAGCATGCCTACAGCAAGCCTTTGTTGTTTGGCGACAAAGCCAACCTGATCGACTACGAAATCCTGGAGTAATCCGTGTCCGCGCACGAATCATCTTCTGGAGCGGAGGGGAAAGTCCTTCTCTAGTTCTGATCGATGGATAAGGAGATCGCCGGCAAGTCATCGAGAAAGAATGAAGCTCGAGACTACTCTGGACTGCACCCCCATCCGAGGAGTTCATGACACAGCTATAGGAAAGTTACAGACCTCGATATCCGCGCCGCTTGCCCGCTTGTTCCCTTATTCGCTCTAAATGTGAGACCGCCTGGAAAATAAAAATGTATTTGACAGGAGTCTTGTACCGTTGAACCGAATTATGAACCAGACCGTGATAAGTTCGTCTTGGTAATAATGTCCAAGACCTTACCACCTGGCGTAATACTGATCGATGCATGACGGTGAGCAAGCGCAACCGGCACTATCGCACTCTGATAGAGATCCAGCTCAAAGTGACGGATCAGGTCACATGCCCGCTCAATTAGCGACCCATATCGTGAGGTATCGGCTTTAAGTTGGGCGAATCTGGCAGAGCTCCCCTGGACATTCTTTGAGATGAACGGGTACGGCACAGCGAAATTGAATATTCGTCCGCGCTCCGTCTTGAAGATAAAGTCCTGTCCATAATAGGTTTCATTTCCGAAGTTAGATGACGGTGCGTCGTTGCCCTTGATGTAGCGATTGCGATACTCATCGTCGAGTACTCGGATGACTCCGTTCGGCAGGAATCGCGAAATCAGGCTAACGTAATCCATGACTTCACCGGTCTTCTGCAAACCGACTATAAGCAACGGTTCCAGGCTAAGTTGTTGCAGTCGAGCATTGATCTCTCCAATCCGCGCCATCATGCGAGCATGGAGTTTGGCGGGTTGTCCGAAGATTGCTAACGGCCCGTCTATGATGAAGGCCATCTTGGCTAGTGCTCGCGGATTCGCATCAAAAACTTGCTGTATTAGCGCCGCAAGCAATAAATGCTCGACTGCATTCATCATGCGAGTCATCGCACTTGTGTTGTTACCAAAATCGGAAACGTCTTCATGTAAACGCAACCAGTCGGTTACAAAAACCGGTTCACCGCAGGAGGGGCAACTTTTCTGCTGAACTTCAGGCATGAAGGTGAACTCATGCTCGGCGTTGCAGGAAGGACACAGCCCGTCATGTGCGCTGGATTTACCGAGACTGATCTGACCGCCGTTTAAAGCAAGTAGCGTGTCGGACAAAATAAGACGATTAGCCCCGCCGTTGGCCTTGTCCGCGCTGAGCTGCCGAAAAACCGCTCTGCGAAAGCCGTCCTTCACGCTCTTGGCGTTTTGAAATCTAACATTACTACCAGGCAGGGTGTAGGTGATGGGTGCCGCATTACGGTGTAGGTCGGCCGCCTTAAATGGGTCAACGAAACGTGTCTTTGGATCGATTAGTTCGGCATAATCGCTCATCGTGATGAGCACATGACTCACTTTGATGAATCCTATTTGTGTGCTTGGCAGTTTGTCGCTTATTGGGGTATCGCTCTTGCTGGCGTCAGAAGCAACTACATATTCAGGAAGCCGAGGCGGGTTTCCAGCCGGTGCCGGTGTGAAGCTTGAAGCCATCTCTTGTGCCTCTGCCTCACTCGGCTGACGCAAGTAGTCACACTCCGCCAAGAAGTTCTGAACATCGGGATTACGTACGAAGTCAGAATGACCGCCCTTACCGGCGGTTTGGCCGTTGTAAGGCATTACCGGTTCCTTGCTGCAGAAATCACAGCGATTTGCTGCTTAATTGCATCCGGGGAAAAACGGTTAATCTGGGTTGGGATAACGAACGGGGCAGAGAGCGTTTTGATTCGCGCGAAGCCCACGTCCTGAGCCGCTTTTAGCGAACCGATGAAGTCGGAGAAGTCGTAAAACTTACCGAGAGTCTTGAGTTCGTCATCGTTATTTAAGTGGGTAACGAACCAGTTTTCTGTGTTTGCCAGAATATTTGGGTGTACCGACGACGGCTCCTGAGTCGCGTAGACAAAGGCAATACGCGCCTTTGCTCCTTCTTTGGCAATCCGTGGCCAAGTTTGGTCGAGATCGGCTTTCTTGCCGATTAGGTTGTGCGCTTCCTCCACGTATAGTACGACGTTCTTCGGTGTTTCGCCTCGATGCATTGCGGCCATCTGACGTTCAAATATCTGTCGCGCGATTCGCTCGGACAAGACAGTACGAATTTCTACCGGTCCGGCCGAAAGATCGAGGATCACGATTTTACCGGCGTCGAGATGGCTGATGACCTCTTGCGTCACGTCAGAACTGCGCCTACTCGAATGGTAGACCTTGTAGTTCGTAATAGCTTTGTAACCTCCAAAGTCATTACCTCTACTGTTTTTGCGAGCTAGGATGTTTAGGTAGGATTCCAGTTCTGGGTCAACCCAAGGGTTACCACGTGTGCTTGATTCAAGCCCGATCGCGGGTACCCTCTGCTCCTGTTGCTCGGCTCGTATCGCCAAGTTGACGGCACGTAATTGTTCGAACCATGCGCTAGCCTCATCGAGAGACACATACTCTGACGAGGGCACATTTATAGTTGCCGGAGGGGTTTGCGCTTGAGCCCAGCGTGAAATCTGGCTGACCAGTTTAGTCGCATTTGGCACCTTGACCGTCAATCGAGCTGGTGCCGGATAGCCAGCTTTGTGGAGTATGCACTGAAAAACGGCCTTTCGGCGTTCCCAGCGCACGTGGTCGGACCGATCACTGGCATCCGGTTCTTCAAGTGTCGACGACATGAATGTGTCTAGGTCTTGTCCAGAGTAAGGGGATTTGTCCACCTTGAACAAGGACTGGATGAGATTAAGTGCTTGGTCAACTTCACGATAGAAGTTAGTTCTCAGATCCTCGAACCCAGCCGCCTCTAATGCCCGGTAACGGACCGTTTGATCCGGGAATACATCCGCAATTGAGCTGCCATCGTCCTGATGGTTTGCGTTGGCATACTCACCGTTGATGTCAAAAATGAGCTGGCCGACAGAAATGTCGTCGGTCATGGCAGCCAGCGCAACGGCCGACACGGTCGTCTTCACCGTGTTGGATTTGCCGGTTCGGGTCATGCCAAGTACCGCCGTGCGCCGTGCGAGGAAATCGGTGGGCTGAATCAGGACATCAACCTTTGGCTCATCCTTGCCGCGATGTAGTCGTGCCGTCGACGTGTAGCGGACGCTGCCGATATGAATCGGCGAAGGCATCTTCTTGAAACCGGCCTTATTGGCTTCATCCGCAGCCTTTGCAAGCACCTCAGGATTAACATGATTCACAATGGCGGCAAGCGCATCAGCGCGCGGCTTGAAGGCTCGTAGACGCGATAGACTCATAAAGTTCTCGATGTCGCTACCCAAGCGTAGCTGGCCGTTATCGTCGACGAAGAAGGTGCCCAGAACGCTGCAGCGCAGACCACCGGCCTGCAGTTCGACGGCAGTGATAGGATCAAGTCCGTCGTTTGCATCTGATGGGTACTTCTCGTTCACCTTACGTCTCTGATGGTGTTCAATGCGAGTACGCACAAAGTCGTTATCCTGTGGCAATGGCACTGGTTCGAGCACGCGCAGCAGTACGACTTCGCGGTCAATCACATGGGCATCGCTATAGCGCTCGGGGTGGAACCCCGCCGCTACGAGAAAAGAGTTATGGGGAATGCCATTGACTTTCTGCTTGAAAGCATCGTTGGTCAGTACAAGCGCCTCATCGAACCGCATACCGTAAACGTAGCCAACAAACGATGAATCGAAGTCGCCTAGTAGTTTCACGAGCGCTGATTCGTTGGTGACTACAGTGTTGATAATGTCGATTGCGGCCATGCCGTTTTCTCTGTGTTGGTTGTTGATGCTTGCGAGCATTGACGGGTGATGCATTTGCTCGGACAGATCCTGTGAATTCAACCGAGACAGCCCCGATGATCAATATCCTATGTTCGTACTCCTGTCGCTTGTTTTTTCGGACAGGCTAAGGTTATTGAAAGGGAACATCGACTCACGAAACCCGATTTTCCCATCTGACGCGCCCAATCAGCCGAATGCTGGAATGACACTATACAACTATGGCTTTCAGCGAAGCGCCGTAGCACGCAAAAGGGATCGGGCAGATCAATCCTTTATTTTCATCGACACGATTGTATACAATCGCAATGTTAGCACAACGACGTAAATTCCGCTGATGGAGACCGTAGACACGAAAACGTTGAGGGAGCTTGTCCGCGCGGGTAGCGTAACCCACGTTCGTGCGGTTGCCTCAGACGGTGGATTTGAAATAGCACTTGGTTACGGCTGCGAGAAACGTCTGTTGGAGGCCGCGAAAGGTCACGTCAGACGATTTTCGGCGCTCGACAGCGTCGCTTCTTATCTAAAGAGTATCGGAATAGCGAATTTCGAGGTGGATACCACCCGCTGGGTGCCGAAGAGGCGAAAATTGAATTGATGGGTGGGACCATAAATTGGACGTAATTAAGAATTAACCACGGTGTCGCAGTAATGACTACAGCCGACCAAACCATAGAGACGTTGATTCCCCTTCGGGAGACTCGCAAAATCCCAGTCGATAAGCTCGTTTTAGATCGTGATAATCCACGCTTGGTCGGTATTGATCGAAAACTGTCCGATGAAAGCATCATTGCACAGCTTTACCGGGGTGAAGAATTGGGGGAGTTGTTGCAGTCGATCGCTGCGAATGGATACCTGGACATTGAACCGCTGATCGTGACGGTCGACGAGCAATTGAATCGACTAATCATTTTGGAGGGCAATCGACGTTTTGCAGCGATCCGTCTCTACCGTGAACCCGATTTAGTCGAGCGGATTTTTTCAACAGAACGTTTGCGCATCTCATTGCCAGATATCTCTCGGGAACACCGTGACACTTTGGAGGAGGTCTCCGTCTATCGGGTGCCGGATCGTGAAGCGGCGCGTTCTTTCATCGGGTTCAAACACATAAACGGCGCCGCAAAATGGGATTCTTACGCCAAAGCACGATTCGCCGCAGATTGGTTCCGCACGGGCAATGTCACCCTTGAAGAAATCTCCGAGAAAATCGGCGACAAGCATGACACAATCAAGCGGATGGTGACGGCTATTTATGTACTGGAACAGGCTGACAGAACCAACCAGTTCTCACTGAATGACCGCAAGAGCCCGAAATTCAACTTCTCGCACTTGTACACCGCGCTGTCACGAACACCCTACATGAATTTCTTGGGGCTGGAAACAGCCTGGTCACGATATGATCCGCAACCGGATCCAATTCCTGTAGACAAGCTGGATCATCTGGGTGAAGTGCTGGTGTGGATTTATGGGTCGAAGGAAGACGATAAAGAGCCTGTTGTACAGTCACAGAATCCGGACATCAAAAGACTTGGCGAAGCCCTCGCTAATGCTGAAGGGCTACATATCCTTCGCGCAGGCCGCACACTAGACGAAGCGCACGCCAGCACTCACTCGGCCGACGAGAAACTGTCGTCATCTCTGATCAAGGCACGCGGCATGCTGCGTGAAGCCGGGAATAGCCTGCGAGGCTATGATGGACGCGACCAATCGCTCCTGAATATTGCGGAAGATATTTCCGAAACGGCGCAAACTATCCACAGCCGTATGAAGAAAAAATATAACGATGCGATGGGGAAAGACGAATGAGCGTTGCCCTGTACTTTCCACGAGATGAATTCGACTCAGGGCGTGCAAATTTTGATCTTTCTGCTGACTATCTGGAATTAACGGCGTTCTTTGCGACGGATAATCTTGCGCTTACCAAAGACCTGGTTAATGCCTCGGAGATTGGTGCAGAAGAGGATTACGCGGATGTTGATGAAGAAATGACAACCCGCGAAGAGATCGTTTCCGGGACCGTCACTAGAATCAGTCATCGAATCCAGGCTCTGGGTTCGTCTTATCCCTTTTCGCTCGACGAAAATGGAGACGTTCTGATCTTTTCCGGCCAAGCGTTAACTTATGGTCAAGCAGCCTATCTGCTCTGCTTAGTTTTGTCTCACTTGAAAGCTGTTTCGCCAGTGTTAGATGGGACACCAGTTTATCCGACAGCTGCCGAAGAACGTTCTATGCGCCTGTACTTCCAGTATTTCGCGACCGCAGCACTGGCCGCTGAGGTACGAGGGCGAGCCTGGTCATTCGGGCATCCGCGTCCGGACCGTTCCAACTTCAAGGCAAAGTTGGAGGAGATTTGGCGCATCTTTAAGGACGGACAGGTAGAGCCAGGAGAGGATGCGCCGAAATCTCCGCAAGACGACCAAGTCGACGTCTTTGCCGCAAGACTCCATCCCGACGGATTACCTGGATTTCTGTTAGCAGCCGCGCAAGTCGCGACGGGCGACAACTGGGATAAGAAGTCGATTCGTGGTCATCTGAATCACGTCTTTTGTCAGCGTTGGTTCGGTCGGCAGCCCGCAACGCCGATGGTGTGCTACCACATCATTCCGTTTTCAAGACCAGATAATACGTTTTCCGATGACGTTCGCCAGTTCGGGAACGTATTGCACCGGCTACGGGTGCCCTACCGTGTTCAAGAAGCTACCGAACTAGCTGCCCAAGGGATCGCGATCGAAGCGTTTGATCGTTTGCCGGAAGCTATCGAATGGCTCAAGGCTTACGGGCAACGTGCTCAGGAGGTGGCATGAGGCACCGTTTCCACGCGATTTGCCCTTATTTCGCCATGTTTCCCGAATCCTTTGTTGAGAAACACCTGGCGGCGAGTAAATATGAGGGGGTCGTGTTTGACCCTTTCTGTGGGCGTGGAACGACGATTTTCGAGTCTCTGCTGCGTGGCCGGGCTGCCGCCGGGTGCGATATAAATGCTGTCGCCATCTGTATCACTGGAGCCAAATGCGATCCCCCTACCGCAGGAGAGGTACTAACGCGGCTTGATGAGCTGGAAAGAGAGTTCGTCGGTTCAAGCCCTTCTGAACCGATGACTGAAGATATGGAAGAATTCTTCGGACTATGTTTCCACGCCGACACCTATGATCAGGTCCGGTATCTTCGGCAGCAGCTAATGTGGCAAACCAACAAGGTCGATAGGTTCATCGCTGCGCTATGCCTAGGCGCATTGCATGGGGAGTCACACCGCAGCCCTAATTACTTCAGCAACCGAATGCCTCGGACGATCAGTACCAAACCAGCGTACTCAGTTCGGTGGTGGCGCAGCGGGGGTTACGTTCCTCCCTATAGGGACACTTTTGGAATTCTCCGCGGATTGGTGGCGTATCGTTATCGGACGCCTCCACCACAGCAACGTGGCGTAATTGTACTCACCGATGCGCGATTTGCGGCAAAACATTTCACCGACATGAACGGAAAAGTGACAGACGTCATTACATCACCGCCATATCTAGACACAACAAATTATCGAGAAGATCAGTGGTTGCGCCTGTGGTTTCTCGGCGGTGAGGCTACCAGTAATTACCGGCGTGCTGATGCTAGGCATTACAATAAAGAGTTCTATTGGCGCTTTCTGGAAGAGGCTTGGTCTGGTATTGCGCCACTGGTGGCGAACAAGGCGCGATTTGTAGTTCGGATTGGTGGGCGTCGATTGGAGAAGGCCGAAGCTCTATCATCGTTATGTAACACATTAACGTCTGGCCTCGGACGGGCGGTTCGTCCCGCAGATAACGGAGTTACGTCCTCTGTCAAGAGCTCTCAAGCCAACAGCTTCCGTGGCGCGAAAGCATCCCCAACAGTGGAACACGATTTCTGCTTCATCGTTAGCTGAGGTCAGTGAACCTCCATGGTTGGACTTCGATATATTCATTTCTGGGCCACCAGAGAGGATCTGACAGCGGCTACGTCAATCCATTATGGCAGCACGAGCCGGAATGGCATCGGAATCGTCGGAACCATCATCGGCGATGACCGCCTCCGCTTCCGAACCCTCTACATTCGTACCCTCCGGGGTGTCACCGGTAGCCTCGCGAACCTCCGCCTCCTTTCCTCGCTTTCCCGCTGACGCCCGGGCCCGGCGTTCGATCGCCACGATGCGACGGCCGAGGCGCAGAAGCCGTTGCTGCCATTGATAGACTCCATCCGATCGCTGCTTATTGCTCAACACCCCGCACAACCACAGCGCATCCAGGGAGATCATCAACTCATCCATCTTCTGCAGCAGGGCCACGAATTGCGCCACCTGCGGAGACACGATGCGGACCTCCACCTGCTCCGGGTGGGTATACCGCGGCAGCGAGGTAATGCCGTTGTCCTCACGGACTTTATCGATTCGGGCTTTTTCGTTCTGAAGATCCTTGGCGCAATCCCCGATCATGGCGCCGACCACGCTCTCGATCTCGTCGATCTCGTGGTCGTCACCGATGATGCGCAGAATGACATCGATCGCATAAAGAGCGCTGACGACCCTTGGGAATTCGCGCTCGAAGACCCGTTGGGCCTGTTCGCTCTGGATGATGATGCGACGGTCGAAAGCGGGGCGACTATACGCGCGGTTTCTTGCTTCTGCCATGGTATAAGCCTCGAAGTGAGTGTTGGGGTCGCCCGCGATACTATCCCAAGCCAACGGGATACGAACTCGAAAAAGATGCCGGAAAAACAGCATCTTTCAAACCTTGCAGAACAAAGAAATATGGTACATATGGAGGCGATTTTGATGGCCTGAGATTCTCCGGCGATCAGAACTCCCAAGGTATCCATACAGATGCCAGGGAGCGCAAGCTGGGCGCTCATAGAAAAACAGCCTTTTTCCAACAACCCTTTCCAGGGGATGCACACATCCCCGAAAGGGTTCATGCATGCTCCCCGGAAAACCAGCGAACCGCACGCGCTGGTGGCTTCAGTCCATTTTCCCGAGTGCGGCGGGGGGAGCATGAGCATGTTGAACAAAGCCCACATCATCGGCCGCCTGGGCCGCGATCCTGAGGTTCGGTACACCCAGGACGGGACTTGTATCGCCAATCTCGCGATCGCCACGTCCGAGTCTCACAAGGACAGGAACACGGGCGAGCGCAAGGAATCCACCGAATGGCACCGGGTCGTCCTGTTTGGACGACTGGGTGAAATTGCCGGCGAATATCTCAAGAAAGGTTCGCTCGTCTACCTGGAAGGTCGACTGCGGACCCGGAAATGGCAGAACAAGGATGGGCAAGACCAGTACACGATGGAAATCGTCGGTTCCGAAATGAAAATGCTCGGTAGCCGCTCGGATTCCAAGGAGGCTGTCCAGTCCGCAAGTTCCGGCCGGAACGGGGGCGGCGGTTTTACGCCGATGCCGACGGACGAAGGTTCCGACTTCGAAGACGACGATATTCCCTTCATCGCCGCTTTTGCCGTGAAACGCAACCCATTCGGCCGTTCCACACCGGCCCTCTGAAACCGATCACGCCGTTGACCTGACTGGCCGAGGGGTCAGTGGAATCAACGACCGCTCCATTAGCCCAAACCGGGGACATCACCGCCCCGCTGGGGCCATGGTGTCCCCTCACCGGAGGTACACCATGAACAACAAGCTGATCCAGAAATTCGCCGAGCGCTTTTCCGTCGACCAGACCAAGGTCGTGGAAATCCTCAAGGCGACCGCGTTCAAGCAGAAAGCCGGCTCCGCGCCGGTCACCGACGAACAGATGATGGCCTTGCTGATCGTCGCCGATCAATATGGGCTGAACCCGTTCACCCGCGAAATCTACGCCTTCCCGGACAAGCAGAACGGGATCGTGCCGGTGGTC
Source organism: Methyloversatilis universalis (assembly GCA_020723665.1). Taxonomy (GTDB): domain Bacteria; phylum Pseudomonadota; class Gammaproteobacteria; order Methylococcales; family Methylococcaceae; genus Methylocaldum. The sequence goes on from DYIL01000001.1 coordinate 198,179, forward strand.
GGGGTGGATGGGTGGTCCAGGATCATCAACCAGCATCCGGACTTCGACGGCATGGAATTCCGGCCGTCGGACAACATCGTCGAAATTGCAGGCGCAAAGCCCTGTCCCGAATGGATGGAGTGCCTCATGTACCGCAAGGACCGAGCCCACCCCACGGCGATTCGCGAGTACCTCGATGAAGTCTACCGCGAACCCTTCACGGGCACCAAGGACGGCCGCAGCTACACCGTCCCCGGTCCCTGGCAAACGCATACCAAGCGATTCCTGCGCCACAAGACGATGATCCAGGCCGCGCGCCTGGTGTTCGGCTTCGTCGGCATTTACGACCAGGACGAAGCCGAGCGCATCCTCGAAGGCCAATCCGAGGTCGTAGCGTCGGGAACGGAGCTCGCGCCCTATCCGAGCGGCGAGCCGAGCCAGGAAGCCCAGCGCAAGACTCGGCAATTGATTGCGAGGGCCGAAAAGGCCGGCGCCTGGCAAGCCGCCTTGGACTATGCCGCCGAGCACTTCTCTGGTCTAGATCTGGCCTATGTGACCCACGAAATCACAAAGGCCAGAAAGGCGCGGCAAGCCGGCGATCCCAGGCCGGCCCAGGCGGACCCGCCCGTCCTACCTGGAAAGGAAGCGCCGGCCGAAGCCAAAGAAGCGCTTCGCGGCGAACCCGTCGAAGCCTGAGCCGAATAATCTCAACGCCACCGGGGCGCCAGGAATCGCCCCAGGGGAGATCCATCATGGCGCCCCTTCATTTCAGGAGGACGCCATGCACCCTGACACCCTTACGAAATCGCCCAACCAGGTGCCGCTCCACACGGACTGGGCGCGCTACGAAACGCCCGCCGTGGTGCGCAAGCACGGACGGCAATTCCTGGAGCGCTTCTGGGCACCCCAGGAAGGCGAGCCCCACGCGCTCAGCTTCGAGCGGATCGCCGAATCCTACGGCGCTCGCATCGAGGAGTCCGAAGACGTGACGCTCCTGTTCTTCGAAGACGCCGACCAGGCGGCGGCCTGCGCCCGCAAGCTTCGTGAGTCGGGAGAAGCCCTGTCCATTGCCGCACAACTCCGCGTGCAAAGGAGGGCGGCATGAAAATCGTGGATCTGAAGCAACGCACTCCGGAATGGCACGTCTGGCGTAACGCGGGCGTGACGGCATCCGAAACGCCGATCCTGATGGGTTCGCCCTACAAAACGCCGTGGAGACTCTGGGCGGAAAAGCGCGGCCTGGTGCTCGCGGAAGATCTCTCGGGCAATCCCCACGTCCAGCGGGGTATCCGGGAAGAACCGGAAGCGCGCCGGCGTTTCGAGGATCGCCACGGCGTCCTGCTGCTGCCGATCTGTGCCGAATCGACGGATGAACCGATCCTTCGGGCCAGCTTCGACGGTCTGACCGACGACGGCCGGCCGGTCGAACTCAAGGCCCCCACGGCTGCGAAATTCCGGGACGCGGTGGAGAACGGTCAAGGGTCGGAGCTGTACCAGCGCTATTACGCGCAGCTCCAGACCCAGATCTACGTGTCCGAATCCGACCTGGGGTATTTCGCCCTGCATTGCGGCGAGGCGTTTCTGGATCTCGAGGTCCCCCGGGACGACGACTACATCGCCCGCCTGGTGGAGACCGCCCGAACCTTTTGGGCGTACGTCAAAACCGGGAAGGAGCCTCCCTTGGATCCGGAGCGCGACCTGTACGTCCCGAGTGGAAGCGACCTGGACACCTGGTTTCGTCTGGCCGCCGAATATCGGCAGTTCGACGAGAAGCGGGCCGGCTATACGGCGGAGGCCAAGGCCCTCGAGAAAAAGCTGGCCGAACTGGAGGCGCAGTTCCTGAAGATGATGGGCGAGTTCACGCTCGCGGAATCCTCGGGCATCCGGATCAGCCGCTATCTCCAGCAGGGCTCGGTCGATTACAAGTCCGCCCTCCAGGCATTTCAGCCGGAGGTGACCGAGAGCGAACTGGAGCGATTCCGGAAGAAACCCTCGGAACGGGTCCGCATCACCATCCGAGCGGAAGAAGACCGCCGAACCGAAGTCCCGTTCGAGCCCGAAGCCTTGAAAAAGGCGGCCGGGATCGACGCTTGGTTCTGACGTTCAACCTCACTCAACCCGGAAGGGGCGCCGTCATCGCCCCCGGGCCGTGATGCGCCTCTCCTTATTTGGAAGGTGCCTCATGAACTATCAAGACTATCAATCGGCGCGGCGGGGCGGTCTGATCCCGGCCCAGGTCGCCCTGAACAGGGCTCGCCGGAGCCAACAACTGGACGAGCTCACCGAACGGCTGCAATTCGCATGGCTCCTGAAATACGGCCAGTGCGACGAAGCCGCTTGGGAACAGGATGGATTCGACCTACGCGCGAAAGTCGTCGACGACGAGGACGGATGGTTGAGGGTCGGAATCGACGTGTACGGCAGGTTCAGCGACCGATGGCGAGCCAGCGCCGTTCGTCACTGGATGGGTGACCGCCGGTCCTACCAGTGGTTCGTACCCGCCCATCCCGAGCATCGCCACGAGCGCTACCGCAGGGCGTGCGATTACGGCCACGGCTGGAGTTATGTCGGCATCCGAGTCATTGCCTCCAAGGCCGGTGTGCCCCTGGGCGAGACGACCCTCTGGGGCATCGAGTCCGATTCGGACATCGAATTCTTTACCGAGACCGTCCTGGATTTCGGCGAAGACGCGATCGCGAAGGCACAAGCCAAGCTACGCGGGCTGTGCGGAGGAAACTGCCAATGAGTAAGCGGGGCAACCGTGAAACGGAAGGACGCACGGGTTCACCTGCGCATCCGATCGACGGTTATCACGGCGGCCGTAAGGCCTTCACCAGACTGCTGGCGGAAAACCGGGTTTCCCGCACGGCCGCCAACGAGGACTGGATATCGGGCAGAAAAGCCCGAGAGAACGGCGTGGGTTGTACTTGCCATCCATGCAGAGGCCCCACCTCCTGACGAAATTCGCCCCAACTTCGGTTGGGGCTTTTCCACTGGCCTTGCCGAATGCGAGACCAATGGAAAAGCCAGTTATTTCGGTGCCTTCGATGTTGAAGCGCTGAAATCCTGCCTCGTGCAGGCGTTCCGTCTACGGGCGGCGGGGAAGTCACCCTTCTTCGTGCCGGGTGCGTCAAACCCGGAGTTCGCGGCCGCAAGGCTCTGTCAGCAACCCATCCAGGGGAGATACATCCCCGAGTGGGGAACGTATCTCCCCTGTTTTTTTCAGAGGAGATACGACCATGAAACGAAGCGACACCCTCTTTTCCAGAAGAGCTGCCCGCGTGGCCGCCGAGGATCAGATCCTCGAGATGGCCTCGCTCAAACCCGCCACGGTCGCGGGCGCGCTGGTTCAGCATCCGGATATTTTCCGGGAGTTGAATGACGACATGGCCAGGACCCTCGTCCTGTCCCTGATCGACCGAGGTCAAGCGGAAATACTCCGCCAAATCCTGGGGCTGAAGACCATCGGCCGACGCAAGGCCGCCCTGCTCGCCGAGTTACTCCTGCGGAATGCGTTCCGCGAGTAGAACGGCTTGCAGCAAGCGGGAAGCGGGACCCTCGTCCTCTTCCCGCCAGGCCGATGCCGCCTTCTCCAGGGCGGCATTGTGCTCCCCGATCGTGCGGGGCGGCTTCAGGACGCCGGTCATGGCCCGAAAGGCCTTGAGTTCGTCTGGCGTCAATCTGAGGTGATTTCCCATTTTGATCATCGATGGCTCCTGATGCGGTGTCCGATAGTCACATCGTACCGCGGAGTCTTTGTTTAGCAACCCCGACGGGGAGGTTCACGCCCCCGGGGAGTCGTGCGCCTTCTCTTTGGGTGAAACCCTGAATAGGAGGCGTTATGTACCAAGCCTTTTCCATCGCTCAAGTGTTCGGCATTCCGGCACCGGCCAGGATGACCGTCGAAGGCTTCGCCGACGACACCCATCCCCGGATTCCGGTCCGACGGGACTACGTGTTCCGCAAGGAGCCTCTGCGGGATGTCCTGGCATTCCTCGGCAATCCCCACGGCGATGGTCTGTACGTCACCGGCCCGACCGGATCCGGCAAGACCTCGCTGATCGCGCAGATCGCGGCACGGCTGAACTGGCCGGTGCACGCGGTGACCTGCCACGGCAGGCTGGAACTAAACGATCTGATCGGCCAGTTCACCCTGATCAACGGGAGCATGCAGTTCGTGCACGGCCCCTTGTCCCAGTCCGTTCGGGACGGGCATGTCCTGATCCTGAACGAGATCGATCTCATGGACCCGTCCGAACTGGCGGGGCTCAACGACATCCTCGAGGGGCAACCCTTGGTGATCCCGCAGAACGGCGGCGAAGTGATTCGTCCGCACCCGAAGTTCCGCCTGGTCGCCACCGGCAACAGCGCCGGTGCAGGCGATCCCAGCGGGTTGTATCAGGGCGTGCTGCGGCAGAACCTGGCCTTCCTGGACCGGTTCCGGCTGATCGAAATCGGCTATCCGGAACCGGAATTGGAAGACGCTGTGCTGGCGAAGACCGTTCCGGCCATACCAACGGCCATCCGGGAGAAGATGATTCGTGTCGCCAACGAGGTGCGCAAGCTCTTCGTCGGCGGCGATGAGGGGCCCGGGATGCTCAGCGTCACGATGTCCACCCGCGGACTCCTCCGCTGGGCTTCGCTGACGGTGGCGTTCAAGGGCGCTCCCAATGCCCTGGAATATGCCCTGGACAGGGCCCTGACCTTGCGGGCCGAGCCTGAACAACGGCTGGCGATCCACCGGATTGCCGCCGACGTGTTCGGCGACGACTGGAGAGGTGCGTGATGGAGGAGTATGACCTCTACCGCTTCACCCATCCGGACGGTTCCAGCAAGGATTGGGCAATCCGGCGCAATGCCGATGGCCGCATCACGACACGCTGGGGACGCACCGGTCCAACACTTCCACAAGTCGGTACCCGCCATCAGGACAAGACCGCCCTGGAAAACGCCAAGCGGCGGAAGGGGTACATCCATGTCGGCAAGGTGCTGATCGATGACCATGGCAGAATCCAGTCCTTCGGGAACGACGTCCAGGACGAGCCTGCGCCAAGCCAACCTGCGGCGCGGAAAGAAGCGCTCTACTGGCGCATCAAGATCGGAGGATCGGCCACGCGAGAACAGTTGCTCGAATGGGGCAAAGCGGTAACCGGTGCGGCGAACCGGCTGGGTACGGCGTTCGGACTCGATTGCAGCGAGCGCGCCAATTTCGAGCCAGGTGCCATCGCCCACTGGCGCATTCCGGGGACCGGAGCATCCGGGGCGGGCCAAATCGGGCTTGACCAAGGGGTTATCCCGCTCCTAATCCTGATGACGATGAAGAGGTTGGCACCCGATGACGTAAGTGTCTCGCTTGCCACCGAGGACGGCGTCGAAATCGGGACCGATCTCAGAAAGGAAATCCAGGTGCTGGAAGGGTTCGGCACTGATCTCGAAAGCGTCAGGCCCATGGCCGAAGCGCTCGGGTTGCTTCCGCCGCGCATCAATCTGGCGGAAGCGATTCAGACGAATCAGGACTGCTGGTTCTGAATTCTTTTTTTCACCCCGAAGGGGCGCATCATTCGCCCTCGGGGCAGAGTGCGCCCCTCTCTTTTGGAGGACGCACCATGAAAGAAACCACAATGATTCTCGACCGCCTGCGGGTGGTCAAAATCGACGCCCATATCTGGGGCGGTCGCAAGAAGCTCCGCAAGGAGGATCTGATCCTCGCTGACGGCAGCGTGCTACCGCCCGAAGATCTGGCTTCGCTGGGTTCGAAGAAGATCGCCGATCCCCAAGAGCTCTCGGTCTTCAATCGCCTCAAGAAGGAGGCCGAACGGATCTGTCTCAAGGTAGGCACGCGCTTTCTGGGCGGCTTTGCCGTTCCGGAAGGCTCGATCGACTCGATCTGGTCCGAACTGGAGCGGATCGCCCTGAGCTTCCGTGCGGCCCGGGACGACTTCCTGTCCCGTTACGACGAGGCCGTCGAAGGCTGGGTGGCCAAACACCCCGAATTCGCCATGGCCATCCGCAAGGCGGTCGATCCTGTCGAGGTCGTCGCCGCGGGCCTCAGGTTCGATTACGTCATCTTCAGGGTTTCGCACCCGGAGAAGACGGAAACCGGAGATACGGCGGATTCGTCTTCTCCGCTCGACCGCAAGGTCGGCTCGCTGAGCGAAAACCTGTTTCGGGAAATCGCCCAAGAGGCCAACGATCTGGTCGAAAGCTCCCTGTTGGGACGCCAGGCCGTGACCCGTAAGGCGCTGAGTCCCCTCAAAAGGATGCGCGACAAGCTGGATGGGCTGGCGTTTTTGGACCACCGCGTCCAGCCGGTTGTGGCGACCCTTGATGAGTTGTTGTCACGCGCGCCGAAAACTGGCGCGCTGGACGGCCGGTATCTCAACGAGATGATCGCGACCGCCCTGTTGCTGTCCGATCCCGACAAGATCAAGCGGCACGGGGAAGGGCTGTTACAGATAGAAGGTCTGATACTACCGCAGATCGGAGATGGCTCGGCCTTTGAGGAGGCGGTGGAATCCCTGAACGACGAGGTTGCCGTTGACCCATCCGAAGACGACTGGCTCGACGAACCCGATGTCTTCGGGGAGCTCCCCCTTGGAGATCCGGAACACGCGGACGCCTCCGAAGATCAGGCGGTTTTGACGGACGATCTCGGAGCCTGGTTCTGAATGTATCAACCCTGGCGGGGTGGCCATCCTACCCCGGTCGGGACTGGACCGCGCCCCGCCTGCCATGTTTGGAGGCAACTATGGCAAACAATTACGAACAAGCGACGGTGGAACCGGTATTGCCGGCGTCCGCCGTCTCGGATTTCGAGCGGGAACTCCTGCGCGGCTTCGGCTTCGCGAGCGAACCCGGCACCCTAGAGGCTGGCGCCAAGGCGCTGTATTTCTTCGCCGAAGACTCGGTGAATTCGTCCTATTTCGGCGCCTTGACCGTTGGCGATGTGATGGAAGCGGCAAGCCGAGGCGACAATCTCGCTGCCGCCCTGCTGGGGGATCTGGGCTCCCCAGAGGCCGACCTCACGATCGACACGTTCGACAAGGGGATTCCCTCCTGGGAGGACATCCTCCAGCACATCCTGCGGAAACCGGAGTGCGAAGGCATCGACGAAATCGTCGTCATGGCGGCGTACACCTGCTCCAAGATGCGGCCGGGAGAATTCGGCGGCTGGGTGACGCGCATTACGCGCGACTGCATTCAGTCCGAAGGAACCCGCTCCGTGCTGGACCGGATGCGGAAGGAAGATGCCCTTCACGAGGCGTCTGCTACCCTTCCTGAGGTATCTGACCACCACGAACACCTCCAACCGATATCAGCTTTTCAGGAAGATACCGGCGCCTTTGGCCCGCCGAGTGTAGACGTCCATATCGTCGCCAACGAAGAGCAAGTCGTCATTGATCTGGCGACCCCGGATCGCGCCTGGAAGGAGGGTCCGCGCCTTTATCTGGAACGGCGGAACGACCAGTGGCGTTGCTACATTCACAGGGACTCGGATGATGCCAAGGCGTTGCTCTCTATCCACGACGACCGGACGGTCGGCTTTGAGAGCTTTGACGCCTAGCGTCGGAAAGTAGCGCTGGTACACGATGACCTCGTGAATGACCCGAATCGCGAGGCCCATGGGCTGACCTGCGATAGCGCAGCCGGCCTTACCAGTAAACCCGAAAGGGGCAAGTCCGCCCCGAAGGGGATCGGGTTTGCCCCTTATTTCTTAAGGAGCAAACCATGAACAGAAATCTCAACAACGCATTCCCCATCGTCGCTGCGGCGCTGGGCGACAAGCTGGGCGTGAAAGTTCGCGTCGGTGGACAGGAGGCCAGGACCGACGGGGACATCATCCAGATCCCGGCCTATGACGGCGAGGATCCCGATTATCGGGATGTGGCCTGGGGCTACCTGGCTCATGAAGCCGCTCATGTTCGATACACGGAGATGAGCTACTTCAACCAGGCGGCCGCATCACCAATCCGCAAAGCCCTCCTCAACATTCTCGAGGACGTCCGGATCGAAAAGCGTCTGGCCGACATTTACCCGGGCACGCGCCTGACCATCGAAAAGACGGTGAGAAAGCTCATCAACAACGGCGACTTTGCCGCCCCCACGCCGGACGATCATCCGGCCGCGGTGCTGCAGGCCTTCCTGCTGTTCGGGCTGAGGAGACGGGAACTGAGGCAGACGGCCCTGTCGGACCTCGCCGATTCGGCGGAACGAATGCTTGAGGACCGCTTCCCGGCCGGCGCGGTGACCCGGCTGTTCGGTCTACTTTCCGAGGTTCCGGATTTGATCGGGACGCGGGACTGTCTGAGCCTGACGGATCGGATCCTGCGCATGATTCAGGAAGAACTGGAGAAGGCGAACGAAGAGAATTCGTCCGGTCCGGACGAACCAGGCGGGCAGGACCGGCAAACCGGACAAAGCCGGCCCGCCCCCCGGGATGGCGGTTCGGACGATAGTCCTCACTCCGCAATGGATGAGAGTAACGACTTGGGAGCCCTGCTGGATGGCGGGAAAACCGAAAACGATAGTGGGATCGTCGCCCATGCGCCGGAGGATGTTCGGAAGGCAGCGGCCGACGGCGAGACGCCATTGCCATCCTCTTCCGGTCAAGACACGAAGGACGATGCGGGGATCGGCGCTCTGCGGGCGGTCTTGTCCGCCGGCGACGGCGATATCGGTCAGGACCTCTTTGAACAGGCACGGGACGCCATGAGACTGACTGCGTCGCAGAGCACGGACATTTCGCTACCGACTGTGGATGAGCCGCCGAGGAACCTCCAAGGCGGTCTTGCCCTGCTCGACAAATCGGCGAGGGAATCGGGCCGAATCCGGGCCACCTTGCAGGGTCTGGTCCAATCCAGTCGCCTGCGGAGGCCGGTGCACAAACGCGCGGGCCACCGCGTGGATGGCAACCGGCTGTACCGGATCGCGACCGGCGATGCGCGCGTCTTTGACCGGCGCTCGCCGCAGTCCGCGCCCAATACGGCGGTGCATGTGCTGGTCGACCGTTCGCCCTCGATGAAAGCCATGGTCATCCACGACCAGAAAGTCATAGGCCTGCGAATCGACCTGGCCTGGGAAGCTTCGATGGCTCTGGCCCTGGCGCTGGAAGGCATCCCCGGGGTCAATCCCGCGGTCACGGCCTTTCCGGGACTCTTCGGGGCCGACGACCGCGTCTATCGCGTGATGGATCATGGCCAACGGGTCCGGCAACGCGCGTCCTGTTACGGTTTCGGAACCGAGGGCGGAACGCCGCTGGCCCAGGGACTGTGGTATGCGGCCAGCCGATTACTGGCCTGCCGCGAGCCGCGCAAGGTCATTCTGGCGTTGACGGACGGCGAGCCCGACAATCTGGACGCCACGCAGGACATTCTCGCCCGCTGTGCCGCGACCGGCATCGAAGTGGTGGGGATCGGCCTGGGGCTGGATATCGGACAGGTGTTCGAACGTTCCGTATCGATCCTGCACATCCACGAGCTTCGAGCCCGGTTGTTCGAGCTGTCTCGGAATCTGCTGATCGCCGCATGAAACGAGCGCGCCGGCTTAACGCCGGCGCCTTTTCAGTGCCTGCCGGCCGGGTGGGCACCGGAAAGGCGACTTCTTGTGCGCGTCCATGACGGACCAGCACTCGATGATCCCAGCTGAGGATCTCAAACAAGCAGCCACACGACGGTCGTACGGGAGCCTGCCTCTCGTCATGATACTTAATCTACCCACCTGGGAGCAAACGATCCCCCTGGGAGGGCGTTTCTCCTTGTACTTTTACCATAGGAGAAACGAGCATGTACTTTATCCTTGGACTTTGCATGATCGCGGCCGTCATCGTCGCGGCCAACATCGTGCTCACCACGATAGTGAGGCTGGCTTCTTTCGCATTCGCAGCGGCAAAAGCCGGTTATGAAGCGATCCGCGCCCGGCGCGCGCATAGCGAACGTATCTATCACTACCCATCATCCGTAATGGCCACCCCCATTCGGCCCAAGCGGGACTGGGAAAAGGAATCGACGTTGGTGCGCCAGCAGGTCCTTCTCGAAGGCCCGCGCATCTGGCGTAACCCCAGCCCTGTTCTCCAGCAGATCGATTGGGACATCGCCATCGAACTGAAAAAACAGGAACTGGTCCGCCTCAAGACCGAAACGGCACAGATTGTCCAGCAGCAGACCAAGGCAGAAGCCCGGGTCATGCGAAGGAAAAGCAGGTCAGCCAAACCGCTGACGGCTACCCGACAGGATGATCTGTTTTCGGTGACCTCAGCGACAAGTCAGCCGGCTTCGCTGGCCGAAGCCGGCATAACTCTGCCGCTTGCCGCGCAATTCGGCGAATCTCCGGGTCATCCGGTTCGCCGCGAAGGACTGCATCCGTCAGTTCGGCAACCCGCTGCCCGAAGCGGTTGTTTCCGCCATTGAAAACCTGAAGTGTCCGGCCATTGGCGTATACCGTTCTGACCGGACCGCGGTCCACCCCGTCCTCCAGCAGGAGGAGGTTAAGAGCGGCCTGCGCCTTCGCTCTGGCCATCTCCGGCCGAAGGCGTAGCAACCAAAGGACGCGCTCGCCAAGTTCGCGATCCTTCGGATCATCATCGTCGAAATGGCGATCTCTAACGAGATCGGCCAACTCAGCCATCTCATTGAAATAGCGGTTGCATTCCTCAAGCACCTGCCTGGAATCGTCCAGGATCTCCTCGGGTGGAGGCGACGGTTTGAGGAGCTGTTTCAGCTTTTGCAGCATCGGGATTTCCTCGAGGATTCTGTTCTATGACCAGAAGATAACCGAGAAAACCCGATAGGCAATACCCAACCACGGCCCGGCATCCAGAGAGATGTCGTGGCGATCCAGCAACCCTCGAGGGGCGGACATTCCTTTTGGGGAACCTGGTCTGCCCTCATACCAAGAGAAAGATCATGAAAAAATTCGTTGTCAGCTACGAGTTGGACTACGTCCACACGGTCCGAGTCGGAGTTACCGCACCGGATGCTGAAGCCGCGAAGAAAACCGCGGAGGAAGCGTTCGATACCGGGACAATTTGGGACAACACGGCAGACATGCCGTTGTTGTACGACGACTTCGAGGAAATGGATCGCGGTCACGTGCTCGAGTTCGAGGCCCAGGAGGTCGAGGAATTCCCGGAGCCCGAGGCCTGCGTGAGGGAGATCATCCAGCGTGACAAAGCATTCGCTGCGTGCAAGGCGCTGATCGCTGCTTACCAGAGGGGAGAGGAGTGCGAATCCATTGACTGGGAAGATGTGGATCAAGCCCATCAACTCGCGTTGAAGGCCATGCCACACCTGGCGAGGGAGCAAGATGTCCTTTCCGGTGACGTCGTCAACTGAGGGAGGAGTCATGCCTTACCAGACCATCTGGGTCGAACCCGAAATCCTGTATCAAGGAACGGAGGTGACCATCCTTGCCAGTTATCACGAAGACGAGTGGGAGGAACCGCAATTCTACTGGGTTCGTCCCATTCCAGCAGGCTACGATCTCTCGGCTGAAATGGAATTCGAATCCGTCGATCTTCGGGAAATTGGATTCCGTGGCGACTTTCAGGATGAGCCAGAACGCTTGGCCTTCATCCAGAAAGCGGTTGCGGACGGCCACCTCAAGCCTGTGAGTCGATAGAAGGAGCATCCATCAACAACCCAGCCGGGGAAAATACCCCGGAGGGGTCGTTTCCCCGGCCAATGGAGAAACGATATGACAAAAGTACAAAGCCTCTCTGAAGGTGGCCGCGAGCCCGAATGCGGCGATCTAGTCAACGCACTGAAGGAGTGCCTCGCCGCGATGGAGTCCATGCGGACCCAGATCGAACAGATGAGAGGCTTGTTCGATGACGCCGATGGCGCCATTGCCGGTGCGTGTCGGGATCACGAGGCGGCCGATTCCTTTGCAAGATCCGTGTTGGCATCGGAAGGAGGCGGTCATGGCAAATCCTGCATGGACAGGCTTTACATCGCCACCGCCGCTTTGCGCGATCTTCAAGTGGGCTTCCCACATGACGAGATTGCCGCCGTGCATGGCACCGGTCTGCGCAACCTAGTTCGCGAACTCGCTAATTACCTCCGTGAAAACGGGATCGATGATGAGGGGGCGCTGGATTGCGTTGCAATGGATGAAATCGAGCCACAGCAAGCCGAGAACATCGTCGCGGAAACACCCGATGCGCTCTCTCCAGTACGCAGGGAGCATACGAAATGAAAGGGTACGACCAAACGGATTTCGAGAGGAATCCAAGCAAGTACCGTCTGTTCAAGACGGCACGGATTGCTGAGGCGCCTCTGGCGGAAGACGGCTACCACGTCGGCAGAATGGTCAGCATCGAATACCTCGATACGCGGACCAACGCCGCCGTCGCCGGTTATCCCGTCATGCCGCTGTATGCCGTGGACGGTAAGTTCTACCTGTTCGCCAGGGCGCTTGCGGATTTCGCGCTGTAATACGCGCTGTAATGACCGATCCCCATCGGGATAACCGTCCCGATGAGGCGGTCCTCGATGGTTTTTTTGGCTATTAGGGGGAGGGATAAATTCTCTCCCCCTTTCGCAACTTACGTGAGCGCTGCGGAATATCGCAGCGATTCTGCCAACCGCCCCTGCGGGATGTTTCGTCCCGCACGGGCCGAAGTGTCTCCGGGGGTTTTTTACTCCGGAGATCCCCATGAACGACGATTTTCAATACTACCCGACACCTCGCGCGCTGAGCGCCCGCGCCTGGACCAAGTTCAAAAACCGGAACTTCATCCGGGTACTGGAACCCTCGGCCGGCGAAGGACACCTGCTCGAGTGCCGTCCCGGTGACCGGTCGCGCATTCCCGTCGACTGCATAGAGATCGACATCGCCAAACACCTGTCCCTGCGCGAGCAAGGCTTCGACGTGGTGGGCCTCGATTTCATGCAGTTCAATTCCGGGGCCGTGTACTCGCACATCCTCATGAATCCTCCCTTCGCCGAAGGCGCGAAACACGTGCTCAAGGCATGGGAGATACTGGCGGATGGCGAGATCGTCGTCATTCTGAACGCCGAAACGGTCAGAAACCCGTTTTCGAAGGAACGCCAACTTCTCGTGCGACTCATCGAGCAACACGGGGAGGTGGAGTACCTCCGGGACGCGTTCAGCGGACCGGACTCGGCGCGCAGGACCGACGTGGAAATCGCGTTGGTCTGGCTCAAGAAAGAATCGGATTTCCGCTCAGAAATCGTCGGATCCATTCTCGACGATCTTCGCCAGGATAGGACAACCGGCGAAGAGCTGGCTTATGGCTACCACGACATGAACGACGTCGCCCTACCCAACTCGTTCATTGAAAACGCGGTGCTGATGTTCAATGCCGCGGTTAAGGCCACGCGCCAAGCCGTGCTGGCCGACGCCCGTGCCCGCAAATATTGCCGGATGCTCGGACACACGCTGGAACGCTTGAACGGCGATGCTCTCGAGGACGATCTCGAATCCTCCCGAGAGCAGGTCAAAAGAGAGCTGTACGAGCGTTACAAGGACATCAAAAACCGGGCCTGGACAGACATCCTGCGTTCCACGGAGGTCACATCGAGGCTGTCGTCTTCAGCGCAAAAACGCGTCGAGGCAGAGTTCGAGACGATCAAGCCCTTCGAATTCACAGTCTCGAACGTTTATGGGTTTCTCCAGGGCATCATCGAGAAGCAGGGAGAAATCCAGATCGGCATGGCCTGTGATGTGTTCGACCTGATTACCCGGTATCACACCGACAACACGGTGTACTACATGGGCTGGAAGTCGAACGACAAGCATCGCACCTGCGGGATGCGCATCAAGACGACGCGCTTCGTCATTCCCGGGCATGCCACCGAGGCATGGCGAAGCGGCTTGTCATGGGATTCTCAACAGATGTTGCGGGATCTCGATAAGGTGTTCGCCATGCTCGACGGCCAGGTCGAATCCGAGGTAAGTCTTGAATGCGTTTTCCGTTACAAGTTCCGCGAACTTCGAGACGGTCAGCGCGTGAGCGCCTCCTATTTCGATGTCCGCTACTACCCCGGAGTCGGCACGATCCATTTCTTTCCAAAAGACAAGACGCTGGTCGACCGTCTCAACCGGCTTGTCGGACGCCATCGGCAATGGCTGCCGCCGGAAGACGTGCGCGTGAGCGACGCGTTCTGGTTGCAGTACGAGCAGGCCGAGAAGTTCGACAAGACATTCCGACAGGAAATAGGGAAGGCGCAGGGAAACCTGCGTGGGACCTGTAGGGACCTGTCTTGGACCGCACAATACGGATACGACGAGGAGAAGACTCGAGCTCAGGAACTCCTTGCTGATGCAATGTCTGCAACGCTCGAACAGCACGGCATCGATCCCGAGGGATTGCTAGAAGATAGTCAGCAAATGCCGCGGCTTCTCGCATCCTGACCTCACCCGTCCAAGGGGAACGCTTTCCGGAAGGACTGCGTTCCTCTTTGGGCTCTCAAATTTTTTGTCGCCCACCCCGCCGGGATTCCCAAGGCCTCCCGTGCGGGAGGTTTTGAGAATCCCGGTCGGTGACCAATCTCGAAACCAAGGAGACAACGAGAAAGCACAGCCAATATCACAAGACGTTCTGATAGAGAAATACGCCAAAAAATGGCGAAACCTTGCAGAAAGAAATGTTTCGTCGAGTAAGCCTTGCAGATGGGATTCGTCCCCGCCGGACGGATCATGTCTGCGGTTGGAACAGACATCAGCGTCACGCTGATCAACTGTTTCTTGCAGCCAGTGGATGACTCGCTGCCCGAATGCAGAGGACGGCAAGCCCAGCATTTACACCGCCTTGTCCGAATCCGCGGAAGCCATACGCCGCGACAGTGGAGTCGACTATAACTTCTCCGCCATCCGCCTAAAAGACACCAAGGTCAAGGGCACTGCCAGCAGCGCAATTCGATCGGCGCTTTTCCAATCCTCTCGGCATCGTCCGAGGCGATCGGAAAAGCGAAACAAAATGGTCTGACATCTCTATGCTGGAGTAAGGGCAAAGGGGGAGAAACTGGGGCGAAGGTCGGAATTGATTACTCATTTAGCGAATCTTTCGCGCCTCCATACGGTTCGAGATGCGCTTATTATCAGATTAAACAGATTTGGGTTCTGATGGAGCTCATGCGTGAAGTGCTAGACGAAACTCGGATATCGGACTATGCAGACTCCCAAAGGGCAACACTTACTCAACGAAGAAGATCTAAAGAACTGGTTTGGTTTCAATAGGAGGCTCGATCTCGAGCGGCATCTACAAAGCATCCGAATCCCCTATTTCTATGGGCGGGGCGGCAGGATATGTACGACAACCGCGGCAATTGACAAAGTCCTAATTGGCGGCCGAGAATCTAGCCCCATTGAAGAAATCGAGTTCTTGTGATATGGGTCGTCGTCGCAAATCACAACAGCCGCTCCCAAAGTACGTTTATTTAGCCAAGGGGCGTTATGTCTACAGGCCTTGGCAGGATGGGCGCTTACAAAAAGAAGTTGTTCTCTGCCCTGAGGACTCCGCCATCTCCGAAGTGTGGAAAGCCTATGAAGCGCTGACGGCTGAAAAAGCAACGCCACGAACGCTGGCCTGGCTGATCGAACAATTCCTCTCAAGCGCTCAGTTCAGACAGCTTTCAGCCAACACGCAACACGACTATCGGAAGTACGCTCGTCATATCACTGAGACTTCGACCAAATCTGGGCCGTTTGGAACAATCTTGATTGAACGAATCACCCCTGGCGTCATCCGCCGGTACGTGGACAAGCGATCCGAAGCCGCACCGGTGCAGGCCAACCGTGAGCTCAGCCTCCTGAAACGGGTATTTGGTTGGGCCAGCGAAAGGGATCTGGTCACAACAAACCCTGCCCAACCCGTTAGACGCAACGCCGAGAAGGCTCGAGACGCTTACATTACGGACAGCCAGTACGCCTATGTCTATGAGCGTGCGGAAAAGCCTTGGTATCTTCGGCCGGCAATGGAGTTCGCCTTTCTTTGCCGGGCAAGAAAATCGGAAGTGCTCGATCTTCGGGTGGATGACATCCTTGAAGAGGGACTTCGAATTCGTCGGCGCAAGGGAAGCCGAACCACCGTCGTACGTTGGTCCCAGCGCCTTAGAGCTGCCGTCAACGTTTGTATCAACAGACCAAGCAAAATCAAGTCGGTCTACCTGATTCATGATGCCAACGGACAACGCATTCTCGAGACCACGTTCGATACATCCTGGCAACGGTTCAACCAAACCCTAGGGGAGCATCGCATCCGTTTCCACGACCTGAAAGCCAAGGGTGTTACGGATGACCAAAGCGATAAACAGCGGGGGGCGGGGCACAAATCAGCCGCCATGACGGGGATCTATGATCGTAAACCCCACTTGGTCGACCCGATTGAATAAATTTTTTTCGGAAAAATTTTCGGAAAACAAAAGGCTTGCAGGCATAAGACACCTGTAAGCCTTTGATTTACTTGGTGGGCCCTCAAGGACTTGAACCTTGGACCAAGGGATTATGAGTCCCCTGCTCTAACCAACTGAGCTAAGGGCCCGGAAACTGAGTACTAATCCATGTCAAGGAAACTCCGCAGCTGTTCGGAGCGTGAGGGATGGCGAAGTTTTCGCAGTGCCTTGGCTTCGATCTGACGAATACGCTCGCGAGTTACGTCGAACTGCTTGCCGACTTCCTCTAACGTGTGGTCGGTATTCATATCAATTCCGAAACGCATTCGCAAGACTTTCGCTTCCCGGGCGGTCAGCCCGGCCAGCACTTGCTGGGTCGTCTCGCGCAAGCTCGCGACGGTTGCGTGCTCGATCGGGGACATTACCCGAGAGTCTTCGATGAAATCCCCCAAATGAGAGTCCTCATCGTCGCCGATGGGGGTTTCCATGGAGATGGGTTCTTTAGCTATTTTCAGAACTTTCCGGACTTTGTCCTCGGGCATGTCCATGCGTACCGCCAATTCTTCCGGCGTCGCTTCCCGTCCCATTTCCTGTAACATTTGGCGCGAAATGCGGTTCAGTTTATTGATCGTCTCGATCATGTGGACCGGAATTCGGATGGTGCGCGCCTGATCGGCAATCGAACGGGTAATCGCCTGACGGATCCACCAGGTCGCATAGGTCGAGAACTTGTAGCCGCGTCGATATTCGAATTTATCGACCGCCTTCATAAGGCCGATATTTCCTTCCTGGATCAGATCAAGAAATTGCAGACCGCGATTCGTATATTTCTTTGCAATGGAAATCACCAACCGCAGATTGGCTTCGATCATCTCTTTCTTGGCCAGACGTGCTTGATCTTCTCCGATGGAGACACGCCGATTGATTTCTTTAATGTCAGCAATCGACAGCTGATTGTCTTTCTCTATCTGGGCCAGTTTGCTTTGTGCTCGCCTCGCCTCGTCGGCAAAGGGAGCCAGTGCCTCTCCATAGCTCGACTCGAGCAGTTTCTGAAACCAATCAGGATTGGCTTCGTTACCGGAAAACGAATCCACGAATTCTGCGCGCGGCATTTTTGCCTTGACGACACAGATATCCTGGATGATTCGTTCCTGCTCACGGATCTTTTCAACCGTACCGTGTAACAAATCGGTCAACTCTTTGAAAAACTGAGGCGTTTTCTTGAACTCCATGAAGCTCTCTGCAAGAGCGTCGAACGCCTTTTGCGTACGTTCATGGTGATAACCGTACTTGTGATGGGCGCTGACGGCAGCTTTGTGCTGTTTATTGAAAAGCTCGAGCTTCTCTCTTACGAGTTCCGGATCCGGCCCACTCTCGGCGTCGTCAAGAATATCGGTGTCTGCGTCTTCATCCAGCACGACTTCTTCCGACGATGCCGCCGGATCAAAAAAGTCGGATATCAGATCCGACAACCTAACCTCTCCTTTTTCGACACCCTCGAAAGCCTTGATGAAATGGTCCATGGCAGCCGGAAAACGAACCAATTCATTCGCCGCTTGGTTCAATCCTTCTTCGATGCGCTTGGCAATGCTCAGCTCGCCCTCGCGAGTCAGCAACTCGACGGTCCCCATTTCGCGCATGTACATGCGCACGGGATCGGTGGTCCTGCCTAGTTCGGCGTCAACGGAGGAAGCAAGTGCCGCCGCAACCTCAGCCGCCTCTTCCTCGTCTTCCTCGGTAACGACTGCGGGTTCCGGAATTAGATCCACATCCGGTACATCCTCGTGTACCTCGATTCCCATATCATTGATCATGCAGATGATGTCTTCCATCTGCTCGGGATCGACGATATCGCTGGGCAAGTGGTCGTTTACCTCGGAAAACGTGAGGTAACCTTGCATCTTACCCTTGGCGATAAGCTCTTTAAGCTGAGATTGCTGTTGTTCCAGATTCATCAACTGACCCGCAACTGCTGTATGCCCGCAAAACAATACAGTATATTCGAAGTTTGAGAAAAGAGAAAACTTAGAGTACCGACTTCATAAGCTCATGAGCACTCGCATTTCCTCCCGCTCTGCCGGACTGAGCTGAAATTTCTTCGATTTTTTAATGAGCTCATCCAACCGCTCCTGTTTGAGTTGCTTTTCGAAACGCATTAAAGCATCCGAAAACTCAATTCGTATACCATCCTGGGGCAACAAAATATCCCATTGCATGAGGGTGGCAATAAGTTTCCCTTCCGGCGTGCCCCGAAAATGCTCCAAAATTCCGCCACTGGTCAATCCAGGATTTTCATCCAGAATCCGGAGCACCTTTTGAAGTAGACGACCGTTCTTGCTGGCGCCTGGGTTGACCCGAAGATCATCCCCAACTATGGCCGCAAGTTCCGGGTTTTTGACCAGAAGCGCCAAAAGGAGCCGCGATGTAGAGGGCCGCATTCCACTGCTTGCGGATGCAGCCCTTGATTCCGATGGCACTACAAGCTTAGCCGATTTGTCGGATGGTTCGACTACCCCATGTCCCGCAAGTTCCACCAGACGCCTCTCGATCATCTCGCGAAAAACGCCGGCAGGTAATCTGCCAATCAAGGGCCTGGCCTCATTAACCAAGGCCGCTCGCCCTTCTAGGGTATCCAAATCAAGCTTTTGCACCAAGCTTCTGAAGAAATAATCGGAGAAAGGCAGCGCGGCGTCGAGACGGTCAAGAAATGCATCGGCCCCCTCCGTTCGCACCAAAGAATCAGGATCATGCCCTTCCGGCAAAAGAAGAAACCGGATTTGTCGCCCGTCCCGCAATGACGGAAGGCTGGCTTCGAGCGCCTTCCAGGCGGCCTTTTGTCCTGCGGAATCGCCATCGAAACAGAAAACCAGTTCGTCCGTATAACGGAACAACAACTCGACGTGATCGGCGGACGTAGAGGTTCCGAGCGTTGCGACCGCATTGTAAATGCCGTTTTGTGCCAAGGCGATCACATCCATATAGCCCTCGACCACCACGATGCGTCCCGGTCTCGCAGACTGTTTCAATAACTCGTACACGCCGTATACTTCCTTGTGCTTTTTGAAAACGACGGTTTCCGGCGAATTGAGATATTTCGGCGTCCCATCGCCCATAACCCGTCCGCCGAAACCCACGACCCGGCCGCGGCGATCGCGAATGGGAAAGATGATGCGATCCCGGAAACTGTCATAGACCTTGTCGCCTTTCGCGACCCTGAGACCTGCCGCCTGGAGAAGTTCCTGCGAAAACTCCGACGGCAAATTTTGCCACCCTGGGGGCGCATAACCCAAGCGATATCGTTGCGCAAGCTCGCCACTAACCCCTCGGTCTTTCAGATAGGCGACCGCTCGCGGAGCTTCGGGGTGGACTTTGAGCTGGTGCGCATAAAACCGAGAAACGGCATCCTGCAACTCGTATATGGCATTTGCCATCTTAGCGCCGGATTCTGCCGCGGCACTTTGAGCCTCTTCCGGAATTTTCAGTCCCGCCAGCGCTGCGAGACTTTCCACCGCCTCGACAAAATTCAGATGGTCGTAGCCCATCAGAAAGTCAATGGCATTGCCGTGTGCGCCACAACCGAAGCAATGGTAAAACTGCTTGTCGCGACTTACGGTAAAGCTGGGGGTCTTTTCGTTATGGAAAGGGCAACGGGCAGTAAAATTACTGCCGCTCTGCCTGAGAGGCACGCGCGCATCGACCAGATCGACCAGATCGATACGAGCGATCAGTTCCTGAATGAATTGACGGGGAATTTTGCCGGCCATCGTTTATACCGGCAGCTCAGTTCACGCTTCGCCGTTCCTAAATAAAAACAGTAAACCTCCGTGCTTCAGCGGCTCAACAGCCCTTTGACCCGCGCACTTACCGCCGCCATGTCGGCTCGCCCTTGCATTTTCGGCTTCAGTATGGCCATCACCTTGCCCATATCGCCCATGCCGGAAGCACCTGATTCCGCCAAAGCCTCGTTAATCAGAGACTCCACTTCCGTTTCGCTCAAGGCTTGAGGCAGATAATCCTGAATAACGCCGAGTTCCGCCTGTTCCGCGGCCACCAAATCGTCGCGCCCAGCGGACTGGAACTGCGCGATGGATTCGCGTCGCTGCTTGACCATCTTATCCAGAACGGCAAGGACCTGCGCATCATCCAGCTGAATACGCTCGTCGACCTCGCGCTGCTTGATGGCGGCCATTATAAGCCGGATGACGCCTAGCCTGTCCTTTTCCCCGGCCTTCATGGCGGCTTTCATATCCGCCTGGAGACGGTCTTTCAATACGCTCATCAAAAAGCGACTATCAGGTCTGCGGACGCCCTTTACGCAAATTCTGCAGGGCAAAACGTTCACGGGAAAGCTTCTTGAGATGCCGCTTCACTGCCGCAGCCGCTTTACGCTTACGTTCCTCGGTCGGTTTCTCGTAGAATTCGCGACGGCGAACTTCAGAAAGAATACCGGCTTTCTCACAGGCACGTTTAAAACGACGGATAGCAATTTCAAAGGGCTCGTTTTCTCTAAGCTTGATCGACGGCATGTAGCTTCCCAAAAAAAATTGAAGACCAAAATGACAAAATTCCCGGGGGCGGAATTACTCCGCTAACTTAAAAGTTCTAATTATACTTACTAGAGAGCTCAAGGTAAAAGCCAATTTGTAGTATGCACGTACTCGGCATTGAAACGTCCTGCGACGAAACGGGCGTAGCGATCTATCACGCTCAAAAAGGACTCTTGGCCCATCGTCTGTACAGTCAGGTAAAAACCCATGCGGAATACGGCGGCGTAGTACCCGAACTGGCGTCCCGCGATCATATCAAGAAACTGGTGCCGCTGATTCGGCAAGTGATCGCAGGCGCAAACATCTCCAAACGCCAAATCGACGGCGTCGCTTACACGGCCGGCCCAGGGTTGATTGGCGCGCTACTGGTCGGGGCTGCCGTCGCTCGCAGTTTGGCGTGGACCTTAGGAGTCCCGTCCATCGGCGTCCATCACATGGAAGGTCATTTGCTTGCGCCCTTGATGGAGCCCGAGCCGCCCGAATTTCCCTTCATCGCCCTCCTCGTTTCCGGTGGCCATACCCAGTTGGTCGACGTAGAGGGCATAGGTCGTTATCGCATTCTGGGAGAATCCCTGGACGATGCCGCCGGGGAAGCCTTTGACAAAACCGCCAAGATGCTCGAACTCGGCTATCCGGGCGGCCCCGCCATCGCGGAATTGGCAGAGGAAGGCGACATCCAACGGTTCGAGTTCCCTCGCCCCATGACCGACCGACCAGGCCTCGATTTCAGCTTCAGCGGCCTGAAAACGCATACGTTGCTAATGTTTGCTTCTACCGCCAAAACGCGACAGGACAAGGCGGACATTGCCAAGGCATTCCAAGAAGCGGTCGTCGATACGTTGGTGATCAAATGCCGGCGGGCACTCAAGGAAATCGGCCGCACCCGCTTGGTGGCCGCGGGCGGTGTCAGCGCCAATCGATCCATGCGCGACAAGCTTCGACACATGGCTCGGGAAGAAAACTTCCGGGTTTATTTCCCGCGACTTGAATTTTGCGGCGACAACGGCGCCATGATCGCATTTGCGGGTTGCCAAAGACTGCTCGCGGGACAAACCGAATCGCCCGAAATCAATGCGTTTCCGCGATGGCCCTTGAGCACATTGCCGCCACTCGCGCCAGCACAAGAATCGACGGCCTAACTCGGCGCAACGCCTGAAATCATCAGGCTTTACGCCCGATCCGGGCTTCCTGCCCCTGGAGTAAACGCTCGATATTCCCGCGATGGCGCCAAATGAGAAACAGGGCCATCAAGGCCGACGCCCCGATCAACTGTTCGGAACCGGTTACGAACCAAACGTAGAAGGGCGTCAGAACGGCTGCCACCAAAGCCGCAAGCGACGAGATGCGCGAGACGAAAGCAACTGCAATCCAAGTCGCTAAAGCAGCCAGCCCTATCGTCCACGAGAAGCCCGAGAGCACCCCCAACGCGGTGGCAACACCTTTGCCGCCCTTGAACTGGAAAAACACCGGATATAGATGCCCGAAAAACGCGGCCAACCCGACCAAAGCCACGAGGAACGCATCAGCGTCAAAAGCCTTGGCCAACAAAACCGGAACCAATCCCTTGACGGTATCCCCTAACAAGGTAACCGCGGCCGCTTTCTTACCGCCCAGCCGCAACACGTTGGTCGCGCCCGGATTTTTCGAGCCCTGCTCGCGCGGGTCTGGAAGATGGAACAATCGGCTCACGATCACCGCACTGGACAGAGAGCCCATGAAATATGCCAAAGGAACTAAGAACCACACCGCCATGCGTTTAAATGTATTCTGATTGCCAGTTTTGTAATTTTTATGTTACCAATTCGCAACATTGCGAAAACCGGTCGGATTGATGATGGACATTATATTTCTACGCGGTCTAGAGATCGAGACGGTGATCGGCATCTACGATTGGGAAAGAAAAATCAAGCAGACTGTCTTGATCGATTTGGAAATGGGTACCGATATCCGTAAGGCGGCGGCGTCGGACGACATCGAACACACGCTGGATTACAAAGCGGTGTCCAAACGCATCATTTCCTTCGTAGAGGAAAGCGACTTTTTCCTTGTGGAAACTCTAGCCGAGAAGATCGCTCAAATCGTTATCGACGAGTTCAACGTGCCCTGGCTCAGGTTGACGCTCAACAAGAAAGGGGCCATCCGCAAAGCCAGCGATGTCGGAATCATTATCGAACGAGGTGAAAAATTAAAATATGCCTGATGTTTTCCTGAGCATCGGCAGCAACATCGACAGAGAAAAGCACATTCCTTCCGCCTTGAAAGAGCTGGAAGACCGGGTGGGCCCATTGACTGTCTCGGGCGTTTACGAAAGCGAAGCGGTTGGCTTCGAAGGGGCTAGTTTTTACAACTTGGTGGCGGCCTTCTCCACCGAACTCCCGGTATCCGAGATCGTGAAGATGCTGAGCGAGATCGAAAACCATCATGGGCGTACACGGGACTGCAAAAAATTCTCTTCACGTACGCTCGACCTCGATTTGATTCTATATGGCGACGAGGTTCTCCAAGAAGGAAAGCTTGCACTGCCACGCGACGATATCACCCGGTATGCCTTCGTTTTGGAACCGCTTGCCGAAATCGCGCCCAATCGAAAACATCCGGTACTTGGCGAGAGTTACGCCGAACTGTGGGCGAAATTCGATAGAACGGGCGTAAAACAGCGGCGGCTCGGCTCGGTTTCGGATATCAGATGAACAGACTCCTACCGCCATCCACAACCAGTATCTGCCCCGTTACATAAGGCGCATTCGCGACTAGGAACAATGCCGCTTTCGCGATATCGGAAGCCTCTCCGGCCCGCTTCATGGGTATGCGCGTCAGAATTTCGGCTTTTTTCGCGTAGTCCGTATCGTGCTCGGGCCACAGAATAGCCCCCGGCGCGACGCCGTTCACACGGATGTCCGGTGCCAACTCTTTCGCGAGAGCGCGGGTCATCGCCGCAAGACCGGCTTTTGCGACGCAGTAAACGATATAATTCTCGAGCGGACGATCGGCATAGATGTCGCCGATATTGACGATACAACCCTTACGTTCGCTTAAGTAGGGAACCGATGCCTGGGCCAGAAAAAAAGGCGCTTTGAGATTGCTGTCCAGGAGGTCGTTCCATTGCCCCTCGGTCACCGTCCCCAACGGCGTAGGATAGAAGGCAGACGCGTTATTCACCAAGACATCCAGGCCGCCCCAAGCGGCGGCCGCCTGCTGGACGAATTCATTCAGCCTGCCCGTTTTCCGCAAATCGGCTTGCAGCAAACGAACCGAATCCTCGCGCACAGCGTTAAGCTCGCTGCACAAAGCCTCGGCGTCGGCCGCGGACCGGTGATAATGCAGCACGATATGGTATCCAGCCGCATGCAGCCGACGTACGATTTCCGCACCGATACGGCGTGCCGCGCCGGTGACGAGCGCCGATTTCGTCATAGACTCCTCGCGATTCCATAAGCCTCTACGTGTGATTGCTCTCGAATTGCGCGAACCACTGCCCCGCCCCCAGCGGCGAGGTCGGATCGTAATACAAGGACAGCAGTTTCAGATGCCCGAACGGCCCCAATTCCGGCCCCGGCAGCAACGTACGGAAGACCTCTCCGCCCATTAGTTGATGGGTGATGGTCTGAAACAGACGCGCAAGACGACCTTCACGGACCATCGTGTCCAACATATGAGGCCCCGCGATCAGGTAAATGGTTCGATAACCCAGTTCACCCAGCCGTCGCGTCAGCACGTCGCCCTCCACCATTCTCCCCTTCCCCGCGAGAATCACGTCGAACCCCAGTCCGCGCCAGTAGTCCAGCTTTGCGGGATCCGCCTGTTCTCCCGTGGCGATGTAACAGGCCTGACCGTGTTCTCTGATAGACGGCGGCATCGGGAAGTCCAGACTGGCGCTCGCGACGACGATCGCCGGCTGAGGAGCCAGTCCGTGCGCCTCGCGCCATTCTGCAAGGTCGCGCGTCGTATCGGTCAGACCGACTTGAAGAATGTTTCCCAGACGTTTCTGCGCCAGCGAACGGAGATAGCCGCCGTGCGTGATCAGGCAATCCGCTTGGCACTCCAGCTCCAGAAACAACCGAAAATCATCAGGCGTGGTCAGGCTTTTCGGAAGATAGGTCTGTCCGCTCGAATCCTCCAGCGCAATTCGCCCGTCCAGGCTGGTGAGGAAATTGGCATACACGAACGGCGCTTCGGGCGTACCCAGCCGGTGCAGATTCAGCCGGAGATAAAGTCCTTTTAAGACCACTTCCTCATAAGGCGGAGGAAACAAACGAAATATTTTCTTGGCCATTCGAAAAGAGGTGCCGTTTGAGAAAACGATTTTCGCATGTTCAATATCGAACAGGGTGATTTTCCTCATGTTGAACCCGAGATGACGGTAAGCGGCGCTCCTTTTTCGAAAGGACACGGCCAACCGGACGTGCTCGGGGATACTGCATGGTTGCGGCGGCGCCCACTTGGATGCGAGATCCTACGCCCCCGATTTTGCTGGCCGAGGAGGATTGATATGCTAAAATGGCGCAAAATTTATCACAGCCAGTATCATTCGAGCCGGTATTTCGCGGCTTTTGTTTTTTGAAGGGGGCTCCCGAACTACCGGGAGGCTTGGGCGATAAACACAACTCCCAACGATCCGGCCCGGACAAAAGATTTTTAGCTTGAGCTTGGGAAGGAAAAAATACGCATGAAAATCGATCTTATCTTGGCGAAGACGTTCAAGTTCGTCGTATTCGTACTGTTCACATTCATGACCCTCGTCTACTTCGGGGTCATGCTGCTGTTGCCGTTGGACGTGCTGACTCAAATCATCCGCATTTTCCACGGCATCGGCCTACCGACCGTGCTCGCCGCCGGTCTCGGCATCGGTGCCCTGGGTTACCTTGGCTATCTCATCTCTCGGATGCCTGAGCTTTACAAACTGGTCGTCGATATCGGTGTGCAGTTGATCTCGTTCGGATACAGCCAAATTCAGCGCTTCGATCCGCTTATCGGTTCCGGCAAACAGACGGAAACCGCTTAGGAACTTCCCGATCGCAAGATCATCTCCATACATTTCTTAAGAAAGCGATCGGCCGGCAAGCGAAGCTGATCAAAACCCCGCAATGCGGGGTTTTTACTTTATGGCTTCCGATGCTGTAACCTACCGTGTTGCCTGCTGTACATCTCTTTCATACCATACCACCCGTTTCTGCCCTATGTCCCGATACGACAAAGACTCCTTGCTCTCCGACTGGCGGCGGCGCGCCTTAAGCTTTGAGCAGGAAATCGGAAACGCCGTGATCGGTCTCGATCATGCCATCCATCAGATCACTCTGGCGGTGTTCTCCCGCGGCCATGTCATGCTGGAAGGCGATGTCGGCGTCGGCAAGACCACCTTGCTGCGAGCGGTCGCACGCGGATTGGGCGGTGCCTACGAGCGTATCGAGGGCACCATCGACCTGATGCCGAACGATCTCGTCTATCACACCTATATTAACGAGGTCGGCAAACCGCAGGTCGATCCCGGCCCTATTCTCAAACACGGCGAACAGCTTTCCGTTTTCTTTTTTAACGAGGTGAACCGCGCCCGTCCCCAGGTCCACTCGTTGCTGTTGCGGGTCATGGCGGAGCGCAGCATCACGGCCTTCAATCGGGAGTATTTTTTCCCGCATCTCCAAGTGTTCGCCGACCGCAACCGCGTCGAAAAGGAAGAGACCTTCGAAATTCCCTCCGCGGCGCGCGACCGGTTCCTGATGGAATTGCACATCGAAACGCCGCGAGACCCCGCTTTACGACGCGCCTTGATGTTCGATCCCCGCTTTCACGATACCGATAGACTCATCGAGGGCGTACAGCCAGGCGTTCTATCCTATCGGGATATCGCGGATATTGCCCGGATCATTCAAGTCGAAATCAAAGCAAGCGACGCGCTGCAGCAATATGCGCTCGATCTCTGGCAGGCGACCCGGAGACCCCAGGATTACGGCATCAAGATAGACGGCGTAGACATGAGGCAATTGATTTTGGCCGGTGCCAGCCCCAGAGGAATGAGCATGATGCTGCGGGCGGCACGTGTCTCGGCCTGGCTCAATGATCGAACTGCTCTGATTCCGGAGGACATCCGTCAAGTCTTCGTGGATACTACCGCCCATCGGGTCTTCTTCAACCCGGTCTATGAGCTTCGCCGCAGCGACCTGGTCGGTGAATTGATGAACGGTATTTTGCAACGCGTCGCAGCACCTTGATTCCCGAGTTTCATTACCAAGTCAGTTGGCGTTCGCCCGGCCTACACCCGGGCCACCACCGCGGTGCGCAGCACGGCGCCAGCCACGAATTCGCCGGTTACGCATTCTTGACGGCCAATCCGGACCCTCGAAACCTGGATATCCGCGCCACGCTCCACGACCCCTTCGGCCAGCTCATAGTTCGAACCTTTCGCCAAAGAAGCGCGATTCCCGTTTATGTTATCGCCGACCTTTCGGCGTCCATGGGCTTTCGGGGTACCACATCGAAAACCCGACTGTTGGCCGAATTGACCGCGTCGGTGGCCTATTCCGCTTACCGCACCGGCGACCTTTTCGGCTTTATCGCTTGCGACAGCGCAATACGGCGAGACTTGTTCCTGCCGCTGCGTTGGCACAAAGGAGCGGCCGCCGAATTGCTGAAGAACCTCGAAAATTTCCGTCCGCGGGGCCGATCTTCCGATGGACTGAGTGAAGTCGCATCGCATCTTGGGAAACAAAAAGCCTTGGTCTTTCTTGTTTCGGATTTTCATTTCTCATTCGACCGTCTCGACACCGTGCTCAAGACCCTGGTCCGTCACGACGTGGTTCCGGTGGTTTTATGGGACAGCGCCGAATTCGATCGGCTCCCTTTATGGGGGCTGATTCATTTGAAAGATCCCGAAACCGGCATCCGGCGACGATTATTCATGCGCCCGGCGCTGCGCGAAAAGATCCGGGCGTCATTCGCACAACGCCGCGAGGATCTGGAACGGATGTGCACGCTCCACGGCCGAGAACCGTTCTTCTTGAAAGACCGTTTCGACCCGGATGACCTCACCCGTTATTTTTATCGAGCCTAAGCGATGCGGCCGCTGTTTAAACTGATTTTCGGCTTGAGTCCGGTGCTTCTGTGGGCACCGATCCTCGCCTGCGCCGCCGGATCGACGCCTCACGTCGAATCGACGGTGCTGCGGAATTTCGGTTACGTCATAGGGGACCTGGTGGGCTACGACGTTCTCGTCACCGTGCCCGACGGCTATGCCTTGGAAACCGAGCATCTACCCGTGCCGGGGCCACTCAACGAGTGGCTGGATATCCGCACCGTCAATTGGACCAAGGCCGACACGCAAGGCGGGACACAATATCGGCTACGGCTGACATATCAAATATTCAAAGGCGTGCGGCAACCGGAGAAACTGACCATCCCTGCGCTGCCGATCCGCTTTCGAGGCCAAACCCAGATGGAAGTGCAGACCCAGCCCTGGAATATTGCTATCGCGCCGATCATTCCCTCCGATATCTCGGACGAGAACATCAAGATCCCAGAGTCCGTCGGTCCCGAACCGCTTCCGATCGGTCCCCATCCCCTGAGATTTACCAGTTATCTCGCCGGAGCCCTAGCCGTGCTCGCCATCCTCGCCCTCCGCTACGGCTGGCTGCCGTTCTTTGCGAAGACGACGCCGCCGTTCGCACGTGCCTTGCGAGAGCTCAGGAAACTCAACCGTAAACGAGGCGACGTTGAAGCCTACCGAGCCGCCGTCAGGCTCTTGCACCGAGCCCTGGACGATACTGCGGGATTTCGTCTGTTCGCAGGGGAATTGGAACTCTTCCTCGCGGCACATCCCGCCTTCGCCGAGCTTCGAGACGAGTTGAATCATTTCTTCGCCCTATCCCGGCGTGTCTTTTACACCGCCCCGGATGCACCTATCCCGGCGGATTCGCCGCTGGAGCGGCTTGAAACGCTGTGCCGTCGCTGCATCGCTGCCGAACGGAGGAGCACGTGAACATCGGGTTCTCGGCACCATGGGCCTTGCTGCTCGGCTTCGCCGCTCTCATTCCTTTGCTTGGACGCGGACAACCGGCGATTTTGTACTCGTCTATATCGATACTCCCAAGCGATCCGCTGTCGACCCTACTCGATCGCGTGCTGCGTTTCGGCGCCGCGGCGGCGGCTCTCTGTCTCAGTCTGGGCATCGCCGGCCCCTATCTGAGCGAGCGTTGGGTGGAAAGAATCGGGACCGGAGCACATATCGTATTGCTGTTAGATCGGAGTAGCAGCATGAACGAGGATTTTTCCGGCCAATATTTGGGCGGCCGTGCACAGGAAACCAAGGGCGCCGTAGCCCGTAAGCTGCTGGCCGAATTCGTCACCCGGCGGGAACATGATCTGTTCGCCATGATCGATTTTTCGGCCGCACCGATTTACGTCATGCCTTTCACCCAAGATAAGCAGGCCGTATTGGCCGCCATCGAAGCGACCAGCGGCCGCGGCCACGGAGCAACCAACATCGCTCCGGCACTGGCGATGGCACTCGACTTCTACAGCGGAAAACCATTTTCGGGTTCTCGGATCATATTGCTGGTTTCGGACGGAGCCGCGCAGATAGAAGAGGAAACCCGTGACCAGCTCAGGCAGTGGTTTCAGGAAACGCAAGCAACTCTTTACTGGATTTATCTCCGTAATCCAAGGAGCGGACGCCTTTCGGAGAAACCGGCCAATCCCAACGAAAGCACGACGCCCGAATATCTTCTCCATGAATATTTCCAGAGTCTCGGCGTACCGTATCGGGCTTTCGAGGCGGACAACCCGGATGCGCTACAGCATGCGATCGCAGAGGTTGAACGATTGGAAAATCTTCCTTTGCACTATCTCGAAAAGCTACCGCGCCAGGATGTCTCCAACTACTGCTACGGGGCAGCCCTGGCGTTTTTGGCGCTACTTCTTGGCGCCAAGTTCCTAGAGGTGAAATCATGGCCAGCCTGATACGAGTTTGGCGTTCGCCAGCGACGATCTGGAGCTTTCTGGCAATACTGCTAGCCGGAATCGTTTACGAAGGCGACGCCATTTTCCGTATTGCCCGCCACAACGGCCTGATCGCACGACCGGAACGGATAAAAGTCGACGACAAGACACCGCCGGTCCTGGTATTCGCCAAAGCCCATCAACTCGAACGGTCGGGTGAACCCCTGGAAGCCATGCGGCTTTACACCGG
Organism: Methyloversatilis universalis; assembly: GCA_020723665.1. GTDB lineage: Bacteria > Pseudomonadota > Gammaproteobacteria > Methylococcales > Methylococcaceae > Methylocaldum. The sequence goes on from DYIL01000001.1 coordinate 228,235, forward strand.
CATTCTGGACCGCGGCGACAAACACCTTCGCGAGCAGGTTCATTACAACCTTGGAACGCTTTATCTTCGAGAAGCGGCCGAGCTGTGGAACGCCAAGGGCGTTCTGGAGTACGTCCGCGTCAACACGCTGGTCGCTCTGGCCAAGGAACAGTTGCACAAGGCTCTTCGGCTGAACCCGGACAACTGGAACGCCCGCATCAATCTCGAATACGCTCATCGAATTACGCCGCCGGCCAAGGAGCGGGAAAAGGCGGATTGGCACGGCGCGAAATCCAGCGTGTTTGCAACCGTTCCCACTATCCCGGGCGGCGCGCCGTGAGGAAGCTGTTGTTTCTCCGGGACTGGCGCGCGGCGGCACTGCTCGTGGCCGCTGTACTCGCGGTCTTGACCTTTGCTGATCCGAAACTCTCGCTGCCGCTGCGGGTTTACCGCTACGCGTTCGTGGTCGACATAACCCAAAGCATGAACGCGCGCGATTATCATATCGATAACATGCCGGCGGACCGACTCAATTTCGTCAAGGAATCGATCCGTCAGGCGGTGCACGCGCTGCCTTGCGGATCGGAAGTCGCCCTCGGACTCTTCACGACCCGGAGCGTTCAACTGCTGTTCGAACCCATAGAGGTATGCGAACACCTGCCCGTAATCGACGATGTGCTCGCCCATATCGATTGGCGCATGGCCTGGGCGGCCAACAGCTTTATAGAGCAAGGGGTTTATGCCGCAATCCGGGACATCAAGAAACGCGATCCCGGCGTTCGGCTGGCGTTCTTCACCGACGGCCAGGAAGCACCGCCGCAAACCATACGCCCGATCTTTTTCGAAAAGCCCGGAGAAATCGCGGGTCTCATCGTTGGCGTGGGCGGCCTGCACCCTATTACCGTCCCGAAATACGATCGCGAAAATCGGCTCGTCGGTTATTGGGAAAATACCGATATCGCGCAAATTCCGGAATCCACCACCGCCTACCAAACGACCGAGACGGCACCCCGCCCTTCGCACGGTGGCTATTACCTTTCCTGGCTGGACGAAAACCATCTGCGTGAACTGAGCGCAACGACCGGACTCCGCTACCATCGCCTGGAAACGCCGCGAGCTCTCGTGGACGCATTACGCGCGCCGGAATTCGCCGAACGTCGGACTAGCCGTACCGACATCCGATGGCTTTTAGGACTTGCGGCACTCTTGCTGTTCGCTTCGGTCTATCTAGTGGCTGGCGATGAAAGTTCGAAGAGGGTTTGAACGATGTCCTTCGGAAAAATTCTTATCTTCATCGGTATTGGCTTGTTTCTGCTCGGGCTGATCCTGTCGTACGCTCCGGGAATGTTCGGCTGGTTCGGGAAACTCCCCGGAGATATCCGGATTCAGGACGAAAACCGGTACATCTTCGTTCCCATCACCTCCATGATCATCATCAGCCTCGTGCTGACACTGCTGATCAATCTGTTCTTTCGTCGCTAAATCGCCGGGACCTAGAAAGATTCCGGACTATCGTCACCGTCATATTCATCCATTCGAATATATTCCCGAGCTTGGTACCTGCGATAGCAACATTTTGTTCTCTTGCATGCTCTGTAAAGTTCTCGCCGGCCTTGCTTGCGTCCGAAATCGAGCCCCTCCTACCGTAATCAAAATTTCATATTGCGCCACTTGAAAACTGAATCGGCGTCGCTATATTGTTAGCAGCCCTCGGTAGCGAGTGCTAACACAGCTATCGCGGCTTTTTTCGAGATTCAACCTTCTTCAAGGAGAAAACAGTCATCATGAAAATTCGTCCCTTGCATGACCGTATCGTCGTAAAACGCTGGGAAGAAGAAAAAACGTCTCCAGGCGGAATCGTCATTCCCGACACTGCAAAGGAAAAGCCGATCAAAGGCGAAGTGGTTGCAGTAGGAAACGGAAAAATCCTGGATAACGGTCAAGTGCGCGCACTGGATGTAAAAGTCGGTGACAAAGTCTTGTTCGGCAAGTATGCCGGTACCGAAGTGAAAATCGACGGCACCGAATATTTGATGCTGCGCGAAGACGACATCATGGGCGTATTCGAAGCCTAATCCGCGACCTTAACGTTCAGACCAATTTTTGGAGGAATTAACTGATGGCAGCTAAAGAAGTCCGTTTTTCCGATGATGCCCGTCACCGCATGTTGGCAGGAGTCAACGTTCTGGCCGACGCCGTGAAGCAGACCCTGGGCCCGAAAGGCCGTAACGTCGTGCTCGAAAAGAGCTTCGGCGCGCCCACTGTCACCAAAGACGGCGTTTCGGTAGCAAAAGAGATCGAGCTGAAAGACAAGTTCGAGAACATGGGCGCCCAGATGGTAAAGGAAGTCGCCTCAAAGACCTCCGACGTCGCCGGCGACGGCACCACCACGGCAACCGTCCTGGCCCAGGCCATTGTCCGCGAAGGCTTGAAATCCGTGGCCGCGGGTGCAAACCCGATGGACATCAAACGCGGCATCGATCGGGCGGTCGGCGTAGTCGTCGAAGAACTGAAGAAACTGTCCAAGCCCTGCACCGACAGCAAAGCGATTGCCCAGGTCGGCACTATCTCCGCCAACTCCGACGAGAGCATCGGCAAAATCATCGCCGACGCCATGGATAAGGTGGGCAAGGAAGGCGTGATCACCGTCGAGGAAGGTTCCGGTTTGGAAAACGAACTGGAAGTCGTCGAAGGTATGCAGTTCGATCGCGGCTATCTCTCGCCCTATTTCATCAATCAGCAGGAGACCATGAGCGTCGAACTCGAAAACCCCTACATCCTGCTGCACGACAAGAAAATTTCCAACATCCGCGACTTGCTGCCGCTGCTCGAAAAAGTGGCGAAGTCCGGCCGTTCGCTGTTGGTCGTCGCCGAGGACGTCGAGGGCGAAGCGCTGGCGACCTTGGTGGTCAACACCATGCGCGGCATCATCAAAGTTTGCGCCGTCAAAGCGCCGGGCTTCGGCGATCGCCGCAAGGCCATGCTGGAGGACATCGCCATCCTGACCGGCGGCCGTGTAATCTCCGAAGAGCTGGGTCTCAGCCTCGAGAAAGTCGACCTTAACGACCTGGGCAGCGCGAAGAAGGTGCAGGTCAACAAGGAAAACACCACCATCGTCGACGGTGCCGGCAAGCCCGAAGACATCAAGGCACGCGTCGAGCAGATCCGCAAACAGATCGAAGACACCACCTCGGACTACGATCGCGAAAAACTGCAAGAGCGTGTCGCCAAACTGGCCGGCGGTGTTGCCGTGATCAAAGTCGGCGCGGCCACCGAAGTCGAGATGAAAGAAAAGAAAGCCCGCGTAGAAGATGCTTTGCACGCAACCCGTGCCGCGGTTGAAGAAGGTATCGTTCCTGGCGGCGGCGTCGCTTTCATTCGCGCTCAAAAAGCGCTGAAGGATCTGCAGGGCAAGAACCACGACCAAACCGTAGGCATCGCCATCCTGCGCCGTGCAATCGAGGAGCCGCTGCGCCAAATCGTCACCAACGCCGGCGAAGAAGCATCGGTCGTCCTGAACCGGGTTCAGGAGGGCGAAGGCACCTTCGGCTACAACGCCGCGACCGGCGAATACGGCGACATGATCCAGATGGGTATCCTCGACCCGACCAAGGTCACCCGTTCTGCGCTGCAGAACGCGGCGTCCGTGGCCGGTCTGATGCTCACCACGGAAGCCATGGTGGCGGAACTGCCGAAAAAAGAAAAAGCGGCTGGAATGCCGGGCGGCGGAATGGAAGACATGATGTAATCGGTCGATTTCACGCACCGGGGACATCAAAGCCCTGCCGGAAACGGCAGGGCTTTTTCATCAGTCTTATCCCGTTTTTCTATATGAAAAGTAATTTTTAGAATTTTTGGGATTGAATATCGTGTGTTACTTTAGGTCTTACGGCTTTTACCCTAATACGACATGAGCACTCAATTCTTCGATCTCGATCAGCTAAAAGGCGAATTGGCCGGAAAGAATCCCCGCGTCGTTCTCAAAGCGGCGCTGACCTGGTTCGACAATATCGCTATCTCCTTCAGCGGTGCCGAGGACGTGATGTTGATCGACCTGGCCAGCAAGCTGAAGCCGGGCGTTCAGGTCTTCACCTTGGATACCGGTCGCTTGCATCCCGAAACTTACAGACTGATCGAGACGGTCCGGGAGCGATATCCCGTTCGGCTGGAGGTTCTTTCGCCGGATCGCACGCAATTGGAAGCTTTGGTCAGAGAAAAGGGCCTATTCAGCTTCTACAAAGACGGCCATCACGAATGCTGCAGCATCCGTAAGGTCGAGCCGTTGCGGCGTAAGCTTTGTCAGCTGGACGCCTGGATCACCGGCCAACGCCGCGACCAAAACCCAACTCGGCAACATCTGACAGAGGTCGAGTTGGATGAAGCCTTTTCCACGCCCGACCATCACCTGATCAAATTCAATCCGCTTGCGAACTGGTCGTCGGCGCAGGTGTGGGATTACATCGAAGCCTATGACGTGCCCTTCAACGAACTGCATCGCAAAGGTTTCGTCAGTATAGGCTGCGAACCTTGCACCCGGGCGATTCTGCCCAATCAGCACGAACGCGAAGGTCGCTGGTGGTGGGAGGATGCCGCCAAGAAAGAATGCGGTCTACACGCCGGGAACCTCAAAACGGTCGCCAAGGTTTAAGACCAGACACGGCCTTCCGGATGAGACATCGGATACCCGCAAGCTAGCGCACCGGCAGCTCACTATTCGCGAACAAGGCATCGACCTCTTTTTGGTCCCGCTGAGCCATGGCTTGTTCCACCAACTCCCGTGTCAGATGCGGCGCGAATAGACGGATGAATTCATAGATGAATCCGCGGATGAACATATCCCGCCTAAGCCCGATCTTGGTCGTGCTCGAACCGAACAGATGGCTGGCGTCTAGCGGAATCAGATCGGCGTCCGTGACCGGATCGTAAGCCATTCTGGCGACGATTCCGACCCCCAAGCCGAGCCTCACATAGGTCTTGATCACATCGGCATCCACGGCGGTCAACGCCAACTGGGGATGCAGGTTGGCCTTCTCGAAAGCCTGATCCAGCTGCGAGCGTCCGGTGAAACCGAAGACGTACGTCACGATGGGATATTCGGCGACATCCTGTAGGGTCAGTTCCTTCTTCTCCGTCAGCGGATGCCCTTGCTGTACCAAAACACAGCGATTCCACCGATAACACGGCAGCATGACGAGATTCTCGAAGAGTTCCATGGCCTCCGTGGCGATCGCCATATCGACCACGCCACGCGACGCCAGTTCCGAAATCTGCATCGGAGTACCCTGATTGATATTGAGCTTGATCCCGGGATAGCGGTTCATGAACTCCTTTATGACGGGAGGAAGCGCATAACGCGCTTGCGTGTGTGTAGTGGCGATGGACAGCGAGCCGACCTTGTTATCCCGATATTCCTGCGCGATATTCTTTATATCCTGAACCTTGCCCAGGATTTCTCCGGCAATCGCGACGATTTGCTTGCCGGCTGCTGTGATTTCCGTCAGATGTTTGCCGTTCCGTGCGAAAATCGGAAGCCCGAGTTCGTCCTCCAGCAGACGGACTTGTTTGCTAATTCCGGGCTGCGATGTATAAAGGCTGTCCGCCGTTGCGGAAACGTTCAATTCGTGCTGCGCAACTTCCCAGATATAGCGTAACTGCTGCAGTTTCATGGTCTTTTCAGCAACATCCCGAATAAACGAGGACAACGAAAATTATACTCTCTTCAATGGGACCGTTTCTCGAAGCTAGGCTTTTGGCCAAAATGGTCTTCGAAAGGGAGCCCGTTCCGTCGTCGCCGAAATTCTGTCATGACGTCCGTCGGGGTAAGATCAACCGCGAGAGCAAAGCACCTTCGGTGGATTCTTCAAGCGTAAATTACGAGGCTTTAGCCATGAATGTTGAACCTAGAAACGGTAGTCGGACGTGCTCGAGTGTCAGGCGGGCTGGACGGCCGGCGAGCCTGTCCTGAGCGGAGTCGAAGGGCCTGTCCTGAGCCTGGTCGAAGGAGCGCGACGGCGCCGCGGGGTAGTCTCCTGCAAGAAGGCGCAACGCCGCCGGGGGCATCGCCCGCCGTTAAATCGGGTAGGTAGCGTCTCCACCCGAAAGATGAGATCGATGCAAGTCATTTTTGTAAGGTGCGGTGAGGAACGAACCGCACCGATCGCGCCCACGGACGATGCGGTTCGCTTCGCTCACCCATGCTACTTTCCCGGTGCATCGAAGCGGTCAACTGCCGTTTCTAGGATCATTTACCGGGGTCCTTATAGCGAAGTTCGTGACGAGAAAGGGCGTATCTTCCCGCGCGGCGAACGGATTGCGGTGTACGAACGTACTTTTCCCATGATCACCGAAGGACCTCACAAAGACGATTTCATCGGCATCGAACCGTATGTCTCGCAAGGAACCCGTAGCCTGGTGCGCAGCCCCGGGCACGCGCCGCCCGGTTCAGGTTTCCAAGGGCGGACGACAGCTCGTCAGCGATTGCGAAGACGGCAGCCGTTGTTGATACACTTTCGATTCAATGCCGATTGAAAGAGAAAAAGGCGCTGTTGTTCTCAACAGCGTCCTCGAACAGTGGGGAAAAATTCATCGATCGGCAGCGACCCAAAGCAAAATATCGCCAAATCCGATCGAGCGCTCGCCGGATACGCCGACGCCGGACTTTCCGGCTATTTCTCGAGATATTGCAGCTTGTTCGGCTTGCCGTTCCATTCATCTGCATCTTCCAAAGCCGGCTTGACTTCCGTAATACTCGGCCACACTTTCGAAAGTTCGGCGTTCAATTGGATGAATTGCTCTTGGCCCTCCGGCACCTCATCCTCGGAATAAATGGCATTCGCGGGGCATTCGGGCTCGCACAACGTGCAATCGATGCACTCATCGGGATCAATGACCAGAAAATTCGGCCCCTCGTGAAAGCAGTCGACCGGGCAAACATCGACGCAATCGGTAAATTTGCACTTGATGCAGTTTTCGGTTACTACGAAAGTCATTTTGAATTTTCCTGTAAGCTGTATGGGTTACCGAGTAACAGTAACAGCCTGTTTCGCTCGTTATCGGACGCGACGGTACGCATGCGGTTTCGCCGCGCGAACCGTTCCGATCGTATCTTGCGACCAGCAGCGACGGGCAGCGTCTCTTAATAGTCAAGAGACTCATTTTACATGCACCCAAGTCATTTCCCAAACAAGTGACCACTGATTCGGCGAATACCGGTGGTTTCTCGCCCCAGCCGGTTCAGGGCAAACTGATCGGTCCGGTGAATACCCAATCCGTCTGTTGTACGGTCGTGTGGCAACCGACGCATTCCTGAACGAAACTCGCATCCTTACCATAAGGTTCCTGTTTCTCCCCTAGCCAGCGGGCGAAGCCCCAGCCTCCCGTCGAAACGTACTTGGCCGAGTCCTTAATCATGAACTCGGCATGGACGAACTCGCCCGGCACCTGGGCCGTCGGGTATCTGGGATGGTCCTTTTGCTTGACCACCAGCTTCGCGAGTACCGTTCCGTTCGGCCAGGGATTGGTATTTCCGGCTCTGGCTGCTGCTATCGCCACGTCATTGCCCAAAACGGCACGGAGCGTACCCGTTTCCGGACGCTGAGAAACGGAGATTAACCTCCAATCTTTATAGTTTTCCGGAATCGTAATCCCGTTCGGTGCCGGAGCCACTGTGGGCTGCTCCGCCCAAGCTAATGTCGCAACCATCGTAGCCACGATCATCGAAATTCTTTTCACTACAAAGAGCTCCTCTGAGAGTCATTGGAACAACTACCCCTAGCGGACACGACTATCTGACGCCGTCGCAACTCTAGTATTCGATCGAACCTCGCTCCGCTCCGCCGGAATAAAATGGGACGTTGCGCCCGTACTGCCCGTTAGGGACCCGGCGAAAATCGCTGGCTCCCGATTTTCAGCCTTTTTGCCGGGTCATGCAACGCGGAGACACCGGCAAAATCACAAAGCGGCCGCTCGCCATGACATGCCCGAAGACAGATCTCTTGGGAGGAACGCGCCGCTAAGGAGCACTTGGAAGTCTACGAAAGAGAAAACCTTTCTAAAGCCGGAGCCATCCTATCCGGCTGGTTGATCGGAGCCCCTCGCCAACATAGACGAAAACTGAACACAAGATATGCAGCACGACCGTCATCCGACCCGAATTGAATTGCAAGCTTGCAAGCGGCAGCCGCCCCAAGCTCACGCCCACTGGCGGCAGTCGTAAGGAGCGAGACCAACATCGACCCGAACTTAGATCGGTTGTTGGATTGAATTATGGTCCGTGGAAGCGGGCTTTACCAGCGATCAAACCACTCCCCAGGTAAAGCCCGCTCTCCCATGATAAAGCCTTTTTCAATCAACCGTTACGCGCGAACGGAAACCGCCGTAGGAAATGCATCCCTCAACCATCATATTCCTCGACAGTCACTTGAGTTCCGTCCGCCGAAATAAAGACCTCGATATTCTCGTTAGCTTCGTCCCGCCCCTCGAATTCATATCCTGAGGAACCAACTCCCTTGCTGACCGATTCGATCTTTTCTGGTTTGAAGTTGGGTAATCTCGCTTTCAGAGCTTCCCGGACCACAATGGGAACCTCTTCCAGTGGAATTTCGGTTTCGGCTTCCAGCAGCCTCGCCTCGGGAGTCACCTCGACCTCCACTTCGCGATTCGTTGAGTCACGCCCCTTCAGCTCGTATACGGCCTGGCTATTTTCGGTTTTTGTCTTGGCCGTTTTCCATTGGACTCCAGGCAATGCCTTGTCAGCCGTGGCCCTTACCGCGGGTGGAACCTGATCCAACGGAACATCCTTCTCGGTTGAACCTCCAGAGCCGTCACAGCCGGCAAGAGCGGCAAGACACAATGAACCATAGATGAAAAACCTCATGATCTGAATCCTCCTGTCCTTAGGGAAGCTCTGAATAAACCTTCTCCCGCTGGGGCAAACCTGTGCTGAGCCTGCCGAAGGGCCGTGCTTCGCACGTTGGCGTTCGCTCCCGGCGAACGGGGGCACGCGCAAGCGCCGCTTGCGGCTCCCAACAGGGACAGTGCGGCGTGATTGGGTTGGGTGAGGGCCTTTTAGAGCCCATCCCAATAGACCGTTCGCCCTGAGCCCTTCGACTTATCTCAGGACAGGCTTGTCGAAGGGTTTCTTAAGCCTATTGGGATGGGCTCTTAGATCCAATAGTTGCACTGTTCGCTTTTCCCACTGGAAACTTAATCAGAGCTTCCTTAGGATACGTGCGGCCCATCGGTTTGCCGTTTTGGGCGCCATCCAACTAGAGTTCGACTGTATCCGCACCCGCGAAGCGATATAAGCAGCAGGTGAAAGTTTGGTCAATTGGGACAAATCCCTATCGCCGACAAGTTGACCTCCCATCCGAAGACCGCGCCAGACTCAAACCGGCATCTCGCCTGAATCCCTTGGACTGTCCGGAATCTCGCCTTAAGCTACGCCGCACCTTAGTTAACCAGTTGATCGCTCCCTTTGTTTAGCAGAGGTGACCATGACTATAAAACGATGGCCGTTGTCCTTACGCGTACTGATGGCCGTCGCATTGGGTGCATTGCTCGGCGTTATCGGAGGCAATGAGGCCTATCTTTGGGGACTTCGGAACGAGCACCTCGGGCAAATCGGAATGCTCGCGATCCGGTTGCTGAAAGCGTTGGCCGTGCCCCTCATTCTTTTCGCGATTCTCGAAGCCTTTGTTCGGACTCCGATTTCCGCGAGAAGCGGAGGACGGCTGGTCACGATTTGTCTTATCAATGTGTCGATGGCTTGCGCCATCGGACTGCTGCTGATGAATACGATCGAACCGGGGTTGGCCTGGCGGGACCGAATCGGGCAACTTACCGATCGAGTCTCAGAAAACCCCACGCTCGCGAGCCCGAGATCGGCACCGGCTGCGTCTCTCAACCCGCTGCAGAACCTCGGCGCCTATATCCCTCAAAGCCTGATCGAACCGCTCGCAAGCAATAACGTGATCTCGGTCGTCCTGCTCGCCTTGCTGTTCGGCGCCGCCCTGCGGTGGTTTAAAGATCGCCAGGGCGAGGATGATGTAGCAGACATCCGGCCGTTGGAAGGTTTTGTGTCGTCGGCCTATCAGGTCTTAACCAAGGTGCTTACTTGGGTCGTCGAAGTCGTTCCGTTCGCGGTATTCGGTCTCGTGGCGCAGGTCGTCGGAAAAACGGGGCTAGAAATTTTTGCCGATCTGGGCGGGTTTCTCGGCGTCATAACGCTCGGCCTCGGCCTTCATGGTCTCGTTTATTACCCACTGGCGGCGTGGCTGGGAGGCGGAAAATCGCCGCGCGTTTATCTGAAACAAGGGGCAGATGCCATTATGACCGGCTTGTCCGCGAACAGCAGTTTGGCGGCCATGCCGGTTACCTTGCGCTGTCTGCGAAACATCGGCGTCTCGGATTCGTCCGCACGTATCGCTGTCTGTGCCGGTACGAATCTCAACAACGACGGCATCACGCTGTATGAGGCCATGGCCGCTCTGTTCCTGGCACAGGCTTTGGGCTATGAACTCGGGGCCGGCCAGCAAGCCATCATCGTACTTTCCGCGCTCATGGCCGGTATCGGCGTCGCTGGGATTCCTGAAGCGGGATTGATCATTTTGCCGCTGGTACTGAGCGCGTCCGGCTTGCCGGAAGTTGTGGTAGCCGCCGCGATACCACTCATCGCGCCGGTCGATTGGATTCTTGCGCGCATGCGATCCGGCGTGAACGTGCTCGCCGATATGCTTGTCGCGATCTTGCTCGATGCTTGGGAGAGGCGCGGATCGAGTGGCAAGGCGTAGCCTAAGGTCGACGGCCACGCCTTGGCTTAAGCAGGTTGGAGCGGCGTCAGCCGTTGATCCAGTAGTGGGTTAAAATGCTCGCGGCATAACCGGCGATAATGGCCGGCGTCCAACGAAGATGACTGAAAAAGGTGTACATTCCGCGCGATGTCCCCATGAGAGCCACGCCCGCCGCCGAACCGATGGACAGCATGGTCCCGCCTACGCCGGCCGTCAGAGTCACCAGCATCCACTGATAGACATCCATGTCCGGATTCATGTTCAGCACCGCAAACATGACCGGAATATTGTCGACGATAGCCGAAAGTATGCCGATCAGAATATTGGCCGTCGTCGCGCCTAGCCCTTCGTACATCGCTTCGGAAACCAGTTCCAGATAGCCGATATAACCCAAACCGCCGACTGCAAAGACCACGCCGAAGAAGAACAGCAGGGTATCCCACTCCGCATCGCGGACATTGGCGAATACGTCGAACCGCCCGTTGTCGGCGCTGTACAGCAGCTTCAAGCGGTAGCCGTAGAACATCAAAAAGGAAAGGCCCACCATCATCCCCAGGAACGGCGGAAGATGCAGAAACTGCTTGAAGCTGACGGCGGTCATGATCGTGAGTGCGAACAAGCCGCAAATGACCAATGCGCCCTCCTTCATCTTGACCCGCTCTTCCTCGGGGAAACTCGGCGCCTCGTCCGGAATGGCGAAATGCATGGCCGCGGCCGGCACAGCGAAGTTCACCACCGACGGAATGAACAGCATGAAAAAGTCGAAAAACTCGGCCTTCCCTGCCTGCCAGACCATCAGGGTAGTAATATCGCCGAATGGACTGAATGCACCTCCCGCGTTGGCAGCGCTTACCAGGTTTATGAATCCCAAGGCCACGAAACGCGGACTGTTGGCGCCGACGGCCATCACCACGGCCCCGACCAGTAGGGCCGACGTCAGGTTATCGGCCACCGAAGAGAGGAAGAAGGTGATCACGCCGGTTATCCAAAAGAGTTTTCGGTAACCGAATTTGCGGCTCACCAGCCAGGAACGGAGGGCCTCGAATACATTTCGCTCGGCCATGGCATTGATGTAGGTCATGGCGACCAGCAGGAACAGAAACAGCTCGGCGTACTCGCGTAAATCATGCTCGAACGCCTTGTGCACCTTCTCCACCGGAACGCCATTGTCGGCGGCCATATAAGCCACGTGCGCCCAAATGATCCCGGCGGCGAGGATGACTGGTTTCGACTTGCGCAAGTGAGTGAACTCTTCGGTCATTACGAAAGCGTACGCAATGATGAAGACCAAAACGCAATAAAGACCCCGATGCGTACCGGTCAGTCCCAAAACTTCCGATTCCTCGGCTGATGCCATGCCGGGTAACAGAAATAGCAACGAGAGTAAAACGAATGCCCGTAACAAAGGTAAGCCCTCTTCTGTGTTTTTTCGAAAAACGTTTGCGCCGCTGCTGTCAAGCAGCACGACCCCCAGTCAAAAATGCCGATCATTATATATAAGGACGGGTTGACGAATGAATAAAAAAGTTCTTACGTGCCTCGTCACCGGCCGCTCGCGACACGAGCCCGGCGTTTACATGCCATGTCGATATGCAGTAAAGTCATAGATATATCCGGTTTTATTATTTTTTCCTATTAATCGCCCTATGCTATAGTTTTGCCCCACTGAATCACTCAGGCTTTTCTCTCCCCAGGCGGACGGATTTCTTCCATATATGTACCAATACGACGATTACGACCAGACTCTAGTGAATGAGCGTGCCGCTCAATTCAAGAGTCAGACGGAACGGTTCTTGAAGGGAGAACTCAGCGAAGACCAGTTTCGACCTCTTCGCTTGATGAATGGCTTGTACATCCAAAGACATGCGCCGATGTTGCGCATCGCCGTTCCGTACGGCCTGCTCTCGTCGCGCCAACTCCGTATGCTGGCTCATATCGCGCGGACTTACGACAAGGGATACGGTCATTTCACTACGCGACAGAACATCCAGTTCAATTGGCCGAAACTCGAAGATGTACCGACTATTCTCAGCGAACTTGCGACGGTACAGATGCATGCCATTCAAACTAGCGGTAACTGCATCCGTAACGTTACCAGCGATCACCTTGCGGGAGTCTCCGGGGACGAACTCGAAGACCCTCGTCCTTATTGCGAAATCATCCGGCAGTGGTCCACGCTGCACCCAGAATTCAGTTATCTGCCGCGCAAGTTCAAGATCGCCGTGAACGGCGCGTCCAACGATCGGGCCGCGATCCGGTTTCACGATATCGGTTTGCAACTTGTCAGAAACGACCACGGCGAGATCGGTTTCGAAGTGTTGGTCGGCGGCGGTCTCGGGCGGACGCCGATCATCGGCGTGACGATCCGCCCCTTTCTTGAAAAAATCCACCTGCTCTCTTATTTGGAAGCGATTCTCCGCGTTTACAACCGGTTCGGCCGACGCGACAACAAGTTCAAGGCACGCATCAAGATTCTCGTCAAAGAACTGGGAAAGGAAAAATTTACCGAAATGGTCGAGACCGAGTGGGCCGCGATCAAGGACCACTTGCTCCTGGATCTCGAGGAAATCGCGCGAATCAAGACGTTCTTCCAACCGCCTGCCTACGAGACTTTGGCCGACGATCCACTGTTGGCGGAAAAAACGGCTCAGGAGAGCCAGTTCGGCGCTTGGTTCCGCCATAACACTCATCCTCATAAAATGCCTGGCTATCGGGTTGTGTTCCTCTCTTTGAAAACACCCGGAAAACCGCCGGGAGACCTCAACGAAAGCCAAATGGATGCAATAGCGAATCTAGCCGACCGATACAGTTTCGGCGAAATACGTGTGACGCATACTCAGAATCTCGTTCTGGCCGACGTCAAACAGGCGGACTTATACGAACTATGGCAGCGGCTCAAGTCGTTGGAGCTGGCAGCACCGAATATCGGAACGGCGAGTGACATCATCTGCTGTCCCGGTCTCGACTTCTGCTCGCTCGCAAACGCAACGTCCATCCCTATTGCCAACGGAATTCAGCAGATTTTCGACAATTTGGATTATCTCTACGATCTCGGCGATATTCGGATCAATATCTCGGGTTGCATGAACGGCTGCGGACACCATACCGTGGGCCATATCGGTATCTTGGGCGTCGATAAGAAAGGGGAAGAATGGTATCAGATCACCCTGGGCGGCTCGTCCGGCAAAGACGGCGCTCTCGGCGAACGTCTCGGCCCATCGGTAGCCAAGGACGAAATTTGCCATGCCGTGGAAGCCATTTTTCAAACGTATCGAGAGCAGCGCTTAGAAGACGAGGCGTTTCTCGAAACGGTTCGCCGTATCGGCATACGACCATTCCAGGAGCGAGTTTATGGAGATAATTAAAGACGGCCAGATCGTCGCGAACGACTGGCGGCATTTAGGCGACGATGAAGCGTTGCCGGAACAGGCTATCACGATTTCGCTCCCGCGCTGGAAGAATGAGAAGGATCGGCTACTTTCCTTAGGCGTTCCCTTGGGATTACGTCTTAACAGCGACGACCCGATCGAGGAAATCGTAGACGACCTTAAGTATTTCTCGATGATCGTCCTGGAATTTCGCCAGTTCACCGATGGCCGAAGCTTCTCTCTGGCTCGGCTCTTACGTGAACGTTACGGTTTTGATGGCGAAATCCGCGCTCGCGGAGACTTCATCAGAGACCAGGTGTTTTTTCTGAGTCGTGTAGGCGTAAACGCTTTCGAGCCGAAAGGCCCCCAGAATTTGCAGGAAATGCTGCCGGCACTGCAGGAGTTCACGGTGAAATATCAAGCCGCCGCAGACGTCAAAGAACCGCTTTATCGGCGGCGCAAGTAACGCGAGGATGCCTTGGACTACGCGTGGTTCCATAACCACCGACACGCGGAAGCGATGGTGTCGGAAACAGTGGCTTGCGGTTCGGCATACCAGGCCGTGCGGCGCATACACACCGGCCCGGTCGAGAACAGATGTTGCGCCAGCAAGGCCACGATGAGCTTACAGTCCCAACACCAAGGCGTGGTCCGGGCAGTGGCTTGGTCCGACCATGGGCGCTGGGTTTCCAGGCCGAGGTAGGCACGAGCTTTTTCGAAAGTGACTCCCCGCTGCCAGCGCTGCACGAAACCCTCGAAAATGAACGGCGGCGTGGCACGCCCCTCCGTGCATAGCCGGGCCTAAGTTTCGAATTGCCTCAGCGGATCGTGAATCAAGACCCAGCGCAGGGCGATCACCGGCCTGCCGGCGAGGTACCACACAGCCGTGGCGCTGGCGAGTTCGGCTTGGCGGTTGGGTTCGCCGTATCAGAAGGGAATGGCCCAATGCCCCTCTCGTCCCCGAGCAGTCGTCAATAGACGGCGTCGAAAAGAGATCTCACCTGCACGGAGCGCCCCGCCTCCATTTTGCGCTTTGATACCTTTGTAACCTCCTGTCAAGAACGTGGTGCGGGCTTCAGCCCCGAAGCATTACTGATCTCTAATATGTTCTCTGAGACGCCGAAATTCGTATGAATCCTGGACTCCAGGCGCGTTGGGGCGAAAATGTCTCAAGCGATTTTGGAGAGCAAACACGCGCTCGTTCTCCGGCCGTCCCAAGCCGGAACCGGAATGGGCCGGGAGGCGCTTGGCGACTTCGAGCATGGCGCGCGGATCGAGTCCGGCATCCCGCAAAATATCGACCGCGTACTGGTCGGCCTCCAGTTCTTTTCTAGGGTCGATGACCTGTACCAATGTCCCTACCTCGTCTCGGCGTACGGCCGAGGAATCGTAGCGCCCATGGCTCGGCGGATCCGGCTCGCAAAAATGACCGGCGAGTTGATGACCGATTTCATGGGCCAGGATCGCGGCCAGTTCGGATTCGTTTCGGGCGAAGCGGAGCGCACCGTCGGCGATGTAAACGAAACCGGAGCCGATGGAAAAGGCATACGGCGAACGGTCACGCAGTACGGTAAATCGCCAGGGAATGGCGCGCCCCGTCAGCGAAGTGCGACCGAGGCGCTCGCCCAGGGACTGGATATAGCGGGAAAGTTCGTCGTTGCTCGGGCGCTGCGGCCATTCACGATCGATGCGCCGAGCCGTTTCCCGAGACCGAGATTGCTCGCTCTGGCACGGCCCATAGGCTTGTGCGGCGCTGGCACAGGCGAACAGCACCGCAGCGATAGCCGCGCTTTGCCGTCGATTACTCATACACGCCCGAAGCGCGGGTCAGCTCGGAGTGATGATGAAAACGGACTCGTCGGTGTCGTAGCTGCTGCCGGTTTGCACCTTGTGCTCCACCACGTAGGTGCCCGGCTGGGCATTGCTCGGGATGGCGATGCTGGCGGTGGCTTCCCAGCCTCCGCCGTTCCGCTTGACGTTTTGCGGCGGGATTTCCGAAAGCACCTTGCCGTCTTTCTTGAGTACCCAGCTTTCGCTGACGTCCGCCTGCGTCATACCCTGGGGCAGCATGACCGAATAATCGGTAACCACGCGAACCTGCTCACCTGCTCTGATCTGAGCGGGTGAACTGGAGCCCTTCCGCACCTTGACCAGAGGACTCGCAACCCTTTCGGAGATACCATAAATCTCGCGCTCGTCAGCCTCCGAACGCACCTGAGTGGAATTGTATTCCACGAGTTTCGCGGTGGCCCACCCCAAAGCCGCGCCCGCGGCAGCGCCCACCAAGGCGCCTTTCCAATCGCCCCCGATCGCCGCGCCGGTGGCCGCTCCAACCACAGCACCGGCAAGCGATCCCAGGAGTTGGCCGTTCCCGCCCTGGTTGGCGCAGCCGGCCGCGAGAGCGGCGCAGACCGTGATACTCAGTGTTTTCGATCTCGTATTCATGTTTTTTCCTTATTCTTATGCGTCAGTAATCATAGACCCGAATGCCCACGAAGGAATTGAATCGCCCCCTCCACACGGCGGCCGACACCCTTCGATCGAAAGTGTCGGTCAAAAGCCCATTCCCTTTGAACTTTCGACGACCTTAGATCGGGTCGAGGCGAATGCCCTATCGGAGTACCCCTTGGCGGACAAGCCTGGGTGAGGACCTATCCCGGCCGGTCCCGAAAACCCTTCGACCGCGCTCGGAGCGAACGGCGCATCGAGATAGCCTCTAAGGCGTCGTCTGGCGGGCACCCTCGTATTTCATGGCGCCGCTCCAATCCGGTTCGGACGCCGGAGCCTTGGGTTTCTCGGCGGGTCGCCGGGGTGTCTCCTGGGGCGGCTTGATGCTAGCCGATTTCGATTTCGGTTTCACGGGGGATTTGGGCGATACCGGCTTGGGCCGCTCGCGCGCAGGCGGCAGCATCTCGCGGCCCGGGATTTCTTTCGCTGCCGGAACGACCTCCTCGCTGGTGTGATCGACTTCCGACTTCGGTACGACAGCATCCGCCGCATCGGGCCGCGCCGCGGAAGTTTCGTCCGGGCGTGCGCGTTCCTGAGTTTTTGCGGTCGGCGGCGTCGTGATCGGAGGAGCCTGATGCTCCGGCGTCGGCGGAACCGTTACCGGAGTTTCGTCGAGGCGTTCGGCTTCTGGGGTCGTCGAAACCGGCGGAGCTTGCACTTCCGAAACTGGCGGCGTTACCGCAGGAGTCCGATCCTTCGACACATCCGGCGCGGCCGGCGCCTCGGTTGTCTGCGATAGCGGCTCCGGCTCGGGAACCGGTTCCTCAAGCCAAAGAAAAATCGCAGCGCCGCCGAGCAGCGCCATTACCAACAGAATCGCGGCGAGCGCTACCAGGTTCCGTTTCAGAAAATTCTGCTGACCGGCACCGGATGAGGCGCTGCGCCTGGGAACGGTCCTTTCCAGCTCTTCGAATACTCGGGCGAATTCGGCGACCGATTGCTGACGACGTTCCGGGTTGAGCTCCAGTGCGCGCAGGACGGCTTTATCCAGGACCGGCGGCACCTCTGGCAGAAACTTGGACAAAGGTTCGAGTTTCTTGCCGGCCAACTGCGCATTGATGGCCGGCGGATGAACGCCGGTGAGCAGGAAATAAATCGTGGCGCCCAGCGAGTAAATGTCGGAGCGCTGGTTGGTCCCGGCGCCCGTGATTTGCTCCGGCGCGCTGAAACCGAAGGATACTGCTCGCCCCAATGTGCGTGTCGCCTCATCGGGGTTATCGAGCTTGGCGATGCCGAAGTCGATCAGCATCACGTGGTCCTGATCGTCCAGCAGAATATTGTCCGGTTTCAGATCGCGATGAATGATCGGCGGGTTCTGAGCGTGGAGAAAGCTCAATACCTTGCACAGCTGATGCGCCAGCGGAATCAGCGTCGGCAGAGGAATGCGCCCGCCCAAGCGCTTGCGTTCCGAACCCAAGGTGCGCGCGCCGCCGAACTCGAGCACCAGGTAAACCATGCCGTCCCGCACGGCGCGGTCGATGATATCGGGGATGGAGGGATGATCCAGGCGACTGAGCAGCGCGGCTTCCGCCTCGTCGAACAAAGGGAGGGGAATTTCCTTGAGCGCCCGCCGTTTACCGCTAAGCAGCAAGTCCTGCACCAGATAAGTCGTACCGAAGCCGCCCCTGCCCAGAACCGAGGCGATCCGATAGCGGTCCTGAACGACTTCGCCTTCGCGCCTCACCCAGCCCAAAACGCCGCGGACGCTGCCGCTGACGGTGACGTCCAGATAAGCCATTTCGAAGCTACAAGCCGGGCAGCGATAACCGGTGCGGACCAGCTCATCCAACCGGGCCGGGTGACCGCATTTCGGGCAGAGGCGCACCGCCACCGTCTTATCGTCTTCGCTGCGGTCGCTAACCGGGGAACTCATGCGAAACCTGTGGACTTCATCGTTCGGGTCCGGTTTTATTGAAAAAGCCCGAGGTGTCAGGCCTGGTCGGATTTGCCGCAGTCACCTTTCACGCTTTGCACGCAGGAACCGCCGGTGCGGCTCTAGCCGGTTCGCTGCATCGTGTTCTTAATCCGCGAAGATCGAACGCGCACGAAGAATACACGCCGATAAAGGTCATCGTTCCTCGCGGACCGGTCCTTCTAAGATAGAAGGAAATTCAACATCCTGCCATCAAGGAAGATTCACCAAGGACGGCGGCTCCCAGGCGCGATCGCGATGTTCGGCCACAACCGTGGTGTAGATTCCGCCACGGACGTTGAAACGGGCGGTCACGCGCATGAAGTTGGGGGCGCAGGCCCTGACCAGGTCATCGAGAATCCGGTTGGTCACCGCTTCGTGGAAAGCGCCCTCGTCGCGGAAAGACCAGATGTACAGCTTGAGCGATTTGAGTTCCACGCACGACCGGTTCGGCACATACTCGATCACAATGGTAGCGAAATCCGGCTGTCCGGTCTTGGGACACAAGCAGGTGAATTCCGGAATTTCGATGCGGATCGTGTAATCGCGGCCGGGCTGCGGATTATCGAAGATTTCGAGTTCTTTGCTGGGTGCGGATGGCATAGGAACGGTCAAGGAGTTTGGGGATGTGCGTTGCAGAGGAGCGGCGGGACGTAAGCCAGTCCGAAATCACGCCGACAAACTTAGTCCGTTATAATACCGCCCGGTTCCATTACAAACCAGACTAACGGACTTGCCCGCCATCGCGCCGATCACCTTTTTTCCGCTGCCGTCCCGAACAGCGCAACACGTCTGCACCCTCTGATGCGGCTGGACAAGATCAAACTCGCGGGCTTCAAGTCCTTCGTCGATCCCACGTCGATTCCGCTCCCCGGCAATCTGGTGGGCATCGTCGGACCGAACGGCTGCGGCAAATCCAACATCATCGACGCCGTGCGCTGGGTGATGGGCGAATCCTCGGCCAAGCATCTTCGCGGCGACACCATGGCCGACGTGATCTTCAACGGCTCCAGCACACGCAAGCCGGTAGGGCTCGCCTCGGTGGAACTGATCTTCGACAACAGCGAAGGCAAGGCTCCGGGCGAGTTCGCCAAATACCGCGAAATCTCCATCAGGCGCCAGGTCACACGGGACGGTCAGTCGACTTATCTTTTGAACGGCACCCGCTGCCGCCGCAAGGACATCACCGACCTTTTTCTCGGCACCGGACTCGGCTCGCGCAGCTACGCCATCATCGAGCAAGGCACCATCTCCCGGCTGATCGAAGCCAAGCCTGACGAACTGCGCGAGATCATCGAAGAAGCCGCGGGCATCTCGAAGTACAAGGAAAGACGCCACGAAACCGAACTCCGCATGGGCCACACCCAAGAAAACCTCGACCGGCTGCAGGATTTGCGCGACGAGGTGGCGAAGCAATTGGAAAATCTCCGGCGTCAGGCGAAAAAAGCTGAAAAATATTCGGCCCTCAAGCAGGAGGAGCGGCGCTACAAGGAGCAACTGCTCGCGATCCGCTGGCGCATTTACGACGAGCGCCTGAACGATCATCGTAAGTCCCTGGCCGCAGCCGAACAATTGTTCAAGCAGTTGGTCAGCGAAGGCAACAGCCTGAACGAGACCCTGGACCAGCACCGGGAGCGGCACGAAGCGCTGCACCATCAGCTTGCCGAATGCCAAGGCCGCTATTACGAACTCGGCGCTGAAATCAGCCGGCTCGACCAGACGATCAAACACGCCGAAAAGACGCGCGAAACCCTGCGTCTGGAACAAACGCGGCTCCACGACGAGAAAGAACAGGCCCTGCACGACCTGGAAAACGATAGACATCAGCTCGATACCATACGGGAAGAGCTCGCGGCGGTCGAGATCGAGCTCCGACAGGCCTTGTCTGCCGAAAACGAAGCGATCCAATACCGGGACGAAGCGGATAGAGCGCTCAAAAACCTGCGCCAGGCCTTCGAATCGCTGAGCGGCGAGATCAACCGCTGCAAAGGTCAAGCCGAGATCCAGAAATCGCGGCTCAAACAGTTGGAACAGCAGGCGCGCCAGTTCCAGTCCCGGCGGGAGCGGCTGGAAAGCGAGCGCAATGAACTCGAAGACACGCAGCAAGCCGAGGGACTCGAAGCGCTGCAACAGGAGCTTGCGGAACTCGAAGCGGAACGTGTGGCGCTGCACGAGCAGTTCCAAAACCTCTCCGATCGAATCCGTCACGAACGCCAGCGGGCCAAGGCCTGCCACGACGAACTGAACGCCAACCGTGCGCAAGTGCACGCCATACAGGGCAAGATCAGCTCGCTCGAAACGCTGCAGCAGCACGCGATGGGCAAGGACCGCGCCGCGCTGAAAGCATGGCTGGCCGAGCGCGGCCTGGACCGAGCCGGGCGCCTGGCCGAATACCTGGACGTTCGCCCCGGCTGGGAAACGGCGGTGGAAAGCGTCCTCGGCAGCTATCTCGAAGCCCTCTGTGTCGAGAGTTCGGCGGTTTATTGGCCGCACTTGAACGAGTTGCCCGGCGAATCACTGAGTTTTTTCGAAACCCGATCCCCGCATGCGAGCGGCACGCCGCCCGCGGAAAAACTCATCGGCCGGGTGCAATCGCCGTGGGACCTCGCTCCGCTGCTCGGTACCGTGTACTGCGCCGAAGATCCGGCGGCCGCCAAAACGCTGAGCGAGCGGCTGGCGGACCACGAATCGGTAGTGACGCCGGACGGAGTCCGCCTGGGCCGGGGCTGGCTGGCGGTGCAAAACCCCGAGGACGGCAAGGCCGGCATGATCAAGCGGGAGCGCGATTTGCGCGAACTCAAGGCGCAGCGCGATAGCCTGCTGGAAAGAAGCCGGGTGCTGGAACAAGAGCTGGCACAGGCCGACCAGGCGGTAAAGGACGCGGAATACGAGCGCGAGCGACTGCAAACCGAGGAGCGTTCCTTGGGCGCCGAACAGACTCGTCTCAAGGCTGAATTGAGCGCCGCCACGGCGCGCTGCGAGCAGGCCGCGAAGCGTCTCCGACAGCTCGAATACGAGTTGGACGATCTGGAAGAGCATCAGTCCCAAACCGTCGAAGAAACCGCCGAAGCCAAGACCGCATTGATCGAGGCTGAAGAGCGGCTTGCCGAGTTGGAGCCGAAAGTGGCCGACTATGCCGCACGAAGGGACGAGTTGGAAGCCATTCTCGGCCATGCCGATGCCTCCCTGAGATCGGCGCGCGACCGGGGCCACCGACTCAAGACCCGGCTCGAAACCCTGAAGTCCGCCGAAAGCTTGACCCAAAAACATCTGGAGCGGGCGCAACAGCAGTACGATCAATCCCTGGGAAGACTGGAAACCGTCAGCGTGCAAATGAGCGAAGCCGAGATGCCGGTCGAGGACGAACGAGCCCGATTGGAAGAACTAAAGGAACAGCGCGTCGAGGCGGAGCGGGCGCTGTCGGATTTGCGCAAGCGCGCCGGCGAACTGGAAGCCGAGATGCGCCGCATCGACGAATCCCGCGTCCGCAATCAAAGGGCATTGGACGACCTCAAACAGCGCCTCGATCAGACCAAGCTCGAACTTCAGGCCAACGAGGTGCGCCGGCTGACGGTGCAGGAACAATTCGAAGAACTGGGCGTGGAACCGGAGGCGGTTTTGGCCGAATTGCCCGAGGACGCAGACGAAAAGATCTGGCAGAAGCGTGTCGCCGAACTGGGGGAGGAAATCGTTAGGCTGGGCGCGGTCAATCTGACGGCGATGGAAGAATACCGGGCCCAAGCGGAACGCATGAAGTTTCTCGATCAGCAGCACCAAGACCTGACCGAGTCGCTGACCACCTTGAGAGAAGCCATCGAAAAAATCGACCGGGAGTGCCGGGCCCGTTTCAAGGAAACCTTCGACCGGATAAACGCGGGCCTGCAACGAATGTTTCCCAAACTGTTCGGCGGAGGCCAGGCGTCCCTGGACCTCACCGAGCGCGATCTGCTGGAAAGCGGCGTCAGCATCATGGCGCGGCCTCCCGGCAAGCGCAACAGTTCGATCCATCTCCTGTCGGGCGGCGAGAAGGCGCTCACGGCGGTCGCGCTGGTGTTCGCCATCTTCGAACTCAACCCGGCGCCGTTCTGCCTGCTCGATGAAGTGGACGCCCCGCTGGACGACGCCAATGTCGGCCGGTTCTGCCAATTGGTCAAAGAAATGTCCGAAAAGGTACAATTCCTCTTTATTTCACATAACAAAGCGACGATGGAAATCGCCCAGCATTTGGCCGGCGTCACCATGAAAGAACCGGGCGTATCCCGTATCGTCGCGGTGGACATCGATGCGGCGGTTGAAATGTCGGCGGTTTGAAAGAGCCTGATTGTTCCTGCGCCGCGTGCGGGCCGGTTTCCCGCATGAGATAACGCTGCTTTCTAAAGCCCCCTTGTTTGCGGGCATTCGAGGAAAGGGGATGGATAGAGATACCGTACGTTTGATCCTGCTGGTAATCGGCGTCATCGTCATCGCCAGCATTTATATCTGGGGAAAACACAAACAAAAAATCCTGGATTTTCTGCAAAGGCGGGGCGAGTTCGACGAACTGGACTTCGACCCCTCGATCGATGAGGAGTTGCCCGATTACAACGGCGAAACCGAAAGCGTCCGCGTCCTGAATCGCAACGAGCGTCGTTTTACCGGCGAATTCGATCTGGCGGAAGAGGCGGAAGACACGATCGAAAAACCGCATGAGCCGCAGAAAAAAGCGGACAGAACCACCGCCTTGGGCGCGCCGTTTGTCATACAACTCAGCGTGGTCGCGGGAGACGAGTTCGTATTCGCGGGCGACGAACTCAAGAACGCTCTGACGGACCTCGATCTGGTCCACGGCGAAATGGGCATCTTTCACCGCTACGACCGTGAATTCCGCAAACCGCTGTTCAGCGTCGCCAGCTTGGTAAAACCCGGCACCTTCCCCATCGACGACATGGCGTCGTTCGAGTGCCCCGGCGTCGTCCTTTTCTTCCAGCCCGCCACCGTGGACGATCCCCTGCGCGTGTTCGACGATTTGGTCAACACCTGCCATGAACTGGCTATGCGCCTGGACGGCATCGAGTGGGACGAAACCCGACGACCGCTGACCGAGGCAAAAATCGCCCAGATGCGCAGCTGCCTGAAAGAGGCTTACGAATAGCCGTGAACGCGCCGGAAGAGATAAAACGCCGCGCAGAGGAATTGCGCAAGGAAATCGAATTTCACAACCAGCGCTACTATCAGCTCGACTCACCGTTGATCTCCGACGCCGAGTACGATCGCTTGATGCAGGAGCTCTTGGCGATCGAGCGGCAATATCCGGAACTTGCAACCCCCGATTCTCCGACGCAGCGAGTCGGCGCCCCGCCGGTCGCGGCCTTCGCCACGGTGCGCCACGCCATTCCCATGCTGTCGCTGGAGAACGCTTTCAGCGACGAAGATATCGAGGATTTTCACCGGCGCGTAAGCCAGAGGCTCGGGCGCAACGACATCGACTATTTGGTGGAGCCCAAGCTCGACGGTCTCGCGGTCAGCCTCATCTACGACAAAGGCTTCCTGGTTTGCGGAGCCACCCGCGGCGACGGGCACACCGGCGAGGACATCACCCATAACGTCCGCACGATACGCGACATCCCGCTTCGACTCAGGGACGGCGGCTGGCCGGAACGCTTCGAAGTGCGGGGCGAAGTCTTCATGCCGAAAAAGGCCTTTCTCGCCTTGAATGAGCGGGCGCGCCAGAATGGCGACAAAGTCTTCGCCAACCCCAGAAACGCCGCGGCCGGAAGCCTCCGTCAACTCGATCCGAAAATGACCGCCTCACGGCGCCTCTGCTTCTATTCTTACGGCTACGGCATCTATCCGGACGAGCAACTGCCGGAGACCCAAAGCGCCTTGATGAACCGCTTCAAGTCCTGGGGCATCCCCGTCAATCCCGAACTGCGCGTGGTCCAGAGCATGGCCGGATGTCTCGCCTACTATCGCGACCTTTTGGCCAGGCGACACGATCTCCCCTATGACATCGACGGCGTGGTCTACAAAGTGGACCGCCTCGCCGACCGACGTCTCCTGGGCTTCGTCTCCCGCGCGCCGCGCTGGGCCATCGCCCACAAATTCCCTGCGGAAGAAGCCACGACCAAGGTCATCGCCATCGAGGTCCAGGTTGGACGAACCGGCGCACTGACGCCGGTGGCACGGCTCGCGCCCGTCTTCGTCGGCGGCGTCACCGTGACCAACGCAACCCTCCACAATGCGGACGAAGTGCATCGGCGGGATATTCGGGTGGGCGACACCGTCGTCGTCCGGCGCGCCGGCGACGTGATCCCGGAAGTGGTGAAAAGCCTGCCGGAACTTCGCCCGGCCGACGCGCAGATTTTCCAGATGCCGAGTCACTGCCCGGTGTGCGGTGCCGAGGTCGAACTGGCGCCGGGAGAAGCCATCGCTCGCTGCAGCGGCGGCCTATTCTGCCCCGCGCAGCACAAGGAATCGATCAAACATTTCGCCTCGCGCCGCGCCATGGACATCGATGGGCTAGGCGACAAGCTGGTGGATCAGATTCTCGAAAACAAGCTGATCGAAACCGTCGCGGACCTTTATCATCTGACGGTGGAACAACTCGCGGCGCTGGATCGCATGGGACGGAAATCAGCGGAAAACCTGGTCAATGCGCTGGAAAGAAGCAAGCGCACCACCCTGCCCCGCTTTCTCTACGCGCTGGGCATCCGGGAAGTGGGCGAAGTCACCGCACACACTCTGGCTGATTACTTCCGAACCCTCGACGCCATCATGACGGCGGACGAGGAAGACCTGCAGAAAGTCCCCGATATCGGCCCGTCCGTGGCCCATCACATCTATACCTTTTTCCGGCAACCGCATAACGTCGAGGTAGTCCGAGCGCTGCTCGACGCCGGCGTACATTGGGAAGAAGTGGTGAAGGCAAAAGCCGACCGGCCGCTCCAAGGCCAAACCTTCGTCCTCACCGGCACCCTTTCCGCCATGACCCGCGACGAAGCGAAAGCCCGGCTTCAGGCGCTCGGCGGCAAAGTCACCGGCAGCGTGTCCAAAAACACCCGCTACGTGATCGCCGGCGCCGATCCCGGCTCTAAGTTGGCCAAAGCACAGGAACTCGGCGTCGAAGTGTTGGATGAAGCGGCGTTTTTACGCTTGATCGGCAATCAGAACTGAAAGTAGATCACGAGAAGTACGGCGAGCACCATGCCGGCATAGATAGCCAGTTCATGCCGGCATGGTGCTCGGATTTGATAAAGATTCAGACCGTCCAGCTTTAAGAGCCTATCCCAATAGGCTTAAGAAACCCTTCGACAAGCTCAGGACAGGCTCTTCGGGCCGTGCTTCGCTCGTTAGCATTCGCTCCCGGCGAACGGGTGCACGGGTAAGCGCCGCTTGCGGCTCCCAACAGGGACAGTGCGGCGTGATTGGGTTGGGTGAGGGCCTTTTGGATCCAACAGTTGCACTGTTCGCTTTTCCCACTGGAAACTCAATCAGAGCGTCCTTAATACAATCCAGTCACGAAGGAATTGTTGCATCCTGCGGAAAACGAACCAGCCGAGCGCCAGAAAGATGAACAATCCGGTCCAGGCGGTCACAATCTGCGCCGCATGTCGAGAGGCGTGAAAGATCGCTTCAATCAGGTGCTCGAGGGCCAGTTCCAACACCTCGACGGCATAGGGCAGTAACGATCCGATCCAACCCAGCTCAAAACAATATCGCCGAGAAACACCACGACGACGTCACCGGCGATCATCGCGACCATCCGTTCGTCGAATTTGGCCTTTATCCAGAAAAGCCAATTGCTGAGCTTTACTGAGACGCGACGCATTTTTCCTGAACAGAGCGGCACTTTCGAGCAAGACGGTTCGCGAAGCGATCTGCGGCAAAAAGAAGGTCGGCTGAGGAGGTACCGGCCGACCTTATAAGTCTTCCTTCGCTAGTTCGTTGAGGTAATGAATCTAGCGACTGCCTTGAGGGGGACTCTGCGGCAGTGGCTGCATGGTATCGTATCGACTCGATATGTTCAAGCCATTTTTAAAATTCAATCCTCCGACTCCAATCATCCTAGAAACGGCCGTTGGACGTGCCCGAGCGTGCGGCGGGCGGTTCGGCTGGCCTGATCTGGGTCGAAGGCGCGATCAGGCCGCTTGATTTGACGGGCAAAACCAGAAAGCTTATAACGCGCTCCAAGGAAGGCGTCGAGACAATAAGAATCGTAAATCCCGGCAAAGCGATTCCGCTCCGCCACGACGATTACCGGATTTTCAAATCACCGCTCGAAGACTTCAGGAAGGCCGTCACCCCTGCGGGTCGTGGCGACCGAGTGAGATGTCTGAGTCACGGCGAGACGTACCGCTTCGAGGTTCCGGAAAGCCGGCTCTCGCCCGGATCGCACCGATAAAGTTCGAAAACGGGCTAGCGCCCCTTCGGCGCGAGGGCGTCGCCCGACTTATGTAAGCGTTCGCTGGCCTAGAATGGGTTCGGGCGGGTGAGACGGCCTCTCGCCGTATTTCTTGGCTGCCTGCTTGCAAAAAGCATCGACGAAAGACTCGGTGACTTCCTTAAAAAAGCCGCCGAAAGCCATGCCCAATAGAGCATTGGCGAATTCGAAATCGATCCGGAAGGTAGCTTCGCAGCCGCCCGTCGCGCTCGGTTCAAAACGCCAGTGTCCGCGCAAATACTTGAACGGGCCTTCAACCAGATTCATGCGAATCTGTTTGCTCTCTTCCATCGAGTTTTCCGTGGTGAAGGAAAATTTGATCTTGCCTTTGGACAGCGTGATGGTGGCCTTAAGGGCATCAGGCGTTTTGGAATGCAGCTTTACATTGCTGCATAGAGGAAGATAGCTGGGGTAGGACTGAACATCGTTCACCAAATCATACATTTCTTTGGGCGTATAGTTGACGCAAACACTCGTGCAAATGACCGCCATATCTAAACCTTAAATAAATCGTAATCTGCCCTGGCTGCGCCGGCTCGGGCTGTGATACCCACGTTCGGCCGAATGCGAACACTTCGGAAGTTCTTTCGAAAACAACCATCTTTTTCTCGCGCATCTGCGCGGAAGTGCACCCCGATCATTTCGTCAGTTTCGAGACGTTCTCCAAATTTTCGCTCAGGCGTCTTATCTCTTCCTCGGCGCGTACCTGGTTGGTAACGTCGTACTGAATGCCGAGGTAATAAATCACCTTCCCGTCCCGATCGAAAAGCGGCGTAAGCGCCAGGTGATTATAAAAGAGCTCGCCGTTCTTCCGATAATTGCGAAGAGTCACTTCGACCGGCTGAAAATTCGCCAGCGCTTCGCGGATCTGGCTACGAGCCTCCTGATCTCTGTCGTTCCCCTGCAAAAACCGGCAGTTTCGCCCCAGCACCTCCCCCAAGCTATATCCCGTAATCTCCTCGAACGCCTTGTTGGCATAAACGATGGGCATATCGTCCATATCCGGGTCGGCCAGCGTTACGCCGTTGACGCACGAATCGAGGATTTTGGCCAGCACCTGCGGAATGAGTCCCGGATCTTTTTCAACAATGAAGGCCATAACCGGTTCCTCCTAAATCATCACTTCAATCTTTCGTTTTCGGCTTATCGTTGACCGAAACACTTCGCCAAACTCCTTTCGACATCATGACTGGCCCTCGATCAGGCCCTTCAGATTCTTCACCGTCCGCTCCGCACCATCCTGTATCGCAACCCGTATCAATTTCTCGAACGGGCGCATGAACAGTTCGAGTTCGGACAGCTCGAAAGTGAACGCAAGCTGCGTCACCGGGGACGGCGTGCTCTTTTGCTCGAAGTCGAAAACGCAGCGATAGGGGCTGGACACCCCGCTGAAGCAAAGCCGCCTGTTCGGCTGATAATCGGTCACTCTGAACGTCGACTCCGTCCGGTGTCCGTGGTCGACCCGAACCTGACGCGCCAGAGTGCCGAGACGCAGAGGTCCCTCCGACAAAGGAGTCAATTCGATGACTTCGGGGGACCACTTGGGGTAATTGACGAAAAATTCGTCGCCGACAAAGCGAAAGACTTCATTTATGGGTTTGTTGATGACCGTGGTCGCCTTGGCTTTTACGGGCTGACTTGAGCCAAACATCATTTACGCCTCCTGATTTCCTGGTGTCGTTAGCGGACGCACCGATCTCCCATGAATCCAGTTAAGGAAGCTCAGAATAAGCCCTCTCCCGCTGGGACAAACCTATCCTGAGCCCGTCGAAGGGCCTGTCCTGAGCTTGCCGAAGGGCCGTGCTTCGCACGTTAGCGTTCGCTCCCGCCGAACGGGTGCACGGGTAAGCGCCGCTTGCGGCTCCCAACGGGGAAAGTGCGGAGTGATTGGGTTGGGTGAGGGCCTTTTGGATCAAACAGTTGCACTGTTCGCTTTTCCCACCGGAAACTTAATCAGAGCTTCCTTAAGCTTCGCCGCGGGCCTAACCCCGCCTTATCCATCGCCCACCTGTCACAATACATAGGTATCGATGCCTGCGAGTAATAGATCGTATTGCGCCTCCACGAGTTCTTTCACGACCGCTGCGGGAAATCCCGCCACTACGTTGCGCTCCGACACCATCCATCCCACGGAATCTTGCGGCCCCAGGCTGATCAGGTAGCCGAGGTCGCGATGCAGATACGGTTCCAGCAACTTGACGTGTCCCGAGTGTCTGAGAATGTTCCGAGCCGCCAGCTTGCCTTTGCGCACGGCCGATTGAGCGGTCATGGCATTCGAGCCCAACGAACGGTAATACGAGCAGTCCCCGGCGGTGAAAACCCGATCCAAAACCTCTCCGTCCGCCACGACCTGACCGAAAAAATTGGCGTGCAGACGAAAGCTTGCGCTCTTGCCGACGAAAAGTAGCGTGAGATGGGAATCGAGTTCGGACAAATCGCCCGTCTCCACCGTTTCGAGGACCACATGATCGGCCTCTTGCGCCCGAAAAAAACGACCGGGCAGGTGCTCGATTCCGAGATCCGCCATTCGAGCCTCTGCATACTGCCCCAATTTCGGATCGAACTGCGTCAGCACTCGTTGCTCGGAGCCAACCAGGCGCAACCGGCAAGGCATGCGGCGCTCCCGCAGGAAATGGGCGATCTCGAACAGATACTGGATTCCGGTCGCACCGCCCCCGACTGCGGTAATCCACGGCACGGAAGAATTCGCCTCCGCCAAGTTCTCTTCCAGGACTTCGGGCCCCGGTCTTTCGACGAAATCATCGAGATCGATCACCCGACTGGCTTTTTCGAGCTTTTTGAAGCCGGCACCGGTGGCGACCAGTAGATAATCGAACCCTATCGCCTCCTGCCCCACCGGTATGACCTGGTCGCTTTGCCACTGTTTCAAGGTCGTGTCGTCGAATGTCAGGTCAGCCATCACATGGCGAAAATTGAAGCGCTTCTCCAGAGCCGAGAACGGCACCTTGAAATCCGTCAAAGGACGACGAAAACTTTCGTGAAGATGAGTAATCTTAAGGTGATAAGGCCGGCGATCGACCAACACGATCTCGGCATCGGGATGGTATTCGCGGATCGTAACCAGCGCCGACAGTCCCGAATAACCGCCGCCGATGATGACAAGCTTGAGTGCTTCCTTGCTGGGAAAATAAAATGGCAAAAACATATCCGTTCGGCTTTTGTTGTTTTTTCTTGTATGAATTCCCCGTAGTCAAGGGTCCGATCTTGGAAAGCGTTAGCCCTCGACCGCCCTGCCGCGGAAGTTCCCGCTTTTTATAAGACTTGCCGGTCGGACAAAGATTCCCCCTTGCTCAACGGCGCAGCACCCAGGCGGCTCACGCCCCGCCGCTCCAACGATGAAAGGAAAGCGTTCGGTTAGGGAAGCTCTGAATAAGCCCTCTCCCGCTGGGACAAACCTGTCCTGAGCTTGTCGAAGGGCCGTGCTTCGCACGTTAGCGTTCGCTCCCGGCGAACGGGTGCACGGGTAAGCGCCGCTTGCGGCTCCCAACGGGGAAAGTGCGGACTGATTGGCTTGGGTGAGGGCCTTTTGGATCCAACAGTTGCACCGTTCGCTTTTCCCACTGGAAACTTAATCAGAGCTTCTCGGTATTTACAAATACCACAACGAGGAACTGATCCATGACCGACCTAGATACCCTCTATCACTCGGGCGATAAATCGAAGCGGATTCTCGTGGTCGATGACAATACGGACGCCGTGGAAAGCTTGGCTTTATTGCTCGAACTCGAAGGCCATGACGTCAGGACCGCGCTCGATGGGCCGGCGGCGCTCGATTTAGCGTCGAATTTTCAGCCCGAGGCGATTCTTTTGGACATCGGTCTTCCCGGTATGGACGGGTACGAAGTCGCGCGCAGACTGCGCGGACGTCCGGAAACCAGTGAAGCTTTGATCATCGCCATCACCGGCTACGGACAGCAGGAAGACCGCGCTCTCACCAAGGCGGCGGGATTCGATCATCACCTGGTGAAGCCGGTCGACCCAGAAGAATTAGGTGCCCTGCTTGCATAGCCCTACAGTCCGATCACACGTGCTCGCCGGTAACAACGAGGGTGTGTGATTTGCCGCACTGCACTGAGGCATTTGCCACAGTTTTCGGGGTGATATAAGCCAATGAACGTCATACGATCTCACGCCGGACAAAGGTTTCGGCATGCTCGGCTCAATTTCTGCATGACTTCTTACGGATTTGATCGGCGCCTCGAAAAGCTCCTGCTATCCGTGAAAACACGCATTTTTGGCTGAACCAGGCGTTTTTCCCTTTTTCCCTTGTATGTGATTTTTTTGGAGTAGAAAATGAGAATCGTGGCAACCGCAACCTTAGTCTCGGGCATCGGCCTCTACGGCCCTTCGGTATCGGCGGACCACGGCTCCATCGGCTTCGGCCTGGGTACGGCGGCGCCTATCATCACCAGCAGCGCGATTACGCTGCCCGCGAACAAAGCACTGGTCGGCGTGACCACACAATACACCGACTACAACGAGTTCTCGAATTCGCGGCTCATTAGCCTTAGTGAGCGACTGCGCGACGAAGGCCGACATGTTCACAGCATCGAATCCCTGTTGACGACTTCCTTGGTCGCCGCTTACGGCGTCACCGATAACATCACCTTGGGCCTGCGCTTTCCCTATGTCTGGCGCAACAACGTCCGCGAAGTGCCTCATCATCATCATGGAGAAGAAGATCATCACGACGAGGAAGGCGCCCGAGAAGAGGCGCCCCAGGTCCAGAACCTCGGGGACCCTAACGGTATCGGCGATACCACGGTGTTCGGCCAGTGGCGATTCTTCAATACGCCTGACAATCTGACCCATCTCGCCCTGCTCGGCGCGGTCAAAATGCCGACCGGCCGCACCGACCGCGTCGCCGCCCGAAACGAGGGCGGGGAACGTGAAATTCTGGACGTACATTTCCAGCCCGGCAGCGGCTCTTGGGACGGCAGCCTGGGGCTCGCCTTCACCCAAGGCTTGGGCGATTTCTCGTTCGACTCGAACGTGCTTTATACCTGGGTGACGAAGGGCGACCGCCAGGTCGACCTGGGGGACGTGTTCACCTACAATGCCGCGCTTTCCTGGAGCCCCGGCGGAACGCTCGGCGGCGGACTCCAGGCGTCCAGTAACTTCAATCTGTGGACCCTGATGGTCGAGTTAAACGGTGAATGGCGTGACAATCAAACTGAGCGAGGGATAAAAGATCTCGATGAAGGCGGCCATGTTCTTTATGTCTCGCCAGGTGCCCGTTTTGCGGGCGGCGAGAACTGGAACGTGGCTTTGTCGTTCGGCGTACCCATCGTGACCGACCTGAACGGCCATCAGGTGGAACCGGATTACCGCATTACCAGTCGAATCAACGTTACGTTCTGATCGGGCAACTGTATTGCGAACCGGGTGTTCGACTGTAAGGGTGATGTTGATCGCGCTCAAGCGAAACACGGTCCGGACGAGAACTTCCTCCGGCATCCGCGATCACCTAGCCCCGCTGTGTTTCTGGGCTTTGTCCGTGGCTTTTCTGTCCGGCTGCACGGCCATCGGTCCGGGAACGAAATCGATGCCGAACGGCTTCGAACATTATGTCGGCATGGACGTAAAGCTTCCCGTTGCGGCGGCTTTCGGCCCGGACCGGCGGCTGTGGCGCCTCGTGCCAACCACTGACCACGTCTATGTCGACTTTTCCAGCGATTACGGAAAAACTTTCAGTCCACCCGTGGCGGTCAACGCGGAGCGGGTGCCCATCAGGGCGCAGAGTGAATATCACCCCCAGATCGCCGTCGATCCCGCCGGCCGTGTTTATGTCGCCTATCCGGCCTTCGGTCTGCAACCCTGGACCACTTATCTCAGCGTCTCCGAGGGTCAGGGGCAGCATTTCACCGCGCCTGAGCCCTTGAGCAACCGGGCGAGGACCGCCAACGCCTTTCAGGCCATACTGGCGATCGATCCCAAGGGCAATTTGCACGCGTTCTGGCACGACGAGCGCGAGGGCGTCGACGAAGCGCGGGGCAATGATATCTTTCACACCGTTTTGGACGCCCAAGGAAAAACCGTTCGATCCAATCAGAAGATCGTGGACGGCGTTTGCAGCTGCTGCCGTCTGGCGGTCGACTTCGATACCGACGGGCAGCCGGTCTTGATCACCCGCTTCATTTTCCCAGGCGATGTCCGCGATCATGGTCTCGCCAAGCCCAAGAACGGCAACGCGGAATGGACCGTGACGCGGGCCACGAACGACGGCTGGAAGATCGAGGCGTGCCCGGTCCATGGACCGGCGCTTTCCATAGGCCCGGACGGACGCTATCACATCGCCTGGTTTACCCAGGGAACGAAGCGCCAAGGCTTGTTTTACGCTTTTTCCGACGATCGGGGCCAGAGCTTTTCCGAGCCCATGGCTTTGGGCCATCCCGACCGATTGCCGGGGCATCCCGACGTATTGGCCTTCGGCAACCGGGTGATTCTCGCCTGGAACGAGTTCGACGGACGGAAGAATCGGGCGATGGTCAAACGGTCCAGGGACGGCGGGAAAACATGGTCCGAGGCCGTGGCTGCGGCGGAATCGGACTCCGAAGTCGACTTTCCGTTCCTCTTGACCGACGGACTAGCGGTCTTTCTATCGTGGAATAGCCAAGACCAGGGTTACCGCCTGATCCGCATCGATTAGATTCATAGAGATCCGCTTTTTTCCTTCCGACTTCAATGCACGCCCTTATGAAGAAATCATTCGCTTTGCTTTGCCTGTTCCTGACGCTCTTCTCGGTTCCATCGTTCGCCGAAGGTCAGACGCAGCTTTTCAAGGCCGGCAGCCTCAACGAGATTTTGAAGACCCGACAAGGTAAACCCTTCATTCTCATGTTCTGGTCCCTGGATTGCGCCAGTTGCATGAAGGACCTGGATGCCCTTGCGGCCGCCATGAAAAAGCATCCCAAACTGGATCTGGTGATGGTCTCGACCGATGAAGCCGAATTCGCCGGCGAAGTGAGCGACATGCTGGTAAAACACAAGCTGAAACAGGTCGAATCGTGGATTTTCAGCGACTCCAATCCCCAGCGATTGCGCTACGAAGTGGACCCGTCCTGGTACGGCGAACTGCCCCGCAGTTATTTCTACGATGCCGGCCACAACCGTCTGCCGGTCAGCGGTGCGATCACGACCGAGCACATCGACGCCTGGGTCGCCGCCGTCAGCCCTTAGAACCCCTCCCCGGTACGCGCGAACCCTTTCGACAAGCCCAGGACGAACGGTCGACCGAAAATGCTCCTTAACCACCGATTCCGTCCTCTTGGCGGCCTTTTACGGCCGCCGGACAAACGTCCAAGGTCTTCTCTATGCATACGGGAAAGAAAATCGGTCACCTCTTGGGTCAATTTTCACAACTTGCTATGAAATACCGATGGGAGGCCGCTATGAATTTGCCGCTCCGGAAATCAAGTAGCTGAAGTTTGCGCCGGTTTTGCAAAACACTGGTTTGTTCGTCCTATGGCGCATCAGGCATAGGACGAATATCCGCGTCGAGGCAACGCCGGCACGGTTCATCTACTCTGTAAATCAGGCTTCCGCGTTCGACTGGCCCGTGTTCGCGCCGCTAGGCTGAACAACTTGAAAATCGCCTTCGCAAGCCTTACTTCCTGAGTCATCACCAAATCATTACCGACAAAGGCATCACTCAATGCGAATGGACAAACTCACCAGCAAATTCCAAGCGGCCTTGGCCGAAGCCCAAAGCCTAGCGTTGGGGCGCGATCACCAGTTCATCGAGCCGATTCATGTCATGGCGGCGCTGCTCGACCAGGAAGGCGGTACCGTACGCACCTTGCTCACGCAATGCGGCGTCAACGTGAATCAGCTCCGTGCTGCCTTGGACGAGGCGCTGGGCCGTATGCCCCGTGTGGAAGGCGTCGGGGGAGACGTTCAAGTTTCCAACGAACTCGGCCGGCTGCTGAACCTGACCGACAAGCTGGCGCAAAAACGTGGCGACGCCTACATCACCAGCGAAATGTTTGTGCTCGCGGCCATAGAAGACCGCGGCCAACTCGGCGACTTGCTCCGAAGAGCGGGGGTGGATCGCGGCAAGCTGGAGAAAGCCATCGAGCAAATCCGGGGCGGCCAGAAAGCGGACGATCCCAATGTGGAAGAACAGCGCCAAGCGCTCCAGAAATTCACCATCGATCTGACCGAGCGCGCCGAGCAGGGAAAGCTCGATCCCGTCATCGGGCGCGACGACGAAATTCGCCGTACCATCCAGGTGCTGCAGCGGCGCACCAAGAACAACCCGGTCCTTATCGGCGAACCCGGTGTAGGCAAGACCGCCATCGTCGAAGGTCTGGCGCAGCGCATCGTCAACGGCGAAGTACCGGAAGGCGTCAAAGGCAAGCGCCTGCTGGCTCTGGATATGGCGGCCCTGATCGCCGGCACCAAGTTCCGCGGCGAGTTCGAAGAACGGATGAAGGCTCTTCTGAATGACATCGCGAAGCAGGAAGGCAGGGTCATCCTCTTCATCGACGAACTGCATACGCTGGTCGGCGCGGGACGGGCGGAAGGCGCGATCGATGCCGGCAATATGCTGAAGCCCGCTTTGGCTCGCGGCGAACTGCACTGTATCGGCGCCACGACCTTGGACGAATACCGTCAGTACATCGAAAAGGATGCCGCTCTGGAAAGGCGGTTCCAGAAAGTACTGGTGGACGAGCCCAGCGTCGAGGACACTATCGCCATCCTGCGCGGACTCAAGGAAAAATACGAGGTACACCACGGCGTCACCATCACCGACCCCGCGATCGTGGCGGCGGCGACCTTGTCGCATCGCTATATCACCGATCGCAATCTGCCGGACAAGGCCATCGACCTGGTGGACGAGGCGGCCAGCCGCATCCGCATGGAAATCGATTCCAAACCGGAAGAAATGGACCGCCTGGACCGTCGCCTGATTCAGCTCAAGATCGAACGTGAGGCATTGAAGAAGGAATCCGATGAGGCGTCGCGACGCCGCCTGGATACCCTGGAAAACCACATCGCCGAGTTGGAAAAGGAATACGCCGAATTGGAAGAGATCTGGAAAGCGGAAAAAGCCGCCTTGCAGGGCACCACGGCCATCAAGGAACAGTTGGAACGTGCCCGGCTCGAATTGGAGGCCGCACGGCGTTCCGGCGACCTGACCCGCATGTCGGAACTGCAATATGGAGTAATCCCGAAATTGCAGAAGGAATTGGACCTTGCGACTCAGGCCGAGATGCATGAAACCAAGCTGCTGCGCAACAAGGTCACGGATGAGGAAATCGCCGAAGTGGTCTCCAAATGGACCGGCATCCCGGTTTCGAAAATGCTCGAAGGCGAACGGGAAAAGCTGCTCCATATGGAGGAGAACCTGGCGCGCCGGGTCGTGGGCCAACAGGAGGCCATCAAAGCGGTGTCGGACGCCATCCGCCGTTCCCGCGCGGGTCTCGCCGATCCGCGCCGACCCAACGGTTCGTTTCTGTTCTTGGGTCCTACCGGCGTGGGCAAAACCGAGCTGTGCAAGGCTTTGGCCGAGTTCTTGTTCGACACCGAGGAAGCGATGGTCCGTATCGACATGTCGGAATTCATGGAGAAGCACTCGGTTGCCCGCCTGATCGGGGCTCCGCCGGGCTATGTCGGTTACGAGGAGGGCGGCTACCTGACCGAGGCGGTGCGCCGCAAGCCCTATTCGGTGATCCTACTGGACGAGGTGGAAAAAGCCCATCCCGAAGTGTTCAACATCCTGCTGCAAGTGCTGGACGACGGCAGACTCACCGATGGCCACGGCCGCACGGTGGACTTCCGCAACACCGTCATCGTGATGACCTCGAACCTGGGTTCCGACCGTATTCAGGAGTTGGCCGGCGAGGAGAATTATCAGCGGATGAAGGCGGCGGTTATGGAAGTGGTCACCCACTATTTCAGGCCGGAATTCATCAACCGCATCGATGAAGTCGTCGTCTTCCATCCGCTGGTCAAGGAGCAGATACGGGCGATCAGCCGCATTCAGATCGGCTATCTGCAAAACCGCCTGGCCGACCGCGACATCGCCCTCGAAGTCAGCGAAGCCGCTCTGGACAAGCTCGGGGAGGCCGGGTTCGATCCAGTCTACGGCGCGCGGCCTTTAAAGCGCGCCATTCAGCACCAGCTGGAAAACCCGCTGGCGCAGGACATCCTGACCGGCAGGATCGCTCCGGGCGATATCGTCAGCGCCGACGTGGAGGACGGAAAGATCGTCTTCCGCAAAGCGGCCTAAGGCTCAAAAGCCTCCGATTTCGGCACAGGGAGGGCCGTCGGAGGCTCATCAAGCGCCTCCAGAGAACGCATTCTTCTTCGCAGCGTTCTTGCGCCGTAGCATAGAGCCTGAGATCATATGACTCCGACCGGTGGTTTTCAGGCCGCGGTTTCGATTCGTACCTGGCGCCACCGTATTTGCCGCAACCCAACGACAACCGGTGACAGGCATCCGATCCATGGATTCCAGGAATCCACATTGCCCGGCAGTTCAAAGACATGTGAACCAGGAAGGACGACATATGGATATGCGCAAGGTACTGTGCTTCAGCTTATCGGCCGCTCGGAACGAATCGCTCGATGCCCTGCGGACTCTAGAATGGACCATTTTTCCTACCGGCGATCTGAACGAAGCCAAGAATCTCATCGATCACCACCGTTTCAAGGTCGGACTGATTTTCTTCGGCGCCGATCTGCCAAATGACTTATCTTCGATCAAGGACCTTTTCACTGCACGTCGCTCCATGGAATGGATCGGTTTGCTGGCTGCGGGGACTTCGAACAGACCAGACCTCTGCGAGTTGATTTCCCGCTACTTTTACGATTATCACACACTGCCCGTGGACACCGGGCGCCTGCAACTGACACTCGGCCATGCCTTAGGCATGGCCGTTATGCTGGAACGCGCCGCCGCTTTCTCTCCGGCTTATGACAATCGGGACGAACTGATCGGGTGCAGCCCGGCAAGCCTCAGACTGTTCAGGACGATCAAGAAAGCCGCAGCCGTCGATGTTCCGGTATTGATCGTAGGAGAAAGCGGCTCCGGAAAAGAAGCGACCGCTCTCGCCATACACCGGGCCTCTGCCCGGTGCGACAAACCTTTCGTCAAGGTAAGCTGCGACGGATTGCCGCCCGAAGTCATTCGGTCGGAGCTTTTCGAGCCCGGCAAGGGGCGCATCGAGGCTGCGGCCGGCGGCACGCTGTTCTTGGATGACGCCAGCCATCTGACCGAGGACCTCCAGTCCGATCTGCTTAACTTGCTTCGGAACGGCACCATTCCATCGGGCAACGGTACCGGAAAAACGCCGGTCGACGTCCGAATCATCGCCGCCGCTCAGCGCAACTTGGAATACCTGGTAGCGGACGGGCGCTTCCGTGACGATCTTTATCGCCGGCTCAAGACGCTAATCATCAATGTTCCGCCGCTCCGCGAGCGCCAGGACGACATCGAGCTTCTCGCCAAACACTATCTTCGCTTGTTCTCCAATGGAGACAGCAACTCCGTCCAAAGCTTCGATCCCGAGGCTTTGAAAGCGATGCGTTGTCACGACTGGCCCGGCAATGTCCGCGAGCTGATCAACCGGATCAAACGGGCCAAGGTCATGTGCGAAGGTTCGTCGATAAGCTCGAAAGACTTGGGTCTTGAAGATTTTCATCCCGGTTTTGGCCGGGCCTTCGATCATCCCATGACCTTGGAAGAGGCCAAGGACCAAACCGAGAAAGAGATCATTCAGGCAACGCTCCAAGCCACGGAAAACAATATCTCTCGGGCGGCGCGGCAATTGGCGGTATCCCGCATGACGCTCTACCGTTTGATGTACAAACATCAGATCAGAAGCCATTGGGTCGGGGAAAATTTGAGCATCGCCGCGCAGGAGTGAGCTTTTCGCGAACCGCTTCAGAGCCTGTCGCTGGACACATCCCATCCGGCTGATTTCAAATCCAAGACTGTCCGATACAGAACGGCGCCCCGCGCAGGGGCGTCACGGCGGCCAAGAGCCCGAGCGGATTCGCGGTTTGCGCGAGCGGGCTTCAGGCGTATCCAGCATGCAAGAGAGCTATTCCCCAACCGGCGAGACACTAAACTCCAGGAGGTCGGATTCTTCCCTGAGCCTTTGCGCAAGCCGGCTGAAGTGGGTTTTATTGTACGTGTGGATGACCATGGTGTACTCGAAGGCCTGGCCGCTCTCCACGAGACGATAGCTCATACCGGCTACGCGCGCTTTGTATTCGCCGATCAAGGCGTAAACCGATGATTCGTCGGGCACCGCATCCCTCCCATACCGCAATTTCAGTTGAGCGTATTGTTGGCTAGGCAGCCAGTACTCGATCAATCGGAACAGCGCCAAGGTACCCACGACAGCACCGGTCACCAGGATTGCCGGATAGTAGAACCCGATGCCGTAAAGAATGCCAAGGGCGGCGGTCATCCAGATGGAAGCCGCCGTAGTCAATCCCCGGATGGTGAGTTTTTCCTTGAAGATTACCCCGGCCCCGAGGAAACCGATGCCCGTCATGATGCCTTGAGCCATGCGCGTCGGATCGGTTCGGATCGAATTGGACAAAACATCCTTCAACCAGAGCCCCTGATAGGCGGTCAACAGCATCAGAAGCGCCGACGCCAGACACACGAGCGCATGGGTGCGGAATCCCGCCGGACGACCGTGAAAGCTGCGTTCGAGCCCGATCAGGCTGCCGGCCGCCCATGCGCTTCCCAAGCGAACCGCGATTTCGAGATATTCATCGCTCATAACGTCCTCCCGTATCAGGATAACAGAGTATCCGGGCAGGAGTCGTCGGATTATCCTTAATAGGAACGACATTAATCACGATATTGACACGCATTCTCATTTGCATATAAGATGATTCCATATTCTTTAACCAGACCACGGAAGCATCATGCTTATTAGAGCCGCTCACTTCACCCGCCGCGTTGGCCTCCAACGGTCGGCTGATGACGGGATATGCGCTCGATGCGCCATTCGGCTCGTTGAACATGCGCCTTCCGGCAGGGGTTTTCCGCTCGACCTGCCAAACAATTCTTAAGGTACCCGGTGAGCAATAACACTGAGCTTACAAAACATACCGACATTACGGGACCCCATAGGGAAATAAGAAATAAGCTGCGGGACCTGTACGAGGAATTGTTCCGTCACGATGGTTACGGCGAACTGCGGTTGGAAATCCGGATACTCCGGCGAGGACAGAAGGAAGTCATCATCAGTTGCGGCAAGCAGTACCGCTATGTGGTTCCGTTCCTCGGTTTCAGATCGCACGATCCCGGCGTGATCGGAAAACCGCAGGAAGAGAGCGGCGGCCATCAGGGTAACGAAAGAAGGAAAAACGCCAGCGACCGACGGCAAAGCACCACGCCCTACGAGGGCATGGAGCGGCGCAAAACTCTTCGGCGCGCCACGGACCGGCTCAAGGCGAACACCGATGGCGATTCCGAGGCGAAATGATTTTTGGTAATTCCTGCTGACGCGGGAATCCGAACAAAACCTGAGGCGATGTGGGTTCGCACGTAAAAACGTAATCGATACGCCAACCCTGGCTTTTGGGGGAAAAGCAGGACGGCATTATCACGAATGAGGCAATACGAAATGATTGGTAACAACGCGATCGAGCAATTCAAACAACTGGACATGCAAGCCATCGAGGGCATCAGGGATGCGAAGCTGCGCGAGCAGGCGCTCAAGCTAAAGAAAAAACAGGGCGGTTTTACGCTGCTGGAACTCCTGGTGGTCGTGGCTATCCTGGCGGTGATGGGCGGTCTCGCCATCGGCGCGTATGGTGACAAGACCACCCAAGCCGCCCGCGGCGGCGCCACCAACACCATTGCGGCGGTGGACGCCATGGTGCGGGCGTATCAGGCGACCGCCAAGGTGCTGCCCAACAACCTGGACACTTTGGTTTGCGCCGATCCCGCCAACACGGATATGACCACTACCAATACGAGTGATTACGGAGGCACGTCCGATTTACCCAATGTGGGCGGCGGTATGGGCAAGAAGCTCGCCGACAAAATCACACGCGTCGTGGTCCCCGACAACTCCGCTACGGCTCTGGGTAACGCGGGCATCACCCAGTTCCGCTATGGTCTCGCTTCATCATGTGCCGATAGCGGCAACACGGGCGGCACGCCAGGCGCCAGGGCCGATGCGGATTTTGGAGCTGGGCTCAACGCCGCGGCGCCAATCGCTTATCCCACCGGCAATCTGTCGGCGCTAGACATCCCACCACGTGGCTTCGATTTCCCGATAAGCAGCACGGGCAATCGCGGCCGGGGCTGGGTGGTCTCTTTGACGGACAACAACGGAAACCCCACTGGTAATGACTTGGTCCTCCAGGTTTGGAACCCCGGTACCAACGGCGCTAACAACACCAAGGTAGGTGCAGCTGCCACCGACGTACTGGCAGTGCTGGGCCTGGGCAACAATGCCAGCATGATCACTGACAGTTCCGGCAACCGGGTGGGTGCCTCTGCGCCATTCTATGGCGATCTGGCCAAGGACAAGTACAACCGCTATCTGGCGCTGGTGAAGATCGGAACCGACAGCGACTTTGACCCGACGAACGGTTTTACCGCTCTTTCAGCTACCGGCAAGGCCAGCTTTATCACCGTGGTGGATCCACGCGGCGACTTCCTGGACGAAGAGTACGCCGAAGCTACGGGACAGAAGTCCTAAGCTGATCCTCACGGCCTGAAAGGATGAATCGGGCCTGGACCCATAGGAACGACGGCAGGGATGCCGTCGTTCCGCCTTGGATAAAGGCGCTGTCGATTTTCGCCGGGATGGCGGTGTTATCGAAGAACCGGAAAACAGTTGGGAAAGGTCAACGCACCCAAGGCGTTTTAACCTAGAAACGGCAGTTGGACGTGCTCGAGTGTGCGGCGGGCGGGGCGGCCGGCTGGCAAGCCTGTCCTGAGCGAAGTCGAAGGGCCTGTCCTGAGCCTGGTCGAAGGGCGGTTCGCTTCGCTCACCGCATCCTACTTTTCCGGCGCATCGAAGCGGTCAACTGCCGTTTCTAGGTTTAATTTTATCCGCAATTGGAGAGACTGCTTGAAGGGGGCGTACGTGCTCTCTTGGGGAGCTTTCGTCGCCCATCGACGGATGGGTCCGCCCGTGCATTCGCCCTTCGCGACAACGAAAAGAGGTTCGGACGTGATCAACCACATGACCAAATCGGCGCCGACAGGTCTATTGCTGGCCCTGCTCTGGCTGCCTTGCGCATTCGCGGAAACCGCCGAAGCGCCCACCTTCGCCCAGGTCAACCTGGACCAATTGATCGAAGCGGCGGACCAGCTCCTGGGCTCGCAGGCCAATGTGTTACTGAAGCTTCCGCCCCATCTGGTGCGCTTCGAGGCGACCGTCGCCCAGTCGCCCAAGCCGAGGAAAGCCCAATATCTGCTGGACTCCCTGGAAGTGATGGGCGTGAAGCCGCTGCCGGAAGTCACCGATGGAATGGACGTACTTTCCCCGAACAACAAGCCGCTCGACGTTTACCTGGAAAAAACCGTCGCCGAGCGCGCCGGCAGGGAGCTGGAAGCGGGCGACAAGGTGACCCTGTACGGCTACCACGTTTACGACTCGCAAAAACACGGCCCCGGCATCCTGGTGAGCGGCTTCGAGACGCATTCGCGCTTCGACGAGTGGAAGGAACGGTTGGTCAAGTGGCTCGACGAGATCCGATAGCGCGATGACCGACCGGATCGCTAAACAGGCAATGGGCGTGAAACGAATCCGAAACGGGTGCGAAGCGGGCTTCACCCTGCTGGAGCTGATGGTAGTGACCGCCATCCTGATGGCGCTCGCCGGAGGTGTAGCGCTGTCACTGAGCAACGCCGAGGAAACCGCCAAAATCCAGATCGCCCGCCACGAGATGCAGCAGTTAAAGCAGGCGCTTTTGCAGTTTCGGCGGGATACGGGGCACTTCCCCACGCCCGCTTCGCCGGCGGATTTTTCTGCCTTGTACGACATCAAAGCCGAAACCGCCTGGAACATCGACACCGGGCGAGGCTGGCGCGGTCCGTATCTGTCGCGCGCGGGGGAAGGCTATGTCGATATCGGTGACGAATTAAGCCAGGATGGTTGTTCAGGAATCCCGGTAAACGGCAATTCGCTAGTGGTTCCCGGCGTCGCCGACCCTTTCGATCATCAGCCCGTGATTCCAGGGAGCTACGCCATCTGCGAAGAGAATGAAAAGAACGAGAACTGTCTGCTGGACTGGCGCACTACGCCCGATGATGGCGACGAAGATGACGAAGACGGCGACAAGGCTTATGACCACCACGGCCGGCCTTATCTGCTGTTCGATCTTCAAGCACCAAACGCGCTGCCCGCGGGTTATGCCAGCGCAGAGGAATACGTACGAGAGCGAGCCCGCATCGTGAGCATGGGACCGGACGGCCGGTACGCGGGCGTCAACGCCGCCGATAAATGCGCCCCGAACGGCGATGATCTGGCGCTGTGCCTGCTGAAATGATGAGCTTTCCGAGATAAACGGGGAAGGCGGCAGGAATGTACGAGGTCTACTGTAGGGGGCCTTTAAAGGCGGGCGTCAACAACCGTCCGCCTTCTTTCTAAAACTGTTAATCAGAAGAAAAACATGAGGTTACCGGGTTATACAGTCAGAACTTTTCA
Source organism: Methyloversatilis universalis (assembly GCA_020723665.1). Taxonomy (GTDB): domain Bacteria; phylum Pseudomonadota; class Gammaproteobacteria; order Methylococcales; family Methylococcaceae; genus Methylocaldum. Next base: position 271,869 of record DYIL01000001.1, read on the forward strand.
TGATGGCCTTCGCCATCGGAATCTGGTTTTCATCTTCGGTCCAGCCAGTGGGAAGAGAGTTCTGGATCGCGGCGGAAATCGCCGGCAATCGTTTGAAGACCACGAGGGATTAATCATCCCGAGGACGGGGCAGGTGACTAAGTTCAGGCAATCGGCCATCCGCCAAGCGGGTTTCACTCTTCTTGAACTCCTGCTGGTGGTCGCCATCTTGTCCTCGCTGGCCTTGGCGGCCACGACGTTCGTGGACAACGCAGATGATCAGAGGCGTTTTGAAGAGACGCGAAACCGGTTGGCAAATATTCGGCGAGCGATAATCGGCTATCCGAATTTAAGCGCCGGGGGAGAAGCGGTCATCGGCGGCTTTGTGGCGGACATGGGACGATTGCCGAGAAACTTGAACGAACTGTTCGTAAGCGGGTACTGCTCGAACCCGGCTTATATCTCCAAAAGCGTCTGCGAGAGCAACAGCGGAACATGGACCGAGGATTCGGCGTTCAATGTCATGGGTGCCTGCAGCAACGTTACGAAAACGACCAAATCTGACTGCGAAACCGACTCTCCGGACAATATATGGATCGAACTGGGCACGGGATGGCGTGGCCCCTATCTGCACGCCATGCCGGAAAGCGGCGGCATGATTTACCGCGACGGCTGGGGCAACGGCGGGAACGCACCGGGCGCGGATTTCGGCTGGAGGGTAGCCGTCACCGATATTGACGACGACGCCACGCCCGATGACTTCGACAACACGCTGAGCGTGCAAAGCATGGGTTCGGACGGCGCACCGGGGGGCGGAAGCTACGCGGCCGATTATCCCGTGTCCACTGCGGTGCTGGTAGAACGAGGAGATCACAATGTCGATTTAACCGGCGGGATTCGGGTGCGCTTCCAAAATCCAGCCGATGGAAGCGGGACGGCATTGCCTCTATCGGCCACAACTGTGTGTTTGCGAATCTACTATGCCAGCAATGGTGCGATCGCGTCGGTTGCCAGCAACCCGGAATCCCTGGCCTCCGGCTTTGTAGCGGACGGCGCGAGCAAAGAAGTCACCTTCACCTTCCCGTCGACGGGGCGCCAATGGATTCCCTGGGGAATGCGGGCGGTGGGCATATTCAAGCATTCCGGTTCTTCCGGTTCCTGTCAAAATCAAAACGAGGCTTATCCATCAGCGGCGATAGGTCCGGCCAGAACCATCGCGCTCCTGCCGCGCACAACCCTTCCGATGATCGAGTGGCGAATGGAATGAAAGGCTGCCGCAGCGCACATCAACTCCTTCGCCGGCATGAGTCCGCCCGTCGGCGAACTGGTGATTCGATGAAGGCCGGGATAACTAAGAAATCCCGGAGAGCGCCTGAGATTCAACTTGGCTTCCGCGGGACGCCCGCCCGATAACGAGGCGGCCGGAGAGAAAGTCCTCTAAGAATAAAAATGAAGTTCCAGCCATCGTCCAATCCACTGAAAGCCCGACTAGGTGCCCTCCGGGAACGCCTCAAGCCGCGCCTCCGCCGCATCCTGGCCATCGCCACCGACGGTTGCAGCGCCACGGCCGCGGTGATTAGGGACGTGGACGGGACTCGCCTCGAGATCGAGGCAGCCGCCGTCTCGCGCGCGCTCAAGTTCGAAGCGGTGGCGGAAGATCTGGTCGCGGGGATCAAGGCGCAGGGCGTCGGTATTCCCAAACAGGCGATCCTGCTCACCGCCAGCATGCTTCCCGCCGTGCTGGAGCTGCCGGTGATGGCGAACAAGCCCCTGGCCGCCGGGCAGATGATGAACATGATCCGCTGGGAACTGGAGCCCCTGTTCGCCCAGCAGATCGCCCTATGGTCCATCGGCAGCCTGCTGTTCGGACGGGGCTATCTCGACGATGCCCAACGGCGGCAGTTGCTGGATGCACACCGTTCGGTGCAGGCGGTCTTGCGCACGCGCGGCGGGCGCGCCGCCGCCCGCTTCGGCGAAACGGCCATCGAGCAGGGCTTCGTCAGCCGAGAGCAGGTGGAGGAATGCCTGGCCCTCCAGGAAGAATTGCAGATGACCGATGCCGATATCCTCATCGGCTGGCACCCCTCCGCGGTGGGACCGGGACTGGATCCCGGCCAGTCGGCTTGGCTGTGCGCGGGTCTCAGTCCGGTGATCAAGGTTCGCTGGGTCGAGGCGCTGGAGCGTGCAGGGCTGCACGTACTGTGGATTTATCCGCTGGCGGGTGCCTCCGCCCCGTTGGCCGCGCTGTCCGGTTTGCCCGTCGCGCTGGAGTTACATCCATTGTTGGGCATCTGTTACCGCCAGAAAGACGGGGCGCTGACGCAACTGGGATATCGCCAATTCACCGACGCGCCGCTGTCCGCCGGCGAAGCGCTGCTGCTCACCCAGCCGGTGCTGCGTCCCGACGACCGGCACATGGCCGTCCATGCCCACCGCACCTGGGGTCCGGGACTGACGGAACTGCTGCGGACCGAGCTAAAGCGAGACATCGTAGAACTGGCCCAGGGCCCAGTGACCGTGCCGGCCGGGTGCAAGGCTTCGGCACCAGTGATCGCGGCTCTGGCTGGGGGTGCCGCACATACTTTGGGAATGGTTCCAGCCGCAACCGCCGTACGCTTGGCCGGCAGCAAGCCGCCGCCGCCCGTTTACCGGCGTCCCAAGGTCTGGATGGGCGCGGCGGCTGCCCTGGTGACAATGGCAATGGCAGGTTTCGAAGTTGATCACGCGTTTCGGGAAAGGGCGCTCATGGAAAAGCACCGGAACCTCAACAATCGGCTACAAGAACTGGAAGCTGCGAAGAACGTCGTCGAGCAGTCCCGGCGCGCTGAAGAGGATGCGAAAAAGCGCTTGGCCGAGGTGCAGGCGGAACTGGACACCCTCACCCTGCGCCAAGACCTGTATGAGCGCGCCCTGGGCCAACGCAGGCATTATTTGGAAACCCTGCTGGACGCCCTGATCGACTTGGCCAACGACGAATTGATACTGGACAGCGTGACGGAAGCCAGCTGGCAACAGGTGGAAATCCAAGGCTTCGCCTTGCACGTGGAAGCGGTCTACCGCTACGCCCGCGCCTTGGCGGAGGAGCTCGAGAAATTCGGTGTCAAGCTGGGCGACCTGGACACTAGCGAAACCCAGGGTCCGCTCGGTCTGATCGGCCACCGCTTCAGTTTCACCCTGCTGCCGGACAGCAAAAAGGTCACCCGATGAGCATCACAGATCGCGAAAAAGGGCTGCTGATCCTGGCGGCGGTCGTGCTGTTGGCTACTTTCTACTACGCAGGGCGCATCAAACCGCAAATGGCCAACCTCAAGGCTCTGACAGAAGAAGTGAGCGGCCTGGAACAAAAGGTCGACGGCACCCGGCCACCCCGTTATTCGGGCGATCCGGAAGCGGCGAAAAAACAACTGGAAGACGCCAACGCCAAGCTCGAACAGGCGCGACAATCCTTCGATGCCTTGATCAAGAAGCACGTGGACGAAAACTCGCCCCAGGAGCTAGAAGGCCTGATGCTGGAAATCCTGACGCTGGCCAACGCGAAACACGTCACCGTCGATAATTCCGGCGCGTACACGGGCTCCATTGCCGACTTCGGCATCGCCACCAAGGAGGAATTGGGCCACTTGCAAACGGGCGGGCGACCGTTCCCTTTCCGTCCGCTGCGCAACCTATCCCTGAGCGGCGACTATCCCCATATCAGGAATTTCGTTAAGGAGCTACCCCAACTCAGGCATGAGGTCTACGTGCTCCGGTTTTCCATCAAGGCCGACGGCGGCAAGGCGCAGGACCCGAAGACTTCGGCCCAGCCCAGGCCGCTACGCGCGGAGCTGGTACTGGCGTTGTGATTACGCTATGGCCATATATGGGGAACCCGCAAAGATGATTCATTGCGATGGCGGAAGCTAAAGAGCGTTTCGAAAACCTGCTGCGCCGTTGCATCAATTACGGTGCGTCCGATCTGCACCTGTCAGCCTGGTGCGCGCCCACTTACCGCGTCAACGGCGCACTGCGGCCAGAGGACGAAGCACCCTTGGCAGCCGAAGACATCCGGCACCTGGTGGAATCTCTGCTCAACCCCGCCCAGCGGACGGTGCTGGAACAACAGCGCAGCCTGGACCTGAGCCATACCCTACCGGAGGGAGAGCGCTTCCGCCTCAATCTCTACCACGAGCGCGGCAGCCTGGCGGTGGCCGCGCGCTGGCTGGAAAACCGCTTCCACAGCCTGGAATCGCTGCGCCTGCCGCCGGTGCTGCATCGGTTCGCCGAACTCAAGGACGGACTGGTGCTAATTTCCGGCGTCACCGGCAGCGGCAAGTCCACCACGCTGGCGAGCCTGCTGAACGAAATCAATGCGAACCGCCCCTGCCACATTCTCACCGTGGAGGACCCCATCGAGTTCGTGCATGTCAATCGCCGGGCAATGGTGCATCAGCGGGAGTTGCACACCGATGTGCCCTCTTTCGCCGAGGCCGTACGCGCCGCCATGCGCGAAGACCCGGATGTGATCCTGGTAGGCGAGCTACGCGACCTGGAAACGATGCGCGCGGCCATCATGGCGGCGGAAACCGGGCACCTGGTATTTTCCACCCTGCACACCGGCGATGCCGTGGGCGTGCTCGACCGCTTCGTGGGCATGTTCCCAGGCGAGGAGCAGGATGCCATCCGCCAGCAGTTGTCCATGGTGCTGCGGGCGGTAGTGACCCAGTATCTTCTGCCGGCTAGGCCCGGTGGGCGGGTGCCGGTGCTGGAAATCCTCATCGTCACCCCGGCAGTGGCCAACCTGATCCGCCATTACCGGCCGCAGCAGATTTATTCGGCCATGGAATCGGGACGGGCGTTGGGCATGCAGACTTTGGATTTCGCCCTGGCTGAGCGGGTGCGGGAAAAGTTGCTGGACGAGGCAGTGGCGCGGCGGCTGGTGCGCAACCCGGCCGCCTTCGACGAGATGGTCAAGGCCGGAGGAAGGTACTGAAGCCATGGCCGTATCGAGCGGAACTCTCATCAACGCCGGCCTGGAGGCCGGACTAATCGATGCGGACACGGTGGCAGAACTGCGCGTCAAGGCCCGCCGCGAACGGAGCGATTTGTTGGAAACCATCACCTTGCACGGACGCTTTCCCTTGGAGGCCCTGTATCAAGCGCTGGCCGAGCTGAAAGGCTTGCCATATCTCAGCAGCCGCGACTTGCGGATCGACGAGGTGCTGATGCGGCGCATTCCGCCGTCCTTATTGCAGCGGCGGCATTGTCTCCCGGTGCGGGGACAGGGCAATGAGCGGCTGCTCGTCACCGCCGACCCGGACGATCGTTTCGCCGCCGAGCAGATCGGCCGCATCCTCGGCCAACCCCTGCCTTTGGCGATCGCCGCGCCGCTGGCCATCGAATCGCGCTTGCGCAAAGCGATGCGCCAATCGGGCCTGGAAGTGGCGGAAGAAAACGGCACGGCGCCGGAGATCGACCCGGTAGCGGAACTGGACCAAATCCTTCGCCAAGCTTACGTGAGTCGAGCCTCGGATGTGCATTTCGAGCCGGGCAAGGATGGCATGAGGGTGCGCTTTCGGATAGACGGACGGCTGACCGACTATCCCACCGATTACGATGCGGAAGAGGGCGCGAGTCTGTTGAGCCGCATCAAGGTGTTGTCCGGCATGGATATCTCCGAGCAGCGTCTGCCGCAGGACGGCGCCATGAACCATCGGGTGGCGGAAGACCGAGCTTTCGACATCCGCGTCGCCACCATGCCGACGCGTTGGGGCGAACGCGGCACGCTCAGACTGCTGGAGCAAGACGTCGCCGATCTGACCCTCACCCACCTCGGCATGAGGGATGCGACGCTAACACGTTTTCGCCGGGCCATTGCCCGGCCCCATGGTATGGTGCTGATCACCGGCCCCACCGGCAGCGGCAAATCCACCACGCTCTATGCCGCCCTGCAGGAAATCGTCTCGCCGGAAATCAACGTATTGACGGTGGAAGATCCCATCGAGCGCATCATCGACGGTGTGTCTCAGGTGCAGGTGGGCGGCAAGGTGAGCTTTGCCGGGGCCTTGCGCGGATTTCTGCGTCACGACCCGGACGTGATCATGTTGGGCGAGATCCGCGACCCGGAAACCGCTGATGTGGCACTTAAGGCCGCCCTCACCGGCCATATGGTGTTCTCCACTCTGCACACCAACAACGCCCCTTCTGCTGTCACTCGGTTGCATGACATCGGCGCTGAGCGATTCCTCATCGCCTCTACCCTGGTGGCGGTCATCGCCCAGCGTCTGGTACGTAGGCTCTGTCCCCATTGCAAGACGGTCCGAATTGCGGACGAGGCGGAAAAAGCCTTGCTCGGCGTGGACGCAAGCGTGCTTGAACTTTATGAACCGGCGGGCTGCCCCCTCTGCACCGGCACCGGTTATCGCGGCCGCATCGGCCTGTTCGAAACGCTGTGGATCGACGAGGCGCTGGCCCAGTTGATCGCCGAGGGAGCCAACGAAGGACAGTTGGTTGCCGCCGCCCAGGATTACGTCGCTCTGTGGGACGACGGCCGTGACAAGCTGCTGGCGGGCATCACCAGTCTGGGCGAGGTTTTGCGGGCGGTGGGCAGGCCGTCGCAATCGAAAATGCAGAGGGTAGGTTAGACGCGCTGCTTGATGAGGTTGAAACACGGATACGCTCTCGTTGCGCGTCGTAACCCACCGAACGCAGAAAGTCGGATGGGCACAAATCGGCAGGAAAGCGGATTTGCACGGCGGAGCCGCCCGCAGGGCGCAGCACAGGGAATGTGCGACATGAGCGCGTAGCCTGCTCATCGAACCACGCCGCGTCGATGACCGCGGCCTGTCGGCCTTTGCCCATCCTACGAAAATTGATCGAATATGACGCAAATCACATGACCATTTACCAATACGCCGCCCTGGACACTCAGGGCGTGGAACAATCCGGCAGTATCGAGGCCGACAGCCCGCGCGCCGCCGCCCAGGCCCTGCGCGGCAAAGGGCTATACGTGGTGACGCTGCGCGACGCGGCCGCCATGCCTGCCCGCACCAGCCAGGACGTGCTAACGCAGCTTCGGGAACTCGAGCCGGTCGGGACCTTCGATCGGGTGTTTTTCTTCCAGCAGGCGGCGCTGATGCTGCGCTCCGGCTTGACCCTGCTGGAAGCACTGGACACCGCCGAAACGCTGGCCAAGAGCAGGCGGCTCGCCGCCGCCATACGGCGGGTGAGCCAGGCGGTGCGCGGCGGTGAACGCCTGTCCGAGGCCATGGCGCGGGAGCCTCGCATTTTTCCGGCCATGGCGGTGCAACTGGTCAAGAGTGCGGAAGCCAGCGGGGAATTGGACCAGACGCTGGAACGGATCGCCCAAGACCTTGACCGCAAGGCGGACATCAAACGTAACTTGCTGACCGCCCTGATGTATCCCACCATCGTCGTGTTGGCCGCGGTCGGCGTCTCGGGCTTCCTGGTGGTCGGAGTCATCCCCAAGATGGCCAAGTTCCTGGAGCGCAAGGGCAACGCCCTCCCGTCCGCCACCCAAAACCTTCTCGATCTATCCAATCTCATCCAGCGATGGGGCTGGCTGATCGCTGTCGTGCTGTTGGCAACGATCGTCCTGCTCGCCTTCGCCTATAGCCGGCCGCGCGGAAGGCTAGCGATAGACCGCGCGCTGCTCAAGCTACCCAAGGTGGGCCACAGCCTGCGGACGGCCTCGGTCACCCAGCTCGCCTGGTCGCTTTCCAGTCTGCTCAAGAGCGGCGTGACCCTGCTGGAATCGCTGAAGATCACCGCCGATTTGATCCCCAACAAAGCCATCGCCGGCGTGCTGAAGGAGGCCCAGGCGCGCATCTTGGCCGGGCGCGACTTGGCCAGCGCCTTGGACAGCCCGCTGTTGCCGAAACTGGTACCGCAAATGGCCGCCATCGGCGAGCGCACCGGCTCGCTGGACAGCGTGATGGCGGAACTGGGTGTTTATCACCAGCGCGAACTGGCGCTGCAGATTAAGCGAATGACAGCGATGATCGAACCGGTGCTAACCCTGCTGATCGGCGGCATGGTCGGCTACGTCTATTACGCCTTCTTCCAAGCACTGTTCGGGATGTCAGCTTAAGTCATGAAACGCGCACTTCCCACACTGTTGGCTGTCCTGCCATCGCTGGCCGCCGCCGCGAAAGCCGATTACGGCAGGCTGCTGAACGAGTTGCCCACGCTGTTGGAACAAATAGAACAACACGACCAAACCTTGCAACAGTCCTTGGACACGCCCCACCCGGCGCCGCAGCCGGAATCTCAGGCCGTCGCGGAGGTTCCCGCTCCGGCCCCTATCCCGCAGGTTCGTACCGATCCGTTCCAGATCAGCTCTTTCATGCAGCAGAAAGCACAGGCCCGCAATTTGGGCGGGCCGCAATTCACGCCGCTACAAAACGCGCAAACGCCGGAGCTGGCCCTGAAAGGCATCGTCAACGGAGGACTGGCCTTGCTCGAAGTGCAGGGATCCGGCGTTTACCTGGTGCGGGAAGGCGACACCCTCAGCCTGAATCGGCAAGGGCAGAACACCGTCATGAAAATAGAAAAAATCGATCGCCTGAGCCTGATGGTCAAGATGGGAACGTTGGAAGAAATAATCGTCGTGCGATGAAAAGAACAATCCTCATTTTTTCGACGCTGGCGCTTGCTTGTTCGTCTCTCGCCACCCCGGCGCAGCCGATCGCGGGGAAGGCCGATGCGAAGATCCTCAATATGGAGTTCAAGGACGCCCAGATCAGGGACGTTGCTCGCATCATCGCCGAAGCTTCGGGGCTCAACATTGTCGCGACCAACGAAGCGGCACAAAAGCGCGTCACCCTATACCTGCACGACGTCTCAGCGCGCCAGGCCATGGAAATCATCAGCAAAGTCGGCGGGCTTTGGTATCGGTACGATTCGGGCGCGGATGTCTACAGGTTGATGACCACCGAGGAATACCAGAAGGATCTGGTGGTATTCCGCGAGGAGAAGACCCGCATTTTTCAGCTCCTTTATCCTAACCCCGTCAGCGTCGGCTCCGCCATTCGTAACCTGTACGGCCAGCGGGTCAGGTATTCCCAGGCTCAATCCGGCGACACCCTGGCCACACTGGCCGGCGGGGTAGGAGGATTAGGCGGCCAAAGCGGGAACACCGGACAATTTTCCCGACAAACCGGAAACGATTTTTCGGCGGGGCAAACCCAAACTTCGGGAAGCGGGGGCAGCGAATCCCGGCGAATGCTCGACGAAAAGCTCACGGTAGATCAGATCGACGTCCTGGAGCAGCGTTTGGGACAAGCCAGCGAGGCCACTTCGGAGCAACTCAGAGGCATCAGCCGGCAGGAGCAGGACATCTACATCGTCGTCATCCCTGATCAGAATACGGTGGCGGTGCGCACCAGTGATCTCGATGCGATGGATAACATCGCCAAGCTCATCGAGCAAATGGATCGACCGACCTCCGAAGTGCTCCTGGAAATGAAAATCCTCGATCTGACCCTGGGAGATTCCTTCCACTCCTTGTTCGACGTAAGGTTCGACGACGGCAAAACCTCTTTCGGACTCGGCAATTTCGCCGCGGGGCTGACCGGTCCCACTCTGGTCTATAAATTCATCGATGACCATGTGAAAGCCAATATCGAGCTTCTACAAAAGGACAACCGCGTCGACGTCCTCGCCACCCCCCTTCTGATGGCTTCCAACAACCGGCCAGCACAAATCTTCATCGGCGAAGAGCGGGTGTTGATCACCGATGTGAGTTCCAATACCGTGACGCCCGCCACCGGCGCCGCCGTCACCACGGTGGACCTCACCACCGAACTGCGTAATGTAGGCAATACCCTGCGCATCCTGCCTAAAATCAACGCCGACCGTACCATCACCTTGACGGTACAGCAGGATACCTCCTCCGTTCTGCCCAAGAGCACCGCTCTGCCGATCTCGGACGGCCGGGGGAACATTACGGAATTCGCCATCGATACGGTCAGCACGGCCAATCTGTCCGCCACCGTCGTCGCCAAGGACGGCATGACCATCGCCATCGGCGGCATGATCCGGACCACCGTCAGCAATGATATACAAAAGGTGCCCCTGCTCGGCGACATCCCCTATTTGGGCGCGCTGTTCAGCAAGGAGGTCCGCGACCGCAGGAAGACCGAGATGGTGCTACTCATTACTCCGCATATCGTGATGGCACCGCAGGAAGCCCAGACGGTCAGCGACCGGGTGGCTCCGGCGCTGTCCCGCCATCCCTATTTCGACAACGGCGATGGTGCCTATGAATACTATTTCGACAAACATGATCCGGAAGGCACGGACGACCGTCCCTGGGCACAGCCGCCCAACCCGCATCCCAAGCATCCGCGGGTGAGGTTGCGCGTCCCGGACGCAACCGGCAAACAAGGCCGCAACGGAGCGGAACCCGATATCAAACGGACCTATGCCGAGCTGACCCGCTTTGCCGCCAAGGCGGTACACCAGCCTATCGCACCCTCCGAAGTCCCGGAAGGGCTCAGGATGGAGCCTCTGGCCACCGGGCAGAAGGCGCCATTGCTGGCAGAAGCCGGCGTGGATGCCACGCCCGTGCAAAGCTGGCGGAAAGGCGAGCTGTACGTCACTTCGGTGCAGGTCAGGAACCGCCAGCGCCTGCCGGTGATGGTAAACCACACCCGGCTGCACGGCCGCTGGCTGGCCGCCACCATCGAAAATCCCCGGCTGACCGGGCGCGGCGAGGCCGGCGACCTCACGCACCTGTATGTGATTTCAGCGGAGCCGTTCCACCAAGCACTGGCTCACAGGGACAGACGATGATGATCAGAATACCGCTCCGGTTAGGATGGCGAGCCTTGGGCTTGACTGTACTCCTGTCCGGCGAAAATGCTTTGGCCGATCCTACTCCGTCACCGGATCGATTGATGGCGAACTTGCATGTGTTCAGCCAGGCCGCGGATGACTCCGGCCTTGCTTCGCCGCCCTGGCGAGAGCGCCCGGAACGCTTGCACATCCCGACGGACGGCGGCCCGGCCATGGAAATGGCGATCTTCGATCCGGGAGGACCGTCGACCGCTCCCAAACCGGCGGCCGAAACACTGAACAAGACGGCTGCCGAACCGCCCCGGCCGGGCTCTCTGGGACGCCAAGGCTCGCCGCTTTACCGTTATCAGGCGGATTTCTTCCTGCACTCGGGCTATCGGCAGGATAATCTCGACTGGAACATCGCGGCGCCGGGCGGTTCGCCCAATATCCTTTCGGAGCTGCAATGGAAGGACCTGGACATTGTCCGACTCAAGGGCGATTTCAGCTTGACTTCTCCGGCTGGCTGGCGACTCCAGGGGCTGCTGGGCTATGGCTGGATACTAGAAGGAGACAACCAGGATTCCGATTATTTGGGCGACAATCGTACCCTGGAATTTTCCCGCTCCAACAACCAGGCGGATCGTGGGTACGTGTTCGACGCTGCGTTGGGCATAGGCTACCGTTTCGGTTTCGGCGGCGACACCCGCCACCCTCTGTTCAGCGTAACGCCGCTAGCCGGCTATTCCTATCACGAACAGAGCTTGAGAGCGCACAACTTCCATCAAACGGTCTCGGATTTCGGTTTTCCCCTCTCATCGGGAACGCGCAGCGACCACCTGGACAGCCGCTACGAGACCCAATGGCACGGCCCCTGGCTGGGTCTGGGATTGCAGACATCCATTCTGGACCGGATCGACCTGTTCGGCGAAATCGCCCACCACTGGGCAAGCTATCATGCGCAGGCAGACTGGAATTTGCGGGAGGACTTCATGCACCCCAGAAGCTTCGTGCACAACGCCGACGGCACTGGCGTCACCGCGCTGGCCGGCGCCCGTTACCGCAGCGCCAAGGGCTGGGCGCTGGAGGTTACCGCCGACTATCAGCGTTGGCGAGCCGATCCGGGAAAGGACAAGGTGTTTTTCAGTAACGGTGTTTCCGCCGGCACACGGCTGAATGAAGTTAATTGGACGTCGCTCGGCCTGGGCATCGGCTTCGGCTATGCCTTTTGATAAAGGCGATCTTTCGCCTTCGATTCCTGCTATTTTCTTTGGTTCACGGGATTAAAGATCAACCTATGCTTGGCGTTGCCCGGCAAAAACGGCAGCGCGACTCCTTTGAGCCAAGCGTCCTGCTGATCGCGGTAATTCACGGAGAATGGGTGTCCCGATTGGCCGCCCGGCATGTGGAGAATACCCTCCTCGGCATGGTTCGGCGACACCACCATGCGCTCGCTGGCACCGTGACCGTCGAACAACACCCGCACGCAGAAGCTTTGGCAGCCGCTTGCAGGCTCCTCGGGCATGTCCAGAATCCAACCAGCGAACGCGAAAGACCGGCTGAACGGATGACTCAAATGGACCCGGTTGATCTGGCCCCAGGTCAGATGGTCCAATTGCTCCATGCCATTCCGCCGCTTGAGCCCCTCGGTGCTGCGGCGGAGCGTTTCAAGTAGAAAACCGTGCCAATCGGCGTACTGCCGATCCGGCAGCGTTTGTGGAGATTGTTCTTCGAGCAGCGTGCGAAGCGGCGTTTCTTGCTCGCGCCAGGCATAGGCGAACCCCGGATCGGCGGCCGCGCACCGGCTCAGCAGAGGACCGAACACGGCCTTTGCGAGACTTCGGCGCCATTCGACCAGCACCGCGATACCGGTGCTATCGGCATCGAAGCGGCCGTTCCAGCGTTCGATCGCGCGCTTCGCCTCCGCCAAACCTGCGTCTTCCGGTCCGCCGTTCAGAACCGACAAGGCCAAACGGCGATAGAATTCATAGAAATCGCTGACCGTATCGAGCTGTAAAGCGAGCATGTCCTGTTCCGAAATCCCGTTCATTTCCCTAAGCCTCTCGGCGATGCGGTAAGCCCGATAACCGTAGGAAAAATTGTGGCCGATCACATATGGGTATTCCTTGCCCAAGGTACGATTGTTGGCGGTCACGAGAAACCCTTCGTCCGGATCGATCACCCGCGGCAGTTCGTCGGGCGGAATGAAGCCGTCCCAACGAGCGCGTCCGTCCGCCCAGGAAACGCTGATGCTGCCGTCGAAACCCAGCCGCTTCGGGAAAAAACCCATATAAGTCCAGGCGATGTGTCCCGCATCGTCCGCCAGAACGACATTCTGGGGCGGCGCGCCGGCGCGGTTCATCACGGCCATCGCCTCATTCAGCGTTTTGACGCGATCCATAGCCAGCAGGCCCAAATTCACGGCCTGCGGGTCCAGCGCGGTCCAGCGCACCGCCACCGGCTGCCCGAGCAGCGGCTCGGGCGCGATCGGCCCCCAAATCGTACGCTTCAGCTCGATGGTTTCGGGTTCGCCGTCCTTCACGACAATAGTCTCGGTCCGGGTCTCGAACGGCTGCCAGCCGTCGGGCGTCCGGTATCGGCCGGGATCGGCGGGATCGAGTTCGATACGGACCAAATCCAGTAAATCTGCGTCGACGTTGGTGAATCCCCAGGCCACATGACGGTTGCTGCCGACGACGACCAGCGGCACCCCCGGCAGGGTAACGCCAGACAAGTCCGTGTCGCCGTAGAGCAGACGGACGCGGTACCAGATGTTCGGCACCGAGAGTCCCAAGTGCATATCGTTCGCGACAATGGCGCGCCCGTCGCCCGTCTTGGCGCCGCCTACCGCCCAGTTATTCGAACCGATGCTAGGCGCCTCGGGCTCGACGGCAGCGCCGAAAATCCGGCTTCCGGCCTCTTCGATCAAGCCCGCGATCGATTTTACCGGCACCTGTCGCACCGGACGATGCGAATCCGCGCCGCCCAAAAGCACCGTAGTGTACGGATCGGTATCGGGCGTTAGAAAAGCCGTCACCTCCGGCGGAAGATAATGCTCCATCAGCGTGAGGGCTCGCTCATCGCCATCGTTTCCGTTCAGGATCTGAAACATGTTCAACGCGACTAGCATACTGTCCTCCGGCCGCCAGGCATCCGGGTGATATCCCAGAAAGCGGAATTCGAACGGCAAGGCCTTAGCCCGCACGATAAACGCGTTCACGCCCTCCGCATAGGCCTGCAGCACGCTGCGTTGATCCTGAGGCAGCCGGCCCACGGCGTTCTCGGCAGCACGCTCGAATTGGTAAATCCTCTGCCGTCTGTCCAGGTTCACAGCTTCTTTTCCGAAAATTTCGGCCAATCGTCCGGCCGTCTTGCGGCGCATCAAATCCATTTGAAAAAGCCGATCGCGCGCGTGAAGATAGCCCAGCACACGCAACGCATCCTCCCGCGTTGCGGCCTGGACCGAAGAAATTCCGAATTCATCCGCCGCCACCTCGGCTTTGAAGGAAAGTCCGGGCAGCCTGATATCCCCGTCCATGATCGGGAGCGACTGAGCTATTCTATCGACCTGATAAGCCGCGGGCGCGATCAGGAACAGGAGCGCGAAACCAAGCAGATATACGAACCGTGTAGTGTTCATGAACAATGATCGTTGCCTTTGTTCGGGATAGCCGGTGAAAAGCAAGGGTATCTGAATTCGGGTATACTGCCCCGATTTTCGAAGAGTGAGCAATACCATGAGACCGAGCGGACGCCAGCCGGATGAATTGCGAAAGATTGCGTTGACCTGTAACTACACGAAACACGCGGAAGGCTCGGTGCTCGTCGAATTCGGCGATACCCGCGTGATCTGCACGGCCAGCATCGAAGAAAAAGTGCCGCCCTTTCTGAAAGGTAAGGGCAGTGGGTGGATCACGGCGGAATACGGCATGTTGCCACGCTCCACCCATGAGCGCATGGGACGGGAGGCGTCCAAGGGCAAACAAGGCGGCCGTACCATGGAAATCCAGCGGCTGATCGGACGCTCGTTGCGGGCGGCGATGAACCTAGAGGCCCTGGGTGAGCGGACCGTCACCATCGACTGCGACGTAATCCAGGCCGACGGCGGCACCCGAACGGCTTCCATCACCGGCGGCTATGTCGCCCTTTCCCTGGCCATCCGCAACCTGATGAAGCAAAAAAAGCTCCGGATCAGCCCCATCCATGGGCAAATCGCGTCGGTATCGGTCGGCATCTACAAGGGCGTGCCCGTGCTGGATCTGGATTATTACGAGGACTGCGAAGCGGAAACCGACATGAACGTTGTCATGAACGAGGCCGGTGCCTACGTGGAGATTCAAGGCACCGCGGAAGGTCATGCGTTTCGTCGAGAGGAACTCGACGCCATGCTCGATCTGGCTGGGAAAGGGATCAAAGAATTACTCGCTCACCAGCGGGCCGCACTCGAAAACTGCAAAGCCGGCTGAAGCCGGCTTTGCCTCAACCCCTCCTTGAAAACCTTAAAGCGGACGCCCGACAGCCATGGCATCCGGCACTTCTACCAGCTTGCCCGTCTTGACGTCGTAGATGAACCCGTAGATTGGAATGGTCTTGGGCACCAGTACATGGTTGCGAATCCGTCCCACGTCCTCGACGACGCTCTGTTCCTGGTTCTTGATAGTCAGCCAATTGATATATTTGCCTTCGGTCGATCCCGGTCCCTTGCCGACATCGTGCCAGCCGCTGGCGTCGATGGTGGCGGTTTCGAGGCTGCTGCTCAGCAGGTCTCCCATGATCTCGTTGGTGAACAGTTCCATGCCGCAATCGGTGTGGTGAATCACGAACCACTCGCGGGTGCCGAGCAGCTTGTAGGAGATCACCAAGGAACGGATCGCGTCGTCGCTGGCGCGCCCACCGGCATTGCGGATCACGTGGGCATCTCCTTCGGAAAGTCCCGCGTACTTGGCCGGATCCAGACGGGCGTCCATACAAGTCAGGATCGCGAAATGCCGCCCGGGGGGCAAAGGCAGATGACCTTTATTGAAGCTCCCCGCATACGCTTGATTGGCGCTGAGAACTTCGTTCAAGATTTGGCTCATATCTTTTGCTCCTCTGAGATTGTTATTGTTTGTGACGCCGCCTGCTCGACGAACAGCCGGCATAGCCTTAAACGCCGCTATCCAGGACGGCGGTTCGGCCCGCCATCGTGAGACACGCCGACTATGAAAAAAATCCTGCTCGCCAGCAATAATCCCGGAAAGATCCGCGAAATCCAAGCCATATTAGCAAACGATGACATAGAGATCATACCGCAATCCGCTTTCCAAGTCCCGGATATCGAAGAAGTCGGGTTGACCTTCATCGAGAATGCGATTCTGAAAGCCCGACACGCCAGTCAGCTGTCCGGCCTGCCCGCCATGGCGGACGACTCCGGACTGGAAGTCGACGCCTTGGACGGCGCGCCCGGCGTTGTCTCGGCCCGTTACGCGGGCCCCGGCGGAAGCGACGCCGACAACAATGCCAAACTGCTCCGGGAATTGGAAAAGATTCCGGACGCCGAGCGGACAGCCCGATTCCGTTGCGTCATGGTCTTTCTGCGCCACGCTAAAGACCCGAGCCCCTTGATCGGACAAGGCGTGTGGGAAGGGGGCATCCTGAGCGAACCGCGCGGCAGCGGGGGCTTCGGTTACGACCCCCTGTTTTTCGTGCCGGAAAAAAACTGCACCTCGGCCGAGCTAACGCCTGACGAAAAAAACCGTCTGAGCCACCGCGGCAAAGCCTTACGGGAACTCGTGGCACAACTGCGTGCTTCGATGAAATGAGGGCTGGGCCGATACCCTAGAGGACGTCGGCCGGACATCTTGACGAAACGGTTTCAGGGGGATGATCTTTAGGAAGCTTTGATCAAGTCCTTCGACAGGCTCAGGGCGAACGGTAACGCATTGATTCCGTTCGTGGTGAGCTTGTCGAACCGTGAACGGAATCAACTTGTTCAGAGCTTCCTTTATGAAATTCCTCGCTATAGGCGTGTGCCGAAAAAATCAGCAACACCCCGGCACTGATCATGGCGATTTGTTGCAGGGCAGCGGTGGCATTGGTGCGCTCGTGCAAACTGGGAATGAGGTCCGCGACCGCCACGTAGACAAAGCTCGACGCCGCCAAGGCGAGGAAGTAAGGCAAGACTTCGCGCAAATTTTCCAGGCTGTAATAAGCCAGAACCCCGCCTAGCAGGGTCGCCAGGCTGGACAGCAAATTGTAAAGCAAGGCCTTCGGACGACTGTAACCGCTTTTCAGGAGAATCGCGAAATCTCCCACCTCCTGCGGAATTTCGTGGGCGAAAACGGCCAGGCTGGTGACTACTCCTAAGTGCACATCGGTGAGAAAAGCCGCGGCGATCAGCACGCCGTCCACGAAATTGTGGATTCCGTCGCCCAATACGATGAGCGTACCGGCGGGCTGATGAAAGTGCTCGTCGGTATGGGCCTCGCAGTCGCCGGCGTGGCAATGCCGCCAGAGCAGCAGCTTTTCCAACAAAAACAAAGCCAATATCCCCAGCAGAACGGCGGCGAAAACCGTCTCCGACCGCTCCGCGCCGACCGTTTCGATGGCATGGGGCAAAAGATCCAGAAAAGCCACGCCCAATAGCGCTCCCAGCGCGAAACTGATGCCGTGAGGCAATATCCGGGGATGATGACGGTCGGGAATCATTAGAAACAGCGATGCCGCGATGACGCTCAAGACGCCGCCGATCAACGTAAAAGCAATTATCCAGAGGAGAAGATTCATGTTTTATTTGTATTTTTCGCGCCAGATCAACGTAGCCATGCGGCCCGTTGTACGGTCGCGGCGATAGGAGAAAAAATCCGCGGCATTGCTGAAGGTACAAAAACCGCCGCCGTAAATGGCCGAAATGCCGGCATCGTTCAACACGATGCGAGCGAGATGATAAAGGTCCGCCAGCCATTTCGCGTTTTCCGTTTCTCGAAACGCGGCCGCGAACGCCGACTTCTTTCGGATGAAGGTTTCTCGAACCTCGTTGCCCACCTCGAACGCATCCGGACCAATGGCAGGTCCAAGCCACGCCAGCAAATCGACGCCTTTCAGCGATTCCACGGCGGCTTCGATAACGCCCGCCGCGAGCCCTTTCCACCCGGCGTGCACCGCCGCCACGCGATCGCCCTCCTTCGAACACAGCAGCACGGGAAGGCAATCCGCCGTCATGACCGCGCAAACGACGCCGGGGCGCCGGGTAAAAGCCGCATCCGCGTTCCGTTCGGCCGATACGTCCGCCTGAATAACTTGTTTTCCGTGTACTTGATTCAACCAGACCGGTTCCGCGGGTAGATTCAAGGCGGCCCGGAGGCGACGCCGGTTTTCCGTAACCCGGCCGGGATCGTCCCCGACATGGGCGCCGAGATTGAAGCTCCGATAAGGACCTCCACTGACCCCGCCCCGGCGCAAGGTGCTCGCGGCCCGAACGCCGGGCGCTGCGGGCCAATCCGGTTCGATCCAGAATCGGTTCATGCCTGTTCTCTCAACACCGCGAGAAGATCGGAAAAATCCCTAGGAAGCGGCGACTGCCATTCCATGTACTCACGGGTCGCCGGGTGAATGATCCCGAGCTTTTCGGCATGCAGGGCTTGTCTCTTGAAATCCCGGATGGTTCTGATCTGCGCTTCGCTCGCCCCGGCCGGTATCTTGAGCCGGCCGCCGTAAACCGGATCACCGACCAACGGATGGTGGATATAGGCCATATGGACGCGGATTTGATGGGTCCGCCCGGTTTCAAGTTTAATCCGCAGCAAGGTGTGATGGGGGAAGCGCTCGGCGACGCGGTAATGGCTGATGGCGGGCTTGCCTTCTTCGCGGACGGCGAACCGCTTCCGGTCGGTGCGGTGCCGGCCGATGGGCTCGTCCACCGTTCCGCCGGCCGTCACAGCACCCTGCACCAAGGCCAGGTATTCCCGATGCACGGTCCGTGCCTGAAGCTGGTCCACCAGCGATTTGTGGGCGGACAAAGTCTTGGCGGCCATCAATAGTCCGCTGGTGTCCTTGTCCAGCCTATGGACGATGCCGCAGCGCGGGATTCCGGCCAGCACCGGCCAGTGATGCAGCAGCGCATTCTGCAGGGTTCCGTCGCGATGCCCCGCCGCCGGGTGCACGACCAGACCCGCGGGCTTGTCGATGACCAGAATCGCTTCATCCTCGTAAACGATCGCGAGCGGGATATCCTGAGCCTCGACGGTCTGGGTCTCCTCCACCTCGGCACGCAGAACCACCCGCTCCCCGCCCAAAAGTCGGTGCTTTGGAGGCAGAACGGCCCCATCGATCCGGACCGATCCGCTCTTGATCCAGACTTGCAGGCGACTCCTGGAAAAATCCGGAAACAGCTCGCTCAGGGCTTGATCGAGGCGACGACCGGCCAGGTATGGTGGAATTTCGGCGGTAAAAACGTGGGTGGAATTCACTTCTATGGAATCGAAAATTCAAGGTATACTGCGGGCGTTCAGCTCGTCGTTCCAATCATGTCGTCTTTTTTTGTTTTTTTTCGGCCTGCGCGCCTTGTTATCTGGCCATTGGCCTTTGCTGCACTGCTATTCGGCTGCTCTACTACGCGCGAAGAAAAGGATGAATACGCCGACTGGACCGCGGAGCAGTTTTACACCGAGGCGAAAAAAGCGCTGACGGAAAAACGTTACGAGAAGGCGGTGAAATTATACGAGAAACTGGAAGCTCGTTATCCGTTCGGTAAATACGCGACTCAGGCGCAACTCGACATCGCTTACGCTTACTACAAAAACGACGAGCCCGATTCCGCCCTCGCCGCCACCGACCGCTTCATCAAGCTCAATCCGACTCATCCCAATGTCGATTACGCCTATTATCTCAGGGGCTTGGTGAATTATAACCGAGACATCAGCTTTGTTGATCGCTTCCTGCCGACGGATTCATCCCAGCGCGACCCCGGCTCGGCTCGCGATGCCTACCGAGAATTCGAAGAACTGATCGCCAAGTTTCCCAAAAGCCGCTATGTGGACGACGCCAAGCAACGCATGGTGTCGTTAAGAAACAATTTGGCCATGTACGAGGTTCACGTTGCCGACTTTTACATGCGGCGAGGGGCTTATGTCGCAGCGGCCAGGCGCTGCGCCGAAATCATTCGCGACTTTCAGCGCACTCCGGCCGTGCCTGTGGCCTTGCAGATCATGGAGCAAGCCTACCGTAAGCTGGATATGAAGGAATTGGCCGACGATGCGGCACGCGTCTACGCATTCAATTATGCCCAGGGCGTGCCCGGCCAAGCGAAAGATCTGGTCTACCAGCCGTCTGCCATGGAGCGCTTGTGGAACTTCATCGGTTTGGAAAAATAGGATTCAGCTTCACTCGGTAGATAGGATGAGCTTCACAAGGATGAACACTCCCTCCTCCAAGATAGAAAACCATGGCATTCAGGTTTTGTGCGTCGGACACGCATCCTATGATCTGATATTTTCGGTGCCTCACCACCCCGAAGCGGACGAGAAAATCTTCGCCGACGCTTTGATTTCCTGCGGCGGCGGCCCTGCCGCAAACGCGGCCGTAACCGTAGCCCGGCTGGGCTACAAAGCGGCTTTTGCGGGTTATTTGGGAAACGACACTTACGGGCAAATCCATTTCGAGGAATTGCAGCGGGAGAATGTATCTACGGATCTCATCGCGCGCGGCACGATGCCCACGCCTTTGTCGGCGATCCTGATAAAGCCGGACGGCAAGCGGGCTCTGGTCAATTACAAGGGCGCCACCGAGCCGCTGCCGGCGAACAGCATCGATTTTTCGGACGTATCGCCGGAAGTCGTCCTGTTTGACGGACACGAGCCCCTCCTTTCCGAGCCTTTGTGCGCCTGGGCGAAGTCCAGAAACACCCCCACCGTTCTCGATGCCGGCTCTCTCAACAAGGGAACCGAAGCGTTGATGTTCTCGGTGGACTTTCTGGTGTGTTCGGAAAAGTTCGCGCGACAATGGCTGAATGCCGATGATCCCGAACGAGCGTTGAATCGCCTAGCCGAACGCTCGCCCGCCGTTGTCATTACCTTGGGCGAACGCGGGCTGATCTGGAAGAAAGGTGCCGAGTCGGGAAGTCTTCCGGCTTTTCCGGTCAAGGCCGTCGACACCACCGGAGCCGGCGATGCCTTTCACGGTGCATTCGCAGCCGCCCTCGCAAGCGGTCAGGATTGGCAGGATATCGTGCGATACGCCAGTGCCGTCGGCGCCCTCTGCTGTACCAAGGCGGGCGCGCGACCAGGCATTCCCGACCGGGAAACGGTCGAACTGTTCTTGAAAAACCAGAAATGGTCGCTGAGTTATTGACATCGGACAACTTCCCTTTGAAGCTTATGGAATCTCGGGATATGTTCAACCTTCCTCCATTACCGGGTATGGATGGGTGTTTAGGCCACCAATTTGGCTCCGTAGAGGGAGTCGATCATCAGTTCTTGATCTTAGTGCCATTCGTTAAGCAGCTGATGTATTTAGTAAGGAAATGGCACGAAGTGATGAACAGGTGTTTTCGATGAATATCTACGTCGGCAATTTGTCCTATCAAGTCACCAGCGAGGAATTGCGTCAAGCTTTCGAACGCTTTGGCGAGGTTACCAGCGCGAATGTCGTGATGGATAAACTTACTGGTCGCTCCAAGGGCTTCGGGTTTGTAGAGATGTCGGATAAGGCTAGCGCTGAACAGGCTATCAAGCAGCTAGACGGTGCCGATCTCAAGGGACGCAATATCCGGGTAAACGAGGCGCGCCCTCGCTCGGAAAGCCAATCGAGTTTTCCGCCGCGGCGTGCCCGTCACGTTTGACGGCTAAAAACACGCCGTCTCCGCATTCCAATGGCTTGGAACCCGAGACGGCGTTTTGGCCCCGTTTTCGGCCGGGCTGTCCGAATGCGGCGCAGCCGGGAGTAGATCGGCGGCCGAATTCGCGTTCGAGCGCGAACTTCCCGAGCGCCCCGAAGAGCTTCGAGAAATCGATTCTCGAGCATCTAGCGTTGTCGGCTTGATCGCCTCAGGGCTATTCAGTTTAGCCGCTCCACAAGCGCGGCATCGACTTTGCAGCCGCCCAACTCGGGATAATCGCGCAGGTTTTGTAAATAGTCGCGAAAAGCAGGATGCTGAAAAGCGATGCGCTTGATCTTGCCGCCGTCGAACTCGAACTCCAGGGCTCCGCCCTTGGCCAAAGGACTGCCGTTTTTCGTCGTAAACAGCATGATGGCCGAGTTCTTGAGCGATCTCCCTTGCTCGAATGCCGGCCGAGCGCAACTCAAGGCTTCGATTTGGAGCAGTGCAAAAACCTGGGCCAATTGTGCCGCGGTTACCACGATTCCCGTCCCCGGCACGACGGCGACATTCAATATCTGTTCGAGCCCGAAATTCGCGAGATGGTTTTGCAGCAATACGGTACCCGTCCCCTTTTCGTCCGTCGAGATCAAAGGGAATAATTGGCGTTCAGCGACCGCCGGGTCGGCGTTCGTCATCGCCGCGACGAGCTGGCGTTCCACGGAACGAACGGCGGAGAAATAGCTCTCTTTCTCTTGGGTTTGCCCTAAGATCCCTCGCCAATCCTCCTCCGAATTGACCGGCAACCCCAGTTTCTTCATCGTTTCGTAATCCTCCGGAACCAAGCATCCGCCGAAGTTCCTGGCCCGATATTGCTGCAACTGGCTGTGGGAAATTCCTCCGCTCAGGATTTGTTGCCCCGGCAGGTTGTAATTCTTCCAATCGGCGCTCTTGTCCAGAAAGTAATAGAGCACGGCATTGCGGTCGAATTTGTTGAAACCGAGATCCTTCATGACGACCTTGAGCTTACGGCAATTGCTCTCGACGTCCTTGTAATCGGCCCAGTTCGGCTGAAGATTCGGGCGATCGGGATGCTCCGCCTCGGTGATGTAACTCAATAAGGTCCCGTCAGCCGATGCTCCCTGCATTTTCGAACGCCAAAGCTCTTCAAGGGAAAGGTCTCTCGCATCCGGCAACCCGTCGGGATTGATCTTCATCAGAAGCGACGGACGCAAGACGCCGCGGACGCTGACCTCTCCCAAAACCTTCGCGTCGCCTCCCAGGAAACTGACCGGATTGTCCGAAACCTCGCGAATGGCGAATCGGATTTTATTGACGACGCCGCCGCCTTGGTTGTTCAAGGTGACGACCGCCGGGAGCGAATGCGTCTCGCGCCGGCTTCGATTCCCCGATGAATCTTGCTGCGGCTGTTGTGCAGACCAGGTCTCGTTGCCCACCATCCAACCCGAAGCGATCTGCCCAATGAGCGCCACGCCGGCCCCCGCCCCGGTGAGCGCCAACAGGCCGCTCGCGGCGCCGACATCGCTGGCCAGCTTCGCGAAATCGATATCGCTGTTCAAGCTGTTGACCAAGCTGAAGTCGATTTGGGTATCTTCGGCCATATCGAGCCGAATCCAAGGCGTTAGATAGACCTTTTTCGCGTTGAAAGTAAAGCTGCATTCGCCCGCCGCCGTTTGATAAACGAGTGCCGGCACTTCCCGGTAAAGCTTGAGCGCGTCATTTCGGATCTGGAACAAAAGCGCCGCCGATGCGCTGCCCTTCTCGTAGTTGACTCCGAGGTCCCGGCATCGCATTCCGTGGTTCGGATCGCGCGCGAATTCGAATTCGGAAATCAATTGAACGTAGAAATCATCGCCCTGCACCGTCGCCGTGCCGGGCAAAGCGCGAAGCTCTGCCGCTTCCGCCTCGGGATAATCGATCGCAACCTCCCGCGTGCCGGCACATCCGTACAGAGCGAACGCAGCGGCTGCGGCCATAGCACTCAAGCCGAAACGGAAGGGCGCGAGACGTCGCGAAGCGATCAGCCCTCGCTTGGAAACGAAGCTCGGTAAAGTTTTCGATTTTGGCATGGGTATGTTTTGACGCGCTAGCGAATCCGGACGGACCTTGGCGCCGAAAAAGCAATGTTTGCGCTATCGCTGAATGATGGGGATCAGAAACATGCTCCGGTTCGGAACGGGTTGTGCTTCAGCCGGAGACTATACCGTGTCGCCGCCGACATATCCAGCCGGCGGCCACCTACGGTACGCGACGGGGCATCATGGACCTTGGTGCCTGACGTCCTTTCCTTTCACCTGAAAAATGACATACTCGGCAAGGTTCTGCGCATGGGCGCCAACACGCTCCAAGGCCTTGATGGCCAATACCGTGTTGACGGCGAAACCGATGTTCCGGGAATCCTCCATGATATAGGTGATCAACCGCCGCAAGCTCCCCTCGAACTCGTCCTCGAACGCGCGATGGTCGGCGATGATTTCCCGGGCCATCTCTTCATCGGATCGATCGAACGCATTCAAGGCTTTTTCCAGCGCGTCCACCGCCATTTGCCCCATGACATGTACGTCGTGCAACAGACGCTCATTCGGATTGCTGGTGTCGTTGCCGTAAATTTGTAGGGCGATGTTCGCCACCCTGGCCGCCTCGTCGCCGATACGTTCCAAATCGGTCACGCCCTTCGACACCGCCATGATCGTCCGAAGATCTCCACCAAGGGGACAACGGCGTGCGATGAGTTCCACGATAGCCGCATCGGTTTCCACTTCGAGCAGGTCGAGCTCGTTTTCGCGCTGACCGATCTTCCGGGCCAGGGCCACGTCCTTGGTTTTGATAGCCTGCAAAGCGTCCCTGAGCTGGGACAGCGCCAACCCGCCCATCTCGATGATGCGGTAATGGAGGTCGTTCAATTCGCCGTCAAAACGTTTGACGGTGTGTCCTTCGCTTTGAATAGTCATCGCACCTCCGGTCTCAATGCCTCGCGGATCTCGTTTTTCACCCGAACCGGCCGGTGATGTAATCCTCGGTCAATTGATGGCGAGGGTTCGTGAAAATCTGCGCCGTTTCGCCCACTTCGATCAGCCGGCCAAGATGAAAATAAGCCGTTCGCTGCGACACGCGAGCCGCCTGCTGCATGGAGTGCGTTACGATCGCGATGGTGTAGTGGGAGCGAAGTTCGTCAATCAGCTGCTCGATCTTGGCCGTGGCGATCGGGTCCAGCGCCGAGCATGGCTCGTCCATCAGAATCACCTCCGGGTTGACCGCGATTGCCCTCGCAATGCAAAGTCTTTGCTGCTGTCCGCCCGACAAGCTGGTCCCAGGCTGGTGCAAATAATCCTTGATCTCGTCCCAAAGACCCGCGCGCCTCAGCGAGGTCTCCACCACTTCTTCGAGCTCCGCCTTGGAAGAAACCAATCCATGAATGCGCGGCCCGTAAGCCACATTCTCGAAGATCGATTTCGGAAATGGATTCGGCTTCTGAAATACCATGCCGACCTGGGCGCGTAACGGCACGACATCGAGCGAACCGTCGTAGATATCCTGACCGTCCAACAAGATCTTGCCCGTGACCCGGCAGCCGGGAATCGTGTCGTTCATCCGGTTGAGACATCGGATGAAGGTCGATTTGCCGCACCCCGACGGCCCGATGAGCGCGATGACTTCATTCCGGCCTATATCGAGACTAACGTCTTGAATGGCATGCTTGTCGCCGTAATAGACATTCACGTTGCGGCACACGATGCGCGAATTCGGTGACGTAATTTCGCCGACCGTTTGCGAATATTCCCGGTTGAAGGAAGCTTCCGGCATTCTCTCACGGGCCTTCATTCGTAGCGGCTCTCTGTGCGATACAGACGTCTTAAATTCCATAAATGAATTCATACCTCGACCCATTGTCTTTCCGACCGTGTGATGAAAACGCGCTACCAGCGCCGCTCGAAGCGTTTGCGGATATAAACCGCCAAACCATTCATAAAAATCAAAAATACCAGCAGAACGATGATAGCTGCCGACGTGCGCTCGACGAAGGCGCGCTCCGGACTATCGGCCCAAAGATAGATCTGTACCGGAAGAACCGTCGCGGGCTCCAAAACCCCTCGCGGGATATCGACAATGAACGCTACCATGCCGATCATGAGGAGAGGCGCGCTTTCACCCAGCGCACGAGCCATGCCGATGATAGCCCCGGTCATCATCCCCGGAACGGCGAGGGGGAGAACGTGATGGAACACCGTCTGCATCGACGATGCGCCCACGCCGAGAGCGGCCTCGCGCACGGACGGCGGCACCGCTTTCAAGGCGGATCGTCCGGCGATGATGATAACCGGCAGCGTCATCAGGCTCAGCACCAAGCCGCCGACCAACGGGGAGGAACGCGGCAATCCGAAAAAATTGATGAATACCGCAAGTCCCAGCAAACCGAATACGATCGACGGAACCGCCGCGAGATTATTGATATTGACTTCGATGAAATCGGTCCAGCGATTGCGCGGCGCGAATTCCTCCAAGTAAATCGCGGCGGCCATGCCGATGGGCAGAGATAGACTCAGGGTCACCAAGAGCGTAAACAAAGACCCCATCACGGCACCCCAGATCCCTGCCAGTTCCGGCTCCCGCGAGTCGCCGGAGGTAAAAAAGGCCGTATTGAACGATTTCTCGATTCGGCCTTCAGCTTCAAGTTTGTCGATCCAGGCGACTTGAAGATCTTTGATGCGCCGCTCGCCCTCAGCCCCCGTTCGCGGCAACTGCCCCTTCACGAACATATCGATATCGTCGTCAGCGGGAACCCAAACTCGCACGATCTTGCCGATGAGTTCCGGGTTTGCCAAAACTTGGTCGCGAAGATCGTAAGAGGCCGCCGAACTCAGGAGACGATAAAGCGCTCCTTTTTCCTGGCGCGCCTTTACGTCCGGGAACATCGAACTCAGCGTATTTTTGAGGAGCCGGTCATAGTCCCCTTCCATCAGAGTGACAGGATCACGTCGACCCTCGGGGTCGATGAGCTCCGGGTCGAAATAAACGTCCAGCCCTATGGAGGTTTGCTGGAAAGCCGTATACCCGCGGGCGATGATGCTTGCGAACAGAATAGCCACGAAGCATAAGCCGAGAACAATGGAAACGAGCCCATAAAGTCGGAAGCGTTTCTCAGCCCGCCGCCGTCTTATTAGGCTGGCATGGACGACATCGATGGTCCGCCCGGAAGACTGACCTGAAACTTCGCAGATCTCATTCATATTGTTCCCGATATTTGCGCACCACGTGCAGAGCGATGACGTTCAACGCCAAGGTGACCAAAAACAGCACCAGCCCCAGGGCGAAAGCCGCCAGGGTTTTGGGGCTATCGAACTCCTGATCGCCCACCAACAGGGTTACGATCTGGGTCGTTACGGTGGTAACGGCCGCAAGCGGATTGACCGTAAGATTGGCCGTCAATCCCGCCGCCATGACCACGATCATGGTCTCGCCAATGGCGCGGGAAATCGCCAGGAGGACGCCGCCCACGATGCCCGGCAAGGCAGCCGGTATGATCACCTGCCTGATCGTCTCGGATTGAGTCGCGCCCAAGGCATAAGCGCCGTCCCGAAGCGATTGAGGTACGGCGTTAATGAAGTCGTCCGAAAGCGACGACACGAACGGAATAATCATGATTCCCATGACCAAGCCCGCAGCCAGCGCGCTTTCCGAGGATACGTCCAGGCCGAACCGCACCCCCAGATCGCGAACGAACGGAGCGACCACGAGCGCTGCGAAAAAGCCATACACGACGGTGGGAATGCCGGCAAGAATTTCGAGAAGCGGCTTGGCCGCGGCGCGAAACTTGGGACCCGCGTACTCTGATAGATAGATGGCGGATAACAGGCCGATCGGAACCGCCACCACCATGGCGATCGCGGAAATCAGCAACGTACCTAGGAACAGCGGCACGGCCCCGAAAGCGCCGGAAGAACCCACTTGATCTTGCCGGATCGCCATCTGCGGGCTCCAGTTCAGGCCGAACAGGAATTCGGTTATGGGCACTTCTTTGAAAAAGCGGATCGATTCGAAAAGAACCGACAGGACGATGCCGATCGTCGTAAAAATCGCGAGGGTCGAGCAACCGATCAGAAAAATCGTCACCGATTTCTCTACCTGGTTACGAGCCCGAAACTCCTGGCTGATCCGTTGACGTGCGTAGGCGGCGCCGGTAATGGCGATGGAAATCGCCAACAGGCTCAGCAAACGGTTGCTCGTCTCTTTGAGACTGAGATAGTGTTTTGCCGCCGCCTTGATTGCGGGATCGGGCTCTCCCGTAACAGCGCCGCTGGCGATGTTTCGAATGTCGTTGATCAGCAATCCGAGCCGATCTGCCGAAGCCGAGGTCAGTTCCTTAGGGAGCGAGGAAAGCACCAATTGAATCACGATCGAATTCTCGAAGGCGATCCACAGGAACAGGACTAGCAAAGCCGGGAACCCGCACCAAAGCGCGGCGAAATAGCCGTAATAACTCGGTAGCGAGTGAAGGTTCCTGACCGTTCCGCCAGCGATTTGCAACGAACGCCGGCGGCCCAGGTGATAGGCCGCCGCGCTCAGCAACACCAGCAGGAACAGAAGCGTGGATTTCTGCATGCTAAGGCAAATCCTCGAAAAACAAGCGACCGGGATTGCAACCCGGTCGCCGACATATCGCTCTCTCGAATAATTTTGGTCACATCGAGTAGTTCTTCAAACTCTTCGCATTGCGGGCAACTTCCTTACGCTCGCTACTAGGCAAGGGAATCAAACCCTTCTCCGTCAAATAGCCTTCTTCCCCCATGGCCTTCTCGCTCGTAAACTCCGAGACGTAAGCTTCGATTCCCGGAATCACGCCAACATGAGCCTTTTTAACATAAAAAAATATCGGTCGGGAGATTGGATATTGCTGGGCCGAAATCGTATCGTAATCTGGAGCAACCCCATCCACCGGAATAGCCGAAATCTTATCGCCATTTTGGTCCAGGAAGCTGAAACCGAAAATGCCTAAAGCTTTGGGATTGGCGGTCAACTTTTGAACGATCAGGTTGTCGTTTTCGCCTGCCTCAATGTACGCCCCGTCCTCTCTGACGGTCTGGCAAATTCCTTTGAACTGCGCTTCGTCTTTTTCCTTCCAAGCCTTGATCCATTTAAACGTCTGACAACCGCCTTCCAATGCCAGCTCGGCAAAGGCATCTCGGGTGCCGGAGGTCGGCGGCGGACCCAGGACTTCGATCTTGACGTTCGGCAAAGCCGGATTGATTTGGTTCCAGGTCTTGTAAGGATTATCCACCAGTTTGTCGCATTCCTGACAGGCCGGATCGGGCACTTTTTTGGCGAGCGCCAGGAACACTTCGCGGCGCGTCAGCTCCATCGGCTCCGCAGACTTGGCGTGAGCCAATACGATCCCGTCATAGCCGATTTTGACCTCGGTTATTTCTTTTACACCGGCTTTCTGACAAGCAGCGAATTCGGATTTTTTCATAGGCCGCGACGCGTTGGCGATGTCCGGATATTGAACGCCCACGCCGCCGCAAAAAAGCTTGATGCCACCGCCAGTGCCGGTCGACTCGATTTTCGGAGTCTTGAATTTGCCGCTCCTACCAAACTGTTCTGCGACGACCGTCGCAAACGGATAAACGGTCGAAGACCCGACGATGCTGATGTAATCACGGGCCGCTTCGGCGCAAGCCTGGGCGCTTACTACTGCCATCGAAAGTGCCGTTCCGATCCGCAAAAGTTTATTCTTCATTACTCCCCCCAATCGCAAACAAAATAACGGTTCAATGCCGGATGTCGTTTCAAGACGGTCCATTTATAACAAGGAATTGTTACCGGAATATTTCATTCCACGACGGTCCGACAGCCATCTCTTGGTCTTCCTAGGCCTCGTAACAAATGATTTAGGCATCCGCGCCGGGCCCGGAACTCTACGGATTCGAAGCGGCGAGGCGGCGGGCCAGCTTGATCCGCTCGTCTATGGCTGTCGGTATTTCCGCCATGCGCTCAACTTGCCGCAAGCGGGAAAGAATTCCAATCTTGTTGGCGAGTTGGATGCTCAAACCCGGTCTGGCATTAATTTCCAGCATCAGCGGGCCAAAGTCCTTGTCCAAAACGACGTCGACACCGATGAACCCCAATCCGACCAGGTCGTGACAGCGTGCCGTCAGAGCAAGAATGTCATCCCAATACGGAACGTCTAGTCCTGCCAACTCGCCTCCAGTGTCCGGATGCTGGTCAATGGGCGTGTTGTGCCAGACTCCGGAAAATGTTCGACCGCTCGCCAAGTCTATCCCGACCCCAATGGCCCCTTGGTGAAGATTCGCCTTGCCGTCGGACAAGCGAGTCGGAAGACGCATCATGGCCAAGATGGGGACCCCTCGGAAAACGATCGTTCGAATGTCCGGAACGCCCTGATAGCTGATCGTTTCGAACATCGGATCGAATTTGACCCGATACTCGATCAGCGCCGAATCGGGCAACCCGCCCAAGCTGTACAAGCCGCTCAGGATGTTGGAAATGTGGTGCCCGACTTCGTCGACGCTGGCCAGAACGCCGTTGGCCTTTCGATACCGGCCGTTTTGGCGGCCGATGACGATCAGGATCCCGTCGCCTCCGCTGCCATGTGCCGGCTTGATGACGAAATCCTCGTACGGAGCGAGAATCTCCGGCAGCGTCTCAATCTGATGCTCGATTTCAACGACTCCGTACAACTTCGGAACGGCGATGCCTGCGCTCGAGGCAAGCGCCTTGGTCTTGGATTTGTCGTCGACCAAGGGAAAATTTCGACGGGGATTGTAGGGAAGTATGAAATCGGCATTGCGCTCGTTCATTCCCATAACCCCGAGGCTACGCAAGCGCTCCCAAGGAAATCGGATCGTCCAGAATCCCATATGCTTACCGTCTCAAAGCCGCCCTAAAACGCCATAGCTCGATCAAGCGATATCCGGTATAGCGCCCGAGCATCAAGGTCATGGCCAGGACGATCAGGAGAATTTCCGGGAAGACGAAAACGAGATGCCCAAGCGTCTTGCTGCTCATAATGAGATAGGCGAGCGAGGCGACGAGAAGACTTCCGAATCCCTGCTTCAAGGCCTCGGCCGGCCCCGCCTCTTCCCAAACCAGAGACATCCTTTCTATCGTCATGGCCAAGATCACCATCGGGAACAGCGCGATCGAAAGACCGCGATCTAGGCCTAATTTATGACTGAACAAACTGATCGCCGCCATCAGCAAAATGACGATGATCAGCACCGAGGCCAAGCGCGGAACCAAGAGTAGCTTCAGGTATTCGAGATAAAAGCGAATGAGAAGTCCGGACGCCACGAGCACGCAAAAAAGCGTGACACCCCAGAGCAGCTCGGTCTCCCGGAAAGCGAGGGCGATCAGAACTGGCATGAAGGTTCCGAATGTCTTGATCCCGATGACATTACGCAGGAACACGATGAAAAACGCGCCGACCGGCACCAGAAGCAAGACACGGTAGACGTTCTGCGTTTGCACCGGAAGGCTGAACAGCGAAAACTCCATGATGCGCGAGCCCATCTGCCGTGCCCGCTGCTCGGCTACAAGCGTCCTATCTTGAGTGTGCTTTCGCACGGAGTATTCGACTTTGGCATGTTTTCCCCCTGAAACTTCGAGCACCGGAGAATCTCCCGTGTGCCATACGATGGCTTCTTTGGGAAATCCGGCATCCCCCGTTTCCGGGCCGAACGGCAGCCAACCGGTACCGTCGAAAACCTCCAGCCAAGGCGTCAATGCACCGTGGCTGATACCGTCCCTGAGAATTAGAACATGCGTCATGCGCGCAGGGATATTCGCCGCGGCCAGCAAGTTCACGATGCGACGAACCCAGTCTTCGGAAACCTGAATGTCTTGCCTCAGCAAAACGACGTTGGGATCGGGTGTGGGTGCATTGAGACGCAGCAACAGCTCGCGGGCGAAAGTAACGGCATCGGCCGACTTGCTGCGCACCTCGTCGAGCACGGCTTGGGCCGCGGAACGCATCAACTCCGGAAATTCGGGTATCTGCACCACGGGCGCCGAAGCGATGGTCGGCGGCAGCGCCGCCATTGGGTCACGCGCCAAATTGATGCGGTAATAAAGCACTTGATAGCCCTTAACCCGGCGTACCGCCCATTCGGCGAAACGCTGCGTCCCGTCATCTTCGGTCGTAAGACCATAGCTGCTGGACACGAAGTTTTCGTCGACGACCGTGTAACCGACGGGAGAGCGTGGAATGGAGAAATGCACCTTCACCGGCGTATCTCTCTTCGCCTTGAATTCGATACGCGCCTCCACGGTCCACACTTCTGCTTGCTCTGTAGGCAGCAACGGCAAACCGAGTCGGGTTACCTTATACCAACACAGCGAAACGCCGATGGTCACGAGGACCAACGCCAGCATCTTAACGTGCAGGTTCCGCAAGGATTAGTCCTACGTTCAGAGTAACAGCCAAAAAGTATCGTTATTGTCTTTTCTCTCTGTCGGATACGCCGGATACACAGGGGTCGCTATCCGCTTTATACAAAAAGGTATCTGCCGCGTCGACCAGAGCCACGTCTTTGAGGAAACTCCGACCAAGAAGCACCGGATAATTGAAATTGCTCCGGTCTACCAGAGTGAACTCTGTTTCATAATCTCTGCCGTTCTTGCACAACTGCAAACTCACGACATCGCGCTTCGTCGCGCGCGACTTGCGCTCCTTGATGTACACTGTGCGGATTAGAGGACGTTCAACGATGATGGATTTTTCATCATCGCTCCCTGTCAGCGTGAAGCGCACCCATTCCTGCCCGTTTTTTGTAAAGTGTTTGATATCGTCGGCATGAAGGGATGATGTTTTCGCCCCGGTATCCAGTTTCGCCGTCATGCGAACGTTCCAAGGCTTGAGAAACACGGACTCCAGCCATCCCATGATGGCTCTTTCCCGCACGGCGGGTTGTGCCTCTGCGCCGGAAACAGCCGCAGAAAACGCCAGCAAGAGGACCAAGGTGCCGAATCGCATCGTGAGGCTCTCAATCTTAGGAAATCATCTGAACGAATGGGAATCGACGAGCGGCGGAACTCGATCAACGACGCAGGGCTGGTGGCGTCTAATGCTCGCCTACCGTGTAGCGGTGGCCCACCGGGAATACTCGTCACCTTTACTACCCGGGAAGGGCTTGCCGAAGCACAGCTCTTCGGCAAGTGAGAAAAGAAATCAATCGTAAACTAGTCCAACACCAGAAATCTAACCGGACTAGTCTTCGACGATGGTCAAGCCTTTTTTCTGACTGGCATAATAGGCAGCGATGTCTCTCATGTCTTCCTCCGACAGTCCTTCGGCGATACCATTCATGATCGGGTTTTTCCGGGCGCCGGACTTATAATCCTGCAAGGCTTTAATAAGATAACTCTCGTGTTGTCCAGCGAGGCGCGGGAAATTCGGATCCGTCGTATTGCCATCCTCTCCGTGGCACGCCCCGCAGCTTTCGGATTTTCCCTGACCGACCGCGACGTTTCCGGTCACGGGCAAGTTAACGTTTATGGAACGGAATCTCGACACATACGCGGCGATATCCTCAAGATCCCGATCGGTCATGTTGGCCGCATTTCCGAGCATGCTGCCGTGCTTACGCTGTCCGGAGCGGTAGGCTTTGAGCGCTGAGACAATATAATCGGCGTGTTGCCCGCCGATACGCGGCACGTGATAGGCGGGATAGGCATTCGTGTAACCGGGTACGCCGTGACAACCCTCACAGGTATAAAACTTCATCTTCCCGGCTTCCGGGTCTCCCGCCGCATTGACGCTCGGAACGATCAACACACCAGCCAAACCTGCAACTATCAGGCTCCACAAATTATTTGTTTTCATTCAATGTGCTCCAAGAATCTACGGATTTATCAAACTAGCGAAACAGGCGCCGCGATGAATTGCTCCCCCGCATAGACAGCAAAAACCCGGATTGAACCGGGCAGCATGTCGAGGATAACGAGAACCCCAAAGTTAAACGAATTATATTACTGATAAATCGCTGTTTGACAATCGCTCGGCAGAAAATGGCGAGCCGATTTTAGGAGATCGGCCCGCCGCTTGAATGCCGTCCTACATGCTTAGCGCCTGTTTCAAGGCTTCTTCTACGTCACCCGCGTCGATCGTTGCTGCTGCTTCGACTTCCTCGCCCTCGGCGAGCTTCGCCCGGCGTTTGCGATCGAGATGGTAGGCCAACCCCGTTCCGGCGGGAATCAAACGACCGACGATAACGTTTTCCTTCAACCCGAGCAGCTTGTCGCTCAAGCCGCGAATGGCGGCCTCCGTCAGAACACGGGTCGTCTCCTGGAAAGACGCGGCGGAGATAAACGACTCGGTGGACAACGAGGCTTTTGTAATACCCAAGAGAACCGGCTCATAGCACGCCGGAATCTTGCCTTCGGCCTCGACCCTGTCGTTCTCTTCCAGAACCCGCGCCCGGTCGACCTGCTCACCTTTTAGGAATACCGTGTCACCGGGATCGGTTATTTCGACCTTGCGCAACATCTGGCGAATGATGACCTCGATGTGCTTATCGTTGATCTTCACGCCCTGCAAGCGGTAAACGTCCTGAATTTCCTTCACCAGATAAGACGCCAGTTCGGCGACCCCGCGTAGCCGCAGGATGTCGTGCGGTGTCAGATCGCCTTCGGCGATCGTTTCACCCTGCTCCACGTGCTCGCCCTCGAATACCGTGATGTGGCGCCATTTCGGGATGAGCACTTCATGCTGATGGCCGTGAGCATCGGTGATGATGATACGGCGCTTGCCTTTGGTCTCCTTGCCGAAGCTGACGGTGCCGGTCGCCTCCGCCAAGATCGCGGGATCCTTCGTTTTGCGCGCTTCGAACAGGTCGGCAACCCGGGGCAGACCGCCGGTAATGTCGCGGGTCTTGCTCGACTCCTGGGGGATCCTCGCCAAGACATCGCCAACCTGCACCAAATCGCCATCGTGAATGCCGATGATGGCGCCGGCCGGCAGGAAGTATTGAGCCGCGATTTCCGTCGAGGGAATTCGAATGTCGTTCCCCTGCTCGTCGACCAGCTTGACCATGGGCCGCAAATCCTTGCCGGCACTGCCTCTCTGCTTGGGATCGATGACCACCATGGAGCTCAGCCCCGTCACTTCGTCCGATTGCTCGCGAACGGTGACGCCTTCGATGAAGTCGACCAGCTTGGCGTAACCCTTGACCTCGGTCACGACCGGGTGGGTATGGGGATCCCAATTCACCACGACCTGGCCTGCCTTGACCGGGCTGCCCTCCCGTACCGACAGGACGGCACCGTACGGGATCTTGTAGCGTTCGCGCTCACGGCCGTGCTCATCGATCACGCTGACTTCACCGGAACGCGAGACGGCGACCAAATTGCCGTCTTTGTTGACGACTGTCTTCAAATTGGTCAGCTTGATCGTTCCCGAGGACTTGACCTCCACGTTGCTGATGGCCGCCGAGCGCGATGCCGCACCACCGATATGGAAGGTGCGCATGGTCAGCTGGGTGCCGGGCTCGCCGATCGATTGGGCTGCGATCACCCCGATGGCCTCGCCGATATTGACTTTATGGCCCCGCCCCAGATCTCGTCCGTAGCAGGTTGCGCAAACGCCGTAACGGGTCCGGCAGCAGATGACCGAACGTACGCGGACGTTATCGACGCTGTGGGCCTCCAGCATGCTCACCGCGTGTTCGTCCAGAATCGAACCGGCGGTCAGGAGCAATTCCTGAGTGGACGGATCTCTGACATCCTCCGCCAATGCGCGCCCGAGCACCCGCTCGGCCAGCGGCTCGACCACATCGCCGCCTTCGATCAGGGGCGCCATGAGCAGACCGTCATTGGTACCGCAATCATCCTCGGTGATGACCAGGTCCTGAGCCACGTCCACGAGCCGGCGGGTGAGATAACCCGAGTTCGCGGTCTTGAGCGCGGTATCGGCCAGACCCTTGCGGGCGCCGTGGGTCGAGATGAAGTACTGAAGAACGTCCAATCCTTCCCGGAAATTGGCGGTAATCGGGGTTTCGATGATCGACCCGTCCGGCTTCGCCATAAGGCCACGCATACCGGACAACTGGCGAATCTGGGCAGCGGAACCGCGTGCGCCGGAATCGGCCATCATGAAGATCGAGTTGAAAGACTTCTGCTCGGCGATTTGCCCGTCGGGCAATACGACTTTTTCCGTACCCAATCCTTCCATCATGACCTTGGCGACCTGGTCGTTCGCGTGAGACCAGATATCGACCACTTTGTTGTAGCGTTCGCCATCGGTCACCAGACCTGAAGCGTACTGATTCTGGATCTCCTTCACCTCCCGTTCCGCGGCTGCGATGATTTCTTCCTTCCGAGTCGGGATGGCCATATCGTCGACCCCGAAGGATATGCCGGCGCGCGTCGCGTGGGAAAAGCCCAGATACATCAGCTGGTCGGCAAATACGACCGTGGCTTTGATCCCCAGGGTGCGATAGCAGTAATTAATCAGCCTGGAGATCGCCTTCTTGGTCATATCCTGGTTGACCATGTCGAACGGAATTCCTTCCGGCACGATGGTCCAAATCAGAGCGCGTCCCACAATGGTTTCGACGCGTTTACGGACAGTCGTTTTCTCGCCGTTTTCCCCCACGACGGTTTCATCGATACGAACGTGCACGCGAGCGTGGAGGTCAACGGTCTTGGTTTGGAATGCCCGCTGCACTTCGGCCACGTCCGCGAAGAACATGCCGGTGCCCTTGGCATTGAGCCTCTCGCGACTCATGTAATAAAGCCCCAGTACCACGTCCTGGGTCGGATTGATGATCGGCTCGCCGTTGGCAGGCGATAGAATGTTGTTCGTCGCCATCATCAAGGTACGCGCTTCCAGCTGCGCTTCCAGGGAAAGCGGAACGTGCACCGCCATTTGGTCGCCGTCGAAGTCGGCGTTGAAGGCCGTACAGACCAGGGGAT
This sequence comes from Methyloversatilis universalis, assembly GCA_020723665.1. Taxonomy (GTDB): domain Bacteria; phylum Pseudomonadota; class Gammaproteobacteria; order Methylococcales; family Methylococcaceae; genus Methylocaldum. The sequence continues at coordinate 308,362 of DYIL01000001.1, forward strand.
GCAACTGGATCGCCTTGCCCTCGATCAGAATCGGCTCGAAAGCCTGAATGCCGAGCCTGTGCAGGGTAGGCGCACGGTTCAGCAAAACCGGGTGCTCGCGGATCACCTCGTCGAGAATATCCCAGACCTCCGGGCTTTCCTTTTCCACCATCTTCTTGGCGGCCTTGATCGTGGTCGCCAGCCCGCGGAACTGAAGTTTGCTGAAAATGAACGGCTTGAACAACTCAAGCGCCATCTTCTTAGGCAAGCCGCACTGGTGCAGCTTCAGGGTAGGACCAACCACGATCACCGAACGACCGGAGTAGTCCACACGTTTCCCCAGCAGGTTCTGACGGAAACGCCCCTGCTTGCCCTTGATCATGTCGGCCAGCGATTTCAGCGGCCGTTTGTTCGAGCCGGTTATGGCGCGCCCGCGGCGGCCGTTGTCGAGCAAGGCGTCGACCGCCTCCTGGAGCATGCGTTTTTCATTGCGCACGATGATATCCGGCGCATTGAGATCCAGCAGCCGCTTCAAGCGATTGTTGCGATTGATCACGCGGCGGTACAGGTCGTTCAAATCCGAAGTGGCGAAACGGCCGCCATCGAGCGGAACCAGAGGCCGCAACTCCGGCGGCAATACCGGCAGCACCGTCAGAATCATCCACTCGGGCCGATTGTTGGACGAGATCAAGGACTCGATCGCTTTGAGGCGCTTGGTGTGCTTCTTGATCTTCGTTTCCGAGTTGGTCGAGTCGATCTCTTCCCGTAGCTTGGCCACTTCCGCGTTGAGGTCCATGGTCTTCAGCATTTCGTAGATCGCCTCGGCCCCCATCTTCGCGACAAACTCATCGCCGTGCTGCTGCACCGCCTGCTGGTACTCCTCTTCGGTCAACAATAGGCCGCGCGCGAGCGGGGTCATGCCAGGCTCAATGACCACGTAGGATTCGAAGTAGAGCACGCGCTCGATCTCGCGCAGGGTCATATCGAGCAGCAACGCGATACGGGAAGGCAACGATTTGAGGAACCAGATATGCGCGACCGGACTGGCAAGTTCGATATGGCCCATGCGCTCACGCCGGACCTTGGACAGCGTGACCTCGACGCCGCACTTTTCGCAAATGACGCCACGGTGCTTCAGGCGCTTATACTTGCCGCAAAGGCACTCGTAGTCGCTGACCGGACCGAAAATCTTCGCGCAAAACAAGCCGTCGCGCTCCGGCTTGAAAGTACGATAGTTGATCGTTTCGGGCTTTTTCACTTCTCCGTAAGACCAGGACCGAATCATATCGGGCGAAGCAAGACTGATGCGGATACTGTCGAACTCTTCCGCCTGGTTTTGACGCTTTAAGAAGTTAATGAGATCTTTCACAGAGGTTCTCCTAAATTCGGTTCTGCCGATCCGGACCGTCCGAAGATCCGGACCCGGCGTCTAGCGTATTAGTCCTGTTCCAACTCGATGTTGATGCCCAGGGAGCGAATCTCTTTGATCAACACGTTGAACGACTCGGGCATGGCCGCCTCCATGCGATGGTCACCATCGACGATGTTTTTGTAAATCTTGGTGCGCCCAGTGACGTCGTCCGATTTGACCGTAAGCATTTCCTGGAGCGTATAGGCCGCGCCGTAAGCCTCCAGCGCCCAGACTTCCATTTCCCCGAAGCGCTGACCGCCGAACTGGGCCTTGCCGCCCAAAGGTTGCTGCGTAACCAGGCTGTACGGGCCGGTGGAACGGGCGTGCATCTTGTCGTCGACCAAGTGATTGAGCTTGAGCATGTACATATAGCCAACCGTGACGGGCCGATCGAAGACTTCGCCGGTACGTCCGTCGGTTAGCTGCGTCTGGCCGCTCTCGGGAAGATCCGCGAGACGCAGCATGGTCTTGATGTCGTCCTCGGTGGCGCCGTCGAAAACCGGCGTAGCCATGGGCACCCCTCCGCGGAGGTTGGCCGCGAGTTCGAGAATCTCCTGATCGGACAGCTGATCCAAGTCTTCTTTCTTGCCGCTACAGTTATAAACCTCCTTCAGGAACTGGCGTATTTCCTCAATCTTGGCCTTGGCCTCCAGCATCCTGCCGATCTTAAGTCCCAGTCCCTTGGCGGCCCAGCCGAGATGGGTCTCCAACACCTGGCCGACATTCATACGCGAGGGCACACCGAGCGGATTGAGCACGATATCCACAGGAGTTCCGTCCGCGAGATAGGGCATATCCTCGACCGGCACGATTTGGGATATGACACCCTTGTTACCGTGGCGCCCCGCCATCTTATCGCCTGGCTGGATGCGACGCTTGACGGCAAGATAGACCTTGACCATCTTCAAGACTCCGGGCGGCAAATCGTCGCCCATGGCGATCTTCTTCTTTTTCTCTTCCAGCCGTTTGTTCATCTCCTCGCGCTGCTGAGCGATCTGCTCGGCGATGGCCTCGAGTTGTACGTTCAAGTCTTCGTCCTGCAAACGGATTTCCAGCCACTGGGACGGCTTCAATCCTTCGAGATAGTCGCGCGTAATCACATCGCCTGAGCGCAGCCGATTCGGGCCCGACTCGGCAGTCTTGCCCAGCAGCATCTGCTCCACACGCTGGTAGAAGTCCTTCTCGATAATCCGCAACTGGTCGTTTAGGTCCTTCTTGACCCGATCGATTTCCGCCTGCTCGATCTGCTTCGCCCGGTCGTCCTTTTTGACGCCGTCGCGCGTGAACACTTGAACATCAATGACCGTGCCGTCCATGCCGGATGGTACGCGCAGGGACGTATCTTTCACGTCAGACGCCTTTTCGCCGAAAATGGCCCGGAGCAGCTTCTCCTCAGGGGTCAGCTGGGTCTCGCCTTTGGGCGTCACCTTGCCCACCAGAATATCGCCGGCCTTGACCTCGGCGCCGATATAGACAATCCCGGATTCGTCCAGCTTGGCCAGAGCGGCTTCGCCTACGTTCGGTATGTCGGCAGTGATTTCTTCAGGCCCGAGTTTGGTATCCCGAGCGACGCAGGTTTTTTCCTCGATATGGATGGTCGTGAAGCGGTCGTCCTGCACCACCCGCTCCGAAATCAGGATGGAGTCTTCGAAGTTGCATCCGTTCCAGGGCATGAACGCCACCAGGAGATTCTGACCCAAGGCCAGTTCGCCCATGTCTGTGGACGGTCCGTCCGCGAGGATGTCGCCTTTCGCGACTCTGTCTCCCAGCTTAACTAGGGGTTTTTGATTGATACAGGTGTTCTGGTTCGACCGCGTGTACTTGGTCAAATTGTAGATATCCACACCCGGCACGCCTGCTTCGGTCTCGTCGTCGTTCACGCGTACGACGATACGGCCGGCGTCGACGAACTCGATCGTACCGCCGCGCTTGGCAATAACCGTCACACCCGAATCCCTGGCGACGATACGTTCCATGCCAGTGCCGACCAAAGGTTTCTCGGTCCGCAATGTCGGTACCGCCTGGCGCTGCATGTTGGACCCCATCAGTGCCCGGTTGGCGTCGTCATGCTCTAGGAATGGAATCAACGATGCCGCAACCGAAACGATCTGGCGTGACGAGACGTCCATGTAATTGATTTGATCGGCCGAAGCGAGGGTGAACTCATCTTTGTGCCGGCAGGAAACCAAATCGTCGACCAGCCGACCGTTTTCATCCACCTTAGCGCTGGCCTGAGCGATGAAATACTTACCTTCTTCGATCGCGGAAAGATATTCGATTTCGTCGGTGACAACGCCGTCGATCACCTTACGGTACGGTGTTTCGAGAAATCCATATTCGTTGGTGCGAGCGTACACGGCCAATGAATTGATCAGCCCGATGTTGGGTCCTTCCGGCGTTTCGATGGGACAGACACGCCCGTAGTGAGTCGTGTGAACGTCGCGCACCTCGAAACCCGCGCGCTCACGAGCGAGGCCGCCCGGACCCAAGGCCGAAACGCGGCGCTTGTGAGTCACCTCGGACAGCGGATTGTTCTGGTCCATGAACTGCGACAACTGACTCGAGCCGAAAAACTCCTTGATCGATGCCGCGACGGGTTTCGCATTGATGATTTCCTGCGGCATCAGGTTCTCGGCATCCGCCAGGGATAGACGTTCCTTGACGGCACGCTCGACACGGACCAAGCCGAGCCGGAACTGATTCTCGACCATTTCGCCGACGGAACGCACACGGCGGTTGCCTAGATGGTCGATATCGTCGACCGTGCCTATGCCGTTACGAATATTGATGAGTTCCTTGAGGACATCGATGATGTCTTCTTTGGTCAGCACGCCCGGCCCGGTAATCTCCGAGCGCCCCAGGCGACGATTGAACTTCATCCGGCCGACCGCCGACAGATCGTAGCGATCCGGCGAGAAGAAAAGATTGTCGAACAGCGTCTGCGCGGCTTCTTTGGCGGGCGGCTCGCCCGGCCGCATCATGCGATAGATTTCCACCAGCGCATCGAGCTGGGTCTCGGTCGTATCGATCCGCATGGCATTCGCAATATATGGCCCGCGGTCGAGATCATTGATGTACAGCGTGTCGATGGCCTCGATACCGGCTGCGATAATACGGCTCAGAAGATCTTCCGTGATCTCGTCGTTCACCTTGGCCACCAACTCTCCTGTGCTCGGAACGATCACATTATGCGCGAGAATCTTGCCATAGAGATAATCCCTCGGCACATCCAATTGCTTGAGCCCCGCTTTATCCATCTGCCGAATGTGTCGAGCCGTGATTCGGTGACCTTTCTCGACGATCATCTGCCCGTCGACTTTGATATCGAAGCTGGCGATATCGCCACGCAGACGTTCCGGAATCAGATCAAGCAGAATCGCGTGTTCGGTGAACGAAAAGCGATTGGTTTCGAAAAACAGCTTGATGATCTCTTCGTTGTCATAGCCCAGAGCCCGCAAAAGAACGGTGGCCGGCAACTTTCTCCGACGGTCTATTCGTACGTAAACGCAGTCTTTGTGATCGAATTCGAAATCCAGCCAGGATCCCCGATAAGGGATGATCCGGGCATTGAACAAAAGCTTTCCGGACGAATGGGTTTTACCGCGATCGTGATCGAAGAACACGCCCGGTGAGCGGTGCAGCTGCGAAACAATAACGCGTTCCGTTCCATTGATGACGAAAGTGCCCGTCTCGGTCATGAGCGGAATTTCGCCCATGTAAATTTCCTGCTCTTTGATGTCCTTCACGACCTTGGCGCTGGCCGGCGCCTCACGGTCATAGATCACCAAACGCACCAGAACCCGCAAGGGCGCCGCATAATTGGCACCGCGCTGCTGACATTCTTTGACATCGAACGTGGGCTCACCGAGGGAGTAACTTACATATTCCAGAACGGCGTGCCCGGTATGGCTCTCGATCGGAAAAACCGATTTTAACGCGGCATGCAGCCCCTCATCGATGCGCTTACTGGGAGGAACATCGGCCTGGAGAAATCTCTTGTATGAATCGACTTGGGTTGCTAAAAGATAAGGGACTTCAAGTACGTCACGACGCTTGCCAAAACTGTTGCGAATGCGTTTTTTTTCGGTGAAAGAGTAGGCCATAGTGGTTCCTTACCTTAAATGTTCAAACGAAATTACCACGATGTCTAAGGGCGATTAGAAGACTCGGATGACCACTTGCAGATTAAAATTAGACATAGGACGGTAGAAGTAATTCGGACGGGGACTCGGTTGCACTGTACGCCTCAACTGCTCGCGACCCGGGCGAGCCACACATTACGAAAGATCGTTGCAAGCGCCAAAAGGCCGGCAGCCATGAGCTGCCAGCCTTATAAGGGTCGACTCAGGTCAAACCACGCAACAATTATTTAATTTCAACCGCTGCGCCGGCTTCGACCAACTGTTTCTTGATATCTTCGGCTTCTTGCTTGCTGACTCCTTCCTTGACCGTCGAAGGAACACCTTCGACGAGATCTTTGGCTTCTTTCAGGCCCAAGCCGGTGATAGCGCGAATCACTTTGATTACGTTCACCTTGTTATCGCCGAAGCTGGTCATAACAACGTCGAATTCGGTCTTTTCTTCAACCGCCGGTGCTGCCGCCGCTGCCGCCGGTGCGGCAACAGCCACCGCCGCCGCCGCCGAAACGCCGAATTTCTCTTCCATGGCGGAAATCAGATCCACCACCTCCATCACCGTCATATTGGCAATGGTTTCCAAAATGTCTTCTTTAGATACAGCCATCGAAATACTCCAAAATAAACCTTGTTGCTTAAGCTGCCTGCTTTTGATCGCGTACTGCCGCCACCGTCCGAACCAGTTTCGCGTGAGGCTCCGCCAAAGTTCTGACGAACTTCTCGATCGGCGCCTTCATCACGCCCATCAACATAGCCAAAGCTTGTTCTTTGGTCGGCAGCTTGGCTAACCGATCAATCTCCGATGCGCCGTAAAGCTTTCCCCCCACAGCCACCAGCTTTACGACGAGCTTGTCGTGCTGCTTCGAGAAATCCTGAACAACGCGCGCCGCCGAACCTGGATCTTCAATGGAAAAAGCCAGGATCAACGGGCCAACCAAACCCTCCTGCATGCACGCAAACTCGGTGCCCTCAACAGCCCGACGGGCTAGGGTATTCTTAATCACCCTCAAATAGACACCCGATTCACGCGCAACTTTACGAAGGTCAGTCAGTTCAGAAACGGTTAACCCACGATACTCTGCAGCCACTGCAGAGTGCGCTTGTGCGGCAACAGCAGCGACTTCTGCGACGACGGCTTTCTTGTCATCGAGTCTTAGCGCCACCTTATTTCTCCAGTAGTAGTCTGAACAGCTGGGAACCATTCAGAGCCAACAAACACCCCGATTCAGGGTGCCCCTAAAAACGGCTCCTTTCACCGATCACGGCTTCAGTACACCGTCTGCGCAGGCTTTATCGATTAAGCGCACTAGGCGCGCCTGCGGTCTTTGACGGTTACCGGCGGCGCCGGCAACCCAAAGTCTGTCTCAACTAAGCTGCCAGAGTCCCGAGATCGATCTGCAACCCAGGCCCCATGGTGGAAGAGACGGTAATTTTCTTCAGATAAACGCCCTTTGATGTGGAGGGCTTAGCCTTCTTAAGGTCAGATATCAAAGCTTCGAGATTCTCTCTTAAGGCCGCCGCCTCGAAGTTCACTTTACCGATCGAACAATGAATGATGCCTTTCTTATCGGTTCGATAACGGACTTGTCCCGCCTTGGCGTTCTTTACCGCCGCCGCGACGTCAGGAGTGACCGTACCCACTTTCGGGTTCGGCATGAGCCCGCGCGGCCCCAGAATCTGACCCAATTGCCCTACGACGCGCATGGCGTCCGGCGAGGCAATGACAACGTCAAAATTGAGTTCTCCCGCCTTTATTTGGGCAGCCAGATCGTCCATACCGACGATATCCGCGCCGGCTTCTCTAGCCGCATCGGCATTCGCGCCTTGTGCAAATACCGCCACGCGAATGGACTTTCCGGTACCATGGGGCAGCACAGTAGCACCCCGAACAGCCTGGTCGGACTTCCTAGGATCAACTCCGAGATTTACGCTAACATCGACCGACTCGACGAACTTTACCGTAGAAAGCTCTCTCAAAACGGCGAAGGCTTCCTCGGCAGCGTAGAGCTTTCCCCCTTGAAGCTTCTCCTTGATCGCCCTGGCGCGCTTGCTCAACTTTGCCATTACACGCCCTCCACATTGAGACCCATGCTGCGCGCGCTACCGGCAATGGTACGGATCGCCGCGTCCATGTCGGCCGCAGTCAAATCGGGTAGCTTCATGGCAGCGATTTCCGCCAATTGCTCGCGCGAAACAGTTCCTACTTTGTTCGTATTCGGATTACTGCTACCTTTAGCCAGACCCAGCGCCTTTTTCAGCAAGACCGAAGCCGGCGGTGTTTTGGTGACGAATGTGAAACTACGGTCGCTGTATACGGTAATAACAACAGGCAAGGGCAACCCTTTTTCGACCCCCTGCGTGTGGGCATTGAATGCCTTGCAAAACTCCATGATGTTTACGCCTCTCTGACCGAGCGCAGGCCCGACAGGGGGACTAGGGTTTGCTTCGCCAGCCTTCACCTGAAGCTTGATGTAAGCGGTTATTTTCTTTGCCATGATTTACTCCCGATGGGTGATAACGCCTGTTACGGCTCCCCTTGCCCGCAACCACGCGCTGCGGGAATGATGAAAAAACGTCTAGGCCTTTTCGACCTGACCGAAATCTAGCTCAACCGGCGTCGAACGGCCGAAAATCAAAACCGATACGCGCAGTTTATTTTTCTCGTAGTTGACCTCTTCCACCACGCCATTGAAGTCCTTAAAAGGCCCTTCAATGACCCGCACGACCTCGCCGACTTCGAAAAGCACCTTTGGTTTCGGCTTGGCCGCACCCTCTTCGACCCGACTCAATATGGCTTCGGCCTCTCGGTCCGATATGGGCGCCGGTCGATCCGAGGTCCCACCGATAAAACCGAGTACGCGCGGGACTTCCTTGACGAGATGCCAGGTTTCGTCGTTCAGTTCCATCTGGACCAGAACGTATCCCGGAAAGAATTTGCGCTCGCTTTTCCTTTGCTGCCCCATGCGCATCTCGACGACCTCTTCCGTGGGAACAAGAATTTTACCGAAGTAGCGCTCCAGGCCCGACCGCTTAATTCTCTCTTCCAGAGAACGCTTTACCTGATTCTCGAAATTGGAGTACGCATGCACCACGTACCAACGTAATGCCATGCTACGCCCCCTGCCCGGTCAGCTGACTAACTACCCAGAATAGAAACATATCGAACAGCCAAAGCATCAGACCGACCAAAAAAACCAGAGCCACAACGATCAATGTCGCCTGCACGGTTTCTTGACGCGTCGGCCACACCACTTTCCGGACTTCGACCCTCGCCTCTTTCAAAAAGCCCCAAAAGCTTTTCCCGAGCGCCGTGGTAAAAATCGTTGCTATTGAGACAATCGATAGGCCGACGATACCCAGCACCCGGTACAGCAAGGATTGCTGAGAGAAGTAATAAAAGCCGACCACTCCGGCGATCAACAAGCCGATTGCGAGCACGAGCTTCGCCGTATCGATAAACGAGGAACCTGACTCTGCTCGAGCAGCCATGAACATTCCAACCAGAAAAAAGGATTATTTTGCCGCAAAGATGGCAGGCCAGGAGGGACTCGAACCCCCAACCTGCGGTTTTGGAGACCGCTGCTCTGCCAATTGAGCTACTGACCTATATGCTCTGCCGATTTGATGGATGCCCCGCACCGCTGAATGCGGGGCCACACTTTATTCCAAAATCTTGGATACGACGCCAGCCCCGACGGTTCGACCGCCTTCGCGCACCGCGAACCGCAAGCCCTCCTCCATCGCGATCGGCGCAA
>DYIL01000082.1:0-5615 GCA_020723665.1 Methyloversatilis universalis
GCCACACGGTCGCCCACGTTCAAGGGCACATGAAACCGGTAATCGCCGAAGACATCCCCAGCCAGGCAGGTACTGCCGACGAGCGAGTATTCGAAGGTCCCATCCGGCCGATGTTCGGCGAGCGGCGGGACCTTCTGGTATTCGAAGACCTCCGGCAGGTGATGGACGCCGGTATCCAGGACGGCGACGGCTTTCCCGTCGCGCTCGAACCGGTCGACGACGCTCGCAACGAGATAACCGGCGCGTCCGACGATGGCTTTGCCGGGTTCGACGTAAACCGTGCTGCCGTACCGCCGAATCAAGGCCGTGACCAGCTCCGACCATTCGTCCAAATCATCTGGATTGTCGAAGAGATAGCCTCCACCCAAATTGATCCATTCGAGTCCGTCCATAAACCTGCCGAGCAGATTTTCGATTCGCGCGAGCGTCGCTTTCAACGGGGCTAAGGAGGCCAATTCGAACGCCGTGTGAAAATGAAGTCCGGCGATACGGCTCATTAAGGTCGGGCTTCGGTCCAGGGCGCGGGCCAATTGATCGGCGGGAACGCCCAGCTTGGAATACGGCCGGCAGGGATCGTAGCGGCTATCGCGCAGGAGGGAAAGCTTGGGATTGACGCGCAGTCCGATGCTCGCCCGTCCGGCCGCGCCCGGCGCGAGCCGTTCGAACTGCTCCAGGGAGTTGAAGCTGATGAAATCGCAGCGAGCCGCAACCTCGTCGATTTCGCTGCTTCTAAGGCCTGGGGTCGTGATATGCAGCGAACGCTTCGTGTGCGGATGGCCGATCGTTTCGACCATTTCGGAAGCAAGCCTGGCTTCGAACAGCGAGCTGACCGAAAAACCGTCGACTTGGGGCAGGATCAGGCGCAGCGCGCCGGCGAACGGAAATGCCTTAATCGAGTACAGGACCCGCAAGCCGGAGGCTTGCCGCACGCGATCCAGGAGGTCGAGCGCGTGAATGATGCGTGCTTCGTCATAAACAAAGGCCGGGGTCTCCGGGAGCAGATGTTTGAGATGCTCGATATCCAATGCTGCGGCCGAGGGAAGGCTAGAGCTCAACGGTCGTCCAGCAGCGAAGACGCCTGCAAGTCGGCGTGATAGGACGAGCGTACCAGCGGCGCGCTGGCGACTGAGGCGAAGCCGAGACTTCGACCGGCTTCGGCTAGGTGTTCGAATTCCTCGGGCGTCGCGTAGCGGGCGACGGGCAAATGATCCCGGCTCGGCTGCAAGTATTGGCCTATGGTCAGCATATCGCAGCCGTGTTCGCGCAAATCCGCCATCACCGCTTTCACTTCGTCGAGCGTTTCGCCGAGTCCCAGCATCAATCCGGACTTGGTGGGCACTTCGGGATGGAGCCGCTTGAAACGGGCCAGCAAATCGAGGGACACGCGGTAGTCCGCGCCGGGCCGTGCTTGCCGGTAGAGACGCGGCACGGTTTCGAGATTATGGTTGAAGACATCGGGCGGTGCCGCTGCCAATCGATCGAGCGCGGCATCGATGCGGCCGCGGAAATCCGGCACCAGGATTTCGATCTTGACGTCCCGACTCCGATCGCGGACCGCCTGGATGCAGGCCACGAAATGGCCGGCGCCGCCGTCGCGGAGATCGTCCCGGTCCACGGACGTGATGACGACGTAGCGGAGCTTCAACCGCCGAACGACGTCGGCCAGATGTTCGGGCTCATCGGGGTCCGGTTCCGACGGGCGGCCGTGCGCCACATCGCAGAACGGGCAGCGGCGGGTGCAGATATCGCCCAGGATCATGAACGTGGCCGTGCCGTGGCCGAAGCACTCAGGGAGATTCGGGCAAGCGGCTTCCTCGCAGACGGTGTGCAGATTCTGTTCGCGTAAGATTTGCTTGATCCGGCTCACGCTCTCGCCGTTTGCGGCCTTGACGCGTATCCAGGTAGGTTTGCGCGAAAGGGATTCGGACGGAACCACTTTGATCGGGATACGCTTCAGCTTGTCGGATCGGCGTTGATGGGTGTCGGGATTCAGCCTGGAAGGGGCTTGGTAGGAATCTTTGTCAGCCACGGGCAGGGATCACTCGTTCATAGTTCAAGGTTTGCATGATTTCCACGGTCAATGGCGCGGCCACCTCGTGGGGCTGAACGGCCACGCCGAGCGCGGTCAGACTGGTAACTTCGAGACCCGCATAGCCGCACGGATTGATGGCGGAGAACGGCGACAGGTCCGAACTTACGTTAAGGCTTAGACCGTGATAGCTGCAGCCTTTGCGCACGCGAAGACCGAGCGAGGCGATCTTGCGGCCGTCCACGTAGACACCCGGCGCGTCCCGCCGCGCCTTCGCGGCGATACCGTATTGCTCGAGCAGCCCGATCACCGCGTTTTCCAGAGCGCTGACCAAGCCCCGCACGCCAAGGTTCTTCCGGCGCAGATCGATCAGCACATAGGCGATTAGCTGGCCCGGGCCATGGTAGGTAATTTGACCGCCTCGATCGGTCTTCACCAGGGGGATGTCGGTCGTACGAATCAGGTGCCGAACATCGCCATTGAGTCCCAGGGTATAAACCGGATGATGTTGCAATAGCCACAATTCGTCCGGCGTCGCTTCGTCCCGCTGTTCGGTGAATTCTTGCATGGCGCGCCACGTGGGGCCGTACTCCCTGAAACCCAGGTTGCGCAAGTGCAGGATTTCGGCGGGATCGCTCATGGCGGGGGTTAGAGCAGAACCACGGTCGCGAGACCAAGAAAGATGAAAAAGCCTACGCCGTCCGTCATGGCGGTCAGTAGCACGCTGGTGCCGACCGCGGGATCGAGACCTAGCCGATTACGCACCAAGGGCACGGCGATTCCCACGATGGCTGCCACCAGCAAATTCAGCAAGGTAGCGCCCATCATGACCATGCCGAGTTCGACGTCCCGGTAAAGCAGGTAGGCGATCAGGCCTAGCACCGAGCCCCACACGGTTCCGTTGAGGAGTGCGATGACCAGTTCCTTGTAAATCAGCCGTTTCACATTCGACGGGTTGATCACGCCTAGCGCGATGGAGCGGACGATCATCATGCTGGTCTGATTGCCGGTGTTGCCCCCGATGCCGGCGACGATCGGCATGAGCGAGGCCAGGGCGACGACCTTGACGATGGTATCCTCGAAAAGTCCGATGACCCGGGTACTGATGAAGGCCGTGACGAGATTGATCGCCAGCCAAAACCAACGGTTCTGCGCGCTCTTCCAGACACCGGAGAAAATATCCTCTTCTTCCAATAAGCCTGCCTGGGACAGCATCTCTTCGTCGGATTTTTGGCGAATGTAATCGACGATGGCGTCGATGCCGATGCGCCCTTGCAGCTTGCCTTCGCGATCCACCACCGGTGCGGACAAAAGATCATAGCGCTCGAACGCGCGGGCGGCCTCGTCGGCATCGTCGTCGAGATGGAAAAACACGATGTCCTTGCTCATGATTTCCGAAACCGGCTTTTCGGGAGGGTTGGTCAGCAGGCGTTTCAGAGGCAGTACGCCCTTCAGCGCATTGCGCTTGTCGACCACGAACAGCTTGTCGGTATGTTCGGGTAAGTCGCCGCGCCGTCTCAGATAGCGCAGCACTACGCCCAAGCTGATGTCTTCCCTTATCGTGACCATGCCGAAGTCCATGAGGGCCGCCACGGTATCCTCTCTGTGCGCCAGCACCGATTGCAAGCGCTCCCGATTCTGGTCGTTCAGATGTTCCAGAAGTTCCTGCAAAACTTCTTCCGGCAAATCCGGCGCGAGGTCGGCGATTTCGTCCGTTTCGAGCTGTTCCGTGGCCGATAGCAGTTCCTCCGTGTCCATGTCGGAAATGAGCGTTTCGCGCACCGCGTCGGACACGTCGAGCAGGATCTGTCCATCGAGCTCGGATTTGACCAGGTTCCAGACCAGAAGGCGCTGCTCCAGAGGCAGCACCTCCAGAATATAGGCGATATCGGCCGCATGCAGTTGGTCGAGCTTTTGCTTGAGTGCGGCTTGATGGCGCTTGTGCAGCAGGGTTTCCACCAAATCGTGGCGCGGCATGGCGCGCTGTTGGACGATGGTCTCCTCGAGCTTTTGCTTGTTAAGGAGCGTGATGACCTCTTCCAGATGATGCTTGAGTGTTTCTTCGGGAGGGGGAGTGTTCGGTTCGGCCATGAAGCGCTCGATCGGTGCTGCTCAGCGGGTACGGAAGAATGGTGCGAGTTCTTGCGAGGGCGATCGCATCGCTTATCTCATAAGCAGGCTCCTGTAAAATGTCGGTACGGGAGGTTGTTATTCGGCTGTTCTCATAATGCCATGAGGACCTCGCTGCAGCGCGTGAGGTCCTGATAAATGGCGTCCAGCTGTGCTTTGCTTTCGGCTCGTATCGTGACGGTGACTGCCGTGTACTTTCCGCCATGGCTGGGACGGGCAGACACGGCGCCCTCGCTCAGGTCCGGAGCATGGCGCCGCACGATTTCCGCGATCAATCCGTCGAAATCCGGCCGGTTGCGGCCGAACGCTTTGATCGGAAAGTCGCAGGGAAACCGGAGCAGCGTGGCGGGCGTTTCCGTGTTCATACTGTACGCAATCTCTGTTTATAGGCCTGATAAACGGCCTGCATTCGCGACCAAAGGGGCCCGGGTTCACTGTTGCCGACCGGTATGCCGTCGAGTTCGATGACGGGGAGAATTTCCCGGGTCGAACTGGTCAGCCAAATTTCTGCCGCACCTTTCAAGTCGTCCAAACGGATGCGGCGCTCAACCGCGGGCACGTCGTTTTCCAGTGCCAGTTCCAATACCAGATCACGGGTGATTCCCGGCAACAGGTCGTTGCCCTTGGGGGGCGTCGTCAAGACACCGTCGATGACGGCAAAAACGTTGCTCGCAGCGCCTTCGGTGACCCAGCCGTCGCGGACCAAAATGGCTTCCGCCGCGCCGCGGTCGACGGCTTCTTGCCTTAACAACACGTTGGCGAGCAGCGTGATCGCTTTGATGTGGCACCATTGCCAGCGGATGTCGTCCAGGGTGATGGCACGGACTCCGTGAATGGGAATGGGCGCAATGGGGGAGCACATGACCAATACGGTCGGATTGACCTCGTCTGGAATGGCATGATCCCGTTTTGGCGCGGCGCCGCGCGTGACCTGCAGATAGAGGTATTGATCATGTGTACCGGCGATAAGCCGGTCGAAGATATGCGCCCAGCGATCGTCCGAAAGGGGATTCCTCATCCGGATGCCGCGCAGGCTGTTATCGAGCCGGCGCAGGTGTTCATTCAGCCGAAACGGACGCCCGCCGTAAACGGGAATGACCTCGTAAACGCCGTCGCCGAACAAAAAGCCACGATCCAAAACGGAGACCTTGGCTTCGGTCAAGGGTAAATACTCCCCGTTCAAATAGACGATGCCGTCATGTTGCGCCATCTTGAGCCGTTTCCTTTATTTGAAAAACAAACGAACCTGATCGAAGGTTCGACGGAAAAATCCGCCTCGGTTCACTGCTTTCAACGCGATCAGGTCCTGCTGGCCGACAATTTGATCATTGAACGTCACTTTTACCGTGCCAAGCCTGTCGCCTTGTTTCACCGGCGCGATGATCGTGCCGTCGATTTCCATGCCGGCCTTGAGATTGTCGTACTGCCCGCGCGGGAAGGTGACATAGAAGTCGCG
>DYIL01000082.1:5715-11902 GCA_020723665.1 Methyloversatilis universalis
GTCGGGTCGCGCCACAACAGTCGGTTACGGTTATGCTGCTTGATGCCGTTGAATTCGAATTCCTTGATGGCGTGCCATTTGTAGTACTCGGGGAATTCCTCGATCATGGCGCGGGTAAGGGTAACCAGATCGCGGGCGGTCGTGTAATGTTCGGGATCGGGCAAACCCATGCTGTTCTTGTAATGAGTGTTTTTCATGCCGAGCCGTTCGGCGTGTTGGTTCATCATCTGGGCGAACACGGCTTCGTCGCCGGCGATATGCTCGGCCAAGGCCACGCTGGCATCGTTTCCGGATTGAACGATCATGCCCTTGAGCAGCGCTTCGACCGGGATTTCGGTACCGACCTGGGCAAACATGCGCGAGCCCTCGGTGCGCCAGGCTTTTTCACTCACCCTGACCGGGTCATCCAGTTTCAGATGGCCCGCGGCCAACTCCCGGAAAACCACGTAGGCGGTCATGATCTTGGTGAGGCTAGCGGGTTCGAGGCGTTCATCCGCGTTGTTCTCGGCGAGCACGCGTCCGCTGTTGAAATCCGCGAGGACATACGCCTTCGCTCCGATTTCGGGAGGCGCCGGGATTAAAACCTGATCGGCGAGGCTGAGACGGCAAAATCCAAGCAAGGCGAAAAGTAGAAGCAAGCTGGGTAATTTCGTTTTCACGGCTTTCTGCTTTCGGTCAGGTTACAAATCGGCGCCGCATTGTAGCACGTGTACACGGCGTGCCGAGGCTTCGGCTATTAACCCGGGCCTATAAACATAGGCTGGGTTAATCCGGGGCAGGGATGCCCCGGCCCGGCGGCAGCCGGTAAATACCAGGAAGGTGTTTACGGGCCTAACTAACTAAAGAGCGGCAGTGACGTTCGGAGCTCAGGACGAGTTGCCGGCCTTACGGCGAGAAACCAGTTCGCGGCTCAGCTCGTAGGCGGCCATTGCGTACAGGGGACTGTGGTTGTAGCGGGTGATGACGTAGAAATTTTGTAGTCCCAGCCAGTAGGCAGGCCCGCTTTCTTCATCGAGTTTCACCAATGCGGCTTTGACGTTGCTGGGTAAGGATCCGTGCGAATCCACGCCGAGGGAAAGCCATTCCCGCACTGTACGGGTAGGTTTCAAGCTGCGGCCGGCGAGCCCGTCGTCTGCGGCACCATTCACTGTAGCGGGGAAAGCCACCGGTTCGTCCGCCTGCCATCCATGAACGGCGAAATAACGGGCGACGCTGGCAATGGCGTCGGCCGGATTGTTCCAAATATCACGGCGCTGATCGCCGTCGCCGTCGGCGGCATATTTTCGATAGCTGCTCGGCATGAATTGCGGCATACCCATGGCGCCGGCGTAGGATCCCATAGGGCCGGTGGGATTCATGCGTTCTTCCCGGCACAACACCAGGAACTCTTCCAATTCTCGCCGAAAAAAAGCGGCCCGCTTCGGATAGGCGAAAGCCAGGGTGGAAAGTGCGTCGATCACACGATATTTCCCCGGCGATTGGCCGTAGCTGGTTTCGATTCCGATGATGGCGACGACCACTTCGGGGGGGACGCCGTATTTCCGGGCTGCCGTGGCGAGTGCGCCGGTGTTCCGGTTCCAGAAGTCAACCCCGTTCTGGATGCGTGTCTCGGTAAGAAACAATTTGCGGTAAACATGCCAGGGCTTGGCTTCGTAAGGTTTCGCCATGGCTTCGAGAATCGTTTCTTGGATGGTGACATCCTCGAATATTTTTTTGAGTTCAGCGGCGCTGAAATGATGTTTGCGGCTCATGTCCCGAATGAAGGTTCGGACGTCCGGTCGTTGGGCCAGGTTTTCCCACGCCGTTCCGGGCGAGGAAAACGCGCAAAGGGAAACGATGAGCGGAATGAGATTTAGGGATCTCATAATCATCCATTCGGTAGAAGTTTACGATGGGTCTGGACGGCCATAAGCATACCGAACCCCGCCAGCAGGGTCACCATGGAAGTGCCGCCGTAGCTGACCAGGGGCAGGGGCACGCCCACCACGGGAAGAATGCCGATCACCATGCCGACGTTGACGAAGACATAGACAAAAA
Source organism: Methyloversatilis universalis (assembly GCA_020723665.1). Lineage (GTDB taxonomy): Bacteria > Pseudomonadota > Gammaproteobacteria > Methylococcales > Methylococcaceae > Methylocaldum. Next base: position 7,753 of record DYIL01000082.1, read on the forward strand.
AGGTCACTGTCAACGCTCCCGCCAAGAGCCGGCTGTAGTTGTCCTGTGCCTGGACCACGATATAAAAACAACGCCCGAGGACGAAAAGATAAAGCGCCAAAAGGCCTAAACAGCCGATCAGCCCGAACTCCTCGGCAAATACCGCAAAAATGAAATCGGTGGAGCGTTCCGGCAGAAATTCCAGATGCGCTTGAGTCCCGTGCAGCCACCCTTTGCCGTAAATGCCGCCCGAACCGATCGCGATCTTGGATTGAATGATGTGGTAGCCGCGTCCCAAAGGGTCCGCTTCCGGGTTCAAGAACGTGAGAACCCGATCCCGCTGATAGCCGTGCATGAAATGCCAGGCCACAGGCAGGAGGCTTCCACCTACGACCGCCAAGGCCAGCATATAGCGCCATGGAACTCCGGCCAGAAACACGACGGCAGATCCGGCGCTGGCGACCAGCACGGCCGTGCCGAGATCGGGTTGTTTCGCGATCAGCGCGGTGGGAATCAGAATCAGCCCGCCGGCGAGAACCAATGGCTTCAGCCGCAGGGGAGGCGCGTGCCCGGACAAATACCAGGCGATCATCATGGGGGTGGAGAGCTTGGTCAGCTCGGAAGGTTGGAAGCGGATGATGCCGATGTCCAGCCACCGCTGGGCGCCCATGCTCGTTTTACCGACCGCCAGAACGGCCGCCAGTAGCAAGACCCCGAGAAGATAGAGAACCGGACTATAAAACTTGAGATGGCGAGGATGAACCTGCGCGATGGCCATCATGACCGCCATCGCCAGTCCCAAGCGTGCCGCTTGGCGCAACAGCATGTTCACGTCTTGGCCGCCGGCGCTGTAAAGAATGATGAAGGCTAGGGTGCATAAGCCTCCCAGCCCGGCCAGTAGCGGGATATCGATATGCAGCTTCTGCAGCAACGAAGCGCGCTGCGGCGGCGTGAGTCTGAGTTGAGCCAGAACGGGATCGATGTTCATGGATTTTCGAGCAGGTACTGGTCCATTACGGCGCGAGCGATCGGAGCGGCGACCGACCCTCCATGTCCGCCGTTTTCTGCGAGCACAGCAATCGCGATGCGTGGCGCTTCCGCGGGCGCGAAGGCTATGAACCAGGCATGATCGCGCATGGTCTTGGTGATCTTCAAGCTCTTGTATTCCTGGTCCTGCCGCACGGTGAAGACCTGCGCGGTACCGGTCTTGCCGGCGACGGTATAGGAAAGGCCCGGGGCTATTCCTTTGGCGGTGCCGCGTGCGCTGTGGACGACATCGACCATGGCATCGATTACCGTGCGCCAATGCTCCGGTTTGAGATCGGCGACGATCTCGTCGCCGCTCTTGGGATAGAGGTTTTCGATCTCGTACGGGGCTTTCATGGTGTCCACTACTCGAGGCTCTACGTTTCGTCCGTGATTGGCGAGTATCGCCGTCGCTCTGGCGAGTTGGATCGGCGTAACTTGGACATAGCCTTGTCCAATGCCCGCGATGATGGTTTCACCAGGATACCACACTTGCCTGCGCTTCTTTTTCTTCCATTCTTTCGAAGGAAACAGCCCCGGTTTTTCGCCGACCAGATCGATCCCGGTCCGTTCCCCGAAGCCGAACAGTTGCATGAAATCGTGCAGCGGATCGATCCCGATGTGGTGGGCGAGGTCGTAGAAGAATACGTCACAGGATTGAATGATGGCCGACTTGAGATCCACCGAGCCATGGCCTTGCTTACGCCAGTCCCGGTATTTGTGCTCCGCATTGGGAAGGCGGTAGTAGCCTGGGCAAAGAACCCGACGTGCCGGACTGATATCCAGGATTTTTAAGCCGGCCAAACTCACGAACGGCTTGACCGTGGAGCCGGGCGGATAGACGCCGCGGAGGGCGCGGTCGTAGAGCGGCCGGTCTGGAGCGTTCTGAAGGATGTCGTAATCCTGTTTGCTGATGCCGTGGATGAAAGGATTGGGATCGAAGCCTGGTTTGCTGACCAAGACCAGTACTTTGCCGGTGACAGGGTCGATGGCCGCTACGGATCCGTTGAACTCTCCCAGGGCATCGTAGGCGGTTTTTTGCAGCCGGATGTCCAAGGAAAGGTAAAGATCGGCCCCCGCCACGGGATCGGTGGTGTTCAGGACCTGGATGGCGCGTCCCTGGACGTTGGTCTCATACTCTTCGTAACCGGTCTTGCCGTGCAAGACGGATTCGTAGGCCTTTTCGATGCCGCTCTTGCCGATATGGTAAGTTCCGCGGTATTGGGCCGGATCCAAAGATTGGAGTTCGGATTCATTAATTCGAGCGACATAGCCCACGACGTGGGACGTCAAGTGGCCGTAAGGATAGCTGCGCATGAACCGGGTCCGAATTTCGACGCCCGGAAAATAAGGCATTTTGACGGCGAACCGGGCGGTTTCTTCCTCCGTCAATTCCAGGCGCAAAGGTACGCTCTCGAAACTTTTTCGCTGGTTTTTTTGAATTCTGAAACGGTTGAGGTCGTCGTCGCTCAGATTCAGCAGCTTTTTCAGTTCCGATAAGGTTGCTTCCAGGTCCGGAACTTGCTCGGGAATGATTTCCAAACTATAAGTCGCCGTGTTGTCGGCCAGGACTTCGCCGTTTCGGTCGAAGATCAAGCCGCGGGAAGGCGCCAAAGGGGAGATTTTGACCTGATTGTCTCGCGATAAGGTGGAGTAGTGTTCGTGCCCCATCACCTGCAAATAAATCAGGCGGGCGACGAGCCCTGTGGTGGCCAGCAGTATGAACATTACGCTGGCGGCGATACGGTTGAGAAACAGCCGGTTCTCGTAAAACTTTTCTTTGAGGTCGAAGGGGCGGCTCATAGCGATCGCTTACCGCATCGCCGGACAATCAGAAAATGCTGAAGTGGCGCCTAATCCGCCGCAGAATCGTCAAGACCGCTGGCCACGCGAGCGCACCGGTTAAGGACGGCAGCCAATACACCCAATTCAAAACATTCATATTTTTAATGTTTTGTGTCCAGAGAACGAGAGACTGGCTAATCAACAGAAGGAGAAGTATCCACAGCGATTGCTGGGGGAGCGGGTAAAGACGCAAGCGGCGATACAATCGCAGGCTGACATAGGCGATGACGGAATAAGCCAGGGCGTGTTGACCTAACATGCGGCCGGTCAAAGTATCGACGAAAAGTCCGGTGAACCAGGCGGTACCTACTCCGACGCGGTCCGGTATTGCGATAGTCCAATAAATCAGGAACAACGCGGTCCAATCGGGGTTGAACACGAACAGCTCGTGCGGCAAGGGAACAATCCGCAAAGCCATGGCGACCACCAGACTTAGCGGTACCACTATCAGTCCAGCGGAGGACGATTTAACGGTCGCCATTCGTGGGCAAAGTGTATGGATGTTGCTCTTGGTCGGCAGGGATGCGCGGGATGGAGCGTGAGTCGCTCCATACCAACAAGAGTTCCCGGTTTCGGTCGAGCTGAGCCACCGGTGCAGCGGAGATTTTTGCGAATGCTGTCTTCTGCGGCGCGACTTCCGTTACGGTGGCTACCGGGTAGCCATGGGGAAAAACCCCGCCGAGCCCCGAAGTTACCAGAAGATCGCCGACCTGGATATCGGCATTGCTGGAAAGATAAGGCAATGCTAGGCGATCCGTCTGTCCGGTGCCGAGCGCCAGGGTACGCAGGCCGTTCCGGTTGACTTGCACCGGAATGGCGTGGTTCGGGTCGGTAATCAGCATCACTTCGGCGTTGTAGGGCGTGACCCGCAGGACTTGTCCCACGACCCCGTTCGCATCGAAAACGGGTTGGCCGACATGAACGCCGAACCGGGCTCCCTTGTTCACCACCACGATATGTTCGTACGGAACCAAATTAACGGATAGCAATTCGGCAATCGATACTTGCTCGCCGACCTTGAAAGAGGTGTCCAAAAGTCCGCGCAGCCGGATATTCTCTTGCTCCAGGGCCGCGAACTTGAGCAGCTTGGTCTTGAGTACGAGTTGCTCCTCCCTCAGCTTTTGGTTTTCCGCCACCAGGCCCGCATAGGTGGATAGGGATTCTATGATGCGCTGTCCGAAACGCACGGGCGAACTGACGATTTGCTGCAAGGGATAGGTTGCCGACGCGAAGGGTGTTCGCGCGCCATGGAGGAAGTCGTGCTGCTCGGCCACCAGTAAGACCAAGGCGGCCGCCGAAC
>DYIL01000083.1 GCA_020723665.1 Methyloversatilis universalis
ATCGCCGGGATCGCCCTCTTCCTCGTCCGGGTTCAAAAATGCCCGGAGTGAAAACGCCGCGCATAGTTCAATACCTCGGGCAATATCGGCGGCATCCGTAGGTGCTCTGTTTGGCTGGTTAGTGGATGCTCGGTAGCCCGTTCTCTTGGACCAGCACCCACGGCGCAACGACCACGGCCCGGAAGCAGCACTTTGAATGCGCCCAGCGCCTGGCATGATCATCGGTAGCCCGCACGACCTGCCCTCTTTGGATCCATTCCTGCAAGGCCCTCTTGTCGTCTTCGGCGATTCTTGCGGCGGCCTCGACCAGGTTTAGTTCCGGTCCGATGATGATCAAGACGCCTCGCGCGAAATGGCGCTCAAGCTCCTGCCAAGTGATCCGTCCCGTTTCCTCCGCAAGTTTTCGGCGCAGTTCGGTATCGTGCATTTTGGCCGTATCGAAGAAAATTGAATCGGGAAATCCCAACGTGAGACCAACGTGGGTGTCGACGTAGGATTATGAACGCGGAAACGGATAGACGAAAGACGGCAATAGGTAAATCGCGTCGAATGCGGCGAGAAAAAATAAGGCAGAAACAAAAAAATGGGGGTGGGGGAAAATTTCTGCCTTTTGGGGAAACCAATCGATATTCGAAAAAACCCGGTTAGTCGAAGGCGTTCGATCTGATTTCCTTTTCGGCCTCCAGCCAATCTTCCATTTCGTGACCCGGTACGAAACCCCGCTTTTCGGCGCGATAATAGGCCGCTTCGGCGATCTTTTGATTGATGGTATCTTCGGAAAGGGGATGGGTGCCGCCCGAGGAACCTGGCGTCGACCCTCCTACCATATCGTCTACGGCTTTCAGCGCTTTCCTAGCCATACGTAGCGAACCTCCTAGCTATTTTCCATGTTTCTTTTCCTTTAGACCGACAAAATAAAATGAACCTCCTTGTTCCACATCGCATCCCAGCCAAACTCGGACAAATCCGATCTCTAATGGAGCAACCCGGATCCGTCACGCCCATGCCGGTTGAATCAAGAAAGTCTCGGTCCCAGCGGGACATTAAGGAAGCTCTGATTAAGTCCTTCGACAGGCCTGTCCCGAGCCCTTCGACAAGCTCAGGACAGGCTTGTCGAAGGGCTCGGGACGAACGGTAACCTATCGATTCCGTTCGCGGTGAGCTTGTCGAACGCTCTCCTGAGCCTATCGAAGGGCGTGAACGGAATCCACTTGTTCAGAGCTTCTTAAGGGTCTGTGAAGAACAACCTGTCCTTCAGCCGTTTCTTACCGTTCTAAGCCGCCTGACAGTCCGCTTGGAACATTCCGGTTCCGAACTGGACGTCGTTCTTCGGAGGTTTTGTCAGTCCTTACGGCGAGCGGTTGTATTTAATCGCCTCATTTTTGCCGGAAGAATACGTAAGAGTTCGTATCCCGCCGAATCCAAATTTCGCGGCCTCGAGATTCTCGGCTTTTCCGGCGGCCAGACCGAGCAATCGATCCGCGCAACGAGCTGATTCGTTACTGCTCGCTTGAAATGCGCAATTTCTCGAGATCCCAGACCTTGGCCGCGTCCCAGCCGGCGGTAACCACCCTGCCCTGCTTGGAGCAAGCGATGTGCTCGATCGGTCCCTCATGCGCGAGAACGCTTCCCAAGTTCTTGGCCTCCGCCAGATCCCACAGGTACAGTTTGCCGCCTTTCGTGCCCACGGCTATCCAGCCTTTGCGACTTTCCCGGCAGAAGGCGACAATCTCGCTGTCGTGATTCCCCAAGGTGGCAATGAGCGTGCCCAATCGCGTATCCCACAGTTCGAGAATGGCCCCTTGGCGAAAGGCCACCAGGAGGCCGTCCTGACTCAATCCCAAAAGCGATCGATCGGTGGCGAGCTCCGACTGCTTGAGGACTTCCATGGATGCCGCATCCCAAAACCAAACGTTCCTGCCCGCGGCGGTTACCAGGAGAGCTTTGCCGTCGTCTCTGCGGACGAACGCCAAGGCGCTCGCCCCGTCATGTGTGGCCCGCAGGAATTTTCCGCTGCCCGGCTCCCAAATTCCGATCGGCCCAAGGGCGTTCCAGCCGATGGAACTACCATCCGGGGAGAATGCGACCATTTTGATGTCATACCACTCTACCGCGTAGTCGGCCAAAACTCCGCCCGTTTTTTGGTCCCATAACATGAGATATCCCGCCTCTTTTCCCGACATGCCGGCGGCAATGCGGCTCCCGTCCGGAGAATAGGCCAAGCTTTCCAAATCGCGCCCGCCCCGGGTCTGAAAGTCGTTCCTGCCTCGGGTCAAACGCCGTCCCGTGGACGAATCCCAAAAATAAAGATTGTTTCCGGCCGCCGCCAGAATCTCTTGTCCGTCCGGGGAAAATACCGGCAGCGAAATTCCGGTGCGGGGCGGCAAATGCCCGTGCTCAAGCCGGACGACCAGTCCGCGTTGACTCTGAAGCCGGTCCAGCGCGTCCTCGGCATCCTGCTCGTGCGGGCACGATTGGCAATTCCGCAAGTATTCGAGATATCCCTCGATGGTATTCTCCGCCTTGGTCTGCTTCCAAGTGTCTCGATCCGCGCCCCGGTCGCCGCGATAACGAATGAGAGCGACCATTATCAGCACGGAGAGACCGAGCACGAACGAGACGATGAGCGTTTTTCGGATGAAGGACAAGAGCGCTTTCATGATAGGAGCGGAATTTCTCGGCGTTTCGATGCAATGTGACAAATGGAGTACAAGCTTATTCTTTGAGGAAGCTCTGATTAAGTCCTTCGACAGGCCTGTCCTGAGCTTGTCGAAGCGTATGAACGGAATCCACTTGTTCAGCGCTTCCTTTAACCTAGAAACGGCAGTTGGACGTGCTCGAGTGTGCGGCGGGCGGCTCGCCCGCCGTGCAATCGGGTACGTAGCGTCTCACCCGAAAGGTGAGATCGATGCAAGTCATTTCGTAGGGTGCGGTGAGGAACGAACCGCACCCCTTGTGTCCTCGAATGATGCGTGCCCTGAGCCTGGTCGAAGGGCGGTTCGCTTCGCTCACCGCATCCTACTTTTCCGGTGCATCGAAGCGGTCAACTGCCGTTTCTAGGTTTAAGGAAGCCCTGATTAAGTTTCCAGTGAGAAAAGCGAACAGTGCAACTGTTGGATCCAAAAGGCCCTCACCCAACCCAATCACTCCGCACTTTCCCAGTTGGGAGCCGCAAGCGGCGCTTGTGGGGTTCGCGGAAACGAATGCTAGCCAACCGGTTGCGCCACCCGCAAGCTTATTTCTCTGGGCACTTCCATCGCCAAGACAAAAAAACAGCGCGTCGATCGCTACGCTCTCGCTATTTTTCCCATTCAAAAAGAATATCCGCGCCACTCCGGTCATCACCGGCCTCCGATTGAAGTCGCCAATGCTCGTTGAGTTTATAGCGCAGCCTAAACACGTTGCTCGACTGGAACAAGCCGAGACCGTATTGCAGATAAAGCCGCGGCGTCAGATATCTCCCCAGGAAGAGCGACGTCGTTTCAGTCCCATTCGGCGTTCCGACGCCAATTTCGTCCAAGAGCCCACCCAACCCGAAACGGCTGCTGATTTCTCTGGCGAGCAAGCTTCCAGCCGCTCCGCCCAGGGAAGAAGCGGCGCTTCTCAGCCTGTCGCCCTCCTCGCGCGGGGCAAAATCCAGCGGCTTTCCGGCAATCAGGTAGGCGAGGATATCCGCTTCGGGCAACGGTGGGACGGAATACAAGGACATGTTGGGCGTTTTGAGAGTTCCCAGTACCCGTATGCCGGCCACCACCTGATCCAGCTTGCGCGTAACGGTAACGTCCAATCCCGGATTGCCCACCGGCGTGTTCGTGAACATCAGACGCCCGCCGTCTATGCTCAAGTCCACGCCGTAGAAGGAATAGGTGCCGTCCTTGATAGCGATTTCCCCGGTTCCGCGCGCATCTTCGCCCGGCTCCTGCACGATCCTCACGCTGCCGTCGACCTTGCCCTTAAAGCCGGCGGCCTTTACCTGTATCTTGTCGCCCAGGACGACCTGTATGTCGCCGTGAAGCCGAAATCCGGCTTCCTCTTCGGGTGCGGCGCCGTTGATCAACACGACGTCCTCGGAAGGGGTCACGGCCTGCTCCTTCTCGGGAATGGTGATGGATGCTTCCGGCACATCCACCCTCCCCCGCACGTCGATACGCTGCCGTTCGCTCCTGATCTCGATATTCGGCGACAGATAGACCTTGGCCTCGGGCGTGTCGACGCCGAGGAACCGGGTTCCGTCCAGACTTGCGCTCAGCGGCCAGCCCGCGGCCGCATCGAGCCGCCAAAGGCCATCCATCCGCAAGCGTCCTCCGCCCGACATCGCGCTCCCTTCGAGCCGGAGTTGCCGCTGGTCCACGGAGTTCGCCCGCAGCATCAAATGTTCGACAGCGATGCCCAAGTCGGGCACGCGAAAACCGGCATCCGGTATGCTGGCCATGAGGTCCACGAGAGGCGCACGGGCGGTACCGCCGATCTCCAGATCTCCCCTGAACGAACCGCTCAGTCCTTCGACACGCTCCAGCCAAGGCTCGAACACCGCGAGGTTACTCAGATCCGCCGTCAGGCGTCCCGCTACCGCAAGGTCCTGAATCTCGGATAGTCGGAAAGTCCCCCGACTTTCCAGCGAGCCCCGAATATCCACGAGCCCGGCCTGACTGATTCTGAGTTGCATCGTCAACATCCGGCCGACGAGATCGGCGTACACCGCTGCCGTTTCCGGTTTCATGCGAACCTTTTTCGATTCGCTGACGGTAAGATCCAGCGCGACGCCTTCCGGCTCGATCTCGACAACGGCCTGTTCCAACCGGTCGTTCTTGCCACGGAATACGGCACTCCCGTTCAGGATGCCGGCGATCGCAACCGACTGCGGCAGTTCTTTTCGCAACACACTCAACGGAAGCCCTGAAACGCGGGTCGCAGCCCACCACGCGCCCGCTTCGACGATCTCTCCTTCGACACACCAGAACGCGTCGCGGTTGGTCAAACAGATTTCCCCGATCGCGCTTTCCGTTCTCGCGAGTTTCAAGCGGGCAGGCTCACGCAGAGTCCACGAACCCGCCCGGGGCTCGGTGAGATCGAACCGGCTCAGCACGCCGCTCCAGGCGCTTTCGCTCAGTCCGCCTTCCGCTTCGAGGGCGAGCGCATAGGGCAGGCCGTCGATCCGACCGGTCAAACGGTGCCGCTCCCGGCTGCCGCGACCGGAAAGCGAGACGGCCACGGCGTAGTCCTTGAAACGAACCCCATTCCCGCGCAGATCGAAAATGAGCGGCGCATTAGGCTCGACGCCTGCATTGAGGGTCAGTCTCAGATCCCGTGCGCCGTAGTCCCGGAATCGCAAACCGGCGGCATTAAGCTCGGCTTCGACGGCAGGCGCCGACCGCGGACCTTCCAGTTTTCCCTTGCTCATCACCCGGCCTCCTGCACCCGGCAGCCAGAGGCCCAGATCGTCGGACCTCAGCGTCCAACGGAGATTCAGTTGCGGTCCGAAGGTACCGTCCAGCAGCAAGGCCGTGGAAGCGCCGTCAACACGGAACTCTCGAAAAACGACGCCGTCGGCCGGAAACCCCAGGTTTCCTCTCGCTCGCGCCTGCTGGTCTTGGATACGGCCGTCGAGTTCGACCCGAAGGTCTGAGCGGGTCCCAGCTACATTCAAGCGCCCTTCAGGACTGCGCCACTCGCTACCCGGTCGCAACGGCCAGAGCAGGTTCTTCCAGCGGGCTTCCAGGCCGAGTTCAGGGGTGTCTTTAAGATTCCGGACCCGCCCCGCAACAGCGACTTCCGTTCCGGTCTCCGGGAGACGCAGGACCAGCGTTTCCAGACCCAACTCGCCAGGCCTTCGGTAGCTAAGGTCCACGCGTCCCTGAGCTTGGCCCACATCGGGTACAACCAAGGCGAAATCTCCCGAAACCGCGGCTTCGTGCTCGTCGCCCTCGCCCTTGAGATGCGCGGAAAAAGGCCACGCCTTCCAGTCCGGATCGATCCGATCCAGCGGAAACTCGGGAAGATCGACCTCGGCGCTCCAGGCGACCGCGTCCTCTCGGATCGAAATGTTCGCCGTCACGCTCATCGGCGTCGGGGCCGTAATCCGCTGAACCGACGAAATCCGATCCAGGTCTCCCGTTATTTTTCCGCTCCCGGCGATTTTCGGCCTCTCCGGCAACGTCACGTTCCACGTCGCATAGAAATCGATGGGCTGCGCTTCGCCGGGGGCTACGCTCCCGCCGAGCACTGCATCGCCTTCGGGCGCTGTCACCGTGAGCCCATCGACCGTCATTCGACCCTCCCGGATGTTCAGGCCGGCGTCGATCCGTTCCAGCCGGATCGGTTCCGCCGCCTCGGATGACCGCCAACTCGCACCGCGAACCTCGAAATCGCCGATCGCCACGTCCAGCGGCAAACGTAAATCGGGCAGCCTCGGAGTGCTCGGCTTCGGCGCCGTATCGGCGGTCTGTACAATCCGGACATCATTCAGGTGAACGGCATCGAGCCGTAACGCTCCTCGCAGCAGGGCGCCGGGCCGCCACTCGATGGCAAGGTCCCCGACGTCTACGTTCCATCGCTCATCCCGGTAACGTACATTCTGTAGCGAAAATCCGCCCAACACCGAGCCCGCCGTTCGTCCGACGCTCAGTTGATCGAAACGCCATTCCATTCCGCGAACCAGCCAATTCAGGCCGATTTCGGTCATCAGTAGCACATGGCCGAAGACAACGAGGACCAGAAAGCCGACAAGCGCGACCGCCCAAAGACGCCTCATAGATCGGGCCCCAGAATCAGATGGACCTGAAACGAATCTTCCGCCTTGGACAACGGCACCGCAAAATCGAGCCGAACCGGCCCTATGGGCGAGCGCCAGCGTGCGCCGAGGCCGACGCCGTGACTGAAGGGTTCGTCCAAATGGTTGGCGGCCCGTCCCACATCGTAGAACACGGCCATCCCCCAAGGGCCGAACAGCGTGCGCTCGTATTCGAGGCTACCGACCGTCAAATAGCGCCCGCCGATTCGGTCCCCATCCGCGTTCCTAGCGCTGATCTCGTTCAGTCGGTAGCCGCGCACCGACTTGTCGCCGCCGGCGTAAAAGCGTTGGGTCAGCGGCAGTCCGCGGAATCGGTCTGTGCCGATGTAGCCGAGCTGGGCGCGCGCGATCACCCGGTTGCGCTCTCCGAGGCTATAGATGCCCTTGGCATTGAGCCGTAGACTGAAGAACGAAACATCGGACAGTAGCTCTTTCCAGGCTCCGGTCCCGATCAGATCCACACGCGCACCGCGTTCCGGATTCAAAACGTTTTCCGTGCTCAACCAGGTGTACGTAACGCTCGGAAGCAGCGATACCGCGGTCTGAGGCCCCTCACCCACATTGAAGCGCTCGCGCTGCAAATCCAGTGACAATATTTCCCGCAATCCCCAGCGCCCCGTGGATAACCTGACGCCGATGCGAGAAATATCCGCCGTTCCGGCCAACGTGTCCTGGGTGCCGATTTGCGCAGCGAAGCCCAGCTCATCTTTATCCGGACGCTTCAAGGGAATGGCGTACAGTGCGTCCAACCGGGTCTGGATCAGCGAGAGCCGCAGGTCGGCGTAGAAGCTGTGACCATGGCGGTTCAAGTACCGATTGCGATAGCCTAGGATCAGACGCGGCCCGGTGTCGGTGCCGTATCCCGCACCCGCCTGATACCGGTTTTTCGGTTGCATCGCCAACTTCACCGAAATCGGAACTTCTCTGGCCTTGGCTTGTTCGGGATGCGGAACGACGTCGGCCTTGGTGAAATAACTGCTGTCGAGCAGGTTTTTCTGAAACCTCACCAAGGTCGCGGCACGAAAAGGCTCGCCGGGCCGGAAATTTACGAATCGTTCGAGCAGGGACGGCTTGAGGGGTGTTTCCGAAAACGACACTTCGCCGAAGCGATAGCGCGGGCCGGTATCGAAATGCAGATGAATCTCGGCTCGGTAATCCCGGAGACGCACCTGAACTTCGGCACGGGTAAAGCGGGCGTCGAAAAAACCGAACTCCGCGGCCGTTTCCGAGAACCTCTCCTTTCCCTTTTCATAGCGGGTATGGTCGAGGACGTCGCCCGCTTTGAGCGGAAAGCGCGCGATCAAGGTCTTGAACTCGGGCAGTTCGAGACCTTCGCCGGCCAAGCGCACATCCACGTCGCTCAGCTTGATCGGATCACCGGGGTGGATCCGATAGACCGCCAGCCAGCCCGCTCCTTCGTGCGTCAGCGTCGCATCGATTTTCGCGCGGTAGTACCCGAACGGCTCCAATGCTTTTCGAATCTCATCCGGCGCGCGCGCGTGAGCGATGCGAACCCTGTGAGCGTCGCTCATGCTCTCCGGCTGAGCAATGGTCAGCAGCGCGCGGATATTTCTTTCCAGTTTCTCGTCTGGCCCCTCGATTCTGACCGTGACCTGTTCGGCGCTCCATGCCGTAATCAGCCAAATCGAACAGCCCAGCACAAACATCCACCGCACTCGTGTTCCCCTTACCCTTGCGACGAATTACACGCAATCCAAATTGTCCAATGATCGCAGAGGCCATCGGTATGGAAAAGCAAAGGAGTGAACTATGGGACTTTTCGATTTTGCTAGGGACATCGGACATCGGCTCTTCACCGAGGAAGGCCAGGCCGCTCGAAAAATAGAAGAGCACATCAACCAAAACAATCCCGGCATCAAGAACCTGAAGGTGGATTTCCGGGATTCCGTCGCCTATCTCTCCGGCGAGGCCGAATCGGCGGAAGCCGTGCAGAAAGCGGCTCTGATGGCCGGCAACATCAAGGGTGTCGAAGCCGTGAAAGTCGACGGCGTCGAGCTGCCAGCCGGGGTATCGAGCCCGGAGACCGTAGAGACATTCGGCAAGACGCAGTATTACGTCATTCAGCCCGGCGATACCCTGTCGAAAATCGCACAGCAGTTCTACAAAGACGCCAACAAATATTCGAAGATCTTCGAAGCAAACCGGGAGGTCGTCAAAGATCCCGACTTGATCTTTCCGGGCCAGAAGATACGGATTCCGACCGAGCACTGAACTGACAGAGTCTGTACTTCCGAGCTTTTGGGCGAGCTCTGGATGAAGGGGCTCGTCTTCGACCCCGGTTGTGTCGCAGTCGGGGAAACGGCCGCGTCAAGACAAGTTCACCGGGCTGCAGCTCATCGCTAATCCGGCATTTCAGATACCGTCAATGCAAAAACGCTGGCTTACACCGTTCTGTTCGAAACTTGGGAGGTATAGGTGAAGCGCCGTCGGCGTCGTAGGTGTAGGTCGAATCGCCGATCCCGGTGCCGGCAGCCAAGGGAGATCGTGGCCAGCCGGTCGCCCGGATGCGGCGTAAGCGGAAATCGAGCGACACCAGGCCTATCATACTCATCCACCCCCGGCTTCCATTTCATTCCGTTTGGGATACGCTCATTTACGTGACGGTGTCAGCGGCGCGGGCGAGTAAACGTAGCGTACCCCGCTCTCCGAAATTCACCGCCGACCCCCTACTCAATACGCGTGGCCGATTCCAATTCAAAAAGCCAACTATCGAAGCCTGGCCCCTTTCCATCCCTTCACATTCAGCGTAATCGCATTACCCGCGCGTTTTGAGTTCGCCGCAAGCTGACCGGCCCGACAGCAGTTGACTCCTAAACGGCTGAGAGCCGTCGTTCCGAACCGCTTTTGATTCGGTGCGAAAGAACCTTCGGAACCGGTTGAATTCCACCGTTTTATGTCCGGATAAGCGTTCCTGCTGACGTCTTGGGATGCGCTGCGTGCGCCTCAAGCAAGACAGAACAATAGGTCCGGAAAGTGCTGTGTGTACGCCGCAATCCACGACCGTGACCGTCGGCATGACTTTTGTATTTGCCCGCGTGTCATAAATTCCTTAAAGAAGACTCTTATCGATGGGTTCCGGTCGATCGGCTCCGCCGTTCGCTACTGCCGCGGCCATCCAGCGCAAATCGCCCCGGCGGACTCTTCGTAATCCCGGACTTTTCGCAGAAAGGACAGCTAAAAAACCATGACCAAAGACGATTTATTTAAAGAGCAACGCCCGCTGGTGATGGATTTCGATTTCGGAAAGGATACGGCCGAGGTTTTCGACGACATGCTGGAGCGCTCGGTCCCGTTCTATGCGGAAATTCAACGCATGATCGGCGAGCTCGCGGGAGATTTCGCCGTACCCGGAACCAATCTTTACGATTTGGGCTGTTCGACCGGCACGACATTCATCGGGCTCGATCCGGTCGTTCCGGCGGACGTCACCTTCATCGGGGTGGACTCCTCGCCCGAGATGCTGGAAAAGGCTCAGAAAAAGTTGGAGCGTTGCGGCCTTTCACACAGTCATGAACTGATCTGCCTCAATTTGGATAACGGCGTACCCATCCTGAATGCCTCGGTGGTCATCCTGAATCTGACGCTGCAATTCGTCCGTCCGCTCAACCGCGACCGCGTCGTTTCGAGCATCTCGCACGGATTGAACGACGGCGGCTGCCTCATCCTGGTCGAAAAAGTGCTCAGCCAGGACTCGACCATCAATCGGCTGTTCATCAAGCATTATTACGAGTTCAAAAAGCGCAACGGCTACAGCGAACTCGAAATTTCCCAAAAGCGGGAAGCGTTGGAGAACGTCCTGATTCCCTACCGTCTCGGGGAAAACCGGGAACTGTTGCTGCGGAACGGCTTCGGATCGTGCGATGTCTTCTTCCGCTGGTACAACTTCTGCGGCATGGTGGCGGTGAAATGAATGTCGGTTCTCTGATTCACCGGTCGCTGTTGCATTCCGGACGCTTCTTCTTCCGCGTACGCAATGCCCTGTTCCCGGTCATTTTCTTGCTTTTTCTCATCTTGGTCAGACCGGCCGTATTCCTGGGCAACGACAAGCTGGATGCCGTCGTTACGGCAGCCGGAATACTCATCGCCCTGGCCGGACAAGCGTTTCGTTTGCTGGTCATCGGATATGCTTATGTCAGGCGCGGCGGCAAGAACAAGGAAGTCTTCGCCAACGAACTGGTTACCCGAGGCTTTTACGCCCATACCCGGAACCCCATGTACGTCGGCAACTTCCTGATCATCGCCGGCCTTAGCCTGCTCTACGGTTCCCCCTGGGTCTATGCCGTGGCGATACCCTTCTTCGCCTGGGTCTATCTCGCCATCGTCACGGCCGAGGAAGCCTATCTGCGGGACAAGTTCGGAGCGGTTTACGAGGCGTACACCAAAAAGGTCAACCGCTTTTGGCCCGATTTGCGGCGTATCCGCGGGTCTTTGGCCGAATTCCGCTACGACTGGCGGCGAGCGCTGGTCAAGGAGTACAACACGCTCGTTTTCACCCTGGCCAGCCTCCTCACACTTTTGGATTGGAAGATTGCATACGTGTACGGCTTCGAAGCCCATCGCACCGTGATCGAGGTTCTGAGCGCCGGATTCATACCATTGATGCTGCTTTATGCATCCGTCCGCTTTTTGAAGAAGACACGGCGGCTTCAACCGGAGCGCAAAGCCGAATCGGAAACCGTCTTCCGTGCGGCAAAGTGATCTCTGCCGCGCCGACCAAGAGCCTATCCCCATAGGCCGTTCGCCCTGAGCCCTTCGACTTGGCTCAGGACAGGCTTGTCGAAGGGGTTCTTAAGCCTATTGGGATAGGCTATAAGAACCTGTCTTCAAACCCTAGTTTTCGTTTTGGAGAGCTGCCGAAGGATGAGGGCAATC
>DYIL01000012.1 GCA_020723665.1 Methyloversatilis universalis
GCGGCGCGTGAATCCGTCCCAGGATCTCGACGAGGAGACCATGAATGCGATCGCCGAAAAAACCGGCGGGCGCTATTTCCGGGCTCGGGACACCAACGAGTTGGAGCACATTTACGAGCTCTTGGACGAACTGGAGCCGGTGGAACGGACCAAGCATTTTTACCGGCCGCGCACCGAGCTCTATCCGTGGCCTCTGGCCGGCGCGCTCGTACTGGCAGGCCTTTTGGGCGTAGTCAAGCTGCGGGAATGACGGCTTCAGCCGCGACAGCCGATGCAGGATGGGCACAACCGGCCGGGAGCCAATTTGGACAGCCATAGGCTGGCACGCAGGGCGAACCCCAGGGACGGGGTGAGCACCGCCGAGCGCGCCCGTTGGAAGCCGGAGATGATTGAACCCAAGGAAGCTCCGATTAAGTCCTTCGACAGGCCTGTCCTGAGCCCTTCGACAAGCTCAGGACAGGCTTGTCGAAGGGCTCAGGACGAACGGTAACCTATTGATTCCGTTCGCGGTGAGCTTGTCGAACGCTCTCCTGAGCCTGTCGAAGGGCGTGAACGGAATCAACTTGTTCAGAGTTTCCCTAAAAACCCAAGGAAGCTCTGGATAAGCCCCCTCCCGCTGGGATAAACCTGTCCTGAGCGAAGTCGAAGGGCCGTGCTTCGCACGTTCACGTTCGCTCCCGGCGAACGGGTGCACGGGTAAGCGCCACTTGCGGCTCCCAACAGGGACAGTGCGAAGTGACTGAACCGGCTGAAAATGCTGGGTTTCGTCCCTCAACCCAGCCTACATTTTCGGCTTTTACGACTCCCTCAGAAGGGCTGGGGCTGAGGACCTGGCGCTTTTCAGGGTGTATCCAACGGCCGGATTTAGGTTGAAACACCTTGAAGGACTTTGTCCATCCTGCAACGACTGAACCGATGACTTACGACGAAGACTGCCCATGACCGATTTTCACTTCCTGCGCCCCTGGTGGCTGCTGGCGATTTTGCCGCTTGCGGCTCTGCTTTGGGGGCTTTACCGGCGGCGCCGGAGCGTCGGGGACTGGAAGGACGTCTGCGACGACGCGCTGCTGCCCCATGTAGTCGTCGGCGGGAGCCGCCGCGCCGGCCGCTGGCCGCTGTTCATCGCCGCGTTGAGCGGCCTAATCGCCATCCTGGCGATGGCGGGACCGGTTTGGGAAAGACTGCCCGCTCCGGCGTTCCGCAACATCGCCGCCGTGGTCATCGTCCTCGATCTTTCATCGGCCATGGATGCCGCCGATCTCAAGCCGAGCCGCCTGGAACGCGTCCGCTACAAGATCGCCGACATCCTGAGGGCACGCAAGGACGGCCAAACCGCGCTGCTCGTCTATGCCGGCGACGCATTTACCGTCACACCGCTGACCGACGATGCGGCCACCATCGCCGCGCAACTCTCCGCCCTTAGCACCGGCTTGATGCCGGTCCCGGGCGAACGCATCGACCTGGGCTTGACGTCCGCCGTCCGACTCCTGAAACAGGCCGGTTTGAGATCCGGCGACATCCTGCTAATTACTGCCGGCGGCGGCGCGGCCGCGGTCGAGGACGAGGCGCGCCGGGTGAAAGCCGAGGGCTACCGGGTTTCCGTGCTGGGCGCCGGCACCGAAGAAGGCGCGCCGGTACCTTTGCCCGAGGGCGGATTCTTGAAAGACGAAAACGGCAGTATCGTCGTTCCGCGGCTCGATGCCGGCGGACTACGGAGACTGGCCGAGGCCGGAGGGGGCATCTACCGCGAACTCACCACCGACTCCGGCGATCTCGACGCGCTGCTGGGATTTTTCGAACGGCATGCCGCCGCCGATACGCCGAGCGAAAAGACCCTGAATGTCGATCAATGGAAGGAACAGGGCGTTTGGCTGCTTTTGGCGCTCCTGCCTCTCGCGGCCTTATCGTTCCGGCGCGGATGGCTCGCCGGCTCGCTGTTGATGCTCACGATCCCGTTTCCGAACGATGCCCGGGCGCTGGACTGGCAGGCCCTGTGGCAGACGCCCGACCAACAGGCTCAACAAGCCTTTAGGAACGAGAATTACGACGAAGCGGCCAAGACATTCAAAAACGCCGAGTGGAAAGCGGCCGCCCAGTACAAAGCCGGACGCTACGAAGACGCGGCCAAAATCCTCGAGGGAACGAACTCGGTAACCGGCCATTACAACCGCGGCAACGCCCTGGCCCGGCAGGGACGCTATCAGGAGGCCATCAAAGCTTACCAGAAAGCTCTGGAGCTCGATCCCGAACACGCGGACGCCCGCTACAACAAAGAACTCGTCGAAAAAGCCCTGGAACGGCAGCAGAAGCAGTGGGAAGAACAGCAGAACGGCGGTAAGGACTCCGAATCGGAATCCCCGCAATCACAACAGGCTCCGTCGGGCGGCGAAGATGGGCGGGACCACGATCGCGAATCGCGCGAGCAAGCGGGCGAGAAAAGCGACTCCCGGCCCAAGGACGCCGACTCCGAGGGCGAAGCGGATGCATCCGATCGCTCGGACTCTGCGTCCGGTTCGAAAAGCGAGGCGCAAGGCCGGCCCGATGCGGATGGTGAAGAAACGCTGGAACAGTCCTCCGAGCCGCAGACTCGGGACCGAGCGGAGGATCGCCGACCGGCAGGCAGCAACGAGCGGGAGATCGCCGCCGCGACGGCGGAAACGCGAACGACCGACGAAAACCGGCAGGCCGAGGAGCAATGGCTGCGACGCATTCCCGATGATCCGGGCGGCCTTTTGAAACGCAAGTTCTATTATCAATACCGTCAACGGCAACTGACTCAAGGCGCGGAGCCGAAACCATGAGCGCGTTCATTTACCTACATCATTGTTTTGGCGGGTTTTATCGCTCGGGACCGAGGTTTGGCTCGGATTCCGGTCGGGCCCGTTCCGCCCCGATGCGATGGTTCCGGTTGTGGCCCCTTTTCTTTCTGTTTTATACGGGCATCGTCTCGGCCGCGACCATCAGCGTGACCGTCGACCGCGAGCCGGCGCCGCTCAACGAATCCTTTACGCTGATCTTCTCGGCGGAAGAAACGCCGGACGCCGATCCCGACTTCACGCCGCTGGAAAAGGACTTCGACATCCTCGGTCAATCGCAAAGCAGCCAGATTTCCCTCATCAACGGCCGTTTCAGCAAGCGGACGGAATGGCAGGTCACGGTCATGGCGAGGCGGGAAGGCACGCTGACCGTCCCGCCCATCGCCTTCGGAGCCGACCGATCCAAACCGCTGACACTCCAGGTCGGTGGATCGCCGCCTCCTACCGCGGGCGGCAGCGGCGAAGATCTTTTTCTCGAAGTCGAGGCCGAGCCCAAGAATCCCTACGTTCAGGCCCAGGTGATCTATACCGTTCGCGTGCTGAGCCGCGTCCACTTCAGCGGCGCCAGTCTCAGCGAACCTTCCGCCGACCACGCCTTGATCCAAAAGCTCGGCGACGATCGGCGTTACACCACCTACCGCAACGGCCTCCAATTCACGGCGATAGAACGGAAATACGCGGTTTTCCCGCAGAAAAGCGGGACGCTCCTCTTGGAGCCCTTGACCCTCGAAGCGCGGGCCGCTGCGGGCGGACGATCCGTCTTCAATCAGTTTTTCAGTCATTCCGCCCGCATTTTGCGCACGCATTCGGATTCGGTAACATTGGACGTCCGGCCGGTTCCGGCGACCTTTTCCGGCAAGCACTGGCTGCCGGCGGAACGCCTGGAAATCGAGGATTCCTGGTCGCAGAACGAGCCTCGAACCACGGCGGGCGAACCGATCACGCGGACCATCACCGTGCGGGCCGACGGGGCGACGGTAGGACTGTTGCCCGAGTTGGAGCCGAAAGCAGCCGGGCAATCTCCGTCGGATATCAAACGCTATCCCGATCAACCGTTGCTGAACGAGCAAAAGCTGGCGAGCGGTGTTCTCAGCATCCGCCAGGAAAAGATCGCGCTTATCCCTGCACGCTCCGGAAGCTATCGGCTTCCGCCGATCGAAATCCCGTGGTGGAACACAAAGGCCGATCGCATGGAGATCGCCCGGCTTCCCGAGCGCATCTTGACCGCGCTGCCGGGAGCGCAGACCGAGGAAACGGCCCCTCCTCCGGTCACGACGAGCGACCCTGTACCGTCGCCGGCCGCGGCGCAAACGCCGATCGCGTCAGTCGAGGCGCCGCGAACTGAGGGCGGGGCGTGGTTTTGGCTGGCCTTGCTGTTCGGGCTGGGCTGGCTCGGGACCGCGGCGGCTTGGTGGCTCAGTCGTAAACCTAGGAAATTGGAGATTCCTAAGCCGGCGGACGATGCTCGATCCGAGCGCTCCGCGGTAAATGCCTTGCGCATCGCCTGCCGGAAGAACGACCCCGCTGCGGCGCGTCAAGCGCTCCAGGATTGGGCTAGACTGCGCTGGCCGTCGGCTCGGCCGATCGGCCTGGACGAGCTGAAGAGCCGTTGCAGCGGAGAATTGGGGCGCGAAATCGAGCGGCTCAACCGAGCACTTTACCGGCGCCCGGCATCGGACTGGCAAGGGCAGATGCTCTGGTCGGCTTTTCGGTCTGACCCGATTACCCTGTCCGGCAGAGACAAACCGGTCATAGCCGCGAACTTGGAGCCCCTGTACAAGCTTTAGGCCTCATTGCAAAGAACACGGCCCGGCGGATGGGCGCAAAGAACGACACGACAAAACCCGACGACGGCGGCCCGAGACCGTCGAAAGCGATTCCCGCCATGGTAGGCATAGGCGCGTCGGCGGGAGGTTTGGACTCGCTGCTCGATCTTTTTCAAGACATCGAACCCGGCATCGGCTTCGCCTTTCTGATCGCCCAGCACTGGTCGCCGGATGACAATAGCAAGCTCACGGAAATCCTCGCCAGAAACGTGAGATTGCCGATCGCGGAGGCGCGCGAGGGAATGGCGATAGAGGCGGACCACATTTATGTCATTCCGCCGGATGCGGATATCAGCGTGTCCGTCGGCCGCCTGAGACTCGAGCGCCGCCGGGGGCCTTCGTCAGCCCATCTGCCGGCCGATCACCTGTTCCGCTCCCTGGCTCGCGAGTTGGGGAGAAAAGCCATAGGCATCGTGCTGTCCGGAACCGGAAGCGACGGAGCGAAAGGGCTCAAGGCGATCAAGATCGGCGGCGGCCTCGCGTTCGCGCAGGACCCGTCCTCGGCCAGATTCGACGGAATGCCGCGCAGCGCCATCAGCATGGGATGCGTGGACTATGTTTTGCCGCCCAAAGAGATGGCACGGGAGCTCGCTAACCTCGCTCGACGGGGTGTGACCGCTGCCGGCGACCTGGAAACCGTGGCGATCCGGGAACAGGATCTCAAGCAGATATTCCGAGTCGTCCTCGACACTTGCGGGCTCGATTTCAGCCAGTACAAACGCAAGACCCTATTACGGCGGCTCATACGGCGAATGGCGCTCAACAGAATTCAAAGCCTTTCCGACTATCTTTCCCTGCTTAAGGCCCAGCCCGCCGAAGCCGAGGCGCTGTGCCAGGATTTCTTGATCCGGGTCACCGCATTCTTTCGAGACCCCGAGACATTTCGCGGATTGACGAGAGAGGTTTTTCCCCGCCTGCTCCAGGGCCGGTCTCCGGCCGATTCTATCCGCGTTTGGGTGCCCGGCTGCGCGACCGGCGAAGAGGCTTATTCCATCGCCATGGCACTTCTTGAATTCCTGGACGAACAAAAGCTCCGCGTTCCGATCCAGGTTTTCGGCAGCGACATCAATCCGCAGGCCATCAGCATTGCGCGAGCGGGCCGCTATCCCGAAAACATCGGGTTCCATGTCTCCGAAAAACGGCTCAGACGTTTTTTCATTCGAACCGACGGTCATTACCAGGTCATTCCGGCAATCCGGGAAGCGTGCGTCTTCGCCGAACACAACGTGGCGATAGACCCTCCATTTTCCAAACTCGATCTGATCAGCTGTTGCAATCTCCTGATTTATCTGGATCCAAAGTTGCAGAGACAAGTCATGTCAACCTTTCATTACGCGCTCAATCCGGGTAAATTTCTCGCGCTAGGTCCTTCCGAAAACATCGGTCCACAAGGTTCGCATCTTTTCGAACCTTTGAATAAAAATTGGAGCATTTACGTGAGGAAGAACGTTCCCGGACGAATGTTGCTGGACTTCGGCGGGAAAGAACAAAGGATCCTGCAGCCCGAAAAGACCCTTACGGAGAACTCCACGCCGCTCCAGAACCCCGGATTGGTCCAGCGGCAGGCCGACAACATCCTGCTGGCGCGCTACGCGCCCGCCGGAGTGCTGGTCGATGCCGACCTGAACGTCCTCCAATTTCGGGGACATACCGGGCCTTTTCTCGAGCATCAGCAAGGATCGGCGAGCTTGAATCTCAAGAGCCTGACCCAAACGTATCTCTACATCGAACTGTCGGAGGCGGTGCAGGAAACACGCTCGACCGGACAGCCCGCCAAACGGGAAAACATTCGCATCAGCAGCGAGGGCAAAGAACGATATGTTCGGTTCGAGGTATTGCCGCTCAACGACGCCGAAGGCGCCGCCCCATTCTTTCTGATTCTTTTCGAAAACGCGTCGAGCACGCATCCGGTCAATGCTGCGACCGCGTGGCTACGACGCATTTCATCGATTTTGACGCGACCGGTCGGCCTCCTTTTCAGGCTTTCGTACACCGGCGAACCATTCCAGTTTTCGGAGCTGAGGCGAGAGCTCGAGGCCACGCAGCGCCATTTACAGTCCGTCATCGAAGCCCACAAAGCCTGCCGGCAGAAACTGAGGTCGCTCGAAGAGGAACTCTTGTCGGCCCACCAGGAATTCCAAAGTACGAACGAAGAGCTCGAAACCGCCAAGGAGGAACTGCAGTCCGCCAACGAGGAGCTTGCCACGGCGAATGAAGAGCTGAGGGTGCGCAATCACGAGCTGAGCCAGGTCAATCTGACCTTGAAGAACGCTCAGGACTTCAACGAGGCGATCCTGGAAACCATGCGCGACGCTTTGGTGGTTCTCGATCGGGATCTTCGGATAAAGCGCGCCAATCGGGCCTATTTCGAAATGTTCCGCACCAAGCCGGAGGCCATCCAGAACACTTGTCTCTACGATACCGGCAGCGGCCTCTGGGACAGACGGGAGATCAAGGAGTCGCTCCAGATCGTGGCGAAAAGCGGAAGAATCTTGGAAGACTATGAGGTCATCGAGACCCATCCCGAAATCGGCGAACGTATCCTGAATCTGAACGCCTATAAACTGCTCGGAGAGGATCATCTGAACGATCTGATCCTCCTGACCATTCAGGACGTCACCGAACGTCGCGGCATCGAGGCGGCCCTAAGACAGCGTAGCGACATCCTCGATCAGGCGCACGAGGCCATCCTGATGTGGGAACTCGGCGGCACGATCCGGTATTGGAACCGGGGCGCGGAGGAGCTTTACGGCTATAAGCGCTCCGAGGCGATGGGGCAAGTCAGTCACGACTTGCTGAAAATCGAGCGCGGCATCAGTATTGAGGAGTTCGAGCATATCCTCGCCCGCGACCGGCAATGGGTCGGCGAAGTGATCCATACCACACGCACCGGAAAACGCATCATCGTCGACAGCCGCAATACCGTCGTCCTCCAGCGCAACAAACCGGCGCTCGTGCTCGAAACCAATCGCGACATCACCGAGCGCAAGGAAATCGAGGAGTCCCTGCGCGAAGCTCACAGGCAAAAAGACGAGTTCCTGGCCATGCTCGCGCACGAATTGCGCAACCCTCTCGCGCCGGTCCGCAACGGGCTGCATATCATTCAAACCACCACTCCTGACAAGGTCCCCGTCAAGCAGATCCACGCCATGATGGACCGGCAGCTCAACAAGCTCACCCGCATCGTGGACGACTTGCTCGACGTGGCGCGCATCACCCGCGGCCAGATCGAGCTGCGCGAAGAAGTGATCGACCTCGTGCCGCTGATCGTCCACGTTCTGGAAATCGTCCGATATCAGCTCGACTCGCGCCGCCACAAGCTGGCCCTGGACCTGCCGGGATGTCCGGTTCTCGTCAGAGCGGACCCGACCCGCATGGAACAGGTCGTCGAGAACCTGGTCGCCAACGCGGCAAAGTACACGCCTCCCGCCGGTAACATCGAGGTCGCTCTCCACAGCGCAAACAATCAGGCCGTACTGCACGTCCGCGACGACGGCCGAGGCATAGCCCCCGACGTTCTGCCGCACATCTTCGATCTATTCGTGCAAGCGGATCGAGGGCTGGACCGCATGGAAGGCGGGCTCGGAATCGGGCTTACGCTGGTGCGCCGGCTGGTCGAACTGCACCGCGGCCGGGTCGAAGCCAAGAGCGAAGGACTCGGCCTCGGCAGCGAATTCCGGGTCTATCTGCCGTTATGGCAGGGAACCGCCGACAACCCGGAGGACGTGACGGCCCTGCAATCCGAATTGGTCTTGGTGCCGCGCCGGGTCCTGATCGTCGACGACGATCACGACGCCGCCGAGAACACCGCGATCATCGTCAGCGGTTCCGGACACACGGTCGAGGTCGCTTATGACGGACCCATGGCCCTGAATATCGCGGCAAGCTTCAAGCCCGAAGTGGCCCTGCTGGATATCCGACTGCCCGGCATGGACGGCTACGAACTCGCCAAGCGCTTGCGGCAACTGCCCGGCATGGAAAAGGTGCTGCTGGTGGCGATCAGCGGCTACGGCACGGAGGACGATCGTCGCGCTTCGGAGGAGGCCGGGCTGGACTACCATTTGGTCAAACCCGTCGATCCCGACGCCTTGGCCCGCTTATTGGCGACCGCGGCGGAAATTCCGTAGAGCGTGTTCGGTCCTTTTTTACAGCGTAGCGGCTCATGCAATTCGCCTTCCGTGCGCTGCATGGGCGACTGAATTCGTAGCTACGTGCGCTATTGAGGAAGCTCTGAATAAGCCCTCTCCCGCTGGGACAAACCTGTCCTGAGCCTGGTCGAAGGGCGGTTCGCTTCGCTCACCGCATTCTACTTTTCCGGTGCATCGAAGCGGTCAACCGCCGTTTCTAGGTTCAACCCAAGCGCTCGACCAAACGCCAATACGAACGCATCCGACGATAGGTGCAACGGTCGTCCGGAGCGGCTTTGAACTCGGGATGGGCAAGCAGCGCATCCAGGCAGGCGGCGATATGCCCCGCGATCCTCGGCGACGGATTTCTCGCATATCGCATCAGCAGAAAACGCAAGGTTTCTTCCAACGCATCGGGTGACGGCGCCGCTTCGGCGCAGGCGCGGACCTGGTCGGTCATGCAATTCTCCTCAGTGTTAAAGGCCGTCCGATCGGCTTCGCGCTGCCCGATGGGAAGATGCGCCTCAGCAAGTCTTTCGAAGACGGATCCGGACGACGAACACCCTCGGCGCGCGAATTGCCGGTTTTCGATCGTTCGGTCAGCCTCCCGGCGGACATTCGATGTCGTACGCCATCTGCGGACTGGTCGGAAAACATGAACGGTCAAAAGCCTTCACGGCACGGCTCCAGCGATAACGAACGCCATAACGATGATAATGATTCTCATTTAAATGTCAAATCCGGCGTTAGCGTTCCGAATCGGACGCCAGCATGGCTCTTGCGTTTGTGCGGCTCGGCTCACAGTCTGGCCGAGTTGGGTATCTATACTTGGATGACGATCGGCTTGCCGGACCGTCGTGCGGCCGTCATCAGTCCATCGTCTCAGCCGAGGAAGAATCGCCATGAAATTTAAGAATTACCTCAAACTCCTGGTCTACAAGGACGGTTCCGATCTTTATCTCACCGCCGGCGCCCCGCCCGCCGCCAAGTTTCAGGGAAAACTGACACCGATCGATAAAGTCGAGCTGACGGACGAGATGATCAAAGAGATCGCTTATTCGATCATGGACGAGGGCCAGCGCCGAGACTTCGAGCGGCGCCCGGAGATGAATCTCGCCATCAGCGAGGAAGGAGTTGGGCGTTTTCGCGTGAACATCTTCAAGCAGCGCAACGCCCATGCGATGGTGGTGCGGAATATCAAGGTCAACATTCCCAAGGTAGACGATCTGGGCCTGCCGGAAGTCCTGAAAAGCGTCATCATGGAAAAACGGGGGCTGATCCTGTTCGTAGGCGCCACCGGCTCCGGTAAATCGACCTCGCTGGCGGCGCTGATCGACTACCGCAACAGCAATTCCGCCGGACACATCATCACCATCGAGGATCCGATCGAGTTCATGCACCCGCACAAGAAATGCCTGGTGAATCAGCGGGAGGTGGGCGTCGATACCCTGACCTACGAGGACGCCCTCAAGAACACGCTTCGGCAGGCTCCCGACGTCATTTTAATTGGCGAAATCCGTTCACAGGACACGATGGAATACGCCATCAATTTCGCCGAGACCGGCCACTTGTGCCTGTCGACCCTGCACGCCAACAACGCGAACCAGGCGCTCGACCGGATCATCAACTTTTTTCCCGAAGAACGGCGCAATCAGCTGTTATTGGACTTGTCCCTGAACTTGCGGGCTTTCGTCTCGCAACGCCTGGTGCCCACGGTGGACGGCAAACGCACGGCCGCCATCGAGATTCTGCTCGGAACGCCCCTGGTCTGCGACTTGATCCGCAAGGGCGAAGTCCATGCCATCAAGGAAGTCATGGAAAAATCCGAAGGTTTGGGCATGCAGACTTTCGACAGCCATTTGGTGAGGCTCTACCAGGCCGGCCGGATCACCGCCGAAGAAGCCATCCGCAACGCCGATTCGGCCAACAACGTCAGATTGAAAATCAGCCTGGGCCAGCAGCGTGCACCGAAGGATACATCGGTGGAAAATACGGAGTCTCCGCAAGATCAGAGCAGCGAAAAAGCCGAAAGCGCCCAAACCGGCGAGTCGCCGTTCGCCACGATGAATCTGAGTCTGGAGCCCGTCGGCGACGAGAGTGAGGCGGCCGAAGAGTCCCACTGAGGTTTTTTGGGCTGTAAGGCGGGAAACGACTTACAGGTCAGGGCGCATTCCGGCGCCGATCATGGTGCCATCGGCGGAGTACGAGACAGCCCGTCGAGGAGAAACGGCTAACAAAGCCATGGAGCCGACGGCCTTGAAGGCTGTCGGCTCGTAGGAGCGTTAGGCATTTCGCTGAAGCTAACGCTAGAACCGTTGGCTGCGTTGCGCCGATAGCGAAAAGTCAGCAAATCTACGTGTCAGAGGGCTGGGCTTCGTCGCTCAATTCAGCCTATGGCACCTCAAAAGTAGGGTTTTTCTACACCTTCGTCAGAACGCTCAATAGGAGCTTTCATTTTGTGGACGTCCACCCCCCGCGTAGTGCGCATTAGTTTCAGCGCAATGCGCCGACCGGACCGTGTTTCCCTACAGCGGCACAGTATTATTCTTCCCTGCGCGGACTGAATTTGGGCCCGGATAACCGGCGCTCCTACCGTGAGAGACTCATTAAAGGGCCAGCCAGTATAATACCGAGCAAGGAGGTGCAACTTATGCAAGTTCAACTTACCGCCGTCTTTCGGAAGGTTCCCGAAGGCTACATAGCCTTCGTTGAAGAGTTACCGGGTGCAAACACGCAGGGCGCCACTCTCGCTGAAGCCCGCAGCAATCTCGAAGAAGCCGTTGCTCTCGTATTAGAGGCAAACCGAGCACTAGCCGAAGAGGACCTGCAAGGCGTGGATGTTATTCGCGAACCGTTTTCGCTCGTCGCGTGAAGCGTCTCGATCTGCTCCGTCACCTGGAAGCCCACGGTTGCCGATTCGTTCGGGAAGGTAGCACCGTTTACGTCAATCCAGTGGCGCGTAAGGTTTCTGTAATTCCTCGCCACCGTGAAGTCAACGAATTTCTCGCGAGTAAAATCTGCAAAGACCTCGATGTCCCGCCGCCAAAAGCCTAACGAATAAGGTTAGGATAGTAGGCTGGGTTGCAGCGAAAGCGAAAACCCAGCAAATACACGCGTCAAAGCTCGTGTAGGGCGCATTAGCATTAGCGTAATGCGCCGAATGGAATGTCTCCATACGGGCGGTACTCTACGCCAGCTCACTCCCCAACCAGCCACTCCACCCGCCACATCCCTTGACCATCCGCCGCCAGTTTTTCCCACAGCCAAGGCAACAAACTGCGCAAGTCTTCTTCCAATTTCCAGGGAGGGTTGATGATCACCATGCCGCTGCCGTTCAAGCGTAGAGTTCCGTCATAGTCGAGGATCGAGAATTCCGCCGCCAATACATTGTGGATGCCGGATTTCTTGAACCGGCGTAGAAATTCGTCCGCCGTAGCCCGATCCTGGATCGGGTACCACGCCGCGAAGATACCGGTCGCCCAACGCCGGTAGCCTTCCTTCAAGGCATCCAGTAGACGCCGCCGCTCGTCACTGAGTTCGAAGGCCGGATCGATCAGCACCAAACCGCGCCGCTCGGGTGGCGGCAGCAGCGCCTTCAGCGCCTGGTAGCCGTCGAGATGATGAATCTTGACTTGCTTGTCGCCGGCGAACTCATCGCCGAGCGTTTTAACTTCGTTGGGATGAAGCTCGCAAAGCGCCATCCGGTCCCCTGGACGCAGATAGTGGCGGACGATGCGCGGCGAGCCGGGATAAAAGCGCGGTTTTCCGTCGGGATTTAAAGCGCGCACGGCTTCGAGGTAGGCCCGGACGGCCTCGGGCCCGTCTTTGACTTTCCACAATGGGACGATGCCGGTCTCGTACTCGCGATTCTTGCGCGCCATCGCCGAGCCGAGATCGTAACGGCCAGCGGCGGCATGGGTGTCCAGGTAGAAAAACGGCTTTTCCTTACGCAGCAGCGAACGGACCAGCAGGGTCAAAACGAGGTGCTTGAATACGTCGGCATGATTGCCGGCGTGAAAACCGTGGCGGTAGCTGAGCATGGAGAATGGCGTTGGCGGGCGATCCTTCGGCCGGAATCCGATCAGAAATTCGGCTTTGTCTTTGCGGAATTGTAACGTTCGATGCTGCCGATGATTTCCTGCTTCGCTTCCTCGCCGTCGCACCAACCGTCGATCCTGACCCATTTGCCGGGTTCGAGATCCTTGTAATGCTCGAAGAAATGCGCGATCTGGGCGAGCTGGCTATCCGGAATGTCGCGGAAGGAGTCGACCTTGCTGTAAAGCGGAGTCAATTTGTCGTGGGGTACGGCGATGATCTTGCAGTCGCTGCCCGCTTCATCGGTCATTTTCAACAGCCCGATCGGCCTGCAGCGCACCACCGCCCCGCTCAACAGCTTCCAGGGAGCGATCACCAGGACGTCCGCCGGGTCGCCGTCCTCGGACAAGGTATGCGGGATATAACCGTAATTGCACGGATACTGCATCGCAGTGCCCATGAAGCGGTCGACGAACAGCGCTCCGGTTTCCTTGTCGACTTCATACTTGACCGGATCGCTGTAGGCGGGAATCTCGATGATCACGTTGATGTCGTTCGGAACGTTCCTGCCGGAACTGACTTTCATCAAGGACATGGGGTCGGATACTCCTTTGGTTGAGGTAAAACTGCGGGATTATAGCAATGTTCGCGGATGCTTCGGTTCGCAAGGAAACCGAAGACGGATATGATGCGACACACAAAGCGAAATCAGCCATCAAACAAGCTGTTTCCCGGAAACCATCAAATCCTCGGCCACGGAACCGTGAACCCTTTGCTGTTTAAAGCTCACCCTCTGCTGTACCGCTCGGTAGATCTCTTGATCCGCCCGTCCGCCTATACGATCGATGATTTATCGACGCTGATCCTGATTTATCTCGTCATCACTCCGTTGTGGATGGCGGCATTGCGGCACGCGCTGCGGCGGATGGTCGGAATTTCGCTGACACACCTCCGCGCCTACGGCCTGGCCTTGCCCGCCGCCGTGACCTACGCGCCGTTGATGGTCACGGTGTCGAGCGACATCCTGGCTCATGCGTTTCGTTTGGAAGAACGCTATATCCTGCTTTTCACGATCGCCGTGGCGGCGCAGATGCTCGGGGCGCTTTACGGCGTCGGCGTCCGTTTCGACCGAACCGGACGACCGATCGGCGTCCGCGCCGGCCTCGCCGTCTCCCTGTTCCTTCTTTTGGCGTCCATCCCGTTCAGTTTCCTGTTGCTCGGCGTGAACGCCGTTGTTCACGCGATTTGAGGCGGCACCGCCCACGTTGACTGCTGCCGCAAAAGCTTGGTCCGACCATCCCGTTACCCTATAATGACGAGCCTTTAGGGCGCGCTCGTAATCACCGTTTTGAGGAAGGTCATCCTGTGAGCAACAACTTTATCTTTACTTCCGAATCCGTTTCCGAAGGTCATCCCGACAAGATCGCCGATCAGGTTTCCGATGCGGTTTTGGACGAAATGCTGAGACAAGATCCCAAAGCCAGGGTGGCCGTCGAGACCTTGGTCAAAACCGGAATGGTGATTTTGGCGGGTGAAGTCACCACCTCGGCCTGGGTGGATACCGAGGCGCTGGTGCGCCAGGTCGTGCGGGAGATCGGCTACGACGATCCTTCGATCGGATTCGATTGGGAAAGCTGCGCGGTGCTGACGGCCATCGGCAAACAGTCGCCCGACATCGCCATGGGCGTCGACGAATCCGAAGGCCACGAACAAGGTGCCGGCGACCAGGGGCTGATGTTCGGTTACGCGACCAACGAAACCGATGTGCTGATGCCGGCCCCCATCACTTATGCCCATCGGCTGGTGCAGCGCCAGGCGGAAGTGAGAAAAAAGAAGTTTCTCCCCTGGCTGCGTCCGGACGCCAAGAGCCAGGTGACTTTTCGCTACGAGGACAACAAACCGGTCGCCATCGATGCGGTGGTTCTGTCCACCCAGCACTCGCCGGATATCGATCAGAAAAACCTGCGCGAGGCGGTCATGGACGAGATCATCCTGCACGTGCTTCCGAAAGAATGGCTGCACAAGGACACGAAATATTTCATCAACCCCACCGGCAAGTTCGTCATCGGCGGTCCGGTCGGCGACTGCGGACTGACCGGCCGCAAGATCATCGTCGATTCCTACGGCGGCATGGCGCGGCACGGCGGCGGCGCATTCAGCGGCAAGGACCCGTCCAAGGTGGACCGCTCGGCGGCGTACATGGGCCGCTACGTGGCGAAGAACATCGTGGCCGCCGGTTTGGCCGAGCGCTGCGAGATTCAGGTGTCCTACGCCATCGGTGTGGCCGAGCCGACATCCATCAGCGTCAATACTTTCGGCACGGGCGTCATCGCCGAGGAACGTCTGGTGCAGCTAGTGCGCGAGTATTTCGATCTGCGGCCGAAGGGGTTGATCCACACGCTGGATCTTCTGCAGCCGATTTATCGTCCGACGGCCGCTTACGGACATTTCGGCCGCACCGAAGACACCTTCACCTGGGAGAAGACCGACAAGGCCGAAGCACTGCGTGAGGCGGCCGGTTTGTCCCCGCTGTAGTCGTCTTTCACCCGACCGCGGGGGAGATAGACCCTCGTCCCGAATTGAGTCATTGAAGGCAGGAGCGTAAAGCACGATCACTTTCTGCGCGCAACCGCGCGTTAACCCATGCGTTTCATCGAGGAGCGTTGCGACGGGGCGTCGATGCCCCGCCAGGCTCGATGAAGTGTTTTTCAACTACAACGGCGCTCGATTCACCCACCTTCCGGCCGCGGTGCATCGAGACACGTACTTGCGGCGGAAAGTGAATTGCAACGAAAGGAGCATGAAACATGAACGCTGTCCCCAATTCCAATCCATCCAACGACTATCGCGTCGCCGACATTTCCCTGGCCGATTGGGGCCGTAAGGAAATCGCCATCGCCGAAACCGAAATGCCGGGCCTGATGGCGGTGCGCGAGGAATATCGCGCGCAGCAACCGCTCAAGGGCGCCCGCGTCGCCGGCAGTCTGCACATGACCATTCAGACCGCCGTATTGATCGAGACCTTGGTAGCCTTGGGCGCGGAAGTTCGCTGGGCGTCCTGCAATATTTTCTCTACTCAGGATCACGCCGCTGCGGCGATCGCCGCCGCCGGCATCCCGGTTTTCGCCTACAAGGGGGAATCCCTGGAAGAATACTGGGAATTCACTCACCGGATCTTCGAGTGGCATGACGGCGGCACGCCGAACATGATTCTCGACGACGGCGGCGATGCGACGCTGCTGATCACGCTCGGTTCGCGCGCCGAAAAGGACCCGTCGCTCCTCGACAAGCCGACCTGCGAAGAGGAAAAGGTCCTGTTCGCCGTCATCAAGAAGCGCCTGGCGTCCCAGCCGGGCTGGTATTCGAAAGTGCAGGCCAATATCAAGGGCGTCACCGAGGAAACCACCACCGGCGTGCACCGCCTGTACCTGATGGAACAGGAAGGCCGCCTGCCGTTCCCGGCGATCAACGTCAACGATTCGGTGACCAAGTCCAAGTTCGACAATCTGTACGGCTGCCGCGAATCCCTGGTGGACGGCATCAAGCGCGCCACCGACGTGATGATCGCCGGCAAGATCTGCGTGGTACTCGGCTACGGCGACGTGGGCAAGGGCTGCGCGCAGGCTTTCCGGGGACTCGGCGCCATCGTATGGGTCACCGAAATCGATCCGATCTGCGCCTTGCAGGCGGCAATGGAAGGTTACCGCGTAGTCACCATGGACGAAGCCTGCGACAAGGGCGACATCTTCGTCACCGCCACCGGCAACGTCGGCGTCATCACCCACGACCATATGGCGAAGATGAAAAACAACGCCATCGTCTGCAACATCGGCCACTTCGACTCGGAAATCGAAGTCGCGAAGCTCAGGAAGTACACTTGGGAAAACATCAAGCCGCAGGTCGACCATGTCATCTTCCCCGACGGCAAACGCATCATCCTGCTGGCCGAAGGGCGCCTGGTGAACCTCGGCTGCGCCACCGGCCATCCGAGTTTCGTCATGTCGAACTCGTTCACCAACCAGACCCTGGCCCAGATCGAGCTGTTCTGCCACGGCGACAAGTACCGGAACAAGGTCTATGTGCTGCCCAAACATCTGGACGAAAAAGTGGCGCGGCTGCATCTCAAAAAGATCGGCGCTCAGCTCACCCGACTGACGCCCGAACAGGCCGCGTACATCGGCGTACCGGTGGAAGGCCCGTACAAGCCGGACCACTACCGATACTGATTCGACAAGGCTACGAGCAAGGTAGTATTGGCTAACCGACGTTCGATATTCGCACCCCACGAAGGAATCCTGCCTCGCGCAGGATTTCTTCTATCTGAGATACGATGACTCCCATGGAATCGCAAAAAAAATATCCGAGAATCTTCAGCCTGGAATTCTTCCCGCCGAAGAATCACGAGGCTGAAGACACCTTCCGCGCGAACCTCGCAAAACTCGCGGCGCTGAAACCGAAATTCTGTTCGGTGACGTTCGGCGCGGGCGGAACGACGCGTGAGAAGACCTTCGAGACCGTGATCGAAATCCAGCGAAACACCGGTATCGAAGCGGCGCCCCATATTTCCTGCATCGCGTCCACCAAGGCCAGCGTGCGGGAAGTTCTCGACGCCTATAGAAATCAGGGTATCCGCCATATCGTCGCGCTGCGCGGGGACATGCCGTCAGGGATGCTGTCGCCGGGCGAATTCCGCTATGCCAATGAATTGGTGGAATTCATCCGTCGGGAAACCGGCGACCATTTCCACATCGAAGTGGCGGCTTACCCGGAAATGCACCCCCAGGCGGCCAGCATGGAAGCCGATTTGCGCAACTTCAAGCGCAAAGTCGAAGCCGGCGCCGACAGCGCGATCACCCAGTATTTTTACAATCCGGAAAGCTATTTCCGCTTCGTCGACGACTGCGAAAAAATGGGCATCGACATTCCCATCGTGCCCGGCATCATGCCCATATCCAATTACACGCAACTGGCCCGGTTTTCCGATGCCTGCGGAGCGGACATCCCGCGTTGGATACGGAAGCGGCTCGAAGCATTCGGCGACGATCGCAAATCGATCCGCGCATTTGGACTGGAGGTCGTTACCGATTTATGCCGACGGCTGTTGGAACAGGGCGCGCCCGGGCTGCATTTCTACACCCTGAATCGAGCCGAAGCGGTGCTCGCGGTTTGGAGGAATCTGGGGATGGTGGCGGAGTGAACCTCACGCCCATAAATCCGCCAACGAAAAGGTGATGGCATCGAAGGGCGGAACCTTGACCGGATCGTCGTCCTTGAGCGTCGCGATGAGCAGCCAGCCTTCTTGACGCAGCGCGAAGGCTTCCAGGGTATGTACCAGAGGGTCGACCAGCCAGACGTGGGGAACCCCGTAACGGGCGTACAATGGCAGCTTTCGGGTGCGGTCCTTCTGCTCGGTCGAGGGCGAAAGAATTTCAGAGACCCAATCCGGTACCACTTCGAAACGGTGGTCTTCCGGCAGCGTCGGCATCCGTTCGCGCCGCCAGCCGGCGAGATCGGGCACGACGACTTCGGTGTCACGAACGAAGTGCACTTCCGGTTCCACCAGGATCCACCACCCGCCGGGGCCGCCATCGCCGAAACCGAACGGCGTCTGGATCTTGGCACCGAGAGCCGTTTCGGCCAAACCGTGGCGCCCGGCGGGGCGGGGTTGGGTATACAATTCGCCGTCGAGCACTTCGCCCACGAGGTTTTCCGGCAGCGCGAGCAAGCGTTCGTAAGGACTTGAGGTTATCAGGGTGTGAAGCCGGCTCATAAATTTTTCTCCTATGTCGTCGAAACCGCTATTTTCCACCTGATTCATTCATTCGACCATGAACAACCGCGACTGGTCCAGCCGCGACCTCGCCGTGCTCTGGCACCCCTGCACCCAGATGAAGGACCACGAAGCGCTGCCGCCGATTCCGATCAAGCGCGGGCAGGGCGTATGGCTAGAGGATTTCGAGGGCAACCGTTATCTCGACGCTATCAGTTCCTGGTGGGTGAATCTGTTCGGCCACGGCCATCCTTACATCAAGGCCGCGCTCAAGGATCAACTCGAATCGCTGGAACACGTGATTCTGGCCGGATTCACGCACGAGCCGGCGGTTAGGCTAGCCGAACGATTGACCCGCCTTGCTCCGAACGGGTTGTCCCGCTGTTTCTATGCCGACAACGGCTCGTCTGCGGTCGAGGTGGCGCTCAAAATGAGCTTCCATTTCTGGCGGAATGCCGGAAAACCGGAGAAGACCCGCTTCATCGCCTTGAGCAACAGCTATCACGGCGAAACCTTGGGCGCCTTGGCCGTCGGGGACGTGGCGCTCTACAAGAACACCTACGAGCCGCTTTTGCTGAAACCCGTCATCGTCGAGAGTCCCGACTGCTATCATCGGGACCCGGGAGAAACCTGGGCGGATCATTCGCGACGGAAATTCGCCGAGATGGAACGGGCGCTCGAGGCACACGGGTGGGAAACCTGCGCCGTCATCGTCGAGCCCCTGGTTCAGTGCGCCGGCGGCATGCGCATGTACGACCCCGTTTATCTCACGCTCCTGCGGGAAGCCTGCGACCGCCACGGCGTGCATCTGATCGCCGACGAGATCGCCGTCGGCTTCGGCCGCACCGGCACCTTGTTCGCCTGCGAGCAGGCGGATATCCGGCCGGATTTCATGTGTCTTTCGAAGGGACTGACGGGCGGCTACCTGCCGCTGTCCTGCGTGCTGACCACCGAGGCGGTCTACGCCGCCTTTTACGACGAATACACCAAACTGAAGGCTTTCCTGCATTCCCACAGCTACACCGGAAATGCCCTAGCATGCCGGGCGGCTTTGGCGA
Organism: Methyloversatilis universalis; assembly: GCA_020723665.1. Taxonomy (GTDB): domain Bacteria; phylum Pseudomonadota; class Gammaproteobacteria; order Methylococcales; family Methylococcaceae; genus Methylocaldum. The sequence continues at coordinate 19,633 of DYIL01000012.1, forward strand.
CGCTGGATTTGTTCGAGAAGGAGAACACATTGGCGGCGAACCGGCTGCTGGCCGATGCCATGGCCGAATCGACGGCGGCGTTCGAGGATCATCCGCATGTCGCCGAAATCCGCCAAACCGGGATGATTCTGGCCATCGAGCTGGTCAAGAACAAGGCCGATCGCGAACCTTATCCCTGGCAGGAGCGGCGCGGGCTTCGGGTCTATCGCCACGGCCTGTCGCGGGGCGTGTTGCTGCGTCCCTTGGGCAACGTCGTTTATTTCATGCCGCCTTATGTCGTCACTCCCGACGAAATCCGCTTGATGGCGGATGTCGCGGGCGAAGCCATCGATATCGCAACGGGAGATTAGAGATGCGTATTTCCAGGCTTTATCTTCAGAAAACGCTCGAAGAAGGCGCCGTCCTTCGGCTGGACGAGGAAAGCGCCCACTATCTCCGCACCGTGCTTCGCCTCAAGAAAGGCGCGGACCTGACCGTGTTCGACGGCGAGGGGCGCGAGTACTCGGCTCGCGTTGCGAATGTCGGGCGCGATGAGGTTCTCGTGGAAATCGGCGACGGCCGAAACCGCGAAGTCGAATCGCCGCTCATCACCCATCTTGGTCTCGGCATCTCGCGCGGCGAACGCATGGACCTCGCCATCCAAAAAGCGGTGGAACTCGGCGTGAGCCGAATTACGCCCTTATTCACCGAGCATTGCGTGGTTCGCCTCGACGATGCAAGGCGCGGAAGCCGGCGCCAGCACTGGCAGAAAGTGGCGCGCAGCGCCTGCGAGCAATGCGGCCGGAATCGGCTACCCGAAATCGAGGAACCGATCGAGCTGAAGGATTGGGTTGTCGGACGCGAAGGCTTGCGGCTGTTCTTCGACCCGCAGAGCACGGTCGGCTTGAAGGATCTGCCTCAGCCGGAAGGATTCATAAGCCTTCTTTCGGGGCCCGAAGGCGGCTTCGCCGCGAAAGAGCGCGCCCTGGCCCGGGAAGCGGGGTTCATCCCGGTTAGGCTAGGCCCGCGCATCCTCCGGACGGAAACCGCGGTGCTCGCCGCCTTGTCGGCGATTCAGGCGATTTGGGGCGATCTCGGCTGATTTGATTCCAATGAGGACATTCGTCGTCCAACCGGCGACGCAGGGCAGCTGTGTAATACCGGCACCGTTGTCAATCCAATTCGCTTTTAGGAAGCTCTGAATAAGCCCTCTCCCGCTGGGACAAACCTGTTTTGAGCCTGTCGAAGGGCCGTGCTTCGCACGTTAGCGTTCGCTCCCGGCGAACGGGTGCACGGGTAAGCGCCGCTTGCGGCTCCCAACGGGGACAGTGCGGCGTGACTGGGTTGGGTGAGGGCCTTTTGGATCCGACAGTTGCACTGTTCGCCTTTCCCACTGGAAACTTAGAGCCTATCCCAATTGGCCGTTCGCCCTGAGCCCTTCGACTTGGCTCAGGGCCGGCTTGTCGAAGGGTTTCCTAAAGCCTATTGGGATAGGCTCTTGATCAGAGCTTCCTTTATATGTCTCAATGACAGCATTCGGTCGATTTGCCTGCTCGCCTATATCCTTATCATTCAGTAATCTACCAAGTGTCACCAAGGCGTCGTAATCATTATGGCACCGCCCAAAATCCCATTCCCCGGTTTGCCATTTCAAATCTTTGGTTCAATTTCGGTAAGTTAATGTGAGTTCGACATAAGAAAAGCTGTAAAAGGAACCTGAATTTCCTATGATGGAGCGATGTTCGAGAACACGTTTCATCAATGGAGGAATCAGGTTCCGTGGATACTGTGGCGATTTTTCGTGCGATGGACGACTTTTGTCAGTGGTGGGAGCAGCGTTTGCTGGAGTTGGCGCCGGCGGCGAGCGGGGCCAGGTCGGAGTGAGGTCATGACGATCCTGGTAGGGTTTCATCTGTCGGGTTACCGGACCTTTAAGCACTATGACCTGGGGCAGGTGTTGAGGCATCAGCGACCCTACTTTCCGGGGTTGCTCAGCTACAACCGGTTTGTTGAGCTGTTGCAAGGTAGCCTGGTGCCTTTGTGTTGTTTTCTGGTCAGCCGCTTTGGGCGATGCCCTGGGATCAGCTTCATCGATTCGACCGAGGTCTGCGTGTGACACAACCGCCGCATCTGGTCGCATAAGGTGATGGCGGAGTTTGCCGCTCGGGGGAAGACGAGCGTGGATGGGTTTTATCGGTTCAAGCTGCACTTGGTCATCAACGACCAAGGGGAGTTACTGGGTGTAAAAATTACGGCGGGCAATGGCGATGATCGTGACCCGGTGCCGGAGCTGGCACGGGCCTTGTCTGGGAAACTCTTTGGCGACCGGGGCTACATCTCCCAAACGCTCTTTGAGCAACTCTGGGAGCTGTTGCCGCTGTTTGACAAGCTCTTGTTGCGTAAACGCTCGATCATCGAGACCGTCAACGACCAATTGAAAAACATCTCGCAAATCGAGCACTCCCGCCATCGCAGCCCCGTTCAACTTCTTTGTCAATCCGATGGCCGGGCTGGTGGCTTACACATTCCGCGAGAAAAAACCTCCCTCGATATCAGCCTCCCTCAGGCTCTCCCGGCCGTGGTGCGGTGATTCTTACGTCGAACTCACGTTAAGTTATGGCTTGGCGCCGATCCTGCGAGCAGCATGCCCGACATGATCGGCCAGAACACAAACCAAATTTCGCCATCTCCACGCCCGGCACCGGATCCGAACGGCAAGGCGCAAGCGGACCGATGTTCCACTGCCGGTATGCCTCCGCCAGGATTGATCGGGCCGCTGGCGTGCGATGCAAAGCGATCGCTTCCTCCTTCGATGCGATCCCGAAGGAAGACATCGACCGTCAGATCATCTCGATACGCAACCGATTTTGGGAAACGCACATCGTCAACCGCGTTCGAAAGCGGCTCTCAACCCGCTTGTGGAGTGATGGAACAAGAAACTGCGAAGAAAAGTCTGTGACTGTGCTGGTTCTACTGGTCATCGCATTTCAAGGCGATACCGTTCTCTCGCTCCTGCCGGCAAGGGATACATGTCTTGCTGGAGGTCGTGGAGCTCGTTCACCGGTCAATCCCGGAAATTCACATACTGCAGCGGCAATTCCAGCTTCGCCTCTCGCAGCAAGGCGATGACTTGCTGCAGATCGTCTCTTTTCTTGCCGCTCACCCGGACCTGCTCCCCCTGAATCGCGGCCTGCACCTTGAGCTTGCTGTCCTTGATCAGCTTGACGATGGTCTTGGCGAGAGCCGAATCGATCCCCTGCCGCAAGGTTACGGTCTGACGCGCCTCTTTGCCGGAAACCTGAGGCGGATCGATCTTGAGACAGGCGATATCGACCCCGCGCTTGGCCAACTTGGTCTGCAGAATATCCAGCATTTGCTGAAGCTGGAATTCGCTCTGCGCGCGCAAGGTCACGACGGTCTCGGCAAGCTCGTAACGGGCATCGGAACCCTTGAAATCGAAGCGGGTACCGACTTCGCGGTTGGCCTGGTCGACCGCATTGCTCGCTTCGTGCAGATTGACTTCCGAAACGATGTCGAAAGATGGCATGGCGTGTCCTCTTTAGAGTGTGTTCGAAACGTGCCGCAAGCGCTCAGAGCCCGCGAGCCTTGGCGATGACTTCATAGGCGCTGCGGATTTGCTGGGTTTTCTCGGTGGCTCGTCTGACCATCTCCTCGGACGAACCGTTGGCGACCAATTTGTCGGGATGGTACTGGCTCATAAGCCTCCGGTAGGCGCGCCTGATGTCTTGATCGCTGGCCGAAGGCGTAATACCCAGGACCGTATAGGCTTCGCTCGGCGATGGCCGACGGATGCCGGCTGCCGTTTCTCGGCGCCGGCGCCAATTGTGGGCTCCGCTGCGGCCGAACCGCGTTCCCGCCTCCAAACGCGTCTTGATGGCGTGAAACACCACGCGGGAAACTTGAAGCCGGTCACAGATACGCAGCAGCAACTGTTCCTTAACAGCATGAAGCCCGCCATCCGCGAAGGCCGTTTCCAGCTGGAACTCGATGAACAGGCGCAGCAGCGAAGACCTGCGATGACATTCGGCCCGAAACTGGTCCAGCGCGCCCTCAAGCGGGAAATCGGGGCGTTTGCCCTCGTTGAACAGTCGGATGGCTGTTTTGCGCATCTCATCGGAAAGGCCCATCCGGTCCATGATGGTCCGAGCGATTTTGATCTCGGCCTCCGACACCCGCCCGTCGGCTTTAGCGATATGCCCCATGACCGAAAACGTGGCGGTGAAGAACGCCATCTGCATTCGATTCCGAGCGCCGCCGCCGAGATCGGCCTGCAAAAGACCGGCATTGCCCATGACCCGGTCGAACTGGTGCCCCAGGGCGGCACCGAGAACGCCGAATAGCGGTCCACCCACTAACAGGCCGAACGTCCCGCCGACGAGTTTGCCGAGCCAAGTCATGATGGAAATGGTCTATTGTTCTTGCAGTGAAAGCCACAACGTTACATGATTCACAGTTATTCATAAAGCCCGCACGGTTCGCGCAATCCGTACTTGCGGCCCGCCAGAACACAAGCCCATCGGATCTAATTCTATTTCTCGATCAAAGGAGCAATATCGTAGGCCGGAATAAGCCTGTCCTGAGCCTGGCCGAAGGGCGTTAGCGTTTCCGGCGGTCATGCCGACGCCGCAGGCCGGGAACGGCTTCGTCTTGTCCCGGCCTACCCTTAGCGATATTTTCCGATTGCTGAATAAATGGAATAAGCTCAAACGCCTTTTTATGACGAACGCTACCGAAGAGGAATGATGAACACTCCGGACATCCTGTACGAAAGCTCGCTGCAAAGCCTGAGACTCCGCGGTCGCGGCAAGGTCCGCGACATTTACGACATCGACAACGACCACATGCTGATCGTCACGACCGATCGCCTGTCCGCGTTCGATTGCATTCTCCCGGATCCCATCCCCGGGAAAGGCCGGGTGCTCACCGCGGTTTCCAATTTTTGGTTCGCTAAGCTCGAATCCATCGTCCCCAATCATTTGTCCGGCCTCGCGCTGGACCGCGTCCTCACCGATCCCGCCGAACGCGCACAGGTCGAAGGACGGGGCATCGTCGTCAAAAAGCTCAAGCCGCTTCCGGTAGAAGCGGTCGTGCGGGGCTATCTGATCGGCTCGGGCTGGAAGGATTATCAAAACACCGGTGCCGTCTGCGGCATCTCGCTGCCGGCGGGGCTACAGCTTGCCGAAAAATTGCCGGACGCCATTTTCACGCCTTCGACCAAGGCCGAGTTCGGTCACCATGATGAGAACATCAGTTTCGAGAGAACCGTCGAGCTGATCGGTAGAGACCTGGCGGACGAGGTGCGCCGCATCAGTCTCAAGCTCTACACGGAAGCGGCGGCCTATGCCCTCGATCGGGGTATCATTATCGCCGACACCAAGTTCGAATTCGGTTTGGACGACGCCGGCCGGCTCTACCTGATCGACGAGGCATTGACTCCCGACTCGTCCCGTTTCTGGCCGGTCGATCAATACCGGATCGGCATCAGCCCGCCCAGCTTCGACAAGCAGTTCGTACGGGATTATTTGGAAACCTTGGCTTGGAACAAACAGCCTCCCGCCCCGCATCTGCCGCCCGAGGTGATCGCCAAGACCGCGGAGAAATACCGGGAAGCGGAGGAACGCCTGACCAAACCCTAGCTCATCGTGAAAGCAGGTTGACCCCGATCGTTTTGACACGATAATACCTGGCTTGCTTTCAAGAGACAGGGTACACGATGAAAGACCGATCGAATCAGCGCCTCCCCTGGCTATTGCCGGCCGTGTTACTGTCCGCGCCGCGCCTTGCGTCGGGCGAATCGCTCGAAGACTTCCAAACCTGGGGCAATATCACCGCTGTCGGCGGCTTCGGGTTTGTCGATCCGAAGTTCACGAGTCTCCGCTATTGGCTGGAAGGTCAAGGGCGCTTCGGGGAGGACACCTCCCGCTTGTCGCAGAGCATGGTGAGGCCTGCGCTGGGCTTAGCGATCCATGAAAGCGCGAGTGTCTGGCTGGGGTATGCCTGGATTTTCACCGATCGGCCTTTCACCGGGCACCGCTTCGACGAAAATCGTATCTGGCAGCAATTCCTATGGACACAGCGTACCGCGATCGGCACCTTTACTAGCCGGACGAGGCTCGAACAGCGCTTCGCCGAAACCGGCAGCGATGTCGGCTGGCGATTTCGCCAGTTCGTGAAGTTGTCAGTCCCGCTCAATTTTGCCCCGGACTTCAGCCTCGTGGGCTGGGACGAAGTCTTCGTCCGCATCAATAAAGCGGATTGGAGCGGCGGCGACGGGTTCGATCAGAACCGGCTGTTCGTAGGTCTCGGGTACAACTTCAATAAAGAAACCCGGACCGAAGTCGGTTACATGAATCAATATATCCGGAGAGCCGAAGCGCCGGACCGGATCAGCCACGTTTTGTCGGTGAATCTCTATTTGAATTATTGAGAGTCGCGGACGCGAATGCGCCTCAGGAGAAACGGTCGGGAAAGATCGCCGAGGCACCGTCCATGTCGCCGGTTTCCCGGTAAGTCAGCGGCTCGGCGTCCGGCTTCAGCAAACCGCCGTCGATCACGCGGCCGAGCGCCAGAACGTGATCTCCGGCGGGATACTCTCCAATCAAGTCGCATTCGAACCAGGCCAGCGCCTCCGTCAAAAGAGGCGTGCCGCGTCGCCCCTTGCGCCAGGTCACGGACGCGAGTTTGTCGGCGTCGGCGGGCCTGCCGAAATGTCTCGCCAAATCCGTCTGTTCCCGACTCAGTACGTTGACGGAAAAGGATCCGCCTTGCTTGAGCAGTTCATAGGAGGAATGACGCGGATTGATGCTCAGCGCCAACAGCAAAGGATCGAAGGAGACGGGCATGACCCAGGCCGCCGTGAAGGCGTTGTAGCGGTCGCCGGCAGCGACGCCGACGACATAGACGCCACAGGTGATTCGCTTGAATAAATCGGCCATGGTTTGACTCATAACTCGGAAATCTTCCTTTGGTGCCAGCAAAATTGAGGGGATTACGGCTCTATAATCCTAGAAACGGCAGTTGACCGCTGCGATGCGCCAGAAAAGTAGAATGCGGTGAGCGAAGCGAACCGCCCTTCGACCAGGCTCAGGACAGGCCCTTCGACTCCGCTCAGGACAGGCTTGCCAGCCGCACACTCAGACGCGTCCAACTGCCGTTTCTAGGATAATACGGCTTTCCATTTAGACTCTCGCATCATGAGCAAACTCACTCATTTCAACGAATCGGGCGCCGCCCATATGGTCGATGTGGGCGCCAAGCCTTTGACGCAGCGGGTGGCGGTCGCCGAGGGTTACATCGAGATGCGTCCCGAAACCCTGGATTTGGTCGTGCAAGGCGGCCACAAGAAAGGCGATGTCCTAGGGATCGCCCGCGTTGCCGGCATCATGGCCAGCAAGAAGACCTCGGAGCTGATCCCGCTCTGCCATCCGATCCCGATCACGAACGTCGACCTCGTGCTCGAACCGCAGCCCGAACGCGGGCGTGTGTATTGCGAAGCGACGGTCAAGACGGTCGGACAAACGGGAGTCGAAATGGAAGCGCTCACCGCCGTGCAGGTGGCGCTCCTGACCGTCTACGACATGTGCAAGGCGGTGGATCGCGGAATGACGATTCAGTCCGTCCGTCTGCTCGAAAAAACGGGCGGGCGTTCCGGCCATTGGCAGCGGGAAAAGGATCCGGCGTAAGCCGAACCGGAACGCTTAGAGCGGTCAATCGGGCGCTTGCCTTTCACCGTGGTCGTCCGTTTTCCTTTCGAGGACTAAAAAACTGTAGCTCAATCCGCTGTCGGGATCGTCCTCAACGTCGAGACGTTCGATTTCGCTCCACTCATCCCACTTGAGCCGAGGAAAGAAGGTGTCGCCCGCAAAGGTTCGGTGAATGAGTGTGAGATAAAGGCGATCGGCCCTCGGCAGTAACGTCTCATACAAGGAGGACCCGCCGATGACCATGGCTTCGTCCGCGTCGGCCTCCTCGAGAGCGTCCGTTAAGGAGTGTACCACGACGCAACCCGGTGCGGCGTACGCGGGGTCCGATGTTAAAACGATATTCTTTCGACCGGGCAGTGGCCGACCTATGGATTCGTGAGTCCGCCGTCCCATGATCAGCGGCTTTCCCATGGTGATCCGTTTAAAGCGCTTGAGGTCCTGGGACAGATGCCAAGGCATCCGGTTATCCACACCGATCACCCGATTCTCGCCCATGGCGACGATAAGAGAAATTTTCATAAAGCCGTTCTTTTAGCCCTAGCCCGGATATTTCACCGCGAACCTATCGGCAAGCATTGAACCCCGCAGAAAATTTACTTGCAATAAGATTTTGTCGGGGCTTTGCCGATGCCTAAGTGTACCGGGGATCGGATGGATTTTGGGCGTCTCGGACGCCAGGTCATCGAAGCCAATTTTGCAGGTGGCGCCATCGGTTCCGACGGCGGGCTGATGTAGCTGCGGCAGGCGGATCGCAAGACCGGCATCGCCACCGCGATGGCGGAGGCCTTGCATGACCCGACCGCATCACGCACACCCCCTGCGCAATCTCGTCGCCCAGCGCCTGTACGGTCTGTACTGCGGCTACGAGGATCTGAACGACCACGACCGGCTGCGTCACGATCCGCTGATGCAGACTGCGGCGGGCAAGGTTGAGGAACTGGGTAGCAGCCCGACCTTCTCGCGTCTGGAGACTGGTGCGCGGCGCGCCGACATCGTGGCACTGAACCGGGTGTTGGTCGAGCAGTTCGTTGCGGCGCAGGCGCGGCCACCACGCGAACTGATCCTGGATGTGGATGCCTCCCACGTGCCGTTGCATGGCGATCAAAGGACCCTCTACACTGAAGGCTTCAACCGCTTCGTTACCTCCACGATTGCTCCGGTTGCTACCGGCCGGAGCGACCGTTGCCGGGCGGCACTCGCACCCGCTGAGAAACAGCGCCTTGGCACGGCGCACGAAACATCAGGGTTAGGGCCTACCCCGGCAGATTCCCATGCCTCTGCCGCAGACACGTCCAGAGCTTAATCGAAGGGCTCACAGGGCGAACGGCCTGCCGAAAGTGGCTCTTGACATCGCTTCAGGGCGTTCAAACCGCGACGTCGGCGGGTATGTGGGGATGGGGCTCATAGCCCTCCAGCTCGAAATCGTCGATTCGATAACTGAATAGGTCGGGGGCCTTGCGTTTGATATGAAGCCTTGGAAAGGTACGCGGCTCTCGCTCGATCTGGATCTGCGCCTGCGGGATGTGATTCAGATAGAGATGCACGTCGCAACCGAACCAGACGATCTCTCCGGGCGCGTAACCACATTGCTCGGCGAGGAGGTGAGTCAACAGCGCGAGGTTCGCGATATTCCAGCTCAGGCCCAGATAGGCATCCGCCGATCGCTGCATCAACGCTCCCGACAAGGTGTTCGTCGCCTGGCAGACAAAGAATTGATAGGTCTTGTGACAGGGCGGAAGCGCCATCTCCTCCAACTGGGCGACGTTCCAACTTTCGAAAAGCAAACGTCGCGAACCAGGGTCGTTCTTCAGTCCTTCGACCAGTTGCCGAAGCTGGTCGATCTCTTTGCCGTCGTAAGTCCGCCAGCGCCGCCATTGATAGCCGTACACCGGCCCCAGGTCTCCCCACTGAGCGGCGAACGCGTCGTCGCTCAAAATCCGTCGCTCGAACTCTTCCTGGCTGATCGGTTCGCCCGTCGCGTCCCGGTATTTTTTCAGCGGCCAGTCGGTCCAGATCCGCACATTCTGCTCCAAAAGCTCGCGAATGTTGCGCCCTCCCGATAACATCCACAAAAGTTCCTTGAATGCCGTCTTCCAGAAGATCCGCTTGGTGGTAAACAGCGGAAATCCCGCGGCGAGATCGAATCGCATCGTATAGCCGAACAAGGCGCGCGTTCCGACCCCGGTGCGATCGACCCGTTCATCCCCCTCGGTTATCAGGTTCCGAAGCAAGGCGAGATATTGCTTTTCCGGATGGGACATAGTGTCTGGCATTCGAGTCATCTAAAGTCGTGTTTCGCGTGAAGGCTGCGGCGCCGGGCATTCAGGACTTATCGGGACTCAGAACGGTTGTTGTCGGGCGGCGATAAGCCAGCAGTAAGAACAGAATGCCCAGGACAATCATGGGAAAGCTCAGCGCTTGCCCCATGGTGAGCCAACCGAACGCAAGATAACCGATGTGCGCATCCGGCAGCCGCACGAACTCGATCGCGAACCGGAACAGGCCGTAGAGCAGAAGAAACAGCCCGCTTACCGCCATGGTCGGTGGCGAGCGGCGACTGAAAAAATGAAGTGCCACGAAGAGAACGAGTCCTTCCAGAAAGGCCTCGTACAGTTGCGAGGGATGGCGCGGCTCGGGACCTGCATCGGGAAATACCATCGCCCAGGGCAAGTCGGTCGGTTTTCCCCAGAGCTCGCCGTTGATGAAATTACCGATCCGGCCCGTAAAAAGCCCAATCGGCACGTAGCGCGCGACGAAATCGGTCACTGCAAAAAACGAGGTTTTCTGTCGTCGAGCGAAGACCCACATCGCCGCCAGTGCGCCCAACAACCCGCCGTGGAAAGCCATTCCCCCTTCCCATACTCGGAACAGCATCAACGGGTCCTGGACGAATGCCGGGAAGCTATAGAACAGCATATAACCCACCCGGCCGCCGACCAGTAGTCCGAGCGCGGTATAAAAGACTAGGTCTTCCACTTGGGCAGAGGTCCACTGAAATCCCGGCTCTCTCGCTCTCCGCCGAGCCAACCACCATGCAGCGCCGATGCCGATGACGTACATCAGCCCGTACCAATGAATCTTCAAAGGACCGATGCTGATAGCCACTGGGTCGATGGATGGGTATGGCAACATTTGGCTGTCTCTCCGCAAATTAGGATTCGGATGAAGTCGCGTTCGGGGAATAAAAAGCGTGAAGCGTGCGATCGGAAGCGGTCGAAAGCTCGGGCCGCGAGAAGTATACCCTGATCGCGAGCCGGCTGGTGTGTCTTAAAGGGAACGAGACGGCTGTTCCACGTGGAACAATGGCGTGTAGCCCGAGCGGATCGGGTTTGGGCAAACGACGTTGGAAGGCCGCTCAGCGAGAGAGGCCGTTTTCATATCACCCGGAAAGGCTCTCGATCCAGAAGTCTCTACCGGCCTGGCCGGCCTCTCTTCGCACTCCGGGACGCGATCAAACGTCCAGATTAGCGACCTCCAGAGCGTTCCTCTCGATGAAATCGCGTCTTGGCTCGACCTGATCGCCCATCAAGGTAGAAAACACTTCGTCGGCGGCTATGGCGTCCTCGATTTTGACCTGCAGCAAGCGCCTGGTGGTCGAATCCAAAGTGGTCTCCCACAACTGCTCCGGATTCATCTCGCCAAGTCCTTTATAGCGCTGGATATGCTGACCCTTTTTCGCCTCGGCCATCATCCACTCGAAAGCCTGCTTGAAGCTCCTTACCCTTTCTTTTTTCTCTTCCCAGGCTATGAACGACTGCTCCCCAAGAAGACCGTCAACCTTCCGGCCAAAGGAGGTCAGACGCTTATAATCACCGCCGCTGAAAAATGCAGCTGCGATGTCGAACGTCTTGTGAACGCCGTGCAAGCGCTTGCTCACATGCGCCCGAAAACCGTCGGCCTGATGAGTAAAATCCAGTTCTATGGCGAAGCTTGCACTCCGGTCGCCGGCGTTCAGTCGCTCCGCCAAACTCGCGAACCACGCGTTGCACGCGGCGAGATCGATCATCGTAGCCGCATCCAGAACCGGGTGCTCGACTAGGGCGTTGAGCAGACTCTCGTCGTACCGGTGGGCGAGACGTTCGATCAGGGCTTGGACGCTCAGGTACTCTTTCGCGAGCTGCTCCAATCCTTGCCCCTGTATCGGGGGCGTCGCTTCGTCGATGTGCAGACGGGTCTTTTCCAACGCTAACTGCAACAAATAGTTATTGAGTTCGGCATCATCCTTTACGTATTGTTCCTGCTTGCCTTTTTTCACCTTATAGAGCGGCGGCTGGGCGATGTAGATGTGGCCGCGCTCGATCAACTCCGGCATCTGCCGATAAAAGAACGTCAACAGAAGCGTTCGGATGTGGGAACCGTCGATATCCGCATCGGTCATGATGATGATGCGATGATAGCGCAGCTTGTTCGGATCGTATTCTTCCCGCCCGATTCCGCAGCCAAGGGCGGTGATCAGCGTGCCGACCTCTTCCGAGGACAGCATCTTGTCGAACCGGGCCCTCTCGACGTTGAGAATCTTGCCTTTAAGGGGAAGTATCGCCTGAGTGCGCCGGTCTCGGCCTTGCTTGGCCGACCCGCCGGCGGAATCACCCTCGACGATGAACAGCTCCGACGAGGTCGGATCGCGTTCCTGGCAATCCGCCAGCTTGCCGGGAAGCCCAGCAATATCCAAGGCCGTCTTACGCCGGGTCATTTCTCTGGCCTTGCGGGCCGCCTCGCGCGCCCGGGCAGCATCGATCATTTTATTGGCGATGAGGCGGGCAATCGGTGGATTTTCCAGCAGAAACTCCTGGAATTTTTCGCCCATGGCGGATTCCACCACCGGCTTGACCTCCGAGGAAACGAGTTTGTCCTTGGTCTGGGAGGAAAACTTCGGATCCGGAACCTTAACCGAGAGTACCGCCGTCAGCCCCTCGCGCGCGTCATCGCCCGAAGTCGCGATCTTCTGCTTTTTGAGCAAGCCCTGGTCTTCGATATATTGATTGAGGGTGCGGGTGAGCGCTGAACGAAAACCCGCCAGATGCGCCCCGCCGTCGCGTTGCGGAATGTTATTGGTGAAACAGAAAATATTCTCCTGGTAGGAGTCGTTCCACTGCATGGCGACCTCGACCCCGATGCCGTCCTTCTCGGTTTGGAAGTAGAAGACTTTGTCGAACAAGGGCGTCTTATTCTTGTTGAGATGCTCGACGAAAGCACGGATACCCCCCTCGAACTCGAAGACGTCTGTTTTTCCGGTACGCTCGTCCTCCAGCGATATCCGAACACCGGAATTCAGGAACGACAATTCACGGAGACGCTTGGCCAGTACTTCGTAATGAAACTCGATGTTGCTGAAAATGGCCGGACTGGGTTTGAACCGGATGGTCGTTCCCGTTTCCTCCGCTTCGCCGATCTCTGCCAACGGCGCCAGCGGCTCACCGTCACGGTACTCCTGCCGGTAACGTTTGCCGCCCCGCTGAATTTCCAGGATCAAATGCTCAGACAGCGCATTCACTACCGAAACGCCCACGCCGTGAAGCCCGCCGGAAACCTTGTAAGCGTTATCATCGAATTTTCCTCCGGCATGCAGTACGGTCATGATGACCTCGGCAGCGGAACGGCCCTCTTCTTCGTGAATGTCGACCGGAATTCCGCGCCCGTCATCCGCGACGGTCACCGACTCGTCGGCGTGAACGGTGACTCGGATCGTCTTGCAATGTCCAGCCAAAGCTTCGTCGATCGAATTATCGACAACCTCGAACACCATGTGATGAAGGCCGGAGCCGTCGTCCGTGTCGCCGATGTACATACCCGGACGCTTTCGGACGGCGTCAAGGCCTTTCAGGACTTTGATGGCAGTGGCGTCATAATCTTTGGCGAGTTTGGTCATGCTCATTTTTAATTTACGCTTGCATTACTTGCCCATGTTCCACGTGGAACACTGCGGCATCATCGTCTACGGCATCTCTAATCACACGGTCCGCCGTTGCGGTAATGAAAAATTGGGTGCGACACTCCCGTAAAAAGCCGAGAAGCTTGTTCTTGTTGTCTTCATCCAGCTCCGAAGCAACGTCGTCAATCAGCACGCACGCGCTCACATCCGCGCTTTCTTCCATGAGCAGCGACTGAGCCAACAAAAGCGAATAAACCAGAAGCTTCATTTGGCCGCGGGAAAGATAAGCTCTCGCCGGACGACCGCCCAGCGAGATCGAGAAGTCGGCTTTGTGGGGACCCGATTGCGTGTATCCAAGGCGAACGTCCGATGCGACATCTTCCTGCAACGCCGCTTCCAGAGTCTTGTTCTTGCGCCACCCGGACTGTAAGTGGAACTCGAACTCGAAACCCTCAAAAAAATGAGCGGCGCTCCGCAAGAAAAATGGCTTAAGCCTTTGCGCATAACGATCGCGCGCACCATTCATTATTGTACCGTATCGCGCCACCTCGCGGTTCCATAGCTCGATGTCGTTCAGGCGCTTTTCCCGTAATAGGGCGTTGCGCTGGCCAAGCGCCCTGACATAGCGTCGCCAGCACTCCAGATACGATTCTTCAAAATGAAACACGCCCCAATCGAGAAACTGCCGGCGGTATTTGGGAGCGCCTTCGAGTAGCTGGCTGCTCGACGGTTGAATGACGAGCACCGGAAATGCGCTAATCAGTTCGGCGCTCGATTGGGTCTTTCTGCCTCCTAGATGAATCTCCCGTTCACCGCGCGTGATACGAACGCCAACAGGGATCACCGGCCAGGCGTCCTTTACGACCTTTCCGGTCACCATTAATTCGTTTTGGCCAAAGCGGATCAGTTGGCTGATTTGCGACGTACGAAACGAACGCCCTCTCCCCAATACATAAACCGCCTCGAGCAAGGAGGTTTTTCCGCTCGCATTCGGGCCAACGACGAAGTTGAGGCGCGGGGAGGGCTCTAGCGCAGCGTACTCGATGTTGCGGACATCATGGGCTTCGATCTTGACCAGACTCATACGCGGCCTCAAGCCTCCATAACACTGCGCATGGGTCGGCCTGCAACCGCGCCGCACCGGGTTCGCGAAGCATGCCCCACGCTCAAAGACGCATGGGCATGACGATGAATTTGAACTGCGTGTCCTCGCAATCTTCGATCAAGCAGCTGTTGGCACTCTCGGTAAACGAGAGCTTGACGCTTTCGGAGTCCACATTGTTGACGGCGTCCAAAAGATAAGACGCATTGAATCCAACCGAAACTTCCTTGCCGTTCAGTTCGACAGCGATCCGCTCCTCGGCCTCTTCGTGTTCCGGATTCTGGGCTTTGAGGCACATAGTTCCGTCTTCGCCGACTTCCATGCTAATACCCCGATATTTTTCGTTCGACAATACCGAAACGCGTGTCAACGCCCCCTTGAAAGCCGCCTTTTCGACCAAGACCACTCGCGTCAATTCGCGCGGCATCACACGCTGATAATCCGGAAATCTCCCTTCGATCAGTTTGGCGGCGAAACTGACCGTTCCCAAATCGACGCGCAGACTGTTCGGCGCGATTTGAATCGTGACAGGATTCTCTCCCTCGTCCAACAACCGATTCAGCTCCAGTATGCCCTTTCTAGGAACGATGATCTGCCGGGCTTCCTGCGGGCCGTTCTCCAACGGCTGCTCGAAAAATGCGAGACGGTGTCCGTCCGAAGACACCGCCCGAAGCGCCTGGGAATCCAAATCCAGCAACAATCCGTTCAGATAATAACGAACGTCTTGCTGCGCCATTGCGAAGATGGTCTTTTCGAGCGCGCGCCCCAAGCCGTTGCGTGGAACGGAAACCTCGACTTCCGGCGTTCCCGTCTCGAACTCCGGATAATTTTCCGCCGGCAGAGTGCTCAAATTGAAACGGCTGGACCCGCACTGGATAAAAAATTTCTCTTGCCGGCACTCGAGATTCACCACGCTTCTCTCCGGCAGGAGGCGGCAAATGTCCAGGAACTTCCGTGCCGGCACCGTAACCGAGCCCGCCTCACCGCCTTCTACCAGCGCTTTGGTAACCAACTGGACTTCCAAATCCGTACCCGTCAGCTGCAAAACCCCGTCGGAAAGCTTCAAAAGGACGTTGGACAGAATCGGCAAAGTTTGGCGTCGTTCGACGACGCCGACCACCTGCTGCAAGGGTGTCAGCAAATTCTCCCGGCTTATGGTGAACTTCATAATAAGGTCATGTGTAGATGCGAAAAGCATTCAACAAAAAATGCCGGCTTTTCAAGCGGCAGGTCGTTCACGCCTAGTTCGATAGGGTGCGCATCAGATTCGAATAGTCCTCCGCGAACTTGCTATCGCTTTCTTTCAGCTCCTGTACCTTACGGCACGCGTGCAAAACGGTGGTATGGTCCCGACCGCCGAACTGCTGCCCGATTTCCGGCAAACTGTGATTGGTCAGTTCTTTGGCCAACGCCATGGCGATCTGCCGAGGACGCGTCACCGACCGCGTCCGCTTGTTCGCCAGGAGATCCGCCACTCGGATCTTGTAGTATTCCGCCACCGTCTTCTGGATGTTTTCGATATTGATCATGCGATCCTGAAGCGCGATCAAGTCCCTGAGCGCCTCTTTGGCGAATTCCAGGGTGATCGGCTTCCCGGTGAAGTGGGCATTGGCGATGACGCGCCGCAAAGCCCCTTCCAATTCGCGGATGTTCGAGCGGATCCGCTTGCCGATGAAGAAGGCCACTTCCGGCGACAAATCGACACCGGCGTGCTGCGCCTTGCTCATCAGAATAGCCACGCGGGTTTCCAAATCCGGCGGCTCGATCGCCACCGGAAGGCCCCAGCCGAAACGCGACTTCAATCGCTCCTCGAGGCCCTTGATTTCCTTTGGATAACGGTCGCAGGTCAAGACCACCTGATGTTTGTTTTCCAGAAGGCTGTTAAAGGTATGGAAGAACTCTTCCTGCGAGCGCTCCTTGCCGGCGAAAAACTGAATATCGTCGATCAATAAGGCATCGACCGTCCGGTAATACTCCTTGAACGCGCCGATCGCGTTATGCTGCAAGGCCTTGACCATGTCCGAAACAAAGCGCTCGGAATGCAGATAGACGATATTGGCCGAAGCATTAGCCCGAAGAATTTCGTTCCCGATGGCGTGCATGAGATGCGTCTTGCCAAGGCCTACGCCCCCGTAAATGAAGAGGGGGTTGTAGGCACGCCCGACGTTTTGCGCCACCTGAATCGACGCCGCTTTCGCCAATTGGTTGGATTTTCCCTCGACGAAATTGTCGAAGGTGAAAGCGGTGTTGAGGTTGTTCGGAAGGCCTTTTTTGACGCCGGTAGGCCGCTTGATCGCCGGCGCTGCGGGAGATGTTTCCTGCGCTTTTCGGGTCCCGATTTCCAGAACGACGTGCAAACCGGGCTGAATCTGCTGATCGGACAAGACTTCTTCGATCTTGCCGATAAAATGCTGTTTTACCCAGTCGAGTACAAACCGGTTGGGCGCTAGGAGCTTCAATTCAGACCCGTTTTCCACCGCTTGCAAGGGCCTGATCCAAGTGTTGAACTGTTGCGGGGGCAGTTCTCCTTCCAGCTTGCTCATGCACTGATTCCACAGCGCGCTCATTGTGCGGCTCCCTTATCGTACTCGAGGAATGGAACATAAGGCATAGGCGATAAATGCGTGAGCGCTTTAACGGAATTGGTTATCATACCGTAAGACCGGACTTATCCACAGCATTGACACGCCGCCGACACTAAATTACGATGCATAGCTTTGTATTTTCTTTGCGGAATTCAACAGGTGCCCCATGAAAAGAACCTATCAGCCCAGCAAGATTAAGCGTGTCCGAACCCACGGCTTTCGCGCGCGTATGAAAACCCGCGGTGGACGTCTGGTTCTGAGCGCGCGTCGTGCAAAAGGTCGCAAACGGCTCACCGTCTGACGTTTGGCGTCGCCTAGCTACGGCTTCCCCCGAACGCGCCGCTTAAGTAGCGCCGCCGATTTCCAGCGCGTTTTCGAGCGGCCCTGCAAGTCTGCAGACCAATACTTAACCGTGCTCGCGCGAACCAACGGCCGGGACTATCCGCGCCTCGGGTTGGCAATCGCCAGACGACAAATCCGTAACGCCGCCGATCGCAACCGCATCAAGCGCATCATCCGCGAAAGTTTCCGCTTACGGCAGTCTCTGCTCGGCGGAATCGATTTTGTGGTAATGGCGCGTAGCGCCGCAATTCAGGCAGACCATGAAACACTCCGACGCTCTTTGCATAAGCACTGGGAAAACCTGGTGAGGCGATGCAAGCCATCTTGGTCTTCTTCATCAAACTCTATCAGTACCTGATTAGCCCTTGGGTGGGGCAGCATTGTCGTTTCCACCCGACGTGCTCCAGTTACGCCTTGACCGCCATTCAGCGGTTCGGACCTCTAAGGGGATCTTATCTCGCCGTAAGGCGACTGCTGCGATGCCACCCGTGGCACGAAGGCGGTATTGATCCCGTCCCAGACCAATTCGGAAGAAAATAAGAATGGATAATATAAGGTTCGTTCTCTTCGTCTTATTCGTATTTCTCAGCTTCATGCTTTGGCAGCAATGGCAGGTGGATTACGGGCCCAAGCCTGAACCCACGGCGCAGACCGAGCCGACGGCAGCAGCCGCGCCGGGCGACGTACCCGAGTCCGCTCGGAGTGTCGACGACATCGCCAAAACCCCTGAGCCCACTGTCGCCGCCCTCGAGCATCCGCGCGTCACCGTCACGACCGATGTCATACGCGCCGAGATCGACACCAAGGGCGGCGATCTGCGCGTACTCGATCTGCTCGATTATCCCCAGAGCAAGGACCAGCCTGACCAACCGGTTCGACTGTTCGATGACCAAAATCACTTTTTCATTGCACAAAGCGGTTTCCTAGGGGAAGAAACCCAGGCTCCCACCCATCACAGCCTCTGGCATACGGAAGCCGAAACTTACTCGCTGGCGGAAGGCCAAGACACCCTCCGCGTACCTTTTACCTGGACCAACGACAAGGGCGTCAAGATTACCAAGACTTTGATCTTCGCCAAAGGCAGCTATCTGATCGAACTCGAGCAACAGGTGATCAACCAGTCCGGAACCGAGTGGAAAGGGCGCCAATACGTTCAACTGCAACGCAAGAATCCCGAAAATAAGGATCAGGACGCTTTCGTCCGGACCTATACCGGCGGCGTGCTGTATACCCCGGAAGAAAAGTACGAAAAGATAACGTTCGAGGACATGGCGGATTCGACCCTGAATCGCAAAGCCAAGGATGGCTGGATCGCCATGATCCAGCACTATTTCCTCGCCGCTTGGATTCCGATCGCGGGCGAAGAGCACAACTTTTACACCAAAGCCCTCTCCGACAGTCATTTCGTCATCGGAGCCTATTCGCCCATGATCGACGTCAAGCCGGGCGAAGAAAAAGTCTTCAAAGCCAATTTGTTCGCGGGTCCCAAGCTCCAACGCGTCTTGGAGAAAACCGCTCCCGGCCTCGAGCTGACGGTTGATTACGGCTCCCTGACCATCGTCGCCAAACCCATTTTCTGGCTGCTAGAGCAGTTCCATAAGATTTTCAATAACTGGGGATGGGCGATCGTGTTCGTCACCATCACGCTGAAGGCCTTGTTCTACAAGCTGTCGCAAGCCAGCTACCGCTCCATGGCCAAGATGCGCAAACTCCAACCCAAGCTTCAACAACTGAAGGAACGCCACGCGGACGACAAGCAGAAGTTCAACATGGCGATGATGGAGCTATACAGGAAGGAAAAAGTGAATCCGCTGGGAGGCTGTTTACCTATTCTGGTCCAAATCCCCGTGTTCATCGCCCTGTACTGGGTTCTGATCGAAAGCGTGGAAATGCGTCAGGCGCCGTTCATCCTTTGGCTGAACGACCTCTCCGCCAAGGATCCCTACTTCATTCTTCCGCTGATCATGGGCGTCTCCATGTACATCCAGCAGAAGCTCAATCCGCCGCCCGCCGATCCGGTGCAAGCCAAGGTGATGCAGTTCTTCCCGGTCATATTCACCGGCTTCTTCGCCTTCTTCCCGTCCGGGCTCGTGCTTTACTGGGTGGTCAACAACATTCTGTCCATCCTCCAGCAGTGGCATATCACCCGGCAGATCGAACGGAGCGCCCACGCTTAGCACGCCTTCCCGCCCGGCCGTGCCGACCACCCGGCACTGCCGGGCCTCTTTCGCCCTGCGGCGGCGCGACTCGCCGGTCTTTCCGCCGCGTTCCGGAGCAAAAGCCGGTTCCGGAGTCCATACCATGAACACCTTATCCCGCGACACCATCGCCGCCATCGCCACGCCTCCCGGCCGGGGCGGCATCGGCGTGATCCGTATCTCGGGCGATGCGGTCCGCGCTGTAATGCGCGAGCTTCTCCGCAAAGAACTCCAACCGCGCTACGCTCACTACGGTCACTTTTACGACCCGGACGGTTCGGTTCTCGATACCGGGATCGCCTTGTACTTTCCCGCGCCGCATTCGTTCACCGGCGAAGACGTCCTCGAGTTGCACGCGCACGGCGGCCCGGTCCTTATCGATTTGCTGCTCCGCCGCGTTCTCGGTTTGGGTGCTCGGCTGGCGCGCCCGGGAGAATTCAGCGAGCGGGCCTTCTTCAACGACAAGATCGATCTGGCGCAAGCCGAAGCCATCGCCGATCTGATCGAAAGCACCACCGAGCAGGCCGCTCGATCCGCCCAACGCTCTCTCCAGGGCGAGTTCTCGATCCGCGTTCATCAATTGGTCGAAGGCTTGATCGAGCTGAGGCAGTACGTGGAAGCGTCCATCGATTTCGTCGACGAAGATATCGATTTCCTGTCCGAAGGCCGTATCGCCGAAAAACTCTCGGAATTACGCGCGACCCTCCGGCACATCCGCCATTCCGCTCGACAGGGTTGTCTGTTGCGTGAAGGCATGACGGTCGTCATCGTCGGCCGCCCCAACGCGGGAAAATCCAGTCTTCTCAATCGGCTGGCCCAGCGTGAGGCCGCCATCGTCACCGCGATCGCAGGCACCACCCGCGATACTTTGCGCGAACATATCCAGATCGACGGCATGCCTATGCACCTTGTCGACACCGCGGGCCTCCGCGAAAGCGAAGACATAGTCGAGCGCGAGGGCGTCCGGCGCGCGCGGGACGAGATTCGTAAGGCCGACCGATTATTGCTTTTGATCGACGAGTCCAGCCCGGAAGAAGGTGAAGCCTTGCTTCCGAGCCTTCCCGCCGACATCCCGCTCACCCGCGTCTACAACAAGATCGATCTCACAGGAAAACCGGCCGGCTTTGTCGAAGACCGCCGCGGTCCCGCGGTGTATCTTTCTGCCAAGACCGGCGCGGGCATTGAGCACCTCAAAACACACCTCAAAACTTCGATGGGCTACGACAGCGAGGCGGGCGACGTCTTCATCGCCCGCCGCCGTCATCTCGACGCGCTCAGCCGTGCCGAAAGTTTCATCGAGAGCGCGCAAACGCAGCTTCGAACCCGCGCCGCAGAACTCGTCGCCGAAGATCTGCGCGAAGCCCAAAACGCCCTATCGGAAATCACCGGCGAGTTCAGCAATGAAGACCTCTTGAGCCGGATTTTCTCGAGTTTTTGTATCGGCAAGTAATTCCATTTTTCGAACAAAAAGAAAGTTTCTTTAATGGTAGGCCGGGATAAGCCTGTCCTGAGCGAAGTCGAAGGGCTTATTCCGGCCTACAACGTCTTCCTTTTGATTGAGAAATCGAATAAGCCAGGCCGATCTGCCGCACCAGACCCTCAGGAAAAGCTCAGCTCGTCTCCCGGCGACTGCCATTCAATCCTAAAGATCGCGACACGCTGACTAGATCCCAGGGAATCCATGTCTTCATTTGCGTCCAAAACCTCGGCTCTACGTCATCGCGACTTTGCGTTTTACCTGTGCGCCCGGTTTTTCGGGACGGTGGCGGTACAAATGCAGAGTGTAGCCGTGGGCTGGCAAGTCTACTCGCTGACCGGTGACGCACTCGATCTCGGACTCATCGGTCTCGCTCAATTCCTGCCTTTCGTACCGCTGGTGCTGATCGCCGGCCAGATGGCGGACCGCTTCGACCGCCGCCGCATCATCATGCTCTGCTACGCCGTGGAAATGCTGTGCGGCCTATCGTTGATCGGATTCACCGTAACCGGCCTGGACATCGTCTGGCCGGTATTTGCCGTCATGACGCTTTACGGGTCGGCGCGAGCCTTCATGATGCCGTCCAGCCAAGCGATCGTCATCAATCTGGTGCGCACCGAAACCTTCGGCAATGCCGTCGCGCTGAGTTCCTCCAGCTTTCAGCTGGCGGTGATCATAGGTCCCGCGCTCGGCGGCCTGCTCTATCTGGCGGGCCCCCTGACCGTCTACACCACGGCGTCCGTGCTGCTCGGACTTTCCGCCCTCCTGATGCTTTCGATGCGCGGCTTTCCCCGCCGAACCAACCGTCGCGAGCCCATGCGCTGGGACACCGTTTTAGACGGCTTGCGGTTCGTGCGATCGCGCCCGACCGTATTCGGTGCCATTTCGCTCGATCTGTTCGCCGTTCTCTTCGGCGGCGCCACGGCCTTGCTGCCGGCTTATGCCAGCGAAATTCTCCACGTCGGCCCGATCGGCCTGGGCCTGCTCCGCACTGCACCGGGAGCCGGTGCCGCCCTGACGGCTGTGCTTCTCGCCTTCGCGCCCATCTCCCGACACGTCGGACGCTGGATGTTCGGCGGCGTCGCTGTGTTCGGCGCGGCCATCATCGCACTCGGGCTGTCGACGAATTTTCCCTTGTCCCTACTCGCGCTTTTCCTGCTGGGCGCGGGGGACATGGTCAGCGTTTACATCCGCCACCTGCTGGTCCAGCTCGAAACCCCCGACGCCATCCGCGGACGGGTGAGCGCCGTGAACTCGGTCTTCATCGGCGCCTCGAACGAGTTGGGCGAGTTCGAATCCGGCCTGACCGCCGCCTGGTTCGGACTCGTCCCCGCGATCATCGTTGGCGGAGCGGTCACGCTGGCCGTCGCTATGGTTTGGATGCACGTCTTTCCCGAGTTGCGCACGATGGATCGATTCCCACACCCTGCCGCCGAACCGTCGCTTTCCGAGAAAGGAAACAACTTCAAACCGCGAACCCGCTCCGGCAAACCGCGGCGACGCTGAGCTACGGCACGGCCGAAAGACAACTTCCGGAAATCCGAACTTTCATTTCTACGGGCTTGTGTATAAAGTTTTGCGCCGATAGTTCCGCCTTAAGGTCTCTTTAGCGTCCGACGATCATGCACGATAACATCCGTTCCCCTGCCGACCTTAAGAGCGGGCCGCTCGCTTATCCGCTGAGCGTAGCCCTTTTCGCTGCCTCTTATTTCCTGCTGGCGAAATCCAGCCTGCTGCTCGCGACTGTCCACGTCAAAGTGACCCCCATCTGGGCTCCGACGGGCCTCGCTCTGGCCGTGTGTCTCGCCTTTGGCCAGCGCTGGTGGCCCGGTATCTTGCTTGGCGCCCTAGCCGCCAACCTCACGACAGGCGCCTCGCTTTCCGCGTTGCCTATCGCCATCGGTAACACGCTCGAAGCCACCGTCGGAGCAGCCTGGGTTAACCGCGCCGTACCATCCAACCGGATTTTTTGCACCGTTCATACCGTTTTCCGGTTCCTGATTTTCGGCGTACTGGCAGCCCCTCTGATCAGCGCGAGCGTCGGTGTCTTCAGCGTTGCGCTGCTGGAACCGGCCCTAGACCGCCCGATTTGCGATCTATGGTGGACCTGGTGGCTTGGCGATGCGGGCGGGGCGCTTATATTTGCCCCGTTTTTCTTGACCTTGGCCTGCGGCACGAAAAGCGCGGGTGTGCACTTAGAACAACTCCTTCACGTCGTCCTGACCGTGTTGGTCGCCCTTTACGCCTTCACTGGATGGCTGCATCCGCACACGGCCCATTACCCACTGGTATTTCTCGGCATTCCCACGCTCATTTGGGCCGCTTTCCGCTTCGGCTCTTTCGCCATCGCTGCGACCTTGGTCATCAACGTTCTCATCGCAGTGGTCGCCACAGTCAACGGAGCCGGGCCATTTTCCAAGTATCCGATGAACACCTCGTTTCTGCTGCTCGACGCGTTCATACTGATCGTCGGCGGCGCGACCTACGTCATGGCCGCCCTGGTGGCCGAACAAAAGTCCGTCCAGTCCATGCTGCGCCGACGGGGGGAGTTGCTCGAACAACGGATCGTCGAATCGACGCGACAGCTCGAAGACGAACGCGAACGCTTCGAAAGCATTTTGGCCAATATGCGGGATGCCGTATGGAGCGTATGTCCGAACAGCAAAAAAGTGCTGTTCGTCAACAAAGTCATCGAAACGATTTACGGCTATAAGCCGGAAGCCTTCTACGCCGACCCGCAACTTTGGATGAGCGCCGTGCATCCGGACGACCGTCCGCTTGTCCAAACTCGGTTCGACGATCTCTGCCACGGCGCCAACTACGATGCCGTGTACCGAATCGTGCGTCCCGACGGCGAAATCCGCTGGGTCCACGACACCGGCTATGCCATCACCGACCCAGCCGGACGCCATATCCGGTACGACGGCATTACCCGGGACGTCACCGTGGAAAAGCGGATCGAGGCCGAGCTCCGGCTCGCCCAAGCGGCGTTCGAGAATACCGCCGAGGGAATCGTCATCACCGATGCCGAGACGCGTATCGTGGCGGTCAACAAGGCCTTTACCGCGATTACCGGCTACTCCGAATCCGATTTGCTCGGCAAGACGCCGCGGCTGTGGCAGTCCAAACGCCACAACGGCGCTGTTTATAAAGATCTGTGGACCGCGATCAGGACCACCGGACAATGGCGCGGCGAGCTCTGGACTCGGCGCAAGAACGGCGAAATCTTTCCGGCGCTGGAGAACGTCAGCGCGATTCGCGACCGCGATGGCCAGATTCTGAACTACGTCGCCGTGGTGTCCGACATCAGCGACGTCAAACAATTCGAGAAGCAGTTGTTTCAGCTTGCGCACCACGATGCGCTCACCCAACTGCCCAACCGCCTGCTGTTCACGGATCGGGTGGACCATGCCATAGCCCAGGCGCATCGCGAGGACTATCGGCTGGCCGTTCTCTTTATCGACCTCGACCGTTTCAAGAATATCAACGACAGCCTGGGCCATGCCGTGGGCGATCAGCTGTTGTGCCAAGTCGCATCTCGCTTGGCTGCCGCGGTACGCGAGAACGATACCGTGGCCCGCTTGGGCGGCGACGAATTCGTCGTCGCCCTGGAACATATCGACAGCCCGGCGTGCGCGGCAATGGTCGCCGAAGCGCTGGTCGTCGCTCTAAGCGAACCGGTTCGGGTCGACGAGCACGAGCTCTTCATCACCCCCAGCATCGGCATCAGCATTTATCCCGACGATGCGAAAAGCACCGACGATTTAATCCGCCATGCCGACGCCGCTATGTATCACGCCAAACGGATGGGACGAAATCGCTATCGGTTCTACAGCAGCTCGCTGACTCAGGAGACCCTGGAAAAAGTGCGGCTCGAGACCCAATTGCGCCAGACCTTGAAGCGGAGCGAACTCGAAGTCTTTTATCAACCCCAGATCAATCTGCTCGACGGTACCATATCGGGAGCGGAAGCACTGGCCCGATGGCGCCATCCGGAAATCGGTCTAATATCGCCGACCAAATTCATCCCGCTCGCCGAGGAAAGCGGGATCATCTGCCAAATCGGCGAATTCGTGCTCCGCGAAGCCTGCCAGCAAGCTAAAACCTGGCTCGACCAGGGGCGTTCCTTCACGCGCATCTCGGTCAATGTCTCCGGTCAGCAGCTGCACGATTCGGATTTGGTCGCACTCGTCTCGCAAACGCTCGCGGAAACCCGGCTGGAACCACGCTATCTCGAACTCGAGATTACCGAGACCGTCGTCATGCAGCAAACCGAAAAAACGCTGCGTATTCTCCAAAGCTTGCGCGCCCTCGGCGTGACTCTCGCGGTCGACGACTTCGGCACCGGTTATTCCAGCCTGAGCTATCTGAAACGCTTACCTGTGCACCGTCTGAAAATCGACCGCTCCTTCGTCGCGGACCTGCCGCACGACTATAACGACCCGATCATTCGGGCGATTGCCGCGATGGCCCGCTCGCTCGGCCTCGACTTGATCGCGGAGGGCGTGGAAACGGCAACGCAGCACGCTTTTCTCGCCGCCGAAGGGTGCCTGATGGGCCAGGGATACCGTTTCGGCAAGCCGGTACCGGCCGACGAGTTCCGTTTCGAGCCTCGCCAGATACCGAGGTAGCGGACGAATCGCTACACCAAAGCTTCTTACCTAAAACCCGTCATGATTCGAGTTTTACTTATGGTCCCCTATAGGCAAAGGCGCACCGCCGTGCTAGAGTGCGTGAACCTGACACGTTCCTTCCGCGGCATTTGGTAATTCCTTCCTGGATCCGGCGTCGTTCGCTCCGTTCCCGAAGTCCTCGCCTCATACCTCAAGAAGTAACTCGTAGGTTTGTCCCCGGCCTTGGAGGCCGTCTTGTTAGTCGATGTTCCGGCGCAGGCCGGAGCGGGAGTTATTTTCAAATGAAGAACATTTACGTAGGCAATTTATCGTTCCAGACCACGGAAGACGAGCTTCGCAGCTTGTTCGCCCAGTATGGCGAGGTTCAGTCGGCGAATCTGATCACCGACCGTTTTACCGGTCAATCCAAGGGATTCGGCTTTGTCGTAATGGACAGCAGGGGCGGACAGGACGCCATCGACAAATTGAATCAAACCCAATTCGGCGGCCGTTCCATCACCGTCAACGAAGCCCGTCCCCGCGAAAACAACCGCGGCGGATCCACTCAGCGTGGGGGCGGCCAGCGCCGCGGATACTGATCGACAGGCAACTCCGGAAACCGGGCTGTCTAATTCCATTCGGCATTCGAGTGAATATTATTTTATCGGCCGGATTAATCAGGGGCAGGGATGCCCCGGCGCGGCAACAAGCCGCGTGAGCCCAGGACGGGCTGAATGTCGGCCTTACCGGCTGTTTTGCGGATTGCCGGTTTGCCTTCGGCGGACTTAGCGTAGGGGAACATCCCTGTTCAGGGTCGACATCCGCTGTCACTGAAATACGAAACTTGGTCCGCTGAAGAATCTCGGATCAGAATGCCCCGATTCCTTTCGAGACATCCCGAGTCCGTTCGGAAAAATCCCTTTCCTATCGCGATATCCTTAAGATCCGTTCGCGTTCCAAATCCTGCACGGAATGTCCTTATTCCGTTCGGAACCTCCTGTTCCTTGCGACATCCCTAAGTCCCTTCGCAACATCCTAATCCTTGCCGGAACGTCCGCTGTTCCGGACCCGAAGCCGGAACCTTGGGTAGCCGCGCCCCGGTTTCAGGTGGACTCATTAAAACCGCATATGTGCCGGAGACAAATACGTACCGCTCCGTATGTACGCAAGCTTGACAAGGGTCTGAGCCGAAACGTCCGTTTTACTGGGGTTCTTTTCCGCCTTTCCGCTACGGGAAAGCATCAAGAGTCCATCTTCATAGGCTATTCGGCCGGAGCGTGCCGAAACGTTTTAGGAATTTCTGGGATACACTTTCAAAGAGGTTGTTGCAGAAATAGGCTGAAACGCGAAGGCATCCCGGCAACCGCCTGAAAATGCGAGGTTTCGCCCCCAGGGCCTACATTTTCGGCTTTTGCGACAACCTCCAAGACGTATGACTCGGTCTCAGATCGTCTGCGGCTCTTTTTTCGATCGTGCCTCGAGAGACCGAAGCTGGTCCTCCAGCCGTTGCATCTCCTGCTGCAGCTTAGGCAGCAAATCCTTCCTGATCGACTCCTCCGTGGCCGCCTGTGCTCTTTGGATCTCCTCCAACAGCCCTGCCCACTCTTTCCGCAGCTTGTCCGCCTCCTCGGATTCCGGCACCCGCCCCATTTCGGACTCGAAACGTTTCACCTGGTCCCGAAGAATCCCTAGCCCTTCGGCAAAACTGCGGAAAATCCCTCCGAACGGAAAAAACGGCGTCTGTCTCACCGAACCCTGGACCGAGTCGCCGTCCGCCAAAGGGGGATCGTCCGCCTTCCCCGGCAGGATCTCGACACGACGCCTGTCCGGCTTGTCCGGATCTTCGTCCACGAAGAAACGGGCACTCTGCGTCACTGCCTCCGCCTGAGAGTCATCGAGCGCCAGCATCGCAACATAACCGCTTTGCCCAGCCGTTTCCACAGCGGTAACCCGGCCTACGGTCCGCCCTTGAACGACTACGGCATCTCCCGGCTGCAATCCTCCCGAGGCGTCGAGCTGTAGCTTCAATTCGAGTTCGTCCCGACTACAACCGAATAGGAACAGAATCATTGCGATGATGAACGAAATGTGTTTGAGGCGCATGAGCGTGTCTCTCTGGTGTTACGAATACCCGGCATGATAAAGCAAAGCACCGACGTGAGCGGCGGAAATCGCTCGCTGGTGAAACCAAGCATTTCGATCCCAAGTCTCATAGGTAGATTTCCCGGCGGTGAAGAACCGATCCGAAAGGAGGGTGTCATGGCGTACATCGATCCTGAGGGTAAACGTTTACCCATCAAACTGGATACCGCCACCAACGGCGAATACCCGCCCATGCCGTTGCCTTATCCGGTATTGGTCGCGAAACGGCTGGCCCACGATCAAGCCTCGGAAGTATCGCGGCGGCTCGGCATGACTCGCCGGGCGTTTCTCAAATCGGCACCGGGCGCAGCGATGACGCTGCTGGCAATGAACCGGGTTTTCGCGGCGTTCGGCCAAACCGGCGGTCGATACGAAATCCCGGATCTTGCGGCTTACGAACCGGAGCTGGCCGAAGCGGCCGTAGGTGGAAAGGCGTTCATCTTCGATATTCAGGGACACCACGTTAACCCCAAGGGCTCTTGGCGGCGACCGACCAATCGCTGGACATACGGCCTCCGCTTCTTTCCCCAGGCCGATTGCGGCGACGGCGCCATAGAGTGCTTCTCGGCGGAGCATTTCATCCGCGAAGTATTCTTCGACAGCGACACCACCATGGCGGTGCTCTCCGCCGTCCCGGCCGCACCGGGGGACGACCCGCTGACCACGGAAGACGCCGCCGCCACCCGGGCTACGGTCGACGCCCTGCAAGGCTCGCACCGGCTTCTCATCCACGGCCTGGTCCGTCCCAACCTGCCGGGCGAGATCGACGCCATGTCCCTGCAGAAGGAAAAATACGGCGTCGCCGCCTGGAAAACCTATACCCAGTGGGGACCAGCCGGAAAAGGCTACTGGTTGGACGATCCCGATGTCGGGATCCCTTTCATCGAGAAAGCGCGCAGCTTAGGCGTAAAAGTCATTTGCATCCACAAGGGGCTTCCCCTCTTCGGCCTCGACTATGCACACTCGACCTGCCGCGATATCGGCGTGGTGGCCAAGCGCTTTCCCGACGTCGCGTTCATCGTCTATCACTCGGGCTACGAACCGAAACGCAAGGAAGGACCCTACGATCCCGAGAACGCTTCGGCCGGCGTGGATACGCTCATCAAATCCGTCCTGGACAACGGCATTCCGCCGAACGCCAATGTTTACGCCGAACTCGGCAGCACCTGGAAGCTGCTGATGCGCGATCCCGACCAGGCCGCTCATGTGCTCGGCAAGCTGTTCAAATATGTGGGCGAAAACAATGTGCTGTGGGGCACCGATTCGATCTGGTACGGCAGCCCCCAAGACCAGATCCAGGCTTTTCGTGCGTTCCAGATCGGCGAACCACTTAGAGAACGGCACGGCTATCCGGAGATGACCGCCGAATTGCGGGCCAAGGTATTCGGCCTGAACGCCGCCAAGCCCTACGGCATCTCGCCGGAGGAAATCCGGAGACGCACCGCTTCCGACCGCGTCGCGCGTATCAAGCAAGTGTACTTGGAAGACCCAGAGCCCAGTTTCGCCAGCTACGGACCGAAAACGAAACGTGAGTTTTTCGATCTGCTACGGCACAGGGGAGGACCGCTGTAACCCGCGGTTCTCGTGAGGTTGAACAAGGCGCAGCGAAAGACCTACAACAGAACCGTCAATATGACGATGCTCAGAATGACGGCTTCGATCCCGCTTGGATAATAACCCCATCCTCTGCTATACGGCCAGGTGGGCAGAAGCCCGAAAATCAGCAGAATCAGAACGACCAGGAGAATCGTTTCCATCGAAGGTCTTCTTAACTCCTTGATTGGACATCCCTTATCTTCACCGGTCACGGCCGGAACCAGGATTCGTTCGCGAAAGATCGATCCCTAAGCCTACCACGAGACCCTGACTTTTCTCTCGCCCCAGGCTACCGCCTTCCTAACCCTCTTACCCCTATGTATATCGATTCGCCGTTCCCATCTCTCATGCATCCTGTCCAGCACGACGAATTCTCCCACGCCGTGCACTTTAACCTTCGTTCCGCAGTTCAGCCCCATCTCGAACAGATCGCGCGAGACGGCAATGGCTTTGCGGGATACGATGGGTACGTTGCAGGCACCAATGTGAGGCGTACTATCGGTTTGTGCAACGATGGAGTTATAAGCGGTAGCGGTTACGGTCATTGATCTCGCTTCCAGAGGATCGGCGAACCATAACTCCGTTCCAAGCATGGGCGCACCGAAGGACGCCCGTTTCGTATCGATACCCGAGATCTTTCAGCAAATCCTTCCTGCCCCACTTCAGGGGCCACAATCAAGTAGACATCGGCTCTTGACTCAGGTTCGCCCCTTCGCTACAGCGGAATCGAGGTGACGGCCGCACTCATTGGAGCGGCCCGGCTTCCCGCCATTCTCCCGGTTTGAGATCACCCAATGTCCAGGGTCCGACCGCCCAGCGGACAAGACGCAAAGTGGGAAATCCCACCGCAGCAGTCATGCGCCGCACCTGCCGATTGCGCCCTTCACGCAAGGTCAGCTCGATCCAGCTGGTAGGAACGGAGGCGCGATAGCGAATCGGCGGATCGCGCGGCCAAAGACCCGGCGGTTCCTCCATGATTCTCGCCTTGGCCGGCCGCGTCATACCGTCCTTCAGCAGCACTCCCCGACGCAAGCGCTCCAAGGCCGCCTCGTCAGGAACACCTTCGACCTGCGCCCAATAAACCTTAGGCAACTTGTAACGCGGACCGGCGATGCGCGCCTGCATGCGACCGTCGTCGGTCAGCAGGAGAAGTCCTTCGCTATCGCGGTCCAGCCGCCCGGCGGGATAAACATTCGTCAGCGGGATATAGTCGGCGAGCGTAGCCCGTCCGTGAGCCCGGTCGGTGAACTGTGACAGGACGTCGAAAGGCTTGTTGAAGAGAATGAGCATTGTCTTGGTTTTGGTGCAGTCGTCTCTTTTCCGACCAGCGTAACGTATCTACGGCCGTATCCATTACGGCGTGGTGGTCGCCCAAACACGGGCCAATGTCGTCTTGTAGCCGATAGCCTGCAAGTACGGGAAGCTGTCCTGGAGGTCGCATGACCTCAGCCCAAGGCTATTCGTGCAGCAAAGAAACTTCGCCGTTTACGGCGGGGAGTGTCACGGCCAGTATGCTTGGGATGATGCTAGTTTTGGCTCTGTTGCCAGGCCACACCCTCAAAGCGCAGGGATTTCCCGATCCCGCTTTGCTGGAAGCGTTGAAAACCCGGCTCACCGAACCGGCCAATTGCCTTCCACGCAGTGCAGAAATCGCGCGGGCAAAGCTTTCTGCCGATCCTGGGAAACTGCGCCTAGCAGCCTATCGGACTTGTTCGCTCCTGATGGGATCATACTAAGGGTACCCACGAAGCTGAGGCTGTGAAAAGAGTCGCTTTCATCCTGTAGACCGCCAGACGGGCTACCTGCTTCCGCCCTCGGTGGATGACTGGCTGCCGGAAGACCACCTTGCCCGATTCATCGTCGAAGTGATCGATGGACTCGATCTGAGCCGGTTGGAGAAGGCCTACGCGGGACGGGGCAGCGCGGCCTATCATCCTGCGGTATTGCTGGGGTTGCTGGTGTATGGCTACGCCACGGGAGTGTTTTCCAGTCGCAAGATCGAGCGGGCGACCTACGACTCGGTAGCGTTTCGCTTCATTGCGGCTGGCAGCCACCCTGACCATGACACGCTGGCGAGCTTTCGCCGGCGCTTTCTCGACGAGTTGTCCGAGGTGTTCGTACAGGTCTTGGAGATGGCGCGGGAGATGAAGCTGCTCAAGCTGGGCACCGTGAGCTTGGATGGCACCAAGATCAAGGCCAATGCCTCGCGCCACAGCGCCCTGTCACACGGGCATATCGAACAGCTGGAAATCCAGCTCAAGGCCGAGGTCGAATCCCTGCTGGCGATGGCCGCGGCCAAGGCCAAGATCGAGCAACGGGCCAAAGCCCGCTTTCGAAGGAACGCGCCGAATACGACGCCAAGCTGGCGCGTCGCGAGCACAAGGGCAGCAAGCCCGGTGGCAAGGCACCGAAGCCGCCGACGGCCGGCCTGCCGGCAGGCAGGCTCTGCTCGCCGACGCGGGCTTCTACAGTGCCCGAAATGTCCAAGCCTGCCAGGCGCGCGGCATTGAGCCGTTCATTGCGGTCAAGCGTGAGGAGCATCATCCGGTGCCGGAGGAACGCTTTGGCGAGCCGCAGGCCTTGCCGGCCGATGCCACGCCCGCGCAGGCCATGGCGCACAAGCTCAAGACGAAGGCGGGGCGCGCCCTGTACGCACTGCGCAAGCAAACCGTCGAGCCGGTGTTCGGCATCATCAAGTCGGTGCCAGGATGGGGGTCTTGCGGATGCTGCTCTTGAGCAGGGTGAGTTTACAGTTCACGCCGGCATAAGGCCCGGTTACGCAGGGGATGCTCACGGCGATCGATTTGATGCGGCGAAAGTAGTGACCGGGACCGTCCATGTCGAAGAGCATCTCCGGCAGGCGCACGGTGCAGCGGCCGGTGGTGCGCAACCGGATCAGGGCCAGCGGGTCCACCTGCAGCAGGCTCACGTGCTTGGTCAGCTCGTACTCGCGCCGGTTCTGCTCGTGGTAGGCCATCTCCATGCGCTTGATGTCGAGGTAGAGCCGCTCACCGGCGAGCAGTCCTTCTTTACCCGCCAAATAGCCGAACTGGAGATAGCTTAGCTCCGGGCTGCCCAGTTCATGCTGCAGCGCCCGTTCGGCCTTGCGGGCGATGTCGAAGGCGAACTGGAAGCACTGGGCGTAGAGGCCGCGCACCTCGCGCTTCATCCAGGCGTAGAGGGCCTTGTTGGTCTTCTTGCCGGTCTTCTCTGTGCCTTCTTCGTTGAGGAAGCGCTCGATCTCCTCGGCGTGCTGCATCTGCTGGCGGTGGCTCTTGAGCTCCTGCTCGGCGATGGCCTCGCGGATCTGCGCGGCCCGCAGTTGCTTGAAGATCTGGTTGATCTCGCCGGCGGCCAGGTTGCTCTGGAAGGCCCATTCTTGCTCGCGACGGGCGAAACCATCGATGCGCGCGACGCGGCGCACGTCAAAGTTGAGCCTATCTGCAACGGCCCTTGCAGCCCCAGCAGTAGCTCCTACGGCGTCTGCCACTCGTATCCCAGTACCAGAATGAGATCTTCGACCTCCATCACCTTCTTGACCGGATCTTCAATCAGGTTACCGCCGCCCGGGCGCGTGACCTTGATCCTCCATACCACTGGCTCGTCGGTTGGCACGATTTCGACCCCAGCGGCAGCCACGTCTTTCTGGCCGAAGTGCAGGCCTCCGTACGTGTTGCTCTTGGCGAGTACCATGGTATTCGAACCGGCCGGGGGCGGTGCGGCGAGTGGTGGCGTCAGCGTCACGTCGTAATTCGCGGGATCCGTGCAGCGAGCGAGCAAGATGATGGTGTTGATCTTCAGCGTCTTCATCCGGTCCCGCTGCGGGAACAGCGCGATCGACATTTCAAACTCGAACACGTTTCCATCGGCCGGGTTCACCAGATTGAGAAACCGGGACCACGCTGTTCCGAATTGGTGCCGTAGATCGAGGATTAGCCAGGAGCGGGTTGTGCCGTCCTCGCTAAAATGATCGCGAAGGTGGGCGATTGCACCGTTCTTGAAGGCGCCGGCGTCCTCTCGCGCTGTATACTTGATGTCAAGTATCACGTCTGAGATCGTGCTGTAGTCGAACTGCCGGAGCGGTGCGCCAAAGTCGGGATTACTCGGATCTGGGTTGTTCACCGGCAAGTCCGTGAACAGCTCGAGCGCCCACTCGCTGATTACGCCGGCTCCTTCGAACGGGAGGTATCGCTCATCACGGAAGTTGAGTTCGAACACGCCGCTATCATCTTGCGCGCTACTTGTGGCAATGGCCCTGACCGGGATATTGGTTTCCACGAAGCGCGTGTCCTCTGCCGGTAAGCCGGCATCGTCCGTGTTCCGGGGATAGCCGTTGTCCCCACTGGCCGTCGTGACACGGATACTGTTCTTGAGCAGGCGGAGGGTGCACGAGATCGTCGTGTATGGTCCCGCCACGCAGGGTAGGGTTAGGCTGACCGACTTGATGCGGCGGAAATAGTGACCAGGGTAGTCAAGATCGAACAACTCCTCCGGCAGGCGGAAGAAGCAGCGACCCGTCTCCCGCAGCTTCACCAGCGCCAACGGGTCGAGCAGAGCGAGCGAGATATGCTTGGTCAGCTCGAACTCGCGGCGATTCTGCTCCAAATACGCGGACTCCAACCGCCGTAAGTCGTACTGCAACTTCTCGCCGGAGAGCAAACCTTTCTTGAGGCTGTCCCAGTAGCCAAAGGTGATGAAGCTGCTGTCGTTGAGCCCAAGTTCGAACCGGAAGCATCGTTCCGCCCGTTTGGCCAGATCATAGGCGAGCTTGTAGCTCTGGAAGAAGACCGAGGAGATCTGGCCGATCTGCGACTGGTAGAGCTCTTCGTTAGTGTACTTCGATCGCAGAAACGCGTCCACCGCCCTGGCATTGTCGATCTGCGCGAGGTGGTTCTCGAGTTCTTTCTCGGCGATTGCAATGCGAACTTCTGCGGCTGCTATGGACCGTTCGAGTTGCTGGATTTCCTTCGCGGCCAAGTCCCTTTGGAAATCCCATTCGTCCTTGCGCCGCTCGTAGCCTGCCAGCGTGTTCGCGAGCGAGGCCATCTTGTCAAGATTCCTGGCGATATGCCCCAACCCTTCCGCCGCGAATTTCGCAGCATCGCCGAAGGCACTGCCACCCGTTTCGGCCGTGGCGTGAGGCGAGCCACCGAAGCCTGATGCACCGATGAGAAAGTTCGGAATTGCCTTGAGGACGCCGCCCGTGATGTATCCAATCGAAACCGGGATATCAAGCAAGGTCGAGGCAGTGTTGAGCGCTACAGCCGCGGCTTCGGCTGGGTTCATGAACTCCCGGCTCTCATAGTACTTCCGCTTGATCTCTGCGAGTTCCTTGCTCTTCTTTAGCCCCGCGAGGTTCTCCTTGGCCTCCGCGATCTCCTGCTCGCGCACCGCTTTTACAGCTTCGAGAACCCGGATCTCCTGGCCTTGCCGCAGCAGACTCAGCGCCTCAGCATCCCTTTTTTCGAGAGCGCTCAGGAGCGCCGCTCCCAGCGCCTTCACGTCATTGCAGACCTCGTTCGCCTTTTGCAACAGCACCTGGAACCGGTAAAGCGGCAACGGCGCATTGAGATCGGCCAGAGCCGCGCTGATGTCCACACCGGCCGCCACGGCCTTGACCAGTGCACCTGGCTCGATGGGCGGCTCGAATAGGGCGAGCTGGCGGACGACCCCTTCGATATTCATGCAGTGGCGGATCTTGTAGAGCCGATCGGCGACCGTGTCCCAGTAGCCCAGCATCTTCTCGTTGTGCGGAATACAGAAGTACAGCACGGGCAGCGGCGGCGCCTCGGGAGCAGCATCCCCGTCGCCAGACGGAACTGGCACAAGATTTTCAATCTCGACCAATGCGTTAGGAACAGCGTCGAGCTGGTGCTCAAGCTCGTTGAAGGTCTCCACGGGCGGTTTGTCCTTCGGTGGCACTCGCTTCGGTCGCGGTCCTAGTATCTCAGCGGCAAGGATGTACAACTGTGTCGCCTCGTTGATGCTCTCCATGCTGTCCTGGCGGAAGAGGTAATCCCCCCAGGCGATCAGGTTGTCCAGGTAGTTCATCACCACCGTCTTCTGGTAAGCAACGGTGCGGTAGTTGGCGATTCGGTGCGGGTCAAACGGGTTCGCTCGCCAATCCCTCACCTGATCCTCGAGCGCGTTCTTGGCCTGGACCGAGTAACCGGGCACGCTGGTGTCTCCGGCCAGCATGCGCAGAATGTTCTCGATGCGCTGCTGGACATAGGCGGGATCGGTCGTCTCGAAGAACGGCTTGGTGATCCAGTACTTGCTCATCGCTGAGCCTCCTGGAATCGGGCTCTCCACGCCGAGCGGATTGAAGATGAAGTGGTACCAGTTGCGCGCTTCCTCAAACCGCTGGTTCTTGCTCAACGCGTTCGCGATGAGGAGCGGCGCGTGGAAGAACAGCTCCCAGTTGTAAAGGGAGTAGGCTCCATCGGACGAGAAGTCCACAATCTCCCTGGGATAGTACGCCTCACTCCCCGGCTGGACCACCGAGGACGTCGGCTGATAACTGCGCGCGAAGCTGAATCCGGTGTTCTTGAGCTGCGTCTCGCGTCGCATTAGTCCGGGAATTCCCTGCACCGGATTGTGGACGAGCTTGGCGAAGTCACAAACGAACGGGTGATAGAAGTTCAGGAAGTGGAACTGCCGAAACTGGAAAAGCCACCACGAGAACGCACCCAGGTAGTAATGCACGAAACGCATGAAGAACCGAACGATCCGGTCGCGGACCTCGGCATCGGTAAACGGCGGAGTCGTTTCACCTGGGACCTGGGCGTCCAGGAACTGCTCTATTTGCTGCCGCTGCGCAGCAGTCAAGGTGTTTAGGTCCAAAGCATCCACCCAAGCGCGGATCAGCCCCTCGAAGAATTCCTCCAACTTGCGAAACTCTCGTTTGATCTCCGGGTAGTAGATCCGATTGGCTCCACTCATTGTCTCTCGGCCATTTCCGCGTCCGAACCCAAGCGATGGCAAGACAAAGAATGTCCGCTTCTTGTCGGCGTAGAAGAACGGCAGCCACGTTCCCATTGGCACGCCTCGCTCGTAGTAGCCGTGCATCATCATGTAGCCCTGCGTGAAGCCGAAGACCTGCAACCCGTTCGCCATCAGCCGATCAAGATACGAGAGGTGCCACGGCGGCGCGATCCGGAATAACCACGGCGTCTGCGCCAGCACTGGCGTGAGCTGGGCGCTGCGGGTGTACGCCGCCAAGTCACTCTCGAGTGACAGGTCATTCTCCGGCGCGTCGCTCCGTGCAGGCAGTTCCTGCCACTTGTGGAAGTTTGTATAGTCGCCCGTGGACGCCACCTCGGGCCGGATGGCATGACGGAAGTTGCCGCGCAAATCGTCAACCCGTACGGGCACGCCCGCGCAGCCGGCGATTTCAAAGGCACCAGACAAAAAACGGGCTTGCTCGCTGCCGGCGCCGTCCACGCTCCATCCGTCATATTTCACTCCGAACCGCCCATCGATCTCCGAGCGGTCCACCGGGAAAAAGACATAGTGCCGGCGAACGATGTCGGTGCTATAAGGGGCACTCTCAGCGTAGTCCTTGGAGACCCGTTTGGGCGACCATTTCTCTTGGCGGTAGTCGCTGACTGCCATCTGCACCCGGAGTTTCTTCTTGGCTTTCTGGATAGGAACGCTGGCTTGCCCGGCGGTTGGAGTAGAGACAGCGCTATTTCCTTGCTCATCCGGTACCTCTGTAAATATTGGCCAGAACAGGAACAGCCGCTTGTTCACCACCGCCGGAATCAGATAATCGCCCTGGATGTCGAGGTCCACCTTCTCCCAAGGCGTCCACTGCCGATAGTCGAATCGGCGGTAGTAGTAAAGGTGAGGCTCGGCCCCGGTCGTCCGTCCGAACACGTGCAAAATGGTGTCGTCGCCGTCGTCTTCCTGGTAGAAGCCTGCAATTTCGAGTTGCGCCACGCCATTGAGCTTCTCGAGGTAGTTGGCGAAAGCAGCCTCGACGGTGTACTGGGTGATCTCGTTCTGAAGAAGCTCATTTTCCAGGTCCTTGAAGAACGGCGACCGATCGCGCTTGAGCTCCGGGCGAATCCAGTTCTCCGGCCAGAGCCAGACCTTCCAGTTGGCCTCCCAGACGCGGTACTTACGCATCCACTTCCACCAGCGCCATGCACTATCGCCGTTGGGGCCGTCGGCCTCCACTCTGACTTCAGGCTCCAGCCCCATGAAGCACCGCTGCACGAAGAGCTGAACTGACGAGCACGCCTGGACCAGCCGGCTGGTGAGCTGGCACGAACTCATCTCGACGTCGAGCAGGTAGTAGGCGTAGAGATCGTTGGTATTCTCCCACTTGCCCGTGGGCGCATTGGCCGGCTTGGGTTGCGCCAGCAGGTACGCAACCAGTGCATCCCGCTTGCGCTCGCGAAGGACGCCCTGAATCTCCGCACTCAACGTGAGCCAGGTTTCTACGCCGAACCTTGCGCGCAGGATGGATTTAAGCGTCTTCGTATGGACTGCACCCATCGCCGCGGACGCGAAGGTCTTCACGTTGGCGACATCGGTCCCGAGGCTCTCGACGAAGTAGAAGGCCCGCCGTATGCGCTCCCAGTTCTCGGCCAGGAGATAATCGTTGGGATAGGCGAGATCGAGGGCACCGACTAGTGCCTGAACGTTGGTCGCCGTCCATTGATCGTTCAGCCGCTCGACATCCGTGGCGAAATCTGCCGGAGTTGGGTAGACACCTGTATTGAGCTTTTCCAAGACTTCGAGAAATGTGATCGTGTTTTCTGGCAAGCTCGCCCGCAGCCGTAGCAAGCGACTGGTGCGCAGCACGTGATCCATGCTCGCCATGGCGGCGGTGGAGTCGAGCGGCAGGGCACCGAAGTCCACGAGCTGCGCGTTCGCGGTGAGGCTCCGGAGGCGTTCCCACTCCGCCAACGTGATCTTCCACTTCGACCAGAGGGCCGCGACGCGCATGGCCCAGAACCAGCCGTCGAAGGTCGTCTTCAGCGTGGCGTAGTCAACCACGCTAACGGTGTCGGCGAACGGCCCGATGAGGTGTGCGAGCAGCGTTGCCGGGAGCACCGCGTACTCGGTGAGCAGCCGCCGCGTGAGCGCTTCCGTCACACCCAGTTGCGCCGCCGCCTGTTGAATCACCAGGCCCTCGGCGCGCGTCTTCGCAAGGTAGGCAAGCCCCTTCCGGACGGCCTTGTCGAGATTGCGCGCTAGGTTGTCGGCGGACGGGCTGGGGTCGCGTAGCGGAAACGCGAGATCGGCGTCCTGTAGCCACAACTGCTCCGGCGGAAACGCGCCGGTCGTGGGTTGTGTATAGAGGCTGTTGACCGCATTGCGGTAGCTCGCGTCGGCGGAGAGCGCGTCCAGCGCGGCCTTCTCGGCAGGCGAAAGAATACCGGTCAACCGCAGGAGGCGTTGTTCGGCATCATACGAGATCCGCTGTGCCAGGGCGGTATCGCTGAGTCCCGCGAAATCAACCGCCGCGGGAAGTGCGGCCAGCGGCGCCGTGAACACCGGATCCAAGAACTTGAGCGCGAGCCGTGGCGCCTGGAAGAACGCCGCAATGGCCTGTTGGTACGCGGCGATACCGGTCACGGCCGCCAGCGACGCATGCGTCAACAGCGTCGTTTGCTGCGCTGCGGTCATCAGGCCGGTGAACCGCACCACCGGCTCGTAGCGAATCGGTATGTTGTTGGGCGCACCCGTGATCGTCGCGGGAAACGCGAACCCTGCGGGCAAGTCCGGCACGGTCGCGGCGGACCCTGGCGTATCGAACAGCTTCTGAATCGCCTGCTGGTACGACGTGAGGGCCGTCACGGCCGCGAGCGAGGGATCGTTGAGCAATACGTTGCGCTGCGCGGCCGTCATCGTCCCGGCAAATCGCAGTACGGGTTTGTACTCGATCCGGATATGGTTCGGCGCACCCGTGATAGCCGCTGGGAAGCTGAATCCCGCGGGCAAGCCCGGCACGACGATTTCCTGGACGACTTGGTCGCGGAGCGTCTCGATGAAGAAGCGCGCCTCAGCCTCGGTCCGGTGCAACTGCTGCAATAAGCCGGTCAAGAGGCCTTCCATGCGCTCGACGTCTGAAGCTGGCTCGAGGAACTCGTACTGCGCCGGGTCGAACTCGGCTTGGATTGCCTGTAGATCTTTCCGTAAGCTGCCCAGGAAGCGGGCCGCATCCGACTCCTTGAGGGCCGCCTTCGCCGAACGGTCGGCGGCGAGGATCCAGTTGAGTTGGTCGGGCGTGAAGCCGGTGTTGCGCAGGTGATCGGTCTTCTCGACGAATTCCAGGGCCGTCTTCGGATCGGCGAAGCATGGGACGGAGACGCCCGGACTGACCGGTCGCACGATGTCCTGTTGAAGCAGCTTTAACACTACCTTCCATTCGTCGGCGCTCAACTTGAGCTGCTTCGCCAACCAGGCGTGCCGCCAGAGGAAAGATAGGTTGTTGAGCGTGAGGTCATCCGTGATGTATGGTGCCCCGTCTGAGGCGCGCGTCAGGGCGGCGAGCAATTCGAGATCCGCTTCGCGGATCCCGAGCGCTGCGAGAATTGTAGGCCGGTGGCCGGAGATCTTCTCCGCCGTCGGCCCCGCGACGTCCACGGCCGCCACCGCGAATGCCGGATCGAGAGGCTGGATGAGCTTCTTGTTGAGGAACAGGCTCTGGTAGAGCCCGTCAGCTCGCCTCTCGTGCGCCTTGGTGAAATGGGTTCTGACGTTCAAGCTGTCGAAGAGTCCACACAACTGCTCAACGGTCGTCTTCGCGCCGAGCCGGGTCTTGAGCCGGGCCAGGTAATAGAGGTTGATCAGGAAGGCTTCATCGAGCGTGCCGTTGCCGATGCCGGGGCAGCGGATCGCCAAATCGAGCTCCCACGGCTTCCAGCCACTGAGCTTGCGCCACAGCCGCAGAAACCGGTGGATGCGGTCGAGCTTCTGCTCGTTCAATCCCTGAATGACTTTCTTGTTCGTGTCGCACGAGGCATCAAGGTGCTGGATCGTGATGTCGCCGGCCGGGTTGATGAACGGCAGGTCAAGCAACGCCAGCAACTCTTCGTACTCCAGGCCGGTCTTGCGGAGGAAGGTCTTGACGTTCGCGACGGATGTGTCTGAGTCCGCTACGGGGTTCAACCAGCCCGAATTGCCCGTCTCGCCCCAGACAGCCTGCTGGCCAGCCGTCGTAGCGTCTGCCACCAGAATCAACCGCTTCTCGTCGAAAGGCGCGGTCGGGTCGGCGCTGATGCCGAAGTACTCCGCGGCAATCTCGCCGTCGGTGGGGTTGTTGGGTGCGGCGGGCCCCCTAAGTGTGCGCATCAGATCCCAGCGCTGCAGATTGCTCTTCTGAAAGCCGGCACGAACCTCCTCGGCGAAAAGATCAAAGGGCAGGGAAAAGGCTCGACTGCGCTGCTCCTGGCGCCGTGCATCCCCCTCGGGGAAGAGATCAAGCAGCACGGCAAGTGGATACTTCGCTGCCCGGAGCTTCTTGTACGCCTCGCCGTTCACGTAGGCGGGATAAGCGCGCAACTCGGCGCTGGTCGCCTTGGTATTCGGCAGAAGCCGGGCGAAGAAGTTAGCCGTCGCCTTCTTCTTGAGCAGAAACGTCGCATCGGTGCCGTGCACTATCCAGCGATTCGGATCAGACGGATCCACCTGCGACAACGTGAAATCCCCGCCATAGGCGACGTTTTGGGCATCCAGCGCCGCTTTGACCGCGGCCTTCGCTGCCGCGGCCCCGGACGGGATTGCGGCAAGCCCCGTCAGCTCCACGTCATTGTCTCCAGCGGCGTCCACGGCCGCTTCGAGCACCTCGCACACCACGTCCACGTACGGCAAGGTGGTCAGCGCGTTCTCACAGTTGAGCTCGAGATAGCCCAGATCGGGCCGCCGATCGAAGAGGATGTCGCGAACCGAATAGAAGCCCCCGCCCGGCTTGGCCTTGAGGCTCGTGCGGTCCCGCAGGTACATGAGCAGGTCGGTGAAGTAGGCGGCCGGGCTCAAGGCTGACCGACAGTGTTCGCAGTGACAGATGTCGCCGTTCTGAAAGAGGTTGTTCCAGTTCGGGAACTTCGCGAGATCGGGGTGGCTGCTCTTGAGGACGCCCGGCAGGACGCCAGAGTCGAAGGACGCAAGATCGCCGACAATGGTGAGCACCGCGGCGTGCGTGTCGGCGGCGCGGTTCCATGCTGCTCGCGCGCTCTCCGGGGTGAACCCCGGTCGGTTGCCATAGCGGCGTACGAACTCGCTCTCGCCCAGCCGGTACACCATCTGCGCCGAGTGCAGCCCGTCGGCCAACAGCGCATCGGTCGCCTCGAAGGTCGGCATCAGCTTGAAGACGCGCTGAATAGCCTTGAGTTCGGTTCGGAACGACGGGTCCTTCGCGAGCGCACCAAGCTCACCCTCACGTTCCTTCAGGAACTCGTCCACCGATGTGCGCAGCAGGTCGAACTCCGCGTGCCGGTCGACGATTCGCGCCAATTCTCTGGCGTGCTTCACGCCGCGAACCTCTTTGTTGGCCAACGCCCGCTCCAGCCCGCCGGCGAAAGCCACTGTGGGGAACGCCTCGCGAAACTGACACTCCAGCATCTTGGCGTACAGCTCGGCTTCCGGGGCCTCCACCGTGCCGGTCGGATCCTTGAGGCCGAGCGGCAGGGTTATTTCTCCGGCCTTGCGCTGCACGAGGTCCACCCAGTCACGCGCGCTGCGCTTAGCAAGCGTGCGAATATCCTCCGGTCGGCGGATGTTGAACTCTTCCTTGAGCATCCTGACCACCGAGAAGTCTCCCCGCGTCAAGTCAGCCAATTGATACGAGGTGCGCAGGTCCGCGATTTCGGCCTTCTTGAAGGCGCGGTCTTTCTCAAGGGCAGCCAGAAGCTCTGGCGTCACTGCCCGATGCTGCTGGAACAGCCGCGCGAACTTCGCTTGTTTGTCTGGGCTGTCGATTCCGGCGTGCTGGAGCGCCAGTCTGACGAACGTCGGCGCCTTCTCATCGCCTAGAACCAGGCGACTGACCAGCGCGAGGAATGACTCGACCCACGCATCTACGCGTTCGCGGAATCGCTCGGCAATCTCGCGCCGGTTGAAGCCGCGAGTGAGTGTCTTACGCACCGCCGTTGCATCGAGGCTTGGCAAAGCAGTCGTGATGGTTTCCAACTGCACCTTCAGAGGCAGCGTTTCGACATACTCGAAGAACGAGCCGCCCAGCAGAACGAACCAGAACTCCGCTTCGATGCCCTGACGTACGAGGCGATGCGCGAGTGCAAAGCGCGCAAGATCGCGCTTGTCGAATCCGCACTCTCCCGCGAGGAAAGTGAGGTCCTGGTGTTCCCGGTCCTCTTCCAGATCTTCGATCTGGACCTCGCAGAGCAGTGGCGTAACGGTCGCTCGTATTCTCTCGAACAGGGGCGGCGGCGCTTTACGCTCCAGGGGGATCGTCAGGTCGATCTCCGCTTTTGGCGGGGCGTT
Organism: Methyloversatilis universalis; assembly: GCA_020723665.1. Classification (GTDB taxonomy): domain Bacteria; phylum Pseudomonadota; class Gammaproteobacteria; order Methylococcales; family Methylococcaceae; genus Methylocaldum. The sequence continues at coordinate 62,718 of DYIL01000012.1, forward strand.
GAAGAGGACCGGTGAGCTGACGAGCACCGATCCGTCGGCATCGAACGCTTTGACGACGAGGTCTGCCGTCCCTCGTTCCAGGCGGAGGAACTGCTGTTCTGTATATTCAATGCGGTAGGCGCCGTCATGATCCGTTACTGTCTCCCCCAGCGGCTGCTCGGAGCGCAGGTCGCGATCGACTGCGACAACCTTAATCTGCACAGCCGGGATATGCTCGGCAAACCAGATATGACCCGTCACCACGCTCGTGCGAGGCTCGTGGGGTGGGTCGTTAAACGCGCCCAGCGCCTTCAAAAGCTCGTTCAGCCGGGCCGCCGTTCTCTCTTCCACGATGCCAGTAAGGTTGTCGCCGAGCCCCTGCTGGACCTGAAAGTGCAGGACAAGGGATCGAGTGGCCTCGCCGAACACAGACTGTACGCGTTCTCCCTTCAGGCGGCCAGTCAGTGTTTGCATCTCCTCCAGCGTCGGATGGTTGGGAGGGTCGAAGGTTCGAATCGTGTTGCGCTCGATGAGGAAGAGCAGCGCGTCCTGCAGGTCGGCCACCTGCGGTCCACGCATTTGCCGTTTTAGCGGGAAGGTGATTTTGTTCATGATTTCGACTCCTTCTTATGTGTCTATCTGCCCGCGGTTGTCACGATAACCGGCATCGGCCGGGGTAGGTTGGAGTGAGCGTAGCGAACCCCAACAATCAAACCCCAACAATTACCTCCAACGTTGCAGCCCTCTCCCATGCAAACCCCGACAAGCCAATCCCTCGATCCCAATCCCACTCCGTCCCTATCATCTCCTCACGATCGTGCATCTCTATACGCAGCGGCATCGGATGTGTTGGGGTTCACGGTGTTCACCCCAACCTACAAAATCCGGATCGGGCACAGCCGCCCAGTCAGCCGGCAGAATCCTCGATCGGACGTAACGGTGGAAGCTGGAATACGGCCAATCTTTGGCGTACCGCACGTAACCATGCTTCACCGGGTTGTAATGGATGTAATCCACATGCCGAGCATAATCCGAATCGTCCCGGATCAAGTGCTCCCAATAGCGTCGCTGCCAGATACCCCGTTCCCCTTTGGCGAGACGGCTCTCATTTTGCCGTTCACCCTTAGGGATCCGGCGTGAAAAACCCGCCTTGATCAAGGCCCAGCGCACAGGGTAATCGGCATCGCCTTCCGGCAGCGTCCACAGAGCGTGCAGGTGATCGGGCAGGATCACCATGGCATCGATATGAAAGGGATGAACCGTTTTCACGTGCTGGAATACCGCCCGCAGAAGATCGACATGGTCCACCAGTAAGGTCCGTTGCCGTTCGGCCAGATTGACGGTGAAGAAATACGTCGCACCCGGCACCTTGGCTCGCCGATAACGCATGGTTTCACCTTTTCATCGTTGGTTGGGGTAGGTTGGGGTAGTTGGGGTAGTTGGGGTAGGTTGGGGTGAGCGTAGCGAACCCCAACAATGGAACCCCAACAATAGACCCCGCAACGGTCAACCCCCAACAACCCAACCCCAATCGATTACGTCCAATGTTGCAGCCATCTGCTACGCAACTCCCAACCTTCCAATCCCACCACCCCAATCCAAATCCGTTCATCCCGATGGTCGCCGCAAGATCGCGCATTCCTAATCCGCGGCGCCGTGTGTGTTGGGGTTCATTCCATTCACCCCAACCTACGCGGGCTTTTGTTCTTCTTCGGCGATCTGGCGATTGATTCGCTCCAGTTCGGTCGTGTCGCCACTGCTCCTGGATTGGTTCATGTCAGCCCCTCCTTTTTTGAAGCGGTTTCACACTCCTTTAGCATCAGTATCTGGACGAGCTCCCCGTCCTGCGAATGCTCGCGGCATTGCAGGTGAAGTGGTCGGCGCCGATGGTGTCCCAACTCGCCCCTACCGGGTCGAGGATCACGAGCTTGTCGAAGTACAGTTTGCAATCATTGTCCGTGTCGCCGTTGTCGTTGGGGTTCATTGCGTTCCCCCCAACCTACGCGGGTTACCACCCATACTAGTTCCAGAACAACCGGTCATCAGTCTCCTAAATATGTCCATTCCAACCTCCTCACAAAAGCGGCGCGCCGAGCTCCCCCAGCATTCCAGTCATTGTTCGGATCCAAGGCCCCTCCTGGACCATGACATTGAGCGCAAAATGGATTACGCCCTTCTCGGATAGCTCTTTCTGCTAATACCGGGTCATAGGCTATCCAACCTCTAGGTCTCATTTCGTAGACCATAATGGGAACAGCAATAACAAATCCGACGCCCGATGCAGTTGCCCCTGCCTCTGCAAGTCCCGCTGATCCCCACAATGCCCCACCAATCTCCATTCCTCCACCGATGACGCTGGCGCTACCACTTACCACTTTTCCAGCAGTGACAATTCCGGGGTCTCTTTCGGGATCGACGCTGGCGAGCATTAGCGCGCCACCACCAACATTTAACACGCCTCCAACTCCACCAAACCCGCGCGCTGATGGAGTCATCATCGGTTCTGAGACCGTCGGAACCGGACCCGCTGTCGTTCGGCCTGTTATAGTGGCCAACGGTGACCCATGGACAGCGTACTTGGGATCAATTACACCACCACCATATTTCAAATCTCCGATCAATTCGGCAACGCCACCGGAAATGTTGTCACCCACGCTAATTGTCGCTCCAGGCCTAGCAACCATGATGTCGATATTTTGGGCCCCAGCCGGCCCGCCAGGCGTGCCACCAATTTGTGTGACGACACCGTTCACCACGCGCACTTCAGAATAAATCCTCTCCGAGCCTAGAAATCCAATACGCTGCATTTCATCGAGCACGCTTGTTGCGCGAGCGTGAGCAGCCGTTCCGAACGAACTGGCAGAGCGAGGATTAAACGTTGGCGGCCGTACAGCACCGGTCTCAAAGCCGGCTTGAGCGTGCAAAAAAGTCAGCAGGTCATCAATCGAGTTCGCAGCTTGTACAGCAGTCCCAGCCGACGCGGACGGCGCACCGGAGCGCAGGAGACTCGCGAACGAGGAGAGGCCGACACTTACGCTGGAGGAGCTGACCGAAGGTGGCGGCGGCAGATATCGTTCATGTTCCGGAAGCGACTGCCGTAACGCCTCTTCACGTGGTGTAGGCACCGTCGGGTCGACACAAGATTGCATCGTGGGATCGCACTGTGCACCCGTTGAGTCAGCGTAGATCAAAGGATTGTCGCGAGTATATGCAAATAAATTGGTCCCATCGACCGTGCCCTTCGGATCGGGCTTGATCCACCTCCCCAACCACGGCGCGTAATACCGTGCCCCGTGGTAATACAACTCACTCTCCTCATCCCTTTCCTTCCCCGTGTACCGATACCGCTTCGTGGTCTCAGTCTGGCTGCGCACGGCTTGGTAGGTGGTGCTGCCATAGGGCGAATACTCCTCGTAGGAGATGATCTGGGCCTGATCGTCCAACTCCAGGCTGGCCGAGCCGAGGTGGTTGCCGAACTGGTAGCGGATGAGTTGTGGCGGCGCCGGGTCGGTGCCCTGGGTGCGGGTCTCGACCAACGCGATGCGCTGCTGGTCGTCCATGATGTGGAGCGTCTCGCGCTCCACATTCACCGTCGCGCCGTCGCCGGCGTACTCGCGGTAGACCTCGAAGCCGCCGAGGTAGATGCGCTCCTTCCTGCGGGTGGGCGTCTGCCCGGCCGGGACCTGCCGCTCGGTCACCTTGCGCACGCGCTGTCCCGCGGAATCATAGACGTACCAGGTGCGCTCACCGTGGTGAGCGACACCGTCCGCGTCTCCAGGATTCACGGCCTGGCGTTGCGTCATCTGCAGTTGATCCTTGAAGTCCCACTGCATGACTTGCAGGTGCGGCATGCGCAGCATGTTGCCGTGGGGGTCGTAGCCGTCGCCGCCTGTGCTATAGGTCTCTGTCGTTGCCCCGATAGTGGTGCTTGTCAGCCGGTTGCTCACCTTGCCGGGTTCAAGCAGGCTCGTTTCGTTGTAGGTGTAGCTGCGGCGCCACGACTCAGCACCTGGGCAGGCGACGCGGTGGATCATCGCCAGGATGTTGCCCACTTCGTCATACTCGTAGCATTCGCAGTACCGGCCCATGGCGTTGCCGTCACCGGGATGCAGCAGACTCATTCTCGGCGCGTCGTTGTAGGAGTGGGGCATCGGCGGATCGGGTTGGCCGCCTGTCTGCCCCAGATGTTCGCGGCCGGTGGCCTCGATCAGCCGGTAGACGGCGTCGTAGGTGTAGTCGTTGCTCGGCTCAACCCGCCGGTTCCTGAAGTAGATGGTCTGCTGTGCCTCGTCGCGGATATGGGTGATGTTGCCCGCGGGATCGTAGGTGTAGTGCAGGTTCTGCACCTGGCAGCCGGGCCAGCCGGCTGGCGACGGCTCGGGACAGTCGTTCGGGAAAGCTGCGGCGTTGCGACGGGTGAGCAGATGCGTCAGGCGGAAGGTGAACGGGTCGTAGGTGTAGGTCGTTTTGACCCCGTTGCCGTAGTCGATCAGCAGGCGTTGACCCTTGGCGTCGTAGTCGATGTTCCTGACAAACGTGGTCCAAGCCGGCTCGCCATTCACGGTCGCCCCGCGCAGCATCACGTCCACCCGCTCCAGCAGGTTGGCCTCGTTATAGGTGGGGTGGATGACGCTGTTATCCGGCATGCGCAGCGTCACCGGCCGGTTGAGGGCGTCGTAGGTGGTGCGGCTGGTGTAGGTCTCGGGTTCCAGCGGCACCGTGCCCGACCAGTCCAGCGTGGCCTTGTATTCCCGCGCCAGTTGCCTTCGGCTTTCGAGCAGGTTGCCCTTGAAGTCGTACCGGTCGCTGGTGACGATGCCGGCCTGGTCGCGCAGTTCGACGACCTTGCCGCGCAGGTTATTCGCCTCCGGGTTGGGGCGGCTTTCGCCGTAGACGGTCCGCCCGACGAGGATCTCCGCGCCCCCGCCTTCGCTCAGGAAGGAATCCGTCGGCCGCCGCAGCGGGTCGTAGGCGGTGCGGAAGCGGTGGCCGCGGCTGTCCCAGGCGTAGAGCGGTTTGCCGGCGACGTCGTTGAGCATCCAGCGCTCGCCCGCCTCCATGCTGGCCTGGCGGATACGGGTACCGAGCAGGTCATAGTCGTAGCGCATGACGACGCGGTCCCTGGCGTCGATGACCTCGCGCTGGTTGCCTTCGATGTCGAGGACAACCCGCGTCGCGTAGAACTCCTCGACGGGCGCTACGGCATCGCTGTATTGGGCTTTGTTGTGGGCGACGGTGAGGAAAGTGCGGCCGAGCGAGTCGGCGTGTGCGACGGTAGGCGTCGCAGCGTGGACTGCCGTTTTTGTGGCAGCCCGCGTCTCGTGGGTGCGATCGGTCGCGTCCGGATAGCGCGCCGCGAAGGCCGCAGCGTGCGCCGCATCGGTGCGCAGCGCATGCCACGTAGGCAGGTACTCGGCGGTCGGCAAACGCCGGAAGAACGCGCCCACATCGGGATCCGCTGCCGGGTCGAGCAGCACCGTGTCGTTGACCTCCCAGCTCTCCTGCCGCCACGGGTCGAAGACCACTTTCTCCCAAGTGTGGTTGGGGTGCAGGGTGGCGACCACGCGCTCGACCGGGTCGTAGAAGAGCACCGGGCTGACGCCGATCCTGACATCGAACTCGAAGCGGTGGGTGTCGGTGAAGAACGGCTCGTACTGGCGGACGGGCTTGCCCTTGTTGTTGAAGACGGTCCAGCCGCTTCCGACCCAGCGCGGGCTTACGTTGTTTGCCGTCATCACCGGCTGGCCGATCCTGCCGTCGGCGTCGCGCTGGGGCACGGGTCCCGGCTCGGCCTGGATCTTCTTCTGAATCTCACGCCCGAAGCCGTCAGAATAGGCGAAGCTGAGCTGAATCTTGGTCTGCTGGCCCGGCTCAAGGTCGCTCACGTGGGTCTCGCGGGCAAGGGTGGCGGCGTAGGCCGGCTGCCACTTCGTCGGGTCATTAGGATGGTCCTTCCAGGTGCGGCAGAAGCGGTCAAGGTCATAGACGATGCGGGTGGTGGCGCCGGCGAGCAGCGTGGCCGCTATCGACCCCTTGGGATTGGCCAGGAACTGGTCGATCTCGGCCTGGGTAAGGTCGGCGCGGAATCCATTCAGCGAGTCGCCTTCGACGGCGGCCGGCGCAGGCTTGCCCATCACCGCCGTGCCGACGACCATGCCCAGGGCATCGAAGGCGACCGCCGAGCGGTTGCGGTTGGGGTCCATGACCAGCGCCGGCTGGAGGACGCGGTAGTCCTGCGCGCGCCGGGTGATGGCGCCGCTTGCGTTGCGTTCGCCGACCGTGACGCGGTTCCCCAGCGCATCGCGGGTCTCCTCGATCAGCAGGTCATACGTATCGTAGGTGACGAAGCTCTCGGTGCTGACCGCGTTGGTGTGGAACGGATCGCGGTAGCGGTGCGGCAAGAAGAAGTGCTGGCGGGCGAACGCAAGCTCCTGGGCCGACGCATCGCCTGTGTTCGGGGAGTAAAAGATCCGCCCGGAGGGGATCCACCAGTTGCCGTCGCCTTCGGTGTGGACGTAGCGGCCTTCGTTTGCAAGCATCGCATCGGTGACGCGGGTGCCGTATACCTTCGTAATCAAGCCCGGGGTGAAGGCAAGCTTGTAGCTCTCGAAGGGCAGCGCCAGTGACTGCAGCGCGCCGAGCAGCAACGGCCCGCTAAGGTCGTTGCGGCGGTAATAGGTGCGGATGTGTTCGATCAGGCGCTTCTCCAATCGCCCGGCGGTAGGGTCCTGCTCGTAGTCGAGCGCGATGGCGGTTGCTCCAGCCTGCCGAAGCTCCTCGAAGGTGAAGCGGCTGCGACCTGGTGGGAGGGTCAAGCCGGTCAGCTCATACGTGCGGCTTTCAGCCGGCAGCGGGGTGCGATGGTCGTCGGCCGTCTCGACCGCATTGGTGACGCGGTTCTCGGTAGAGGTGATGAAAATCTGCGCCTGTTTGGCCTGGTCGGCGGGGGACAGGTTCGGGTCCGGCTGCCGTCGCCCGTAGCCGATGGCCGCGGACTTGAGGACGTTGCCATAGTCGTCCACCTCCAGCGTCAGGGCGTGGCCTATCCGCGGATCGGCCGGCTTGCGTTCGTAGTGGTAGCTGATCGACTCCCGGGCATGGGTGAAGAACACGCCGTGACGGTTGCTGCCCCGCGGCTGCAGCATCCGGATGGTGAAGTTCTGCTCGGTGACGGTGTAGGGGTGGTCCGCTTCGGCCGTGCCGTCCAGCGCGTAGACCTCTTGGCGAAGCATCATGCCCTTGAGGACACGGCAAGCTTCGCACTCTTCCTCGGGTGTCAGGCCTTCGGGGAGCACCGTGTCGGGTAGCAGCAGCGCCCGCGCCTCCTCGTCGGTCAGACCCGGCTCGCGGTAGTACTCGCCCACATCGCGCCCATTGAGCAGCCCGGCAAAGTAGTTGGACACCCGGTCGCGCCCCAGATACACACCGGTGTGGAACCAGGTCTTGGTCAACACAGGCGGCACGTGGGAGGCAGCGTCCCAGTTGTCACCGGCTGGCAGGTCGCCGCCTGGGGTCAGCGCGCCCAGCTCCTCGGTATCCCACTGTTCCACCATCCCGAAGCCGCGGAACTCCCGCTCCTCGCCGTCGAAGTAGCCGTGGTGGTAGGCGTAGCGGGTGACGAAGCGGTTGCGGCTGACCCAGTCGTAGATCTCCACCCGCTCGACCACGTGCACCGGGAAGGGCAGGCGCGTGATCCAGGGCTTGCCGGATAGTTTGTCGGCCAGGTAGAACTTGCTTGAGGGGGCGTACTGCACCCGGGTCTCGGCGCCGAGGTTGTTGACGACCCGCGTGAGCAGGTGGGGTTTTTCCGCCATGAGGCGGACGTAGCGCATGGGACGCCGGGCGTCGCCGGGCAGAGGCGAGGACCAGACCAGGCAGGCGGTGCCGTCACCCAGCAGGTCCACCGCCTGGATGTGGACGAGGTCGTCTACCAGCGGGAACACGGACAACGGACGCGGGGCGCTCCAGCTATTGCCTGACTGGTTGAAATAAAGGCGCACGCCGTCAGGATGCACGTAGATGATATCGGTCGTGCCAGTGCCGTCGATATCGGCCAGACGCACGCGGCGCTGGTCGAACCGGTCGGGCGCGTCGAACCACGGGGCGTGGTCCATGGTCACTTTGGGCCCGAAACGGCCGTAGCCCAGGTTTGGCCAGTAGCAGACCTCGCCGTTGCGGATACGGACGATGTCGGTCAGACCATCGCCGGAGAGGTCGGCGAGGTAAATGGATTGCGTGCCGTCGGCGAAGACCAGGCGCGGCCCCTTCTCTTCATCGAGCGCCTGAGCCACCCGCCGGGCCGGGCCGAACCCGGCCTCCGCCAGCGACGGGTGCCAGACCAGCGCGTCGTCCTCGGTGATGAGCACGTCGGCGTGGCCGTCGCCGTCCAGATCGACGAAGCGGAGATTCGGATCGCGGCTGTCGCGGCTGAGACGGGAGGTGAAGGGACGGAAGGGCTCCCACCCCTCGGCCTCATCGTGCTCGTACAGGCCCGGTGTAGGACCTTCTAACACCACCAGGTCAGGCTGACCGTCCCCGGCCAGGTCCATGAACTGCGCTCCGCTGGCTAACGCCAGGTTGGGTTTGACCGCCACCGGCTCTGTGGGCGCAAAACGTGCCTTGATGGCTTCGACGCCGTTCTCTCGCACGGGAACCGGACTCAGGTTACGCTTGTAGAACCAGCCGCCTGCCTGCTCGGTGAGGATGCCGGGAATGCCCTCGCCATGCAGATCGGTCCATTGGTAGGCGCCGCCGTCGAGCCCCACGGGCAGGTTCTCGAGGCTCTCGGCATCCAACTCTTCGACGATCTCCCGCACCACAGGCTCGGAATAGGTGAACTCCAGCGGCGGCAGCGACTGCTTGAGATAGCTGCCATCTCCATAGGGCTTGAACCCGGATTGGGCGACGCTCTTCAGGAAACTATAGACCGGATTGCGGGCGCTGGTCGGGTCCTCCTCGTAGCCGTAAGTGAACTCGGTCGCACGCACCAGCCCGTCGTAGCCGGGTTCGCCGGTGGGCAGATCGGGAATGTGATGGAACATCAGCACCCGCTGGCAGAGACGGTAGGTGCGCACCTCGAAGCCGGCGCGGTAGGAGGAGAACGGATCGGGCCGCACTGACCACGTCTTACCCGGTTGAGGCGATGCCTGTACCAGGCGATGTTGCTCTGCTTCAGGTCGCGACGAATCGAGGGGCGCTTCGATCAGATGGTCTTCGTCATAATCGAAGACGACTTCGAACATCCACGTATCTTGAGGCAGCCCAGCGGGATCAATGGCCTGCCAGGTGTCCGGATCCCGGTTGGGCGCGCGATTGCCGTATTTGATGCGCTTGAGATAGCGGTTTGCCGTCCGCACCCGATGGCGCTCGTTGGCCTGAGTACGATCGACGTTGTCATCGTTCTCCGCCACATACTCATAGATAATGGCGTTGCCCTTGTCGTCGTAGCTCTGGCAGATGAGCCAGCTAAACATGCGCCTCGAGTCTTCCGGATCGGCGATCCGACTCTCGGCCGTCTTGCCGTAGAGGGTGGTGACGTTGTCCCGGGTAATCGAGCGCCAGTGGATCTTGCCGGTTGTCAGGTCGGTCCACCGCTCGATGCGGGCGAAGAGCCCTTCGATGCGCGGGCGGTAACGGCGAATCCTGTAACCCTCCCGTTCATCCTCGTAAACAACTAGGCGGCCGTCCGAGTCGCGCACCCAGAATCCATCGGAGTCTCGTTGGTATCCCGGGTGAGCGGCCACCCAGGAGCCGTCGGGATCCTGCCGATACACGGGGACCAAATCCTCCGCCCCAGAAAGGATGAAGACATCCGACTCCTGGACATCGAGATACTGCGGCAGCCCCTTCTCGGTCTTGCGCGTGATGGAGGGCAACGACAGGCTCCAGCCGAAGCCGAATGGCCCGTTACCGGAACCGGAGTCGTAGGAGAGGGAAAGCTGGGGACCAAAACCGGCGCGTCCAGGGGAGGTGGCGATGGGCACCGTCATTGAGCCCGTTCCGGTCACAGGGTTGGCCGCGAACTTCTCGCCCATCCCGCGAATGGCCCCGCCACCTTTGGGCAGGGAGATGGCAGGGGTCGCGGGTTTTGGCTCGCTGTCGTGTCGCGCTAGCGCTGGCTTTGCCGAAGTCATTAGCCCCCCTGACTGTTTCAAGGGCCTACGATGCAGTGCTAGCGTCTCGTGCCTGTCCTCCGACCACCCAAATCAGGGGCACCGCGTAGCAGCGTCGGCCTGAATGAATTTTATACGTCCAATGTAAGCCTATTTGGGTTGTACCACTGACTAAGGATCTAAGCAACAAATTTGTTTGCGTTCCCGTTGGGGCTCGAAGTGGTCAAGGTGGAGGATGCAGACGGTGCCCGAGTGAACAAGATTTATCAGGGTATTCCTACTAATGCTACTGCTCAGAAGAGATTTTACCGGATGATCGATTGTTTACATCTACCGCGAGCCGCCGGATGAGATTTGTGGTTTCGGTCAGTGCTACCTCTATAGAGAAAGGGCTTCAGCGGTAGTGGAGGGTGAGAAAGACCAGCCTGGCCAAACAACCTTACCCAAAAGCGGTGCTAAGGGGACGCCTGAAGGCAACTGAACCGGCTGCCCGTGGCAGGGCAAACGATGTCAGGAATGCTTCCCTAGTTCCTGGCCTCTCGGTCGGTCAGTGGCGAAGGAGAGGATGGGGTTTGAATTGGAAGACTGGCTGACTGCCGAGTGCGAAATCTTAGGCGCTCACCAGAGTGAGGTCGGTTGGCAATAGTGGACGCCAAAGATTAAGCCGCCTGCTGATTTCGATAGAACTGTTGGGCGTAGGCCGCCGGCGCTAGATAACCCAGTCGGGCCTGGCGCC
>DYIL01000084.1 GCA_020723665.1 Methyloversatilis universalis
CAGTGGGAAAAGCGAACAGTGCGACCGTTGGATCCAAAAGGCCCTCACCCAACCCGATCACGCCGCACTGTCCCCGTTGGGAGCCGCAAGCGGCGCTTACCCGTGCACCGGTTCGCCGGGAGCGAACGCTAACGTGCGAAGCACGGCCCTTCGACTTCGCTCAGGACAGGCCCTTCGACAAGCTCAGGTCAGGTTTGTCCCAGCGGGAGAGGGCTTATTCAGGGCTTCCTTAAGCGTTTAGCTTTTAGGCAAAGCCCGTAAGCCGGGATAAGCGTAGCGTTCCCGGCTTACGGGAACCAAACCGGCGCTGAACTTGGAACTACGACACGAACATCCCTGGGATGTCACACCGCGAGAAGCCATCGCGATTCAGAACCGTCTCCGGGATTTGATCAGCTTGCGGGACGATTTGCCCGAAACGATCGGACGCGTGGCCGGAGTGGATGTCGGTTTTGAAGACTCAGGCACCGTCACGCGAGCCGCGATAGTGACCTTGAGTTTCCCCGAGCTGAATCCCATCGATAGCTCCCTCGCGAGGCGGCCGACCTCATTTCCTTACGTTCCCGGCCTGCTGTCCTTTCGGGAAGTTCCGGCCATCCTGGATGCCTTGCGAACATTGCGCGATCTGCCGGATTTGATTCTCGTCGACGGCCAGGGCTATGCGCATCCGCGCCGCTTGGGGATAGCCTGTCACCTCGGTCTTTTGATCGATATTCCCACCATAGGCGTCGGCAAGACGCGGCTCACGGGTACGCACGGAGACGTTCCCGACAAGCGCGGCGCTTGGGTTCCCCTTTTGGACAAAGGGGAAACCATCGGCGCCGTATTAAGGACTCGGCAAGGCGTCAAACCGATTTACGTCTCATGCGGCCACCGCATCGCCCTGTCGACGGCCGTCGACTGGGTGATGCGCTGCACCACCCGCTTCCGCTTACCCGAGACGACCCGGCACGCACACCGCCTCGCCTCGGGATAAAAAGCGTAAATCGTCGCTACTCTTACGGCTTGCTCGCGGGGAGTTCCTTGTCCCGATAGTGAACGTCGGTCCAGCAAACCGGAAGTTCTTCGCCAGACGGAAATACCAAGTCGGTTTTCGGGAATTTGTCCGGATCCTGCATTTCCTCGCCCCAATGCAGGCGTCCAACGACGGTTTTATGGATCGGATTGACCAGATCGTTGAGACTGAGAACCTCGACCAGATGTCCGTTCTTTTTCAATTTAAGGAACATGGCATGTGCCTCCTCTAATGAATGAATTCGTTAAAGGCCCCTCATCCGTGGCTTGAAGTCTACTGTAGAGCGATTCCGGGCGCGATGCAATGACGAATCCCAGGCAAGCCGCGATCATTCGGAACGCTTGTGGCCCCAAAGAGACTCGATGCCCCAGTAAACCAACTGCGTCAACACGACGCCCACCCCGAAACCGCCGATAAAAAACTCCGAGGCATGATGCTGCATGGCGGTCGCCAGAAACTTGCCGGTAAAAAAACCGACCACCAGCGATAAGCCGATACGCAAACGTTTGAAGATCTCTTCTGTGTTCATGACCGGGTCAAGTCGCAAAGTCGGACTGAGAGAGATTATCGGACAAACTTTACTCGGCTTACAGGGATTTGTCCTGAAATCAAGGTTTCGAAGCGCGGGTAAGACGTGTCTTGAGATCGGGAGTTCGTAAGTTACAGCATCTCGAGTACGTTTTAGCCGATCAAGCCAGCTCCGAGATGAAGCGCGACAGGAGGGCGCACCCGCTGAACTTCGTCGGCAACTAACCCATCTTAGTGATTACGTTGACAGATGAAACGAGCTCAAGAAATGCCGGTATCAGACGAGTACGTTTTGAACGGGCTGACCGCGTGGTTCCGCCGGCGGCTGGATGAACTGAGCATCCATTTCGAAGACGAGCCGCTCGGCTACGAGGCCAATACGGCCTACGACATCGCGTTCTACCGCCTTTTGGCGGAGGCCCGCGACGCCTGGCTGGCACGCCACGGTTACACGCCCACGCCGGGGCAGCTCACCAAAGCCTTCTTCAATGCGGAATTCGAACGCTCTCGCGAACAACGTCTCGCCAAGCGCAATTGGCTGTCGCGCGCCATTTGCCGGTTGTTTCCGTTCAAAATGTCTCGAAAGCCACACCACGTCGAATAATTTCAACCCGAATTTCCCTCCTCTTGTTCGGTCGGCTCACACGAAATGCTTTTGCAAATAAGGGGTTGAGCCCAAATTCGGTAGTTTGACCGGATTCTTTCACCGTCGGACGGCAAGGAAGCCGCCTTGCTTTTGTGGCCGTTTTTATGTGGCTGCTTCCTCACGACCGTTCATCGGATAAATCCTACCGGTCATCGGTTTTCGCCGATGCAGTCGAAAAGCACTGCTATAACTATCGGCATGAAAACAGATCATGAAAAAGGTTTTACGTTAATCGAACTGATGGTCACCGTATCGGTATTGGCTATCGTATTGGGGGTTGGTGTGCCCGGCTTTCAAGAGTTGATTCAAAACAATCGCATGGCAATCAGCGTCAATGACTTGGTAACCGACCTGAACTTGACCCGTAGTGAGGCGATAAAACGCGGATCATCGGTCACGCTGTGCAGGCGAAATGCGGCTGGTACCGCTTGCGACACGTCTGCGAATTGGCTCGCTGGTTGGATCATTTTTGTCGATCCGGATGGTGACGGAATGGTTGATGCCGGAGAACAAATCATCCGGGTTCGAGAAGCCGTGAAAGGGCTCACCTCTCTCAATTTTTCGCGAACCCGCGTCACATTCGGCGCCCAAGGTTTCTCGCAAGGGTTCAACGGCACTATTACCTTCTGTGACAGTCGTGGAGCCGCCAAGGCTAAAGGTCGCGTGCTTTCTAACACCGGACGGCTACGTGAGGCGTCTGCGGGAGACGCTTTGACCTGTTCATGACTATGGCTAACCAGTTATCACCACTTGCGCGTGCAAGGGGCTTTACCTTACTCGAAGTCCTGGTCGCCGTTTTCGTGCTCGCAATCGGCCTCCTGGGTATGGCGGGTCTCCAGGTGGCGGGTCTTCGCAATAATCAAAGTGCCTACTACCGTTCGCAAGCAACGCAACTGGCGTACGACATGGCCGACCGCATGCGAGCGAATCCGGTCGGATTGAATAACGGAAACTACAACAACCAAGTGGCCACCAATGACGACTGCGCGGCTGATGCCTGCTCTGCCGCGCAAATGGCTGGTTACGACCTTGCCCAATGGAGTGCGGAATTGGCTGCGCAACTACCTAGCGGTATCGGCGTCGTGTGTATCGACGGCAGCCCTAGTGATGGCGAGGCGGACGACCCGGCTTGCGATAACGACGGAGCGGCTTATGCCATCAAGGTCTGGTGGGATGACGACCGCTCGGGTGAAGCCAATCAACGTTTGGTTACGAGTTTCCGGCCATGATTCTCTTCTCAATCTGTTTTCCTCGGATCCACTACCCTCGCCGCGCGCCGCAACAGGGCGTGTCGCTGGTGGAAATCATGGTTGCCTTGGTTGCGGGGTTAATTCTGATCGGCGGAGTCGGCCAAGTTTATCTTTCTAACAAGCAGACTTATCGGGTTCAGGAGGCTCAGTCCAGGTTGCAGGAAAATGGACGTTACGCGCTGGAATTACTGGAGCGAGATGTTCGCCGAGCGGGTTATCAAGGCTGCGGATCACGTGGATCAGTGACGCCAAACATCATCGCTAATCCGCCGGTAGTCGCCTTTGACACTGCGACAGCCGTTGTGGGGAGCGAAGCGACCGGCGCTACATGGAGCCCGGCGGTGTCGGCTTCTTTGGGTGCTGTGGTTGCTGGCACGGATACGATAACCATTCAATTTGCAGCCGGCTGCGGTGGACATCTTATGGGCAATATGGACGCCGATAACGCGAATATCCAGATTTCTGCGGCAAATACCTGCGAGTTAGAGGCTGGCGATGTTTTCATGATTTCCGACTGCGTTAGCGCGGATATTGCGAGAGCCACGTCCGTCTCCAATGGAGCCGACAAACAAACCATAGCACACGCCAATGACGTAAATATCGACAATCGTCTGAGTAAGGCCTACCAACGCGATGCGGAAATTCTGAACATTTACTCTTACACCTACTACATACGGAATGGGCAAAGCGGTCAACCGGCCCTTTGGCAACTGGATAATACTCGGACGGTAGGGGGCGATAACCCGGTGGAGTTAGTGGAAGGCGTTGAGGACATGCAGATTACCTACGGCGAAGATACCGATAGCGACGGCACCCCCAATGAATATCTCGCGGCCAATGCTGTCGGTACGTGGGCAAATGTACGTAGCGTCCGCATCAATTTCCTCTTTCGCACACTTGACAACAATTTAACGACAGCTGCTCAAACGTATTCGTTTAACGGAACGGCGACGACGGCAGGCGATAGACGCTTACGCAGGACTTTCACGGCCACCATCAGTGTTCGCAACCGTCTTCAGTGAGTGCACATGGCAATTCAACCCTCCCAATTTTCTAAACGAAAGTTAAATCAGGACGGCGGAGCCCTGGTCGTCAGCCTCCTTATTCTCTTGGTCATGACCTTTATCGGGATCACCGGTATGCAGGTGACATCCTTGGAAGAAAAAATGGCCGGGAACATGCGTGACCGCAATTTGGCATTTCAAGCTGCTGAATCCGCGCTTCGAACTGGTGAACTGGCTCTTACTCAGGCCACAGTACCGCTTTTCAACTGCAGCAATGGCTTATACCGAGCAAATAACATCGACTGCGATGACGGTACTTCAGAAACCGCCAGTGTTTGGAATGCGGTTAATTGGAGTTCGGACCAAGTAGTTACTCTAAGTAACCTTACTTTGGCGGATGTTGCAGCCAATCCCGCCTATATCATCGAGGAACTCCCTCCCGTTCCGGAGGCGGGTGCCAGTCTGGAAGCCGGGGTGCCTAGCGAAGCCAATTATTACCGCGTCACCGCACGCGGCGTCGGCGGCACAGAGAATGCCGTCGTCATGGTGCAGTCAACTTACAAGCGTTAATGCGGCGCGATACGGGATGGGGCGATGATGAAAATTCAGGTTCAAAAATGCCGGATATGGAAAAAACTGCCCTTGCTGCTCTGTAGCAGCACGCTCGGTTCCTTGCTCACGTTAACTGCCACTGCTGGCACGATTGCCCAGTCTCCGTTATTCGTCGGCATCAGTGCTCCGCCCTTGGTCATGTTGGTCATGGCACGCGATCACAAGCTGTATTACGAGGCGTACAACGATGCGTCCGATCTAAATGGCGATGGCGTGCTCGATATCCGTTATAACCCCGCCATCGATTACTTCGGATATTTCGATTCGTATAAGTGTTACAACTACAACTTCGGTAAATTTGTTCCCACCGCGACGACCGCCAATAAGAAATGCAGCGGCACATGGAGCGGTGACTTTTTGAATTACCTGACCACGTCCCGCATGGACGCATTGAGAAAAGTGCTGTTCGGCGGATATCGCAGTACCGACAGCACGACGGAGACGGTTCTCGAGCGCGCTTACATTCCTCAGGATGCCCATAGCTGGGGCAAGGAATATACGAGCGTCGCGGTAGATGGTTACGACATCACTGAGTATACCCCCCTTGCCCTCCCGGCTTCAGGTACCCGCCATCTTTTTGCCAACACGACGCTGCTCAACACGACCGACCCTCTGCTACGCGTATTGACGAACAGTTCGTACCGAATCTGGGAATGGGTGTCTATCGAAAGACCCGTGGCCGGAACAGAATGTGCGACAGGAAACAATGTTCGTGCAAACTGTGCGGTAGTGGGAGGTGACAGTTGGCAAATAGTGCCGGCGAGTTATTTTTCAGGATTGACGCAAACGACGTACAACACCGTTGGTTACGGTAAATACCCGAATAATACTGCCGAATTCAATGCCTTGGTTATGGCGTACGGGATTCCAGCAAAGCTATTCGGCAGCGGATCTGTGGCGAACATCAACGGCAGCGGTAATCCCTTTGGGCAGGACGATGACTATCTCACGATATTTCAGGGCAATTTGGTGATCCCTAGCGGCGAAAGTGGTGTCTACACGTTCGCTGTAGATGGCGATGATGCGATTGACGTGATCATTGATGGTGCCGTAGTCGCAAGCTGGTATGGCGGACACGGTAACTGCAACCCCAATAGCTGCACCCCTCATTCGGGAAGCGTCACGCTCACGGCTGGGACACACAGTATTGTCTTTCGTCACCAAGAACGCCGTGGCCGTGACAATTATTATTTGTATTGGCAGAAGACCGTGCCGACATCGGCGATGACCGATTACAACGTGCGTGTCCAAGTCTGTACGAGTGGTCTTCTGGAAAGCAATTGCAAAGGTTATACCTCGGACGGCACGACCATCTATAAACCGACGGGATTGCTGCACGAACACGGCGAAAACGACTCTATGATGTTCGGTCTCATCACCGGTTCGTATACGAAGAATACGTCCGGCGGTGTCCTGCGCAAGAACGTTCTCTCGTTTACCGATGAAGTGAACCCGAGTACCGGACAATTTATAACCGGCTCAGGCGGCATCGTCGAAACCATCAATAAGCTGAAAATAGTCGGATTCGGCGATGGCTATCAATACAACCAGAACTGCCGGGTACCGGAAGTCAACGAACCCCTGGCGGAAGGACGCTGCCGGATGTGGGGGAACCCTATCGGCGAGATGATGTATGAAGGCTTGCGCTATTTTGCCGGCAAAGCGTCTTCTACCACCGACTTTTCAAGTGGTGTCAATAATACCGGCACCGACGACAATACGCTGGGGCTACCCCAACCAAATTGGCTGAATCCATACACCGGAAACATGGGAGCCAACTATTCTAACGGCTATCCTACGTGTTCCAAGCCGAGCCAGCTGGTGATTAGCGACGTCAACCCATCGTACGATACCGATAAACTGCCTGGCAGTTATTTCAATAGTTTTTCTGGGGACTTGACGGGGTTAGACGTGTCAAGTGCTGCTGATACGATTTGGGCCGGGGAGACTGAGGCAACGGATGTCTTTATTGGCCAATCGGGAAGTACCTATGACGGCGCGCCTACGCCAAAAACCGTTACCAGTTTTAGCAATATCCGAGGGCTGACACCCGAGGAACCGACGAGACAGGGCGGATATTACTCCGCATCTGTCGCCTTGTTCGGTAAAACCAATGATCTCAATAGCGTCAGCGGCGATCAAAAGACCGACACGCTTTCCCTAGCGCTGGCTTCGCCGTTGCCGCGGATAGAGATTCCGATCGACGGCAATACGATTACATTGGTGCCCTTTGGAAAAACCGTCGGAGGTTGCGGTAGCTTCAGCTCGGCCAAGGGTTCGTATCAGCCGACGAACACCATCGTCGATTTCTACGTCGACACCATCAAGAATACCGGAGCGGCGAATCAGGACCCCACCGTGAACGAAGGGAGAGCCTACGGCAGATTTCGTATCAATTATGAGGATTCTGAATATGGCTCCGATCACGACATGGACGCAATCGTGGAATACACGTTCACTGCTAACAGTGACGGTACAGTTACTGTTAGTCTGAAATCGGACTATGCAGCGGGCAGCTGTATCCAGCACATGGGATATGTCATTTCGGGAACCACCGCTGACGGTACGTATTTGGAAGTGAGGGATTCGGATACTTCGTCGGATGTCGATTACTTCCTCGACACTCCTCCAGGGCAGCAGCCCGGCGGAGACTGGAGCGACGGTCAGGCTTTGCCGTTGGAAGCGAGTCGGACATTCACTCCGGGGGCAGCGACGGCAAGTTTCGTAAAACATGATCCTCTTTGGTATGCGGCAAAATGGGGCGGTTTTTTCGACAAGAAGGATTCGTCGACCAACAAAGGTAACAATCAGCTTGACGACAACGAATGGGATCTCGATGGAAACGGTATTCCGGACAGCTATTTCCTGGTGACCAACGCCGGGCAGCTGAAAGACCAATTGACCAGCGCTTTCAACGAGATCAAGGGGCGCGTCGGGTCAGCCGCGAGTATTGCTACGAACTCGACGAGGCTGGATACGGGGACATTGATTTATCAGGCAAAATTCAACAGCACGGACTGGAGCGGACAGTTACTCGCATTTTCGATCAATCCGGACGGCAGCATTAAAGATGCCGACAGTAACGGCATTATCGACGACGACGATGCCGTATGGGATGCAGCAAACGGTATCCCATCAGAATCTACTCGCGACATTTTCTCCTACGATCCGACGGCCACGGGAACCAAAGGAATCAGCTTTACCTGGGCGAATCTGAATGCTGATCAAAAAGCCGCTTTGGATAGCGAGGATTTGGTCAATTATCTCAGAGGCGATCAGTCCAAAGAGAAAAATAGCGGCCCATTCAGAAAGCGCGCCAAACTCTTGGGGGACATAATCAACTCCGATCCGTGGTTTGCCGGAGGCGAGAACTTCGGATACAGCATTCTTCCTGAGGGCGCAAGCGGCGTATACGAAGCTTTTCTCATCACCAAAAAGAATCGGAGGCGGATGCTTTATGTCGGAGCGAACGACGGCATGCTGCATGGGATCAACGCGGGTACCTACGATTCCGACACGGGCTTGTTCGATTTAGGCAACGGCCACGAAGTCTTCGCTTATGTTCCTAACGCCGTGATCAACAGCAATTTGGCTTCGCTGGCGAGTGACGCATATGCCCACAAGTATTTTGTGGACGGCTCACCGCGCGTGGGTGACGCCTATATCAACGGCGCTTGGCGATCCGTACTCGTAGGGACCACCGGTGCCGGCGGACGGGGCGTGTTCGCGCTGGATGTGACGGATCCCGACTCCTTCGATGCCACCGACGTGCTTTGGGAATTTACCAGCGATGACGACACCGATCTCGGCTATACCTTGCCTCAGGCCTCGATCGGTCGTATGGCGAACGGCGAATGGGCGGCTGTCGTCGCCAACGGTTACAACAGCACCAGCGGCGAGGCCGTGCTGTTCATCCTCAATCTTGCGAACGGCGATATCATCAAGGAAATCCACACAGGAGCAGCCGGAAATAACGGCCTTTCGACACCCATTATCGTCGATAGCAATAACGACCGAGTCGTGGATTACATTTATGCGGGAGATCTACTTGGAAATCTTTGGAAGTTCGACGTAACTAGCAGCAACACCAACGGTTGGGGAGTAGCCTACAAGAGCGGCTCAACGCCACAGCCTTTGTTTGTAGCATGCAGTTCGACCGCCACGCCTTGCACTGGCGCAAACCGCCAGCCAATTACGGCGAAGCCGCAAGTCGGGCGGCCAGGCGGCGATCAAAACGGGGGGCTCATGGTTTACTTCGGTACGGGTAAGTATTTTGAGGAAGGGGATAACGTGGTCGGCGCTAGTCCCCAAGTGCAGACATTTTACGGCCTGTGGGATCGAAACACGGGTAATAGGAATACGGATGTAATCGACGGAAGCCTTCGGACTGGCGCAAGCTCGGTTCTCCAGGAGCAGACCATAGATCATGAAGTGACTCTGGGTTTTTTCGACTTACGTGTCAGTTCCCAGAATGATGTCGATTACGATGAAAAAAGCGGGTGGTTCATGGATCTCAAGAAGCCGCCGCAGCCTGGTTCGGCTGAAGGCGAGAGAGTTATCAGCGCGCCGCTTCTTCGCGGTGGTCGAGTTATCTTCACTACGCTGATCCCATCCGCCAACCCGTGCGACTACGGTGGTACCGGGTGGCTGATGGAGGTGGATGCGATAACCGGCGCTCGGCTACCGAATACTGGAGCGCCTTGGGATGTATATGGAGAAGGCGGTACGCCGGATGGACAGATAAACTCTCTGGATTTGGTCAACATCGGCGGCTCGGCTTACGCACCGTCCGGGAAGAAGTCAAGCATAGGTATCATCAAGACACCTGGCGTGATATCCGCTGGGGAAAAGGAGTACAAATACACTAGCGGCTCAAGCGGCAGCTTGGAAGTCACCACCGAATCTGCCGGCACCCCGATGGGTAGGCAGTCTTGGACGCAAATAAGGTAGTTCAGGAAACCAGCGCTGTTAGGGGAAGCAAACATGATCAGATTCAGAGCGCAGTTCGGCTTTACCCTGATCGAACTTATGATAACGGTGGCGGTTGTGGCTATTTTGGCTAGCATCGCATATCCGAGTTATCAAGCTCAACTTAGGACTAGCCGAAGGGCCGACGCGCAAGCGTCACTGATGGAACTCCAAAATTTTATGGAACGTTTTTTTACCGAAAATAACTGTTATCAAAACAAGGGGGCCGATGGGAGTTGCTCGAACTCTGGAGACAATTCCGACCCGGTCTTGCCGTTTACGGTTTCACCCAGGTCGGGAACCGCCTATTACAACTTATCGATCAGTGCCGCCACTCCGACTACTTATACGCTCAGAGCGACCCCGGTAGGTGGCGGTCCGCAGGCAAACGACGGTATGCTGGAAATCGACCATACCGGTGCCAAGCGATGGGATAAGAACAACGACGGCGATTTCGGCGACGCGGGCGAAACGATGTGGGAAAAGTAGCTGTATATAGCATCATGCTGGATCCTAAAATAGATTGGGACCTTCGGACGTCTTACTGAAGAAGCTCACAACGAGTCGATTTTGCTCGTGGTTCGAAAGCTCATTACTTACGGAATCAATACGTCACCGTTCGTTCTGCGAAGAGCTTGATCAGGACCTTTTCAAGGAAGTTCTGAACAAGTGCGCTATTCCAGCGATTTCGAGAGCCGAGCCGAGAT
>DYIL01000013.1 GCA_020723665.1 Methyloversatilis universalis
CTTCGATCCTTCACGGCTCGCAATCGGCAGCTTGACATGAACCATAGAATCTCAGAAGAGTGTTCGACAAGCTCCTGCCTGCTGCAGGCAGGAGCTTGTCGAAGGGTCGGCAGGGCGAGGCGCAACGCGACGAGCGGGCAGGCCAGGCCCTTCGACAGGCTCAGGACAGGCCCTTCGGGCCGTGCTTCGCACGTTAGCGTTCGCTCCCGGCGAACGGCTGCACGCGCAAGCGCCGCTTGTGGCTCCCAACAGGGAAAGCGCGGCGTGATTGGGTTGGGTGAGGGGCTTTGAGATCCAACAGTTGCACTGTTCGCTTTTCCCACTGGAAACTTAATCAGAGCTTCCTTAAGGTTCCACATGACGTTGGCAGTCGAAATCCATGAACCCGTCGGCTAAGCGTCCCGAACTGGAGCGGGCGATCGGATGGCTCGGTGCCGCAGCGGTCCTGGCGGGAACCGTGATCGGCACCGGCATATTCCTGGTGCCTTCGACCATAGCGCGCGAAACCGGCTCGGTCTGGGCGGTGTTCCTGGTCTGGATGGTCGGAGGGCTCCTTTCGCTCGCCGGCGCGCTCAGCTATGCGGAACTCGGCGCCGCCTTCCCGGAAGCCGGCGGGGAGTATATCTTCCTGCGGCGCGCCTACGGCCCCTTGTGGGGATTCCTCTTCGGCTGGCAGCAGGTGGTCATCGGCAAGACCGGGTCGATCGCCGGCATAGCCACGGCGTTCGCGATCTTTCTCGGTTTTTTCGTCCACGATCTCGAACAACCGGTGTGGCGATCTTCTATCGCCGGGCTGGACCTCACGCTCACCGGAATTCAGCTCACGGCGCTCGCAGGCATTCTGGTTTTTACTCTCCTGAATTACGGGGGCGTCGTGCTGGGAAGTGAGGTTCAGACCGTCCTGACGCTGCTGAAGGTTGGCGTCATCTTAGCCTTGGCGGTTCTTGGACTCGCGAGCGGTAAAGGGTCCTGGGAACATTTTTCCGATGCCGGCGCGGCTTCCGCCCGGATCGGCATCGAATCCTTCGGCACCGCGCTGGCGGCTGCGTTGTGGGCCTACGACGGTTGGAACAACGTGACCATGATCGGAGCCGAGATCCGGAATCCTCAGCGCACGATCCCGCGCGTCCTGATCTTCGGTATCGCCGCCGTGATGGCCGTCTATCTGTTGATCAACCTGGCGTATTTCTATGTCCTGCCGCTTGCCGAAGTTCGGCAATCCGGGCGTTTGGCCCAGGACATGGCATCCATGGCCTTGGGGGAATGGGGTGGGAGGGCGATTACGGTGGCGGCAATCGTGTCGACCCTTGCCGCACTGAACGGTGCCATCCTTACTGGCGCCCGGGTATCCTATGCGATGGCCCGCGACGGGCTCTTCTTCCGGCACATGGGGGATATCGACCCGGTGCGTCGGACACCGGCCAAGGCCCTGATCGTGCAGGGCGTCGCGGCGGGCTGCCTGATTCTGGTATTGGGCCGAGACGAGCGGGCTTTCGAGCGCCTGTTCAGTTACGCGATCTTCGGTGCATGGGCGTTTTACGGCCTCACCGCACTCGCCGTGATCGTGTTGCGCCGCCGTCAGCCGGCACTGCCGAGACCCTATCGATCCCTGGGCTACCCTTGGGTGACCTTGGCGTTCTTTCTCGTGGCATGCGCATTCTGCACCGGCATGGTGTTGCATAATCCGCTCGATACTGGGATGGGCTTGACCCTCCTCGCCGCAGGCTTGCCTTTCTATGCCTACTGGCGGTCCAGAACGGATGCCGGTTCGCCCGCGCGGCTCGAACGACACCGGTGAGCCCGCTCGCTCCTGTCGACGCAATGAAGATGCATTCGTGACTCAGGCAACGGGTGAAACCGAAAGCGCTGGTGAAGTATTCGTAGATCGGCTCCTTCGCCGACAGACCCGTTGGCCCAACGGGCACAAGATTCGTTCTTGGATTCAGAAATGAAAATCTCGAAAAACTTCGAGGTCCTCAAAGTGGGATTACCGTACTCATTGTTGGAACGAGGATTCCGTGACGGTCAGTGACCTCCCGCGTTTCGTCCGCTACGTCGGTATCGACTATTCAGGCGCTCAAACTCCGACATCCAGCCTCAAAGGACTGCGCGTTTATCTGGCGGAAAAGGACGGACCGCCTTCGGAAATACCGCCGCCGCCAAGCTCGCGCAAATACTGGAGCCGGCGCGGCATCGCCGAGTGGCTGGTCGAGCGCCTGTCCGAAGATCGGCCGACACTGGTCGGCATCGATCACAGCTTTTCCTTCCCGCTCCGTTATTTCGAGGTGCACCACCTGCCAGCCGATTGGCCGGCGTTTCTCGACGATTTCCAGCGGCACTGGCCTACGGACGAGGACCACACCTATGTCGACTTCGTGCGCGATGGTCTTCGCGGCAATGGCGCGGCCCGTACCGGCAGTCCGCGCTGGCGCCGGCTGTGCGAGGAACGGGCGAGGGCGAAGTCGGTGTTCCATTTCGACGTGCAAGGCTCGGTCGCAAAATCCGCCCACGCAGGCATTCCCTGGCTTCGGTATCTGCGGCGGCAACTGGGCGAGCGAGTGCATTTCTGGCCTTTCGACGGCTGGGTCATCCCGCTTGGAAAGTCGGCCATCGCCGAAGTCTATCCTTCATTGTGGAAGCACGTTTATCCGACCGAGGGCCGTACCCCAGACCAGCACGACGCTTACACTATCGCCGCCCGGCTGCGCCAGGCCGACCGCGATGCCCGTCTGCAAGCCTTGCTCGAACCCATGCTGACGCCCCAGGAACGCGCCATAGCCGGAGTCGAGGGCTGGATTCTCGGAGTCGGGTAGAGCGATGGCTGCGGTCTGGGATGCCGCCGGACCCATAGCCAGCAGCTGTGTCTTCCGGGCTTCGAGGTCGGGAAGCGTGGATCGAGCGCTGTCCTTTGGTTTCCCCGGTGCCAATGCGCCGAGTTCTGGGAATTTGCCGGGCACTTGGCTGTTGTCGATCCTGGCCGGTCACAAGCGCTATGCGCGGGTGACTTCGATTCGCAGTGATGGCGTCAATCCAGAACTGCTGGGGATGTCGAAAGTGGGAAGTGCAGATGCGGTGCAACCATTTTTCCTACGGCGTGGGCGACGCGAGGATCATGGTCAACCAGTAGGTGTCCGTCTTGTAACAATGCCAGAGCTGGGTTTCCTCGGTGAACCGGGCGAAAAGTTGGCCGTTGGCGTAGACTACGCCGTCGGCGACGGTGATCTCGTCGAACGGGCCGAAGGTTTCCGAGGTGTTCCCGGGCGCATCCTCGAAATGGACTACCGCTCGGTCATGGCAGGCATACTGGGTAAAATGCTGCTGCCCCTGCATGTCCCAGAAGTGATTCCTGAATTTCGCAACCGGTGTCCGAGCGGGGCCTTGGTTGATGAAATTGCCGGTAATCCTGAAAAAAGGCGCCGGTGGCAGTTTGGTCGTTTTCGCCAGTTGGTCGGATTCGAAGATCAGACTGATCATTTTATGGCCTACCCTAAAAACGTCTCTATTCTGGTTAGACCGCGACGGTTTCGTGGGTTCATGAGGCAAGGCCGGTAACGCAAAAAAACTGGTCATCAATTTCAATTTCCTCGTCGACGACGTTTACCCTCCTTATATTGGAATAATGCGAAGAAAATGGACATGGAGCCTCGCCGTCGCGGGCGGCATTTTCTGGTGGCGCGAAGGTCCCATCGCCGTCACCGTGGTAACCCCGGCCCGCGGTGGAGGCGATTTTCATGGTGAAATATCCGGCCTAGTCTCCGATCGCCGATATGCCTGACGACCCAAGTGGCCGATTATTCCTCTTTTTTTATGTGGCGGACTCCGGACCATGTGACCACATGGGATAAATCCATCTGCCGCAGCAGTTCGTGAATCACGGTTTCCACCCGATGCGGCTCGTCGTAAAACTCGACCACCAGGGGCAAATCCAGGGACAGATCCACCAAGGAGGCGGTGCGGATTTTTCCATCCGTACTGAATCCGGTCATCCCCCGGAGCACGGTGACGCCGGCCACCCGTTCCTCCTCGCGCAGGAATTTCATGACTTTGGACAAAAGATGCTCGCCCTCGCGGAGATAAAGCCGCGCTATGGTGACTTGCTGATGTGCCATAACCAATTTCCCATGAGTGTGCCCAACCAGACCGCCGTAACGCCGAGCAGGGCATTCACGGCGAAGATGCTCAATAGACCTTGAAACTCGGTCCGAATTTCGGGCAATTGGAATGCGAGCCACAAAGTTGCCGCCAGGGTCATCACACCGAGCAGGCTGATCAAGACAATCGCCCGGTACAGGGTAGACAGATCCAAGTAAAGAAAAACAAATTCGGCCGCCGCGGCCAGGCTGAAGGCGATCGTCAGCACGAGCGCCAGGCCGCCGTACGGAAACCCGTGCCCCAGCCAGGGATAGAGATCGGAGGCAAAGATCTGCCGCCCCAGGATCAGCCCGATCCAGACCGCCGCGAGACACAACACGGCGCTCAAAAAAATGTTCAATCCGGCTTTGGCCAGGTTGCCTTCCTCGAACAGGTACAAGGTTTCGATGGCAAAGGTCGAGAAAGTCGTGTAGGCGCCCAGGAACCCTACCAGAATCGCCGCCCGGTATTCGGCGGCCAGCGAAAATCGTTGCAGCATCAGTTCGGTGAGGAATCCCATCAGAAACGAGCCCGATACGTTCACGAACAGGGTGCCGTGAGGAAAGCCTCGACCCAGCCAGGCGTAGATGCCTGTGGCGACGAGGTAACGCGTCACGGCTCCGAGCGATCCGCCCAGAGCGATGGCGAAGAGGTGGCTCATCATATCTAACTCAAAGCTCGAATCATCAACACTGTTCCGGCGATGGCCAGAAAACCCACGAAGATACGGCGGTACCTGGCTTGCTCGATGTGTGTGTAAAGCATTTCGTCGGTCAGCAGAAAAACCAGAGCGCCGACTACCAGATAGATTGCATTTTCCGCAAAAGGTACATCGATCTGCGACCGGTCGAACAACCACAAGGTGAGGATTTGCGCCACGGCAAAGGTGGCGTAGGACGCCGCGACGGTGACGCGGGCCACATCCTTTGCATAGTCCTTGTGGTGGACCAGCGCCGTGAGGAGCGAGCCGCCCAGATTGCTGAGCCCGTGTATAACGCCCATGGTCGCGAAGTAAGTCTTTTCGTACTTCATCAGGGTGTCGATGGCGCGGGTCACGGTCGGAGCATATTCCTTCAAGGCGATGAGCAGCAGAAACGATCCGATCAACGCGCCGATGTTGATCCGGGTATGGGTCACCAGGAACAGAAAGAGCGCGATGGGCGGCAGCGTCAGAAACAGCACGTTCCGGTAAAAGGTTAAATCGATATGGACATGGTGCTTCGCGATCTGCAACAAATTGATGGCGATCGAAATCGGCAGCAACACGATGAGCACATCCACGAATTCGTAACCGAGCAGCAATAAGATCGGCGTGCCGAACAGTAAGACGCCGGCGCCGAAAATGGACTGCACGATTGCCGTAGCGATCACGGTCAGTAGGATGTCGACCGACATGGATTCCCCCAAGGCTTGATTTCGTTCGTTTCTGTCATTCGTTACTCCGGGCTTCGCGCAGTCGGTGAAGCCCCGTCGTTTTCGGCCACGTAAGAGGTTGAAAACATAAGCCAAGTCCTAACCGCGTTTGGGCTTGGCGAAGAGGAAAACCGCCGGGAAGGCGGTTTTTCGAGATCCCCAAAGGGTTTTCTCGAAGCCGGCATTTTCGCCCCCGCAATGTTTTTTGCGCGCCATTGTAAACCCTCAAACTCCAGAAGGTGTCGGAAAAGGGGGCCGAATATCGACGGAATGCGAGATGACGACCCTCAGGAGCCCAGCCGGTCGCCCGCCGACAACGCCTCGGCCGGCGGGACGCACCGGCCGTCGACCGTGACCATTTCGAGCCGCAGCCACGCGTCTGAGCACGCGGCCCATACTTCACCTCGGGGCATCAATTGGATCGTCCCCGGAGGCGCGGAGCTCGGCTCTCCCGTCGGCGAGGTTTTCACGATCCCGATCTCCCGAGCGCCGGCCCACGTCTTCGGCGCTCCCCACGGAGACGGGAAGGGGAAATAGCAAAAGGCGCGGACGAAGCGGTCTACGTCGGCGGCGGGGCGATCCCAAGACAGCGTGCCACCCTCGGGGATCACCCTGCCGAAGTATTCGCGCTTGGTGAGATCTTGCTCGATTTGGGGAATGGAGGCTGGGTCGAGGGCGGCCGCGGCGACCAGAGTGGAGAGGCGAGGCGAGAGACCTTCCCCCACGCAGCGTAGGCCCACCGAAAACGCAGTGTCGCTGTCGGTCAGGTCGAAGAGCGTCTGATAGGCGATGGGACCGGTATCGATGCCGGCGAACATGCGATGAACGGTGACGCCGTAGCGGCATTCGCCGCGGAGTATGGCCCAGCCCGGCGCATTGAGACCGGCATAGCGTGGCAGGGGGCCAGGATGCAGGTTGAACGCGCCGATCCGGGGGGCATCCAGAATCGAGCCATTCACGACGCACAGGGAGTGGACGTTGAGCAGGAGGTCCACATTCTCTTTGCGGAAAATGTCGGCGAGAGCGGCGTCCTTGACGGCCGAGGCGGGCAAGAGACAATGTCCGCGCCTTTCGGCGTACGCCCACAAGGCCGATTTGCGCGTGTCCGGAGGCGACGTGAGCACCATCGCAACCCGGTGTCCGCTTTCGTCTAGCGCCTTCAAGGCGCGGAGCCCCGCACCTTCCTCGGCCGCCAGGGCAATATTCAAGCGATAGTCCTCGCTCACGGGTGTCATTCGGTAGCTTCCCTGCAAGATGCGGTCATCATGAGCAGATCCCTTACAATCTGCGTTTCGGCGGGCCTTATCGCCCACTGGCTTAGAGCATGCGCGCCCGGAAGGTCGCTGTCAACTCGTCGGCTGGTGCAGGCCAAGCGGCGCGGCTATCGAATCAACCGTGTGTTCTACCGTGAGTTCGCCTGACGAGGACGTGTGAAAAGAGCAGTTCGGGCATTCCTGCTCGGTAACGGAGGGCGTCAACCGGAAATCGGGCGAATTTCGTTGCCGGATCGCAATACGGTTCCACTTTTTACCGACAGGCTGCAACGGTTATCTTATTCTCCGATGCCCCGGAGCTCAGGGATCGGACGCCCCTCCAACGGAGCGCGGGTTGCGAACGCGATACCAGTCGTACGGCAGCACGAAGGTATCGAAGATGGCCGAAAAAGGCAGATCGAAAACGAGAACGGATGTCACCAGCCCGTTAACCCATCCCGGCGCCGGACGCTCGCCCTTGAAAATGTCGCCTATCTCTCTCGCGTCCTGCCGAACGCCGGGGTAAACCGCCCAATCGTTTTCGAGGATCTCGGTCCTCGCGCGTATGCTGGAGCACCCGTCGGCGAAGGCGATCGCGAGAACAATAACGGCCCATTTGCGAACGTCAGCTTTCATCGTGTTTCCTTGTTTTTATAAACGGATAGGTGTATCGCGCTCATACACGGAAGCCGCATTCGCCGCAGTGGATCGGACGGGAACCGTCCGATCCCGGCAAAACAATGAGAAGGGGGCAAAGGCTTCCGGACTGAATACGGTCTCCTGGCGGAAATCTCGACGTTATTGATACTTGTTGAGTTCTTACGGGTTCCGCCATAGGGACGAGCGTCATCGCTATGAAGCTATGGCAAATTTGCTCTGGATGTCAAATTTCATCTTTGCCGGCGCTATCGTAACCGGGCGGGGTCAGCTCCGACATTTCGGCATTTTCAATCGATGCTTGAGCTAGTGCAGAGCACCTCGAAGTTTTTCGAGTTGCTCTATTGATTTAGAAACGGAATAACTCGATCCCTGCTCGACCCTGCTCCAGAAGCGTCTGATCGACCGCTTTCACCAACGCTTTTTGTTCAAATTCCGATTCACCCATTGGGTGGGCCTCCTGTTCCGCTCCAGGCCCCATCAGTCCTCGGTTTGCAGCATTCTTAAGGAAGCTCTGAATGATTCCATTTCTCAATCAAAAGGAAAACGTTGTAGGCCGTGCTTCGCACGTTAGCGTTCGCTCCCGGCGAACGGGTGCACGCGCAAGCGCCGCTTGCGGCTCCCACCAGGGAAAGTGCGGCGTGATGGGCTTGGGTGAGGGCCTTTTGGATCCAACAGTTGCACTGTTCGCTTTTCCCACTGGAAACTTGATCAGAGCTTCCTTCAAGCAGTCAACAGAGGAAAATAGGATCAACGGGACTGGGCAAGTGTCGCGGAAGAGCTACGCAGATGAGTCTACGGTGGCGGAAAGGCGCTGCCGGGACTTGCCGTCAGACGGGAAGCGGAAGTCGGCATGGTTTGCGACACAATCCTCACTTGCTCCGCCGCAAGGAAGCAATCAACGGACAAGTGACGTGGCCTTCGTTGGTGCGACACGCTGACAGGACTTGTGACAGCGCGGATTCCATGCGCGAGAGGTCCGCAAGACGCGCGCGCACGTCAGCAAGGCGTTGTGCTGCTAGTTCGGCCGCTTCAGAGCAGTGCGTACCATCCTCCAGCTTCAACAGTTCGCTTATCTCGTCCAGGCTGAAGCCAAGACGCTGGGCCGCCCTCACGAACTTCACCCGCGCCACGTCCGCCCCGCTGTAGCGGCGGATGCTGCCGTAAGGCCGGTCCGGCGTCGGCAGCAGCCCCTTGCGCTGGTAGAAGCGGATCGTTTCCACATTCACCCCGGCGGCCTTGGCGAAGGCTCCGATGGTCAGATTCTCTTGAGCGTTCTTCATGGCGCTTGACTCCGTAGTTGACTACGGAAGTACGTTACAGCATCAAGCGAAACCTCGAAAGGAGAAACCTCATGTCGAAATCGCAATCCGGGCGTGGTGCCTTGGCCGCCGGTGGCCTCGCCGCCATCCTCGCATCGACTTGCTGTCTCGGCCCGCTGGTGTTGGTCGCGCTCGGCTTTTCCGGCGCCTGGATCGGCAACCTCACCGTGTTGGAACCGTACCGGCCGATCTTCATCGGTGCAGCGCTCCTCGCGCTGTTCTTCGCCTGGCGCCGGATCTTCCGGCCGGCCAATGCTTGCAAGCCGGGCGAGGTCTGCGCGATTCCGCAGGTTCATACGACCCATAAGCTCATGTTCTGGATCGTGGCCGCCCTGGTGCTGGTCGCGCTCGCTTTTCCCTACGTCCTTCCGCTGTTCTACTGACAGGAGATCATCATGAAGAAACTTGCCGCCTTCGTGGCCCTGGCCGCCATCGTCGCAACGCCCGTTTGGGCCGCCATCCAGACCGTCACGCTCGCTGTGCCCGGCATGACCTGCGCCGCCTGCCCGATCACGGTGAAGAAGGCGCTCTCCAAGGTCGAGGGCGTCAGTCAGGTCGACGTGAGTTTCGAAAAGCGCGAAGCGGTCGTGACCTTCGACGACGCCAAGACTTCCGTCCAGAAGCTGATCGAGACCACCAGCAACGCCGGCTATCCGTCCAGCGTCAAGCAGTGAGGGCACGGTCATGGCCAAAGCGATCACCCTTCACATCGAAGGCATGACCTGCACGTCGTGCGCCGAGCACGTGAAGCAGGCTTTGCAAAACGTGCCCGGCGTGCGCTCGGCCTCGGTGTCCTATGCGCAGCGGCAGGCCGAAATCGAAGCGGACACGGGCGTGAACGTGACCCCGCTGGTTGCCGCAGTGGCCGCGCTTGGCTACCGCGCACGGCTCGCCGACACGCCAAACAAGCCTTCCGGCCTGTTCGACAAGGCGCTGGGCTGGCTCGGTGGCGACATGAAGCATGAAGGTGGTGAACAAGCGCTGCACGTGGTGGTGATCGGCAGCGGCGCGGCCGCGATGGCGGCGGCATTGAAAGCCGTCGAACAGGGCGCGCGCGTGACGCTGATCGAGCGCGGAACCATCGGCGGTACTTGTGTCAATGTCGGCTGCGTGCCGTCGAAAATCATGATCCGCGCCGCCCACATCGCCCACCTGCGCCGCGAAAGCCCGTTCGACGAGGGCATCACGGCGGCACCGCCGGTCATCCTGCGCGAGCGGCTGCTGGCGCAGCAACAAGGCCGCGTCGAGGAACTGCGCCATGCCAAGTACGAAGGCATCCTGGAGGGCACCCCGGCCATTACCATGCTGCGCGGCGAGGCCCGCTTCAAGGATGGGCACACTCTTACGGTGCAGTTGCACGAAGGCGGCGAGCGCGAAATCTCCTTCGATCGCTGCCTGATTGCGACCGGCGCGAGTCCGGCGGTGCCGCCGATTAGGGGCATCAAGGAAACGCCGTTCTGGACTTCGAGCGAGGCGCTGGCGGCCGAGACGATTCCGGAACATTTGATCGTGTTGGGCGGCTCCGTCGTCGGTCTCGAATTGGGGCAGGCGTTTCGGCGGCTCGGCGCGCGCGTCACCGTACTCGAATTGATGGATCACTTGCTTCCGATCGAGGATGAAGACATCAGTGCTGGTTTGCGCGCGGCGCTCGAAGCGGAAGGCGTCGTCGTGCACACCGGCTTCAAGACCGAGCAAGTGCGCTACGAAGACCGCACCCCGCCGGAGTTTCAGATAACGGGCAATGGTATGACGGTTCGCGGCGACCGCCTGCTGGTCGCCACCGGCCGCCGGCCGAACACCGATGCACTCGGTCTGGAAGACATCGGCATCAAGCGACTCAGAAACGGGGCAATCGAGGTGAACGACCGACTGGAGACCAGCGTGCCGAATGTCTATGCCGCTGGCGATTGCACCAACCTGCCTCAGTTTGTTTATGTCGCAGCCGCAGGCGGTACGCGCGCCGCGATCAATATGATGGGCGGCGACGCATGGCTTGATCTTTCGGCCATGCCGGCGGTGGTGTTCACCGATCCGCAGATTGCGACCGTGGGAGTCAACGAGCGTACGGCGCGTGAACGCGGCATCGAGGTCGATACCCGCACACTCACGCTCGACAACGTGCCGCGCGCGCTCGCCAACTTCGACACCCGCGGCTTCATCAAACTGGTGATCGAGGAAGGCACGCGTCGGCTGATCGGCGTGCAGGCGGTTGCCCCGGAGGCGGGCGAACTGATCCAGGCGGCGGCGCTGGCTATCCGTGCCCGAATGACGGTGGAAGATCTGGCCGACCAGTTGTTCCCGTACCTGACGATGGTCGAAGGACTGAAACTCGCCGCACAGACTTTCAGGAAGGACGTGAAGCAGTTGTCCTGCTGCGCGGGTTGAACTTGAGTGGGAGCCGATCCGCTCCATCTATTCGGCACGACAACAGTGTTCTCGACGCGAGATCGAACCGGATCACCTACGGGGCGGGGCTAAAGGAAGCTCTGATTAAGAGCCTATCCCAATGGGCCGTTCGTCCTGGGCCCTTCGACTTCGCTCAGGACAGGCCCCTCGACGGGCTCAGGACGAACGGTAACGCGTTGATTCCGTTCGTGGTGCCTGCCCGCGCAGCCTGCCTACTGCAGGCAGGCGGGAGCTTGTCCAACGCTCTCTTGAGCCTGTCTAAGGGCGAGAACGGAATCAACTTGTTCAGAGCTTCCTAAAAGTTGAGACGGAAGCCGGTGGTCAGGATGTAGTCGTTCCTGAGCGCTGCCGTGCAGGCGCTGCGAGACATGGAGCCGAGTGCGCGAGCGCGTCGAATAGCTCCGGAAAGCCCGAGTGCCGGGCGTGAGACCGAAGGTCGACGCGATAGTGGTGGTTGCAGGCCTCACACATGGCACCGCGACCGGGCGTCGAGTCATCCGCGGGCGGTGTCCGGATCCCTTGTTGATGCCGGACCAGACGAGTGGGGCCGGGGCGGCGAAGGCAATCACTCGTCGCCAATTTTTTGCTCCTCTTGGTGAATCGGATGTGCCAAAAGGTTTCGCAAAAAATGGCGACGCAATCGGTCAGCCCGCCCAGATCAACCGCGCGGTCGAGATCATTGAGCAGGTTGACCCCGCGCCACTCCACACCGGCCACGGCGGATTCGGCGGCGGTTTGCAGTTCCGCCGTGCGTGCCACGCAGTGGCTGTGTCCAGGCGTGTAGAACGGCTCGACCCTCAAGGCGTGCCCTTCGCCTCGAAGCTGACCGCTTCCAGGGCCGTCAGAATCGGGCAGTCGTCGACCGGCAGCGCTCCACCCGAGCGCTCGGCGATCAGCACGTCGAGCGCCGCCGACATCGCCTGCACGGCGCGAATCTTGGCGGCGAGCCGGGTTTCTTCTCCATGGCGCGGCTCTTTATGTCGTCGCAACATGCGCCGTCGGCCTGAGGCAGATGCAAGAGCTCGCGAATTTCCGCGAGCGTGAATCCGCACGCCTGCGCATGCTGGATGAAGCGCACGCGGCGCACCGCGTTCGCGTCGTAGAGACGATAGCCGCGCGAGACCGGCGGCGCGCAGTGTGGCTTCATCGACGCCACGCCCGGCGCAGCAACCGGGGAGTTGGCCGTTGATCGCCACCGCCGGCACCGAGCGCACGCCCAGCGCCTTGTGCCACGGAAATGTCGCGCATGTCGAGCACCTCGACTTCGCACGATGGGCAGGCCGGGCTCTTTACGAGGGATTTGACATCGGCGCAGGCTGGGCAGCCGGCGCTGAACACTTCGACTTTGCGTTTGGCAGTCATGTCCAGGCTCCTGTTGATGTTCGTGATGCGGTGCAGCCACGCGGATGGGGCCCCTCCCACCACGATTTCAGGATAAGCCTTGGAGTGCGCTTTAACCTAGAAACGGCGGTTGGACGTGCTCGAGTGTGCGGCGGGCGGCTCGCCCGCCGTGCAATCGGGTAGGTCGCGTCTTTACCCGAAAGGCGAGATCGCTGCAAGTCATTTCGTAGGGTGCGGTGAGGAACGAACCGCACCCCTTGTGTCCTCGAATGATGCCTGTCCTGAGCCTGGTCGAAGGGCGGTTCGCTTCGCTCACCGCATTCTACTTTCCCGGTGCATCGAAGCGGTCGACTGCCGTTTCTAGGATCATCGGTAGGCCCTCGCCAAAACCTCGGGATTGGCGCCAAAGAAGTAGCGCAGCCGCAACCACCACATCAGCACGACGGTACGGAAGACACCATGGGTTTCCCAGCGGCGGCCCGATGTGATCACGCGCTCGCGCAGGCAAACCGGGCGCGTGCGCTGTTTGAGCGCACGCGACAGGGCGATGTCCTCCATCAGCGCCTGATCGGGGTAGCCGCCCACCTGCCAGAACGTTTCCCGTCGCACGAAGATCGCCTGATCGCCGGTGGCGATGCCGGAAAGCCGCGAACGCAGATTCATCAGCGCGGCGATGACGGGAAACCAAGGGCTGCGGCCTTCGATGCGCACGTCGAACCGCCCCCACTGGGAGTGGGGTTGCGACATGGCATGCTCCACCCGGTGCAATGCCCCGGGCGGCAGGCGCGTGTCGGCGTGCAGAAACAGCAGTACCTCGCCGGTGGCCTGGCGAGCGCCGGCGTTCATCTGCGACGCCCGTCCGCGCGGGGCTTCGAGCACCGTGAAACCGGCCGCGCGGGCCAGCGCCGCCGATCCATCCGTGCTGCCGCCATCGACCAGGATGACCTCGCATCCCCTGCGCACAAGGGGTAATAGATCGGCGAGCAGGGTCGGCAAGCTGGCGGCCTCGTCGAGCATCGGAATGATGATGGAGAGCTTCATGGCCGCTGCCTCGCCTCATCGTTGAGTCCCCAGTCGTAGTCACTGAAATCGATCTCGATGCGACCCGCGCACAGGGCCTCCGCCTGTTCCGAGGACAAGCCCAACTCGCGCGCATACAACGTCAAATCGGCCTCGGGTCTCAGGGCAGGGCAGCCGATGCTGGCGCAGTTGACCCCAAAATGGATGCGCGGATCGCGGTAACGTCCAGAGCCGCGGATCATCCCGTGCTCGATGTCGTCGAGCGAGCGCGTCTGTCCCAGCGGCGGCACGAAGCCTTGTTGCCACGGCGACTGGAACAGGCTGCCCAGATCCTTGATGGACTCGAGGTTCGGGTGGCGGATGAGAATGAGGCGCACGGTGTAGGCGTTGTACGCGTTGATCAAAAACGCCCATTACTCGGCCCGCGTCCAGCGCTCGAAGACAGCCCGGTCTACCGCGGACACCGTGGCGAGGTAGCGGTCGAGCGCGGTTCGTTCCCTCGCCATTCCCGCATAATCGACCACGCTAGGCGCTCGGCCATCTCGATCTGGGTGACGCGGGACCCCGGCCGCGCGAAGGCTTGTGCCAACTCGCAGCCGATGGGCCCGCCGCCCAGCACCACCAAACGCTTGGGCGGTACATCGAGTGGGGCCATAGCGTGTCGGAGGTGAGGTAGCCGATGTCCTCCAGTTCTGGCAACGGTGGCACGAACGGGCGCGCGCCGATGGCGAGCACGATGGCGCGCGCGGTCAGCCGCTCACGGCGACCGTCGGGCGCGGTAATCTCCACCGTCCAGGGATCGACGAGCCGCGCGTGGCCCTGGCGCACGTTCACGGCCAACGCGGTATAGCGCTGGACGCTGGCGTGGGGGCAATCGCCTGAATGATCGCGTGCACGCGCGCCATGACGGCGCGAAAGCTGGAGGCCGGTTTCACCAGAGCAAGTCCCAGGCGGCCAGCCTCGCGCATGCGCTGGGCAAGGCGACTGGCAGCGATCAGCGCCTTGCTCGGCACGCAGCCGAAATTCAAACAATCGCCCCCCATCCGGTGTGCCTCGATCAGCGTCACCTTGGCCTTGACCGCAGCGGCGATATAGGCGGTGACGAGGCCTGCCGCACCTGCGCCGATGACGATGTGGTTGCGGTCGAAGCGCCTGGGACGCGGCCATCGGGCATGGACGCGACACCGACGCATCAGCTCCAGACCGCGTTTTGCCAGCAGCGGAAATACCCCCAGCAATGCAAACGATACGAGCAAGGCGGGCGAGACGATGTCTGTAAGGCTGTCGATGCGCGCCAGTTGCGTGCCCGCGTTCACGTAGACGAGGGTGCCCGGCAGCATACCCAACTGGCTGACCCAGTAGAAGGTCGCGCCGCGTATCGCGGTGAGCTCCATCAGCAGGTTGATGAGGGAGAAGGGAAACGCTGGCACCAACCGCAGCGCGAACAGATACCACGCCCCGTCGCGCCGCATGCCGGCGTCGATCGCCGCCATCCGTGGTCCGAAGCGCTGCGCCACGGTGTCGCGCAACAGGTAGCGCGCCACCAGAAACGCGAGCAAGCCGCCGATGCTGTAGGCGAAGGACACCACGACCGTGCCCCAAGCAAGCCCGAACAGGGGGGCCTGCAGCCAGCGTCAGCGCCGCCACGCCCGGCAGCGAGAGTGCCGCCGTCAGCACATAGAGCACGAAAAAGCCCAGCGTCACCGCGAGCGGATGCGCCTCGCGCAGCGCCTGCCAGTGGGCCGATCCTGCCTGCAGCGCCGACAGATTGAGGTGGCTTGGCCCATCGAACACGAAAAACAGGGTTACGACCAGCAGGACCAGCGCGATGAGCGTCAGCGCCTTGACCTGCATCAGGCCGCTCTTGTCGCCAGTGCGCCGCCGCAACTGCTGCCCTGGCTCGCCGTACAGCCGTAGCAGTGGTCGGCCACGCAAATGGGTCGGTCCGCGACATCTTCGCGCAACAGGTCGCGAAGGTGCGCTCGCCGTCGTTCGCCGGCCAGGGGCAGGCCGAGCTGTTGGTTGAAGTCGCAGTCATAGAGATAGCCCTGCCAGTCCACACTGACCAGCGAGCGGCACATCAAGGCCTTTAGGTTCTCGGCGCGGTAGTTGTCCTTGAGCAGGCGCATGTAGTCGTTGAACTGGCCCTTGGAGATCAGCCACGAACCGAAGCGGTTGATCGGCATGTTCGCGAGCGCGTACAGGTGATCGAAGGCGATGCCGAAGCGCGCGGACAGCTCGCGCTTGTACGCCGCCTCCAGCTTGGCTTGGTCGGGCGGCAGGCCGGGCCCTTGCGGGTTGTAGACCAGGTTGAGGACGAGGCCGCTATCCGGCCGCCCATACCCCAGCGCATTGAGTTTCAGCAACGCCGCGATGCTCTTGTCGAACACGCCCTTGCCCCGCTGTCGGTCCACGTTGTCCGCCGAGTAGCAGGGTAGTGAGGCCACGATTTCGACGCGATGTTCGGCGAGGAACTCGGCCAGATCCTCCTGTCCCGGCTCGAACAGGATGGTCAGGTTGCAGCGGTCGATCACGTGCACGCCCAGATCGCGTGCAGCAGCGACCAGAGCGCGAAAGTCGGGGTGCAGCTCGGGTGCGCCGCCGGTCAGATCCAGCGTCGTGATGCTCCGCGCCGCGAGCACCCGCGGAATCAGGACAAGCGTATCGGCGTCCATCATCTCCTTGCGATGCGGCCCCGCATTGACGTGGCAGTGCGCGCAGGACTGGTTGCAGCGGTAGCCGAGGTTGACTTGCAGCGTGGTGAGCGCGCCACGGCGGATGGCTGGGAAGTCGCTTGCTTCGAGCAATGGCAAGGTGGCATGCATGGAAAGTTCCTCGATGGTGTAGCCGCAACCGGGGCACGGCGGAATCGGTTCAACCCATCTGTCGCCAGGGCGAGGGATTTCTTACATCCGACCGGGTTTCCGCGCTTCGTCCTGGCCGGCTGTAATAAGAGGGGGCGCCGTCGCGACCAAGCCTTACCGCGGGGCTCGCCCGCAGCATCGCTGCGACGCGCGTCGCGGTACCCGAAGTCCTCACTCGATTCATTATGAAAGGATCCGCCATGACAGCCACCATTGCCAAACTCGACCTTCCTTCCCAGACCATTGAGTCCACCTCCGGAAAGGCGCGCGAGATGCTCGAAACTGCTAAGGCCAGGCTAGGTTTCGTGCCGAAGATGTATGCCAATATGGTCAACTCACCGGGCTTGCTGGAAACCTATCTCGTGGGTTACGAACGCTTTCGGCAAGACAGTGGCTTCACGTCCACCGAGCAGGAAGTGGTGTTCCTCGCCATCAGCCGATTCCACCATTGCACCTATTGTATGGCTGCTCACAGCATGATCGCCGACAAGATGTCCAAGGTGCCCGGCCCGGTATTGGACGCGCTGCGTCAGGACAAGGCGATTCCGGACGCCAAATTGGCGGCACTGTCGACGTTCGCGCACCTCATGGTCGAAAGCCGCGGGTTTTGAAGTCGTCAAACCCACGCTGGCCAAGGGATTTGACTACACGCGGCTGAACTGGCAGCCCCCGGACGCAAAACGGCTCAGTCGCGGATAAGCAGTACCTCCGATTGTCTTAACCCTCCTGCTCTTTCGGGGTGGCCGTTTCATCGGCGCCTTCCGCGTAGGCACGCGCGATGCGTCGCAATACCTTAATTTGCTCGCCAAAATTACGGCAACCGCTACACATCAAGACGTGCATTTTGAGCGAGAGCTTTTCGCCCAGTTTGAGCGGACGCTCCTGGGCCTCCGACAGCAGGCGTGTGGCCTTGCGACAATTCAGCATCCTTCGCCTCCCTGGAACCAGTGGTTTTCCAGGCATTCGCGCAGCCGCAGGCGTGCACGGTACAGCATCACGTTGAGATTGCTCACGGTAATCCCCAGGTTGGTACAGATCTCTTGGGTTGTTAGCTCCAGGAATTCGCGCATTATGAACGCCCGGGCCTGCCGCGCCGGCAGGCGCTCCAGACAGGCCTCGAACACACGCCAGAACTGCGCGTCATGCAGCGCGCCTTCTGGGTCCGCCCAGCGCCGCGGGCGCTTGTCGGACTGCCAAAAGCCGCGACTGTCGAACAATTCGAGCATCGCTTCTTCCTCGCTCTCTTGGAGCAAAGTGCTGGCCTCGACGAGGCGTTGGCGCCTGCGCAACTCGTCGGCAATCTTGTTCTTGAGGATGGCAAACACCCAGGTCTTGAAGGCAGATCGTCCACCGAACGACCCAACGTTCTGCATCGCGCCGATCAGCGCTTCCTGTACGGCGTCTTCGGCGGCGTGAGTATCGCCCAGTTGCAGCGTGGCGAACTTGACCATTTGTCGACGCAGGTCTTCAAGAAATGCTGCATCTTTCATCTAGGCATGACGGTCTGGCTGACGAGTTCTTGGCCGGTGAGCATTGAGCACCTCGAAAAACGATGCCCCGTCGTTTTCAGCCACGTAAGTAGTTGAAAACGTAAGCCAAGCCCAAACCGCGTTTGGGTTTGGCGAAGAGACAAACCGCCCGGAAGGCGGTTTTTCGAGATCCCGAAGTGTTATTGCTTCGCTCATTCCCACTCCTGGTTTGTTCATTCCGGATCGCTGAATGGCTTGATACGAAATACGGTATCACCAAATCAAGCCAAAGCGCCACCAGGCCAGAGCACGCCAATCGAACAAGGCACCGCCCGGGTTGATAACGTTCGGCGCTGTTCCGACGACCAATGCAATTTTGACCGCATTGACGAAAACTCGCGGCTGGAACCAAAGTTTGAACCCGGATTTCAACGCTTGTCCGCCACCGGCATGGCCCAGGCCTTCAGCGAATCTTGGGCAGGCGGCGCCGACATCGCGTTCTGAACCGTCCGGGCGATCCAGGCGGTATCGATATCGGGTTCCAGATCAGCCGGACGGCCCGTGCCGCCCGTAGGGATGGCTTCCGGACGGCCATGCGTATCTTCGAGTTCGAATTCCGCCGTACAATGCCGGCAATAGAGACGGTCGCCTGCACGATGTTCTCGCTTTACCACCAACGTCGGACCACACTTGGAGCAAACACGCAAAGATATCCCGTCGTCGCTGTGACCGATCACATGATCGAACAAGCCTTGTTCCCCCATCTCGAAAAAGACATTGTTCACTGATCGATCGAACTGGCTGCCGTTTCTAGGTTAAAAGGTTATCTTCCCGTAAACCGTGGCATAGGGTGAATTGTCTCGCAGCCTTTTATAAGTGACTTGGGGATACCAGGTTCCGCTGGTGGCGGGGAGTGTCGTTAGCACATCGAAGCGCTGACCGGGAGAGATGTCCACGCTGGTGACGCTTTTCGGGGTCGGCAGAGCGCGGCCGTCCTGGACATAGATCGTGAAAGACTTGAGGTTTCCGGCGCTGTCCTTGATGGCGAAGGTGGCGTTGGTGGAGTGTAGCCCCGCGAGTCGCAGCGCGACTTTCTTCGATGTCGCGGCGGCGAGCGATATCGCGGGCGAGGAGGCGGTTTTTCCTTCCTTGCCGCTGATCAGGAAGTACTGGGGATTGTAGTCGCCGAATACGGTAGAGTCGCCGCTTGCCGTGTGATAGGCCGGGTCCACCGTGCCGAGTACGTAGATCTGCTGGTAGTTGTAGGCCGTGGCCGGATCGGGGGTGATCCGGTTGAGCAGATTGCCGGAGGCGTCCTTGGGACGCACCACGATCGCGCCGTACATCCCCATTTCCAGGTGCTTCACGGTGTGAACATGGCAATGGTACATGTAAGTGCCTTCGTGGCCGGTTTGTGGGCTCCAGGTGTAGGTGTCGCCATTCACCGCATTGTTGTTGGTTTCCGGCACGCCGTCTTCGGAGGTCGGAACGTCGGCGCCGTGCAGATGGATGGTATGGCCGTTGTACGGGTAGGCTTCCTGGGGCGTCATCATGTTGATCATCAAGGACAGATTGAGCGTATCGCCGGCGCCCAGTTCGATCACGGGGCCCGGCGACGTTCCGCCGCCCATCATGCCGCTTCCGCCCATGCCTCCCCTACCGCCGCAGTCGCCGAAGCCCCAGAAGGCCACCGATTGACCGCTGAGCGACTTGTTCAGCGAGCTGACGCAAAACGTGCGATTGATCGTGGTGGCTCCGGCGCTTGTGCCGAGCCCCAAGAGCTCGGCGCCGAGCAGCAAGGCCAGCGCGAGTTTTTGGTAATTTCCGATCGACATAAATCTTGGTCTCCGTAATCAGTGAATCATGATCATGGTGGCGACGCCATTCAGATAAATGCCATTTGCGGTTTCCATCTGCGAGGTGTGGCTATGCATCGGGTAATGTCCCGGTTGATTCAGATGGAACAGCACATCCGCGGTGGTCATGGGCGGTACGTTGATGGTGTCGAGTTGCTGGTACGGGCTGGGCCAACGCACGCCGTTGCTCGTCAAAACCTCGAAGTGGTTGGCGTGGAAATGCAGGGACTGGCTATATTGTCCGGCGTTGACGATGCGTACCAGGGCCGTGTCGCCGACCATTCCGTCTAGGGTCGTCGCGGGGTCCATCATTCCGTCGAAGCCGCCCAACCCGTTAATGAGAAAATAATTGGGCTTGTAGACCGCGGTGTCGATCGTACCGCCCGAACCCGCAACGTCGTTCCAGCGTGACTTGTCCATGTCGCTGACCACCCAGGTGCGCTCGAAGGTGTAAGCGGGACCCCCGGTCCAGGCTCGATTGCTGCCGTCCGCCGGCCGAACGATGAAGGCGCCGTACAAGCCCATTTCCCGGTTCACGCTGTTGTTGAGCGTGTCGGA
The DNA here is from genome assembly GCA_020723665.1 of Methyloversatilis universalis. GTDB lineage: Bacteria > Pseudomonadota > Gammaproteobacteria > Methylococcales > Methylococcaceae > Methylocaldum. The sequence continues at coordinate 20,291 of DYIL01000013.1, forward strand.
ATAAAGATAAGTGCCGGCAGTGGGTGCTGTGAATGAATAGGTTTTGCTGCCGCCGGGCGGGATGGCCGAAAGATCGGTGCTGACGCCTTGAATCACCAGATTGTGATCTATCGAATGGTTGTTGACGACGGTCAGGTTGACGTTATCGCCTTCGTAGACCGTCAGGGCAGGGCCCGGTACCGTCGGGCTGCCAGCCCGATCGCCGTAGCCCCAGATGTCGACGATCGTTCCGCCGGCGCCGTTGATGGGCCAGGTTCCCGACGAAATGTAAAGGGTGAAGTCTTGCGTCGTCGCTTCGGCCTGGCCGAACAGGGCCGCCAGGCACCAGGGCATGATATGTCTTAGGTTCAATGGTTTTCGTTTTTCCACGTTTCTCACTCTTTTGGGCAAATGGCTCACCAAGCGAAGAGGCTAAACTCCTCGTCCGATGAATCGCTTGGGCGGGCACTTCGACGGGGCGTTTCGCGGAACCGAACGGGCCGAGCCGCGAGCGCCGACAGCTGGAGAGGGCAATTTGCAGGCCAGCGCGAGAACCCTGATTTGGGGACCTCGAAAAACCGTCTTCTCGGCGGTTTTTCTCTTCGCCAAGCCCAAAAGTGGTTTGGGCTTGGCTCACGTTTTCAACCACTTACGTGGCTGAAAACGACGGGGCATCCCTCCACCGTACGAGTACCACGAAGTTTTTCGAGGTGCTCATTTGTCGAGGGTTTTTGGCCGTGCATCCGGATGCCGTGCGGGAAATGCCGCACACACTGCGGCAGAAAACTCAGCGCGGACATTTCGATACGTTTTTCGCCTCTCCACGGCTTTCCCGGTAGCAGGTCTTAAGGAAGCTCTGATTAAGTTTCCAGTGGGAAAAGCGAACGGTGCGACTGTTGGATCCAAAAGGCCCTCACCCAAGCCAATCACGCCGAGCTTTCTCTGTTGGGAGCCGCAAGCGGCGCTTACCCGTGCCCCCGTTCGCCGGGAGCGAACGCTAACGTGCGAAGCACGGCCCTTCGACTTCGCTCAGGACAAGCCCTTCGACAGACTCCGGACAGGTTTGTCCCAGCGGGAGAGGACTTATTCAGAGTTTCCTTAAGAAGCGTGGGTCGACAATCCTTTGCGGAAAAAGGCGTCTGGCCGACAATAAGGTCAAATCGGCATATCACGAGACCGCGAGTGCAGAATTTCTCCGACCGATTGGTCCGAATTCCCGAACTGACCGCACGTTGGCGTTCCGGCAGCTTGAGCGATGCCGCCTATGCGGCGCTGTATTTCTTTACCTGGCAGATCGGGATGCACGGACCGCGCTTCGCGTCGCGCAAGGTCAGGAGCGATCCGAGGCCGGACGCATCCAGTTGGCTGGCGGATTTCGACCGATCGGCCGGAAAGGAGTTGGAGCGGGTGCTGGTCGATCGGATCGAGCGCTATCACTTTTTCGGTCTTATCCCGAATGTTTCGGTGGCGCTCTCGGCATGGTTGCGCGGCGAATGGCCCTTACTGCTGACCGAGCGGATTCCCACCCCCCAAGAAGTGCTTGAGATGCAGGCAGCGGGCCGGCGGCCGGTCACGGTCGTGGCCGGTTACCCGCGGCTCTTGCGGCCGGTTCTCAAGAAGGCGAACGGTTTCGCGTTCTTCGTGCACGATCTGGAACATGCCTTCAAGTTCTTCTACGACCGCAATATCCACGAGGGACAGAGGAAATTTTTCGGGCTGATTCTGGAAGCGGTTCGGCAGGGTTTGTTCCGTTCCTATCTCGGCGATCCGGTCTTCCGGGAGAAGTTCGATTACCTCATAAGCGACATGAATACCCATGTGATCCACAGCCTGCGCTTCCTGGGCGCGATTCTGATCGAGTGCAGCTTGCGTCGGGAAGGCAAGGCGCCGCACGAAACGCTGTCGTCCGCTGCCGGGGACGAGCTTGCCGGCTTGCTGCGGGCATTGAGCCACTGCTGGAAGTTTCCCCTGGCCGCCGAGAGAGCCCTGCTGCATCTGGTCGACGGCAGATTCGGGGAAGTGGACGCGGTCCTGCTCGAGCAGGCGGTTTCGAGAGCCTGGTAGGGCAGGTTATTCCAAATCGTTTTCAATAAGGCATTTTTTGTAGGGTGAGTTATTCCATTTCTCAATCAAAAGGAAAACGTTGTAGGCCGGAATAAGCCCTTCGACTTCGCTCAGGACAGGCTCCGCGTTTCCGGCTTTCCTATCGATTCCCAGCGCCGGGAACGGCTTCGCCCCTGAGCCTACCAAAGGGCTAACTCGCCCTACGATTAATGTTCACTCAAATGCCGAAAGTCCTTACGCCGTCTGTACAACGGCGGCTTTGACTCCCGGCTCTTCGTGCCGTTCGATGACCAGCGCGGGTCGGGTTTCGCCGGCGCCGATGGTCGCCAAATCCCAGATCAAGAGAGCCAGGCCGGCGGCGGTGACGATCCCCATGATGAGCCGCCAGAACATGGCCTCGGTGAACCAAGGATGGGTCTGCGCAGCGAAGTAACCGCTCCAGGTCGAGCCTTCGACGGCGCGTTCTATGAACGATTGCTCGTAGCCGGCGATGAGCAGAGCCACCGTCATGCCGACGACGCCGAGATTCAGAAGGCCCATCGACCATTTCCATTTCCAGCCGTTGTCGGCGAGATTAGCGCCCATCCACACGTTGCCGCGCCATTGCTGCACCGCGAGATAGAAGAAAGCGATATTGATCGTGGCGTAAGCCCCGAAGAAAGACAAATGGCCATGGGAGGCGGTCCACTGGGTGCCGTGGGTGTAGAGATTGATCTGCGGCAGGGTGTGCATGAAGCCCCAGACGCCGGCCCCGAAAAAGTTGCCGAAGGTATGCGCGATCACCCAGCCCAGCGCGGGATGGTTGGTGCTCTTGAACTTGTGCACGCCGGCGTCATAGATGGAGTGCACCACCATGGCGACCAGTGGAATCGGCTCCAGGGCGGAGAAGAAGCCGCCGATGGAGAGCCAATACTCCGGGGTGCCGATCCAGAAATAATGATGGCCCAGCCCCAGGATGCCCGAACCGAACATCAGCGCCACCTCGATGTACAGCCAGGTCTGGACGATCTTGCGCCGGACGCCTAGGAGCTTCATCAAGCTCCAGGCCATGATGCAGCCGACCAGCACTTCCCATGTCGCTTCCACCCAGAGATGGACCACCCACCACCACCAATAGTAATCCACGGTCACGTTGGTCGTGTAGAACATTCCCGCCAGATAGAGACCGACCAGGGCGACCAAATCGAGCGTGAGCACGCCGGAGACGCCGGACCAGCGGCCCTTGGAGAAGGTGCCCGCGACGTTGTAGAAGAACACGAGCATGACGGCGACGATGCCGATGTCCGCCCAGCGGGGCGCCTCGATGTACTCACGCCCTTCGTTGATCAGCCAGCGGGTCGTATCGTCGCCCGCGCCGATTTGCAGGAACAGATACACCAGCACGACGATGCCGACCGCGGCTGTCAGCACCCAGAAGGCGATCTCCCCGAGCTTCAGTCCGACGACCTCGACCCCGCTCTCTTCTTCGAGAAACCAGTAGACGGCCCCGATGAAGCCGTACAGCATCCATACCACCATGGCGTTGATGTGGAGCATGCGGTTCACGCTGAAGTCGAGGGTTTCGAAGAGAAAGCCTGGGGCGATGAACTGAACGGCGGCGAGCAGGCCGAACAGGATTTGCGCCACGAAGAGAACCATCGCGACGGTGAAATATTTCACCGCGAGTTTTTGCCCGCCGTTCAGATTGCGACTATCCAGGACTCCGACGCTCATTATGGGTTCTCCTGTGCGTAAAGGGTCTTGAAGTTGTGGGGGAAGCCGTTGGTGTCGATCGCCGCCGTCCATTTGAGAAAAGCGATCAGCCCCCGCGCTTCGTCCTCAGTGATACCGAGATCAGGCATCCTGCGCCCGGTGCCGTAGGATCTGGCGTTGCCCGGCGGGTCCTGGAGGAAGGCCAGCATCAGGATTTCTCGGTTGGTTTCGTCCACCCAATTCGGGTCAAGCCAGGACTTGGTCAAATCGGGCGCGTAGTAGGCCCCGTTACCCAGAACGGTGTGGCAGTTGATGCAGTTCTTCGCCTGAAAGGTCTTCTTGCCGAGAGTCACGAGCTTTTCCGCCTCCTCGTCGCTCAAGATCTTGCCGAACAGAGGCGCGTCGCCCTCGACGACCGGCGTGTAGCGGTTCAAGCTGGCGTTGAATCGATAGTCGATCTTTTTGTTGATGACGCTGTAGGCGGGTACGCGCGTGGTGCTGCCGGCCGACACCTTGGCCATCGAGTCGAAAGTCAGGACGATCAGCAGCAGAAACGAAACCGCCGTCACCCAGATCGCGGTTTTCTTCCAAAAGGTTTCCGATGCCCATAGCGGTGTGGCATTCACGACTGTTCCTCCTCTTGTTGTTGATTAGCGATCGGACGATCGTGTTCGGAGTGTTCGCCGGCGTGCATGGCCGTGCAGAGCCTAAAGATCGCAAGCGGCGCCGCGAAGTAACCGATCAGCATGAGCCCCGCAGCGACGCGCCAGAAACCCTCGAAATGAGACGTCTCCGCCAAAACCCACACTGCGGCGGCCAAAGAGGCATACGACGCATAGGCGGAAATCACGAAACCGGGACGGCGGGCGATTTTCCCCCAAGCGTAAAACCCGGCGTAGCCGGCGCCGGAGACGACGATCACGGCCGCCGAGAAAACGTTGAGAAAGAAGTCTTCGAGCTGGACCGGTTCGATCATCGGAAATGACGTAAGCATAGCCGTTCGAAGACGTTCAACCCAAGCAAAGCCTATACGTCCAGCGATCCATCGTCGTCATAACCGTCGAATCCGTCGAAGCTATCGTCGAAGTCGGCCTGGTCGAAGCCGAGACCGGGAGCCGGTTCGTCGGCGTTATAGTACTCGTTGATGGTGATGTTTTCGACGTTTTCAGGAGAAGTCGATGCCGAATCGAGAAATCCGCCGTCGGAATCGCGGTGCAACAGATTTTCGATACCCCGGAAAAGAAACGCTCCGCCCGCGATCCCGGCTGCAGTCGCCGCCGCTGTGCCCAAAAAGCTCATGGCGGGACTCTGTCCCGACGTGTTCGGCGCGTAAGACGAAGTCGCAGGCCCGCCGGCGGGCTGTGCGGGTGCCGGACGATTCGGGGATGCTCCCCAGGGGTCCGAGCCCAGAAAACCGCCGCTTTGGGGATTCCTGGCCCGAAGCCGATCGACCTGATCCTGAAGCTGTGCAATTTGGGTCTTGGCGGCATTCAACGCCTGTTCCAGCAACAAGGCTTTCTGCACGAGCAGATAGACGCCATCCGGCTGTTGAGCGATGGCTTGGCTGATCAGGGCATCGGCTTCGGAATCTTTGGCGGATACCTTGGATCGTTTGAGCTGATCCAGGAATTCGGTCAGCAGACGTCGTTCTTCGGTGTGCATTTAAGTCTCCGTATCGGGTATGTTGAAATGAGTCTGAAATTAAGGATTTGTCGGGTATTTGACAAGGTCCCACCAAGCGGCGCTTCCATTGGCACCTATCGAAATAATGGCTCTTGAGGAGAATTCAGTATGCCTACCGTATTAGTCACCGGTTCCAATCGCGGTATCGGTCTCGAATTTTGCCGGCAATATGCCGAAGCGGGCTGGAAAGTTCTGGCGTGTTGCCGCCGTCCCGAGCAAGCCTCGGATTTGCACGGTTTGGCCATCGAGCGGGCTTCGGTTTCCATTTACCAGTTGGATCTCGAAAATTTCGACCAGATCGACGCGCTGGCGCACGCCCTGGCGTCCGAGCCGATCGACGTGTTGATCAACAATGCCGGCGTTTACGGCGGCTCGAGCCGGAACGTTCTCGGGGCGATCGATTACGAGCTCTGGGCGCGGGTCTTGAAGATCAACGCCCAGGCGCCAGTCAAGATGACCGAGGCGTTTCTTCCGCATGTCTTGTGCAGCCAACGCAAGCTCGTCGTGGCCATCACCAGTCTCATGGGCAGCATGGGCGACAACTCGAGCGGCGGCGCCATCATGTACCGGTCCAGTAAAGCCGCACTGAATGCCGCGATGAAGAGCATCGCGATCGATCTCAAGCCCCGCGGGGTAGGGGTGATGATTCTGCATCCCGGCTGGGTGAAGACCGACATGGGCGGCTCAAATGCGCCGACTTCGCCGGCCGAAAGCGTAGCCGGCCTGCGCCGGGTGATCGAAGGTTTCACGCCCGGCGATTCGGGACGGTTCCTGGATTTTCGCGGACGCGAACTGCCCTGGTGAAGACTTTCGGCTCATTTGAAAAAAGGCAGACCTTTGCCTACGCTTGATGCAAGCTCGAAGAGCGAAGCGAAGCTTCGAATCCGAAAGACGTTCTTTTCTTCATCGCGGAATAATTCACCCGGTCTACGAATACAGACGGGGTAGAGCCGGGGCGGGGATGTCCCGGTGCGACGACAAGCCGCATGAGCCGGGCCCGTATCGGCCCGGACGATCGGGAGGGTCTGATTAATCAATGTCTACCAGCAAGGGGCTTTTCATGTCGAGATCAACAAGAACCATTTTCCTTTCGGCGACGGCGGCGCTGGTCATGTCGTCGCCGTCGATGGCTTCGGACAATTACGGCCGTGATGTCGGCATGAAGCTGGGGTCGGGGTTCAGCAATATTGCCTTGGGCTGGGTCGAGTTTCCCAAGAACATGATCAACACGACGAACGAGACCAACGTCATCTTCGGACTCTCCGGCGGATTTCTGAAAGGCGGGTTACATACGCTGGGCCGCACCGCCTCGGGACTGGTTGATGTCCTGACCTTTCCCTTGCCGACCGAACCAATCACAAGACCGCCTTTCGTCTGGGAAAACTTCGGCGTCGAAACCCAGTACGGTCCGGTTTTTCAGATGAAAGACTGACTCGCATGCGGCGGATCTTGCTGCAAGGCCCGCCGCGTCCCAGAGCGGAAGAAGCGACCGAGCTTCACCCGGCAACGGAACGCCAGCCCCACCGACTTTCGCCAGCGTCGTCGCTGTGCTTTTCAAGGCGGAGAGACTCGCGATACCGATCGCTCTCAATTCGAAATCTTACCGGTGATAATAAGTCCAAGCTGGTAAAGCAAAATCAACGGCGTCGGTCTGTCTATTGTTTTATTAAGAGCCTATCCCAATAGGCCGTTCGCCCCGAGCCCTTCGACTTGGCTCAGGACAGGCTTGTCGAAGGGTTTCTTAAGCCTATTGGGATAGGCTCTAACCCGAACTACAAGCGGCGGCTTTGCGGATGATTGAAATCGCCGCCGAAAACAGGGATGTCGGGAATTGGCCGAATGGCGCCGGGTTATCGCTGACTTTGCTTCCGATCCGGGATGGGTGGAGTTTTTCTCACATTGGGTTGGTGTATGCCACAGGAAAAAAAGAGCAATCCGGTATCGATGTTCCTGAAGGGGATGTCGGAGTCTAGATCGATCGATCGGTTCACCAGAAGCCTGCTGGACCGCTTCGACGATGCGGTATGCGTGCTCGACGGCGCGGGCTGCCTCGTGTTCATGAACCGGGCGGCGGAGGAGATGTTCGGTTATTCCGAGTATGAGCTCCGCGGTCGGCCGGTGTTTTCGGATCTGGGAGTGCCGGCAGAACCCGCGCTGCTCGGTCGGGAGCACAAGCCCGCATCGCTTTCCGAGGAGCGTGTCTTCAGCGCCAACGAGACTCGGTTCCGCCGCAAAGACGGAACGGTATTCGGTGCCCGTTACAAGCTCACGCCTATGGAGGAGGACGGCGTTCATCTGAATCTTCTTCAGCTGACTCGCATCGAGCCGCGTGAGAGATGCGATGGCGCATTGGACGCGGAATTCAATCTTAAGGCGATACTCGATACCATCACCGACGGGGTTATCGTCATCAACGAAGACGGAATTATTCAGTTGCTCAATCCGGCCGCCGAACGTCTTTTCGGGTACAAGCGGGAGGAGTTGATCGGGGAGAACGTCAACCGGCTCATGCCTTCGCCGTATCGCGAGGAGCACGACGGCTACCTGGCCAGCTATCGCAAAAGCGGTATACGGAAGATCATCGGCATCGGCCGGGAAGTCGCGGGCCAGCGCAAGGACGGCTCCACCTTCCCGATGTACCTCTCGGTCGGCGAGCTCAAGCAAGGCGATCGCCGGCTGTTCGTCGGCATTACCCATGACCTGACCCGCCGGAAGCAGAACGAGGAATACCTGTCGATCCTGTCCGGAGCGGTGGAGCAAAGTCCGAACGCCATTATGATCGCTGACCTGGATGGTCGGATTACTTTCGTGAACCGCGCTTTTTGCCGCCTAACCGGCTACGAGGTCGACGAAGTCATCGGCCGGAACCCGCGGCTGCTGCAATCGGGGCAAACCCCGTTGGGCGTGTACAGGCGGCTTTGGGATACGATTCTGGCGGGCGAGGAGTGGCAAGGCGAGATTCAGGACCGGAAAAAATCGGGCGAACTGTATTGGGCTCTGGAAACCATCACGCCGATTCGCGACGCTTCCGGCAAAGTCACCCGTTATCTCGCGACCCAGCGGGACATCACCGAGCAGAAGCGCGATAAGGAGGCATTACAGGAAAGCGAAGAGCGCTTTCGGCAAGTGGCGGAAATGGTCGGCGAGTGGTTATGGGAGCAGGACCCGGAAGGCCGTTACGTCTACAGCAGCGGCGCCGTCTACGCCATTCTCGGTCTGAAGCCGGAAGAGATCATCGGCAAGCGCTACCTGGAACTTCTCACCCCCGAGGACAGACGCCACTGGACCGAAACCTTGCCGCCCACCGAACGCGTTCACGAGGGTTTTTACAAGCTCATCAATCATTACCGCCACCGGGACGGGCACGAGGTTTTCACCGAATCAACCGGAGCCCCGATATTCGGCGACCAGGGCCAGGTCGTCAAATGGCGCGGCATGGATCTGGACATCACGGCCCGCAAGCGGGTCGAGGATACTCTGCGGCTGCGCGAGCGAGCCATCGAAGCGGCGAGCGTCGGGATCGTGATCGCCGACGCCCGCCAGCCGCATTATCCGAATATCTACGTCAATCCGGCGCTGAGCCGGATTACCGGCTATACGCGCGAGGAGCTGTTGGGAAGGAATCTCAAGATATTGCAGGGTCCGGAAACCGGGGAAGCCGCCAAAGAAAAGATTCGAGAGGCACTGAGGCAAGGGATCAGCTGCGAAGTGGTGTTGCGCAATTACCGAAAGGACGGAACCCCGTTTTGGAACGAACTTCTGTTGTCGCCGGTGCGTGATGAACAAGGTATCGTTACGCATTACATCGGCATTCAAACCGACGTGACCGAGCGCCGGCGGGCGGAAGAAGAGCGGCACGAACTCGAAATCGCCAAACACATTCAGCTCTCGCTGCTGCCGAAAAAGCCGCTGCGGCTTCCGAGAGCGGAGATCGCCGGGGTTTGCGTCCCGGCGACCCACGTCGGCGGTGATTATTTCGATTACTTCCATTACGATGACAACGCGGACATCGTGGTTGCCGACGTATCGGGTCACAGCGTCGGTGCCGCCCTCATCATGACTGAAATGCGCAGCACCTTGAAAGCAGAGACCCGGAAGACGCCGGCAGGCGCGGCGCAACAGAGCGCGGCCGAGGTCCTACGGGCGCTCAACCAGCTTCTATACGAAGATTTGAGTGCGGCCGAGCTTTTCATCACGATGTTCTATCTGAAATACGATCTCGGACGGCGCCTCGTGCGCTATGCCAATGCCGGCCACAACCGGGCCTTGTTGCAGAGGCAGCGGAACCGGACCTGCAGCGAACTGGATGCGGAAGGATTGATCCTGGGCGTCAAGCCGGACGTGTTTTTCGAAGAAAGAACGCTGATCTTGGAACCGGGCGACCGACTGCTGCTCTATACCGACGGGGTGATCGAGGCGCAGAACGAACAGGGAGAATTCTTCGGCATTTCGCGATTGTGCAATCTTTTTGCCGCTGACCGCTCGGAGTCGCCGGAGACGACCATTCGCAAACTGATGACCGACCTGCGGGCCTTCTGCGGCAAGAACGAGTTTGCGGACGACATCACCATGGTGATTCTGCAGGTTCGCTAGGTCGGCAATCCTGTTCCGATGTCGTCGGCGGAGGATTGCCGACTGATTCATTCGATCAATGCTGGTTCGTTAAGGAAGCTCTGAATAAGCTCTCTCCCGCTGGGACAAACCTGTCCTGAGCCTGTCGAAGGGCCGTGCTTCGCACCTTAGCGTTCGCTCCCGGCGAACGGGTGCACGGGTAAGCGCCGCTTGCGGCTCCCAACAGGGAAAGTGCGGCGTGATGGGCTTGGGTGAGGGCCTTTTGGATCCAACAGTTGCACTGTTCGCTTTTCCCACTGGAAACTTATCAGAGCTTCCTTAAGTCTGGAATCCCTTCGAGACGTGATTTTCCGTTGTTTAACCGAACGATAGTGGTGTGCATGGTATCAAATCGTTCCATTACTGCTGCTTCTCTTGCCCTGTTTTTGGCAAGCTGTGCGTCTGAGACGAAAATATCAGTGCAGACGGACTTCAGCCAACCGGACTATAGCCGCGGCAGGTACGTCTATAATGCCTTCTGCGCCGAATGCCATGATTCCGGCCAAGGCGGAGCGCCAACGCTGGATGATCCCGAAGCCTGGGAATCGCGTCTTCTTGGATTGCCTTCGCTGTTGATGGATCATGCGACCGAAGGGTTTCTGACCATGCCGGAAAAGGGCGCCCATGCCGACCTGAGCGACGACGCCGTCCGCGACGCGGTTCATTACATGATGAGGCAAGTCGCCCGCAGTGAGTAGCGGCCGACGTAAAAGCTTGTTTGTAATGGATCGGCCGGCCGGGTATTCCCGCAGGCGTTTCTGTGAAAAGGCTGAAAATTGGCTCGAGCGATGAAACTTCCAGTTTGCCTCCGCAGTCTTAACGGAGTCGAATCAGTAAGATTACTTAGAGTCTATCTCGGTAGGCCGTTCGCCCCGAGCCTTTCGACGGACAAAGGACCGTCCTGACCCGATTTGAAGGGTTTTGTGACCTACCGGGATAGGCTCTTGGCCGCCGACAGGGAGTGCTTTCTGCGTTAAATTGGGAGCGCACTCAAATCAAACGGTTTTTGTTGAACAGCTATCTTGTGACGGTGCTCGGCACATCGGCCGTAGCGCTCTTACTGGCGGTTTTCAGTCCGGTGTTCGAGGGATCGCCGCCGCTGCTTTTGTTCCTGGTCGTCGTGATGCCGGCCGCATGGCTCGGAGGATTCGTTCCGGGGTTTTTCGCTACCGCGTTGAGCACCCTCATCAGCCTGTACTTTCTGCTTGAGCCCCGTTATTCGCCGAGCGTGGCGGAAACGGCCGAAAGGCTGCGGCTGCTCCTGCTTTTCAGTGTCGGAACGCTGATCAGCCTGGTGATCGATCGACTGAAAAAAGCGGAAGCGCGCGCGATGAAGGCCGCCATCGATCGCGAGAAGCAGCTGAAGACGGAAATCATCGAACGTTGGGAAACCGAGCAAAGGCTCAAGGACGAAGAAACCTTCGCCCGCAAAGTGCTCATGTCTTCCCTGAACGGCCTTTATATCTACGACCTGAGGGCCGGCACCGATACCTTCATCAACAGCCAGTACACCAGGCTGACCGGCTATACCCTCGAAGACCTTGCCGCCATACGAGGGGACCGGTTTTTCGCGTTGTTTCATCCCGAGGACCAGGTGTGCGTCGCCGCGCACCTGGCCAAACTGGCGAGCATGGCGGACGGCGAGGTATTGGAGATCGAATACCGCTTCAAGACGGCGGACGGCCGCTGGATATGGTGTTTGTCGCGCGACTCGGTTTTTTCGCGGGATCCGGACGGTTCGGTGCGGCAATGCATAGGGGCGTTCCTGGACATTACGGAGCGTAAGCAGGCCGAGGAAGCCTTGCGCGAGTCGGATCGCCGCAAGGACGAGTTTCTGGCGATGCTGGGGCACGAACTGCGGAATCCGTTGGCGCCGATTCGAAACGCCGTCAAGGTCATGAAAAAGATCGGCCTGCCTCATCCCAAGCTGGCCTGGGCGGGCGAGGTGATCGACCGGCAGGTCAATCAACTGGCGCACTTGGTGGACGACTTGCTCGACGTCTCGCGTATCGTGCAAGGCAAAATCACCTTGCACAAAACCACGGTCGATATGGACGAGGTGATCGATTTGGCGCTGGAAACCAGCCGTCCGCTGATCGAGGCCCGGCGCCACGAACTGAATCTCACGCTGCCCGAAGACCCCTTGCTGCTGAACGGAGATGTCATACGTCTGGCGCAGGTAGTGGGCAATCTGCTCAATAACGCCGCGAAGTACACACCCGAAGGCGGTAAGATTTGGTTGACCGTGGCTAGAAGGGACGGCGACGTGCTCGTGTCCGTGCGCGACACCGGCGAAGGCATCCCGAAAAACCTGCTGCCCAAGCTCTTCAAGCTCTTCACGCAGGCCGAACGCACCCTGGATCGGGCGCAGGGAGGCTTGGGGTTGGGGTTGACCATCGTGCAAAAGATCGTCGAATTGCACGGCGGTTGGGTCGAAGCCAAAAGCGATGGGCCGGGCAAGGGCAGCGAATTCATCGTGTGCCTGCCGGTTTGCCAGACGTCCGTCGGTACGGCGGGCGGCGTCAGGTGTCAGCAGTTCCGGTGATTTCGGCAAACTAAGGCACGCGCCGCTAACGTTATGAACAGGGCCGACGCCGGTAGAGCGTTTTGATCGCGCGCTCGGCAAGACAGGTTTGGTGGAAATCGTCTGCGCATTCAGTTCGAGGGAATCGATTTAAGGAAGCTCTGATTAAGTTTCCGGTGGGAAAAGCGAACAGTGCGACTGTTGGATCCAAAAGGCCCTCACCCTACCCGATCACGCCGCACTGTCCCTGTTGGGAGTCGCAAGCGCCAACCCGTGCAGCCGTTCGCCGGGAGCGAACGCTAACGTGCGAAGCACGGCCCGAAGGGCCTGTCCTGAGCGAAGTCGAAGGACTCGATCAGAGCTTCCTTAAGCATTTGCAGATTGGCCGTCCTTGGCCGGCGACCCCAATGGAATCAGCTTGTTCAAAGCTTCCTTAAGGCTAAAAACGCTTGATGTACCGGAGCGGTATCACGCCTTTCGGATCGATCGTCTTGTGGCTTGCGCTTTTTTTATCTGGGTGCGAGCAGCAAGATGCCGTTCCGATCCGTCTGACCGGCTGGATCGCATCGCCGATCGAAGAGACTCTCACGCGGACCTTCGTCGATACATTCGAGCAACGGCATCCCGGGCTCTCGGTTCGGTACGAGCCGATCGCGGCCAACTACATGGACAAGCTGCTGCTCATGCTGGCGACCGGGACCGCGCCGGACGTGATCATGATCGAGGCCTTCTGGATTCCGCTGCTGGTCGAGTACGACGTTTTATTGCCGCTCGACGATTTTATCGGCCGTGACCCCGGCTTTTTTCCGGACGATTTCGAACCGGTGCTGCTCGATGCGTTTCGTTCCGGCGGTGCGCTGTACGGCTTGCCCAAGGATCATTCCACCCTGGCGCTTTACTTCAATCCGGACATGTTCGAAGAGGCGGGGCTGGCGGTCCCGCCGCGGAATTGGGACGAATTCGCCGAGTTCGCCCGGCGGCTCACCCGCGATACCGACGGCGACACCAGGATCGACCAGTATGGATACGGTCATGCCGAAGACCTCGAGTACTCGCTGCCGTTCGTCTGGCAGAATGGGGGCGACTTTATCGATGGGCGAGGCCGCATCGTTTTCGCCGAGCCGGCCTCCGTCGAGGCGCTGAATTTCCTTCGGAGGATGAAGACCGGCGGGATCGCCGTCATGCCTTCGGACGTCGGAGCCGCTTGGAACATGGACGCCTTCGGCCGCCGGCGCGTCGCCATGGCGATTTCGGGGCTGTGGGCGGCGAATTTCCTGAACGAGACTTATGCGAGCGTCCCGTACCGCGTGGCTGTGTTGCCGGTCGGAAAGCTGCCGGCCTCGGTCGCGTTCGCGGTCGGCTACGGCATTCCCAAAAGGACCCGAAACCCGGAGTTGGCGTGGCGGCTGCTTCGCTACCTCACCGGTCCGGAAGGCGGGCGCATCTGGGTCAAATCGGACATCGGGCTGCCGGCGCGGCGCTCGGTCGCGCAGGAAGCGGCGATCGAGCGTGATCCTTTGAAGCGGGTTTTTTCTTAAAAGTCTGGATCACGCACGGATCTGGCAATTCCGGGTGAACCAGCGCATCCTGGACGAAACCCAAAGCGCGCTGCCAGCCATCTTTCTCACGGATGCAGCCGTTCAACCGACGCTCGATGATTTGAGACGCCGAGTGGAACGGGAAAGACAGTTTCACGCCGATGTTGTCCAAGGCCATAAGTCGCAACACCGGTCCGGGCCGCCCCGCCGACATGCCCGAGCGTCGCCGCGAAGCACGGGCCGCTTATTTCTTTCTGCTTCCGGCGCTCATCGTCCTCTCCCTCTTCGCCTTCAGCCCCCTGGTTTTCATCTTCGTCGTCGCTTTCTTTGACTGGAATCTTTTCCGGGCCGACCTGCATTGGGTGGAGGCGGCCAATTTCGTCGAATTGGCTGGCGACGAACGGTTTCTCACCGCTCTGCGCAACACTACAGTCTATGTCCTGGGCGTGGTACCGGCTCAGACGCTTTTGGCTTTGCTGCTAGCGCTCGCCGTCAGCTGGAACATCCCTGCCCGGGGATTTTTCCGCGCCGCGTTTTACATCCCGGCCATCACCTCCTCGGTGGTGACGTCCATCATCTTTCTGTGGATCTACTCGAAACCGGGTTTGCTGAATTACGTTCTGTTCCGGTTCGGCATCGAGGGGCCGGACTGGATCGGATCGCCCAAATACGCGCTCGGCGCCATCATGGCAGTGAACGTCTGGTCGACCTCCGGCTATTTCATGGTGGCGTTTCTCGCCGGGCTCCGGAATATCCCGGCCTCGCTTTACGAGGCCGCACGCATCGACGGTGCGGGTCCATGGGCGCGATTCCAGTACGTCACGGTGCCGGGGCTAAAGCCGACGCTGTTTTTCGTGGTGACGCTGGGTATCATCGGCACCTTTCAGGTATTCGATCAAATTTACATGATGAGCGCGGGCGGGCCGGTCAACGCCACCACTACGCTCAGCTATTTCGTCTACAACAGCGCTTTCCGGTACTTCCGCTTCGGCTATGCGGCGGCGGCCGTGGTGCTGTTCGCGATCATCCTGTTCGTCACCCGCGTACAGCGGAGAATCATCCGTCCGGAAGCGCCATGATGAAAATAAGCGTGGTTCGAAGACGAGTCGCGCGATCGGGCATCCTCGCGCTTCTGCTCGTGGCCGCCGCCGTTTTCACGCTGCCCTTTCTTTGGTCTTTGTCGGTCTCGTTGCAGCCGCCAGGCGATGTGTTCCGCTGGCCGATGAAACTCGTTCCGGACCCATTTACGCTCGAAAATTACCGCCGTCTTTGGACCGAAATCCCGTTTGCCCGGTGGTTGCTCACTAGCGCTGGCGTCGCGCTGGCCGTGACCTCGGCAAATCTTTTTTTCGACGCCCTCGCCGGCTATGCCTTCGCCCACTTACGCTTTCCGGGGCGGAACGTTCTATTCACTCTGCTGCTGGCGACGCTGATGGTGCCCGCCCATGTGACCCTGGTGCCCAAATTCATGCTCCTGAACGCCCTGGGTCTGGTGAATACCTATACCGCGCTGGTCGCGCCGGCCATGGTGCAGGTGGTCGGCATCTTTCTGATGAAACAGTTTTTCGAGTCCATCCCCCGTCAGATGGAAGAAGCGGCCTTCATAGACGGCTGCAACCGGTTCCAAGTGTTCTGGCGAGTGGTGTTGCCGACCTCGAAGCCAGCGCTGGCGGCGCTGGGTATCTACACCTTTCAGGGCAATTGGAACGAATTCCTGTGGCCTCTGGTCGTGGCCACCACCAGCGACCGGTTCACCCTTCCGGTCGGTCTCGCCATGTTCCGCTACGAGTTCAGGGTGGAATGGACCCTGCTGATGGCCGGAGCCGTGCTCATCGCCCTACCGACCTTGATCATATTCCTAGTGTTCCAGCGCCTTTTCATCCAAGGCATCGCCACGAGCGGATTGAAGGAATGACCGGCGCGAGCGCGCTGCTCAGGGATCGGTTTGAAATGGACGACTGGGACGCCGACCCTGAACTGCAGGGACAAAATGACCCCGGCGGCCCGGGTCGGACGGTTTCCGGTGATCCGAGAAGGGATTTGTGACTCTCCCGAATGGGCTCTAACCCGCTTCCGCGAGTCGAGGCGCGTCGAGTCCTGCCATCAAGAGTTCGTCCAAGGCCTCGATCAACTCCCAGCGGGGCCTGTCCCTGAAGATTCCGGTTTTCCGTTCCGGCGCGATGCCCCTCAGGAACAAGTAAAACACGCCGCCGAAATGGGTTTCGTAGTCGTAATTCGGAAGCCTTTGCTTGAGGTAGCGGTGCAGGGCGACGGTGTAGATGAGGTACTGGAGATAGTAATGCTCGCGCGCCATGGCGGCAGCCAAGCGGTCGGGGACGTAATCGGCGGCGGTGTGGCCGAGCCAGTTGGATTTCCAGTCGAGCAGGTAATAGTGGCCATCCGTTTCGAATACCAGGTCGATGAAGCCTCTCATGTAGCCCTCGATATGCGCGAAGTCGAGCTGCCGGGCGGCCTCGGCATAGCGGTGGTCGCATCGGAAGCGGGGATCGGCGAGGAGTCTCCGTAAACCGTCGGAATCGCCGCCGCGCAAGGTATAGGTGAATTCCATTTCGGCCAGGCGCTTTTCCGCCGGAATGTCCGACAGCTTGAGCCCGGTATCGTCAAGCGGAGTTTCGAGGGTGGTTTCGATCGTCTGGCGCACGGTTGGCGTCCAGGCGTCGTCGATGCCGTGCGCTTTCAGCTTGCGGCGGACGAGTTCGCCTAGCCGTTCGGAATCCCGACAGGTGAAATCCCACTCCTCGAGTATGGCGTGCAGGCACGAACCGGCCCTGGCGCCGCGCGGAAACGCGAACATCGAATCGCCCGCCGCTTCCGCCAAATCGGAGTCGGCCGGAATGTCGTAATCCGGTGCTTCGCTGTGCCGCCCCGTGGTCAGACCGGAGAAGCTGCTCATTCGCCAGCTCGGGTAGAGCGGCGGACGCCGGAAGGGGTGAACGGCCAGCGCCGGGCCGCTGTCCGCTCCCGTGCCCCGGTAGCGGACGGAACGGGTTTCGACGAATCCGACACTCACGCAGCCGGGCGCTCGCTCCGCAAATCGCCGGATATCGGCCGCAATGAAATCAGTACTGGCATCCTGGAGCCTCGATTCCAGGGCGGAAAGCGGGTCGTCCTCCGGCGCCGCCGAGCCGCCGTGCAGCAGCCAGGCCATGGCGGTGGAGTGAAAGCCTTCGCTCTTGTCCCGGCCGTTTCGAACGTTGCCCCAGACCACATGGCAGCGGTACACGGCGCGTGTGAGCGCCACGTAGAGGAGGCGCAGGTTTTCCGACATTTCTTCCAGAACCGCCTGGCGGCGATTTTCCTCGAGCTGCTCCGAACCGAGATCCAGCAATGATTCGCCCTTGCTGTGCAACAGCACGGACGGCGCTTTTCGCTGCCGCAGCCGCCCGTCCCAAAGAAACGGACAGAACACGATCGCGTATTCGAGCCCCTTGCTGGTATGTACGGTGACGATCTTGACGCGTTTGGCGTCGCTCTCCAGCCGCAAAAGAGCGGTTTCGTCGTTTTTGGAAGGATTTCGCATGGCGCGCCCGAACCAGCCCAGCAGCGCATCGATGCCCGATTTCTTGCGGCTTTCCACTTGCAGCAGCTCGGCCAGGTGCAGGAGATTGGTCAGACGCCGCTCGCCGTCCCGGAATTTCGGCAGATGCTCGGTGATGCGGGCGTCCTCGAACCAGCGGCGAAACATCGGCATGAAGCCTTCGCTCAGCCAGACGTGATGATAGGCCTGGAAGCGATCGGAGATCGCATCCCAAGCGTCTTCGTCCTTTTGCAGCTCGAAAATGGCGTTGGCCGTGAAGTCCATGAGCTCCGTCGCCAGCGCGGCCTTGAGCAGCGGTTCGCGTCCAGGTTGGGCGATCGCCCGTAGGATTCGTTCGAGTTCGGCCGCCTCGGGGCTCGACAACACGCTCTCCTGCCCTTGGCGCACGCTGGGGACGCCGCAGGACGCCAGCGCCTCTTCCATCAAGCGCGCTTGCACATGGGTGGAGACCAGCACGGCGATGTCGCCGCCGTCGAGATTCCGCTCGCCCAGGCGGGCCTTGCCCTCGCTTCCGGCGTTGAGCAGCCGGGCGATTTCGAAGGCGGTCGTCAGGGCGGCCAAGCGGCTTGCTGCGCCTTTCGAGTATGGTTTTTCCTTGCCTTTGTCGTCCTGTTCCGGCGGCAGCAGGAGGAAACGGAACGGTTCCCCGCTGTCGCCTTCGATGGCCAACGCGGCGCGCTGACGTGCGGCGGGTTTGACCTCGGGGTAGGGAATCTCGTCGAGCAGGAACGGTTTCGGATGGCCGGCGAACAAGGCATTGACGGCGGCGATGAGATCGCGCTCGGAGCGCTGGTTGGTCTTCAGCGTACGGCGGGTGATGCGCTCATGGCGGCGTGCTTCGAGATAGCTGAAGATGTCCGCGCCGCGGAAGCCGTAGATCGCCTGCTTGGGATCGCCGACGAAGAATACCGGCGAACCTCCGTCCCCGTAGACGCGGCGAAAGATGCGGTATTGAATCGGATCGGTATCCTGGAATTCGTCGACAAGGGCGGCGCGGTAACGGCGGCGGACGGTCTCCGCGAGGCTGTCGCCGTGCTCCGCGTCCAGCGCGGCGGCCAGACGGTTCAGCACGTCGTTGTAACAGACGACCTGCAGCGCGTTCTTGCGCCGGTCTAGTTCGGTATTGCAGAAGTCGATCAGACGCGCCTTGAGATGCTGAAGCCGGACTTCTAAATTCCGCCGCAGGACTTCGTCCGCTTCGATCACGGATTGGCACCGTTGGAAGAACGGATGCTGCGGCGGCTGACGGCCTTTTTTGACGGCAGCGGCGAGCGCACGGAATGAAAAACGGCGAAGACCTTCGGGCAAGTCGAGCAGGGGCGGGACTTCCGGCAATACGAGCGGTTGAGGCGTCCGTTCCGGTGCCGGCCATCTCGAAAAAAACTCTGCGGTTTCGGATAGCCAGTTCCGCAAGCTCTCGGGTTTGACTCGGGTTCGGTTGAAGTCGGGATAATCCCGCAGCATGGCCTCGATGACGGTCCTTTCGGCATGCCAGACGTCCGCCGCTTCGAGCACCGCCCGCCCGAAGCGGGCGATGGCTTCCTTTTCGTCCGGCGGCTCGGAAGGCGCCGCGATTTTCAGGAACGGCTTGCCGACATGCGGCTGGATTTCACGCAGCCAGTTATCGGGCGATTGGTTCTCCCGGGCCAGATACTCGGCCCAGGCCCCGGAGGCGAAATAGACCTCCCGCCGCCAGAAATCGTCGACGATTTCCCGCAGCAGATCGGTCTCGTCCGGCATCAGTTCGCAATCGAAATCCGCCCCCGATTCGAAGGCGCTTTCATTCAGCAGCCGCTGGCAGAATCCGTGAATGGTATAAACCGCGGCCTCGTCGAAACCGCTGATCGCGTAGCCGAGGCGGCGCGTGGCAATTTCGGCCCGATCGCCGTAAAGCTCGACGATGCGGCGGCAGAATTCATCCTCGCTGTCACCGGCTTCGAAAGCGCAAAGAACCTCCCGCAAGCGCGTGCGGATGCGCCCTTGGAGCTCGGCGGTCGCCGCCTTGGTGTAGGTCACCACCAGGATCTGGTCCACGCTCAGGCCGAGCTCCAAAATCAGCCGGACGTAAAGTCCGGAAATCGTCCAGGTCTTGCCCGTGCCAGCGCTGGCTTCGACCAGGTTCAGCCCGGCCAGCTCCGCGGCGTAGATGTCGAACTCGGGGGTAGGATCGGTGGGCAGTCGGTTGGATTGCGGCATCGGCGATTCTGATTCGGTTCGTCGCATGATCGAAGACGTGCCGCATCCTACGGCACGAAGCACTCCTGCGGCAACGACGCGCTGCGTTCAGGGGGATGAATCAGGCATCTACGTGACCATGGCTTGTCGGATACGTCGACAACGGGAAGGGGGCGGCTAGTGCAGCATCACGCCTCGATTGCCGGGTCCAAGGAATAATCGTTCGGCGTTTATGGCCGGATTCTTGGGTCAGGAGGCGAAGATGGCGAAAGAATATCGAGTGACGCTGACCGGGGAGGAGGGCGCGAATGGACGGGTGGGTCAACAAGGGCGAGAGCGACGCGCGTAAACCGGCCCATGCCCGGATTCTGTTGGGGGCCGACGAAGCCGAGAGCGGGCCGGACATGGGCGAAATCGAACTCGGCGTTTTGGCCCTGGATCTGCCTGAACGGATCGGCGAACGGGCCGAGCTGGTCCGGCAGTCGCCGCCTCGGCGCAGCACCGTAACCAAACCCAAATGAAGGCAAATTTGACGCCCATCGCAAAGCTAAGGAGCACACGGCATCGCGCAGCATCCGCTCGAGCGTCATGTCGGATACGGTAGTCATCATGGCTTTGTTATTGTTGGCGAAATATCGCGCTCCGCGCCCACCGTATCGAGAATCTGCCGCGAACGTTCAACGGATTCCGAGCGGGACGCGTGGAGCGGGGACCGGCGGAAGCGCCGGGTGCGCTGAAAGGTTGCCGCCATTTGAACGGTACCGGCCGTTCCATGACGGCACGTGACCATGCATTGGCGTCCTCTGTGAAAGGGCGAGCTTGGAAAGGTTCAGCCTATCGAACGAACCGCAATCCTCTTCGCGTTCATCGATCAGCGATCGTCGGCGTTCGCTCGCTCGAGCCGAACCGGGCCGAGATCAAGAGGCTATAAGTAGTTTTTCCTTGAAACTCTCGAACCGAGCCGCTATCGAAAAATTTGGACGATGAGAAAAAGGAGTTCGATGTCGTATCCGTAAGCCCCGACGAGTTCGGGTACGGAGCCCTAACGGATTGGGCTCCGCGGGAAGGTTCATGTCGATTCGACTCCGGATTCGAGTCGTCATCACACCAATACCATTAGGGTCAATGATGAGAGAAGGAGTTCGATTATGAAGTCCTATGTATTAGCCGTTGCGCTGTCGTCAGCTCTGGTCGCCGGGCCGGTGATGGCCGACAACGAGTTTAAGGCATTAAGTAAGATGTCCAGCGCGACCCCGATGACCGAGGGACGACTCGCTGCCGTCGAAGGCGGTCATATGAATAATCGTGGGGGTGGTTCTTGCTCAGGTTTTGCGAACACGTGTCTTAATGTGGCCGTACCTACGGTGATTGCACTTAATCTGGGTGTCTTGAGCAAGCGTACCAGCCAGACCGTCGTGCAGACGACGACACAGTCCATTAGATAAGACAAGCGCAGGGCCCATACGGAAACCTCGATAGGGCCGGACAATAGGGTGGGGGAGCGATCTTGCGTTCCCCCGCCTTTTTGGGTTCAAACGGAAATTGATGGAGGACTGCGTGAAAAAATCATTCACATGCTGTGGCCTGATGTTATTCATCCTCTCATCCATGACTCTGGCCTATGCTGAATCCGAGTTTCATGCTTTGGATAAGCTGGCCGGGCAAGATATGGGCATTGCATCGTCCGCGCTGGGTGACAGCGAGCTGGATCGCGTGGAAGGCGGCTTGCACGTGTCGAGCGACTCGCTAGCCGCGCAAGTCGCGATGCAGACCTCGGTGCTCCAGACCATGGCGCAGGCGGGTGAGGGCAGTGTGACGGAAAATCGGGTCGAACGGACGACTTCGCTGGTCCAGGTCTGCGGATCGCAATACTCTGTGCAAAGCGCGAATCTAGCGACGTTTCCAGAGATTTGAGGCTATATCATAGCGGTGAACGTTCGCCGGTGTATGAATCGAGGGCTCATTTGAACCTGGAAACGGCGGTTGACCGCTTCGATGCACCAGAAAAGCTCAGCCTGTTTGCTGGGGTGTCAATACGCATTTCCTGTATTACGACGAGCCGGAAATCTTTGCATCCAGCAGGGCAAGCAAGGCGCGCGCGTCCTCGGCCGGTTTCGCGCTGCCCGTCATCTGCGCCCGCACGATGGCACCGTCGATGATCAGCAGAGCCCGATCCGCCATGTCGTCCGCTGAGAGTCCCGGCCGTTCCGGGACCAGCGTCCTGATGAAATCCCTTAGTTCGCGCTTGTGATCCGCTGCGATCCGACGTTCTTCCGCCGAATCTTCGCTCAGTTCCGCGACCGTATTGATGAAGGCGCAGCCTCGAAAGTCGGGTTCCGAAAACCACTCCTCGAGTGCGTCCGCCAAGACGGTTAGGCCGGGTGAAGTCCGATTTTCGGTCAACTCCCGAACGCGCCGGGTAAACCAATCCATCCAGAACCGGTGGCGCCGTTCCAGGAATGTGACCACCAGCTCCTTTTTCGACCGAAAGTGACGGTAAAAAGACATCTTGGCGACCTCCGAATCGGCGATGATGCGATCCACGCCGACGGCGCGGATGCCGTGCCGGTAGAACAGCCGCTGAGCGGTTTCCAGGATGCGGTCGCGGGCCGAGGGCGTAATAGGCGCGGCGTCTTGAGTCATAAAAGCTCTTGAAAGTGTTTATGGGATTATTGACAGAATGGTCTGCCTCCTCAATGCTGTAGACGGATCTGTCTACACAGCGGATAGGCCCTCGACCAACACAAGGAAACAACCATGAGTTACACGTTCAAACCCGGTTTCCGATTAGGCATTTACATCTGCAAGGACTTGGAGATCGTCGATTTCGCGGCGCCCTATGGCGTATTCTCGGTCGCCCGTCGATTCGATCCCGAACTGGAGGCGTTTTTCATCGCCGAATCCTTGCGTCCCGTACAGGCGCAGGCCGGCTTTACGGTGCTGCCCAATTATTCTTTCGCGGACCGGCCCGACATGGACGCCTTTCTGATCCCGGGCGGTTTCGGCACGCGGCAGGAGATCAACAACGCGCATCTTCACGAGTTTATCCGCGGCCTGCCCGAGAAAACCCTGCTGGTTTCGGTTTGTACCGGCTCGTGGATTTACGCCAGGATGGGGCTGTTGGACGGAAAAGCAGCGACCAACCGCAAGGAGCCCGATCGCGTGGAACAATCCCCGTCCGGCAAGGTGCCCATCGACCGCCTGGCCGAACTCGCCCCGGCCTGCCGCATCAGCCGCGCGCGAGTGGTCGATTCCGGACGGATCATCACGGGCGGCGGCATCAGTTCCGGAATGGAGGTGGGGTTTCACCTGCTGCGCAGGGCAGGGTACGGCGAAGGTTTCATCAGGGAGGTGGCTCGGGTCATGGAATACAGCAAGGCTTACGAGATGTATGCCACCGATATCGAGTACGCCGATGCCCAAGTTTCGTCTTGATCGGAATTTGTTAATCAGGCCCGTAAATACCCCTTGATATTTAAGGGCCTCCGCTTAAGGCCGGTACACGCTTGGGCCTCAGCTCACGCGGCTTGTTGCCGCGTCGGGCCATCCCTGCCCCGGATTAACCCGGCCGATATTTATCGACCGGGTTAATAGATAACGATAATTGACTGGAGGAAGACATGGCGGCCAACAGCGAGAAGCGGACCGTTTTCGGCGCCTGTCCGCACGATTGCCCGGACACCTGCGCGATGCTCTACGAAGTCGAGAACGAGCGGCTGGTCAACGTGCGCGGCAATCCCGATCACCCGTTCACGCGCGGCGGCCTTTGCACCAAGCTCAAGGATTTCCACGACCATCACTATAACCCCGAACGGGTGCTCTACCCCTTGCGTCGGATAGGGCCGAAGGGCTCCCGCCAGTTCGAGCGGATTTCTTGGGACGAGGCGCTGGACGAGATCAAGATTCGCTGGACCGCCGTCATCGACGAGTATGGCGCGGAAGCGATCCTTCCCTATAACTACCTGGGCAACCAAGGCACCCTTCAAGGCCTGACCGTCGGCGACGCGTTTTTCAACAAGCTGGGCGCGAGCGTGCTCGAAAAGACCTTCTGCGCGAGCGGTTCCTCGACGGCGTGGCTGCTCACGGTCGGGCTTACCGGCGGCGTCGATCCGGAAAGCTTCGCCCAGTCGAAATACATCGTTATCTGGGCCTGCAATTCGGTCAGCACCAACCTGCATCACTGGCATATCGTCCACCAGGCGCGGAAAAACGGCGCAAAGGTGGTGGTGATCGACGCCTACAAATCGCGCACCGCCAAGCAAGCTGATTGGCATCTGGCCCCAAAGCCCGGCACTGACGGCGCGCTGGCCATGGCCATGATCCATCAGATCGTCGCCGACGATTTGCTGGATCACGACTATATCGCCCGGTACACGGTCGGATTCGAAGAGCTCAAAGAAAGGGCGGCGCGCTACACGCCCGAATATGCCGCCGAAATCACCGGCATTTCCGCCGACGACATCCGGCGATTGAGCCGCGAATATGCCACGACCCAGCCCGCAGCCATTCGCATCGGCGTCGCGCTGGAGCGGCATCACGGCGGCGGGCAGACCATCCGCGCGGTGTGCTGCCTGCCGGCCTTGACCGGGGCCTGGCGGCACGTGGGCGGCGGCTTGCTTCAGATGCCGGTCTGGGAGTTTCCGATTCGTTGGGATCGGGTGTGCCGGCCGGAATGGATCAAGCCGGGAATCCGCGTAATCAATGTTTTGATGCTGGGCGACGTGCTGACCGGGCGTATGCCGCTCGCGCCGCCGGTCAAGTCGCTGATGGTCTACAACGCCAACCCAGTCTCGCAAGCGCCGGAAAGCAACAAGATCGTCGAGGGTCTGAAGCGCGATGACTTGTTCACGGTGGTCAGCGAACACTTCATCACTGATACCGCAGCCTATGCCGATATCGTTCTGCCCGCCACGATGGCAGGGGAAATGGACGACATCATGTGGTCCTGGGGCCACCTCTATTTGACCCTCAACCAGAAAGCCATCCCGGCTCCGGGTGAAGCCGTGCCCAACACCGAGTTGTTCCGGCGGTTGGCCAAAGCCATGGGGTTCGAGGATGAGCAGTTCACGCGCAGCGATCGCGAGATGATCCAACATTACGTCGATTGGAACGCGCCTCGACTCCGTGGCATCGACCTGGCCTATCTGGAGCGGCACGGTTATGCCCACATCCGCGGCGGCAAACCGGAAACCTCGGCGCCGCATGCCGAAGGCAACTTTCCAACACCCTCGGGAAAGTGCGAATTCAAGGCTTCGGGCGCCGCCCAGGGCAATTTCGTCGGTGCCGTCCTTCGGCAAATGTACGAAGGAAACCAAGGTGCGGAACCGATCGACGATCTGCCCGATTACGTGCCCTGCCGCGAGCGGCCCGAGAGCAACCCCGAGCGGGCAAAGCGGTTTCCGCTGAACATCCTTACGCCCAAAAGCCACGGCTTTCTGAACTCTTGTTACGCCAACGAAGAGCACAAGATCCGCGCCCAGGGCGAGCAATTCGTGCTCATCAACCCGGCCGACGCGGAGCCGCGTGGCATCCGTGAAGGAGACAGCGTGAAGGTGTTCAACGACCGCGGCGAATTCGAGGCCGACGCGCGGGTGACCGAGGACACGCCGCCCGGCGTGGTGGTCGCGACCTTGGGCTACTGGCGGAGCCGCAACCGCGGTGACGGATCGGTCAACGTGGTCAGTTCGGCTGCCTACTGCAACTTCGGTCATGCGCCGACCTTCTCGGACAACCTGGTCGAAATCCGGCGGTTAGAAGGCTTGTTTTCCGATCGAGACTTCCCCGCTATGCAGTGTCGCTCTCATTGAAATATGATCGCCTGATCGAGCCAAGGAAGCTCTGATTAAGTCCTTCGACAGGCTCAGGACGAACGGTAACCTATTGATTCCGTTAGCGGTGAGCTTGTCGAACGCTTTCCTGAGCCTGTCGAAGGGCGTGAACGGAATCAACTTGTTCAGAGCTTCCCTAAGGGGGCTTATTCGCTCGACGAGCCCATGCCTACGCGCGGTGATTCCGGCGGTCCGTGGATGGCTACGGATTCACAGGGGAAAGTTTCGCTCCTGGCTATCACGAGTTTCCTTGAAACCTTTTATCGCAAGAACAAGCAATGGCCGTTTTTCAACGGGAGACGCGCGCCGTTATCCGACCTCGCGTACGTGGCGTATGGTGTACGCCAGAATACCCGCGAGGCGAGGGCACGCCTCGAAGAGGCGCGTCGTTGGAATGCGGACATCCGCGAAATGCCGGTGGCGGGGCGGGCGCAGGGCGTCATGGGGACTGGAGAAGGGGAGGAACGCCCTCTGGATTCTGCCGTTTAGTCTCCAGCAGAGCACCCGGAAAGCGAATGAAAGCCGGGTTCCTCGCCCGCGGTGTCGGATACGCTGGAGGGGGTTGATGTCGAGCCATTTGTGAAAGATGGGTTTCGCTTCGCTCTACCCATCCTACCCTCTACTGCCGTTTCTAGGATTATGCCGCTTCGGCGCCCGTCCTCATGCGCTCCATGACGACGGCGACCGCGGCGGCGCGAGTGCCGACGCCCAGTTTCTCGAAAATGTGCTCCAGATGCTTGTTGACCGTCCGGGGACTGCTGCCGAGGATAGTCCCGACTTCACGGTTGGTTTTGCCTCGGGCGATCCACATGAGGATTTCCGCTTCGCGGAAGGTGAGCCCCAGGCTCTCTCGCAAGGATTCCAAATTCCAGTCGCCGGAAGATTCTTGCAAGAGGAGTAGGTATTCGCGTCCGCTTTCGCACGGAGCGAGCTTGGCGATGAATTTCTTGCCGTCGCGATGTAGTGTGAACAGCTCGTTTTCCGTTACCCCGTCCGAAGCGATGCGTTTCAGCGCCCAGTCCCGAAGAGCATTGGGCAGATGCCGAGGTGCGTTTTCGAAATCGAGCACCTGGGTTCCGGAGAGTGCCGCCAGCCAGCGGATGGCCGAGGAGGTTAGCCACACGATTCGCCCCGTGGCATCGATGCTGATCGTGGCGAATCCGCTGCGTTCCAGGGCTTCTTCCGCGCGGTATACCATCCGCGACTGGGCCAGATGGGCCTCGACCCGGGCTAGAACCTCCTCATGGCGGATCGGCTTGACCAGATAGTCCACCGCGCCTTCGCGAAAGCCGCGGAGCAGATCGTCCAGTTCGCCCAGCCCGGTCATGAAGATGATGGGAATGGAGCGGGTCGCGGGATTCGCTTTCAGATGGCGGCAGGTTTCGAAACCGTCCATGCCCGGCATGACCGCGTCCATCAATATGACGTCGGGATCGGCGTAGCGGAGCTGTTCCAGGGCGGCGACGCCGTCGGTCGCGACCAGCACGCGGTAGCCCGCTTCTCCCAGTGCGTCGGACAGCGGGGCGAGATTGGCCGGCACGTCGTCCACGATCATGACCGTGCCCTGGCGGTATTGGCATTTCAAGTTCATCTTAAACCTCGCTGAGTGTTTTTTTGATGTCGCCGAGACGGTACTCCCGCGAAAGCGCCTGGATATGAGTCGCGAACGGGATGTAGCCGGCATCGCTTTCGACCAGCGCTTCCAGCCGCTCCTGTAGTCCCCGGAGATCGCCGATGCGCGCGAATGCGGCCAGTTCGTCGAGACAGTCGGGCGGCGGTCTTACCATCGGCTGCGGGGTTTCGCGGGCGGTTTCGATCTGTCCCGTGTCGTCTCCTTGGTAAAGCCAATCCAGGCCCAAGTGCAGCTTGAGTTTGCGCAGGAGTTCTTCGATCCGGATCGGCTTGGACAGGAAGTCGTCGCAGCCGGCGGCGATGGCGGAACGGCGGTCGCTTTGGTAGGCGTTGGCGCTGACGACGATGATGGGCGTTTTGCAGCCGGCCCGGCGCAAATGCGCCGCGGCCTCGATGCCGGTCATCCCGGGCATGATGATGTCCAGCAGGATCAGGTCCGGATTCCATTCTTTTGCCATCGCCAGGCATTCTTCGCCGGAACCCGTCTCCTCGATGACGAACCCGAGAGGAGTCAAGGCCGAGGTCAGGATGCCGCGATGCTCGGGTTGGTCGTCGACCACCAGGATCTTGCGGTGCGGACCGCGGTAACCCACGATGTCGCCTTCATCCCGAACCTCTTCCGCGCCCTGCAGGCTGGGGAGAAACAGCCGGACGGCAAACGCGGAACCCTTTTGAGGCTCGCTCTCCACCGTCAGTTCGCCGCCCATGATTTGGGTGAGCATCTTGCTGATGGTGAGCCCGAGTCCGCTGCCCGGAATGGGATTGCCGCGGGTTCTCGGCAGGCGTCGAAACGGCTGGAAGATGGTTTCGATCTGGTCGCGCGCTATGCCTTCGCCGGTGTCGATGACCTGGAAGCGCGCGATTTCTCCGCTGTAGCCCACGCGGAAAACGATCCCGCCCTCCTGGGTGAACTTTACCGCATTGCTCAGCAGATTGATCAAAATCTGGCCCACCCGTTTTTGGTCGCCGCGAATCCTGCGCGGCAGCACGTCTGTGATCTGGCAGCGGAAAGTTAGTCCTTTCGCTTCCGCCTGAGGCTTGGAAATGCGCACCAATTGCTCGATGAAGTCGGGAAAATCGATAGGCGCCTGCCGCAGCTCGATCTTGCGCGCCTCGATGCGGGCAATGTCGAGAATGTCCTCGATCAGTGACGAAAGATGCTCGCTGCTGCGCTGAATGATCTCCACCGCTTCCCGCCGATGGGGAGGAATACTTGGGTCTTTGCGCAGGATCTGGGCGTACCCGAGTATGCTGTTCAATGGCGTGCGGATCTCGTGGCTCATATCGCTCACGAAGCGGCTCTTGGCTTGATTGGCGCGGTCAGCGGCCTCCCGTGTTTCCTTAAGCATGCTGTCGGTTTTCTTGTGTTCCTCGATCTCCTTGAGCAGCAGAGCGGCTTGCTTTCCGGATTCTTCCTGCGCCACTTGGCGGCTCTCGTTGTTGAGCACGACCCACCAGGCAGCGAGCCCCAGGAAAACCAGGAGCGCCGAATAGACCTTGAGGAAATTGGCGAGCAAGGCTTGCGCCAAGGATTCATTCCCGGCGGCGGTTACGAGAATATCCTGGTAATAGATGACGCCCACGAACACGCCGGTGAGCGCGGCGAGCAGCAGGTAAACGAGCGCGAACTGAACCAGGCGCAGTCGGAGTTGCGGCGACAGGCAGGCCGGCAGCCAGCGGGTTCCGGCCCGTTCCAGCTGGTCCTTGAGCCGCGCGTTCGGTTTGCAGGCGTCCAGGCAACGGGCATCCAGGGTGCAGCAGAGCGAGCAGATGGTTCCCTGATAGGCCGGGCAATAGGCCTTGTCTTCGGGCTCGAAATCGTTCTCGCAGATGCAGCATTTGGCCTGAGGCGCGGCCGGACCCCAGTCGTCGCGGTCTCTCGCCAGATAATGGCGGCCGCGGGTCAGCCAAGCGATGACCGGTGTCAGCAGAAAAGCGGTCGCCAGGGCGATGAAGGCCGAGAACGCTTGCGGCAGCGCTCCGAAAAGACCCGCGTAGGCGGCGATGGAAACGACCGAGGCGGCCAGGGTGGACACCACGCCCACCGGGTTGATGTCCGGCAGGTAGGCGCGCTTGAACTCGACGAAGGGCGGACTCAAGCCCAGCGGCTTGTTGATCACCAGATCGGCCACCAAAGCGCCGATCCAGGCGATGGCGACGTTCGAAAACAAGCCGAGAACCCGCTCGAGCGCGCCGAAAACGCCGAGTTCCATGAGCAGCAGGGCGATCAGCACGTTGAACACCAGCCAGACCACCCGGCCGGGATGGCTATGGGTCAGCCGCGAGAAGAAATTCGACCAGGCCAGGGAGCCGGCGTAGGCATTGGTGACATTGATCTTGAGTTGCGATACGACCACGAACAGCGTCGTCGCCGCCAGCGCCAGCCGACCGTCGTCGAATAGATAGCCGTAGGCTACCCGATACATCTGGGTGGGCTCGTGCGCCCGCTCGTCGGCGATGCCGTGCTTGAGCGCTAGAAAGGCGAGGAAAGCGCCGCCCAGTTGCCGGGCCATGCCCATGAGAATCCATCCGGGACCGGCGAAGATGGTGGCCGCCCACCACCGGTATCGGTTTTCTTTGGTTTTTTCCGGCAGGAATCTTAAAAAATCCACTTGCTCGCCGATTTGAGCCACCATGGAAAAGGCCATGGTCGCCGCCGTTCCGAACAGTATCCAGTCGAACCGCGCGCCGCGGTTCTCGCGTCCTGGGAACAGCGGGAGCTCGGCCAGAGCCTCTGGTTCGTGCCAGATGACGGCTACGTAGGGCGCGACCAGCAGCGCGATCCACAGCGGTTGGGTCCAAAGCTGAAGCCGGCTGATAGTGGTGACACCGAAGGTGACAAGCGGAATGACTACGAGGGCGCTGACGACATGGGCGGCGGCGATGGGGATATCGGCGTAGAGTTCCAGCGCTAGCGACATGATGGACGCCTCCAGCGCGAACAGGGTGAAGGTGAAGGAGGCGTAGATCAGCGAGGTCAGGGTCGAGCCGATATAGCCGAACCCGGCGCCACGGGTTAAAAGGTCCATGTCGATGCTGTGCTTGGCGGCGTAGTAGCTGATCGGGAGTCCGGTGAGGAAAACTACGAGGCCGACGGCGAGGATGGCCCAGCAGGCGTTGATGAATCCGTAGTTGATCGCGAGAAAACCGCCAATGGCTTCGAGCACCAGGAACGAAATCGAGCCGAAGGCGGTGTTCCCAACCCGAAACTCGGACCATTTCCGAAACGACCGCGGTGCGAACCGAAGCGCATAGTCTTCCAGGGTCTCGTTCGCGACCCAGGCGTTATAGTCGCGCCGTATCTTTACGATGGTCTGACGGCTCAATCCTTCCAAAGCGATGGTTTGCCTCTTGTCTGATCTTGTTGTTTTTATGCCGAGTGCAATTCCAGTTTGTCGTTCGAATTCAACGAGGCGAGCAAATCACGTGCCGTAGAGCTGACTACAAGGAGAAGGCAGAAGAAGAGGGCGGCTGCGAGCGGTCGCCGCCCCGATTTGGGGCGAAGACCGTAAGCTTGCACGCTAAGAGGGCGGGTAGCGGCAGGAAGCCGGCGTCAGGCCTATTTCCGTTCGAAACCGAAATCGAGGATCACCGGGTTGCCGCGATTGTGAATGATGATTCGTTTTCGGCCTTTCTCGGAATTGCTGCTGGTCTGGGTTTTTACGGGCGGCTCGTCCAGCGGGTTCGAAGGGCCGTTTTCGGAGTTCCGCGCATCCGGATTCGTGGGTCCATCCGTTTCCACGGGGAGCGCAGGAAGCGCGCCGGTCGGGGTCCGGCTTTCGGATTTCGCCGGTTTTTCGGTGACTTCGATGCGTATCTCGGGCATCCAGGTGCTGGTACTGGTCGACGAGGCTGCTTTCTTCCTCGGCACCTTCAGCTTGTCGAGAAGATTGAAGCATACCGTTCCGATGTGATTTTCGTAAGTTTCCCGCAGTGCCGGGTCGCTTTTGGCGCGGCCCGGATCCTTGATCTTCTCGTCGGCGATGAAATCCATGAAGAGACTTACGGTTTCGGACAAATGCGCGGTGGATTTGAGCGTACAGGTCACCGGCAACACGTCCGCCTTTTGAAAATCGAGTGCGCGCGGGTCGGAATTGCCGATGCTGAACGAGAACCCGGTGGGCGTGCTCTTGTTCTCGATCCTGCCGACCCGTGCTTCCATCTCGTGAGTGGCGCCGTTCCCATCTAGATCCGGCTCCACCGGATATCCCCAGGAACGCAGATTCTTGCTGATCCGTTCGGCCATAGCCGAGGTTTGAGCTTCGTCCAGATTGCCCGGCGCCACGTGGAACAGAATCTCGCCCACCGATTCGGGCCGGAGCGGAGCGCCTTGGGGTTTCAAGCCGATGGAGCAGCCGCCGAAGAGGCTCAAGGAAGCGATCAAAACTAAAAGACGCATAAATGTATGCTTTTTGGGATTAGAGCGGTTTTCGCGCCGCGGTTAATCCCGTAGGGCACCCCGAGCATCGGCGTCTGGGACCGGAATCGCCCGTAGGGACGTGAGAGGGATCGTGCGTGGCGACCGAGGTACACGGAGGTGCCTTCGGTCGCCACCGGTCCCAGACGCCGATGCGCAGGATCAGGGTGCTCTTCGGGTGGTCTTTTTTTTGGGGAAGCTCTGAATGAGCCCTCTCCCGCTGGGACAAACCTGTCCTGAGCCTGTCGAAGGGCCGTGCTTCGCACGTTGGCGTTCGCTCCCGGCGAACGGGTGCACGGGTAAGCGCCGCTTGCGGCTCCCAACAGGCAAAGTGCGGCGTGATTGGGTTGGGTGAGGACCTTTTGGATCCAACAGTCGCACTGTTTGCCTTTCCCACTGGAAACTTAATCAGAGCTTCCTTGGGTACTTTCTTTTGGCCAAGCAAAAGAAAGTACCCCGCGTGCGGGGCGGCTCACCGCTCAAAAATAGTTGAGCCGCTGCAAGCGGCGAGACGTTACAAGACTCTAAGCCGATACCCCCCGTTCCGGGATACGTCATTTGACTGATTGTGACACATACCCCCCGGAAATCTAATTACCCCCGCGTCGACAACGAGTTACGCGCGGCGGTCGATTCGGGCCCGGGGACGTTTTCCAGGCCCGAAACGACTGGTGATGCGAAGCCTCGTAAACCGACTTTATTAGGGGAGTCACTCATGAACAATCGAAAGACTAGCGCGATGCAAGCAGACCGCCGAGGCTTGCGAAACGCGCTCTTGTGCGTCGGCTTGGCGGTGCTGACGGCGGTATACGCACCGGTGTCGCTTGGGGGAGCGACCTTCAAGATCGACGATACCAAGTGGGTGAGCATAGGCGCCGGCCTTAGAACCAGCTTCACTGCTACCGAGGAGGCCGCCAACGCCGGCAAATGGTCCAACGACTTCAATCTGGACAATATCCGTCTCTACCTGAACGGTCAGATCCACGAGTATTTCAAGATCGAGTTCAACACCGACTGCCAGACCTGCGGCGACGGCGGCGAGATGCGCATACTCGACGCCATCGGCAAATTCGAATTCCATCCCATGTTCAATATCTGGATGGGGCGCATGCTGGTGCCCGCCGAGCGGCGCGAGATGAACGGCCCGTTTTTCAGCGCCGTGTACAACATCTTCGGCGCCGGCACGCCTTTCGAACCGGCGGATTTCAATACCACGATCCGATCGGACGGCACCTCCGCCGGCTCCTTCGGCCGCGACGACGGCGCCACCATCTGGGGTTCGTTCTTCGATGGACACCTGCAATACGCCGTCGGCTTTTTCCGTGGGCTCCGCAACGGCGCCAACGCCGACGATAACCTCCTCTACGCCCAGCGTATCGCCTACAACTTCCTCGACGTGGAAAAAAACCCCGGTTACTACACTAGCGGAACCTATTACGGACAAGGTGGCGACATTTTTACCGTGGCCGTTTCCAACCAGTACCAGGAAGACGGTGCCGGGATTCGCAGCGATCCGGGCAATTTCCGCGGCACCGCGGTCGACGTTCTGTTCGAAAAGCCCATGGGCGATTTGGGCGTCGTAACTCTCAACGGCGAATACAAGAACTACGGCATCAAGGGATTCGGCATGGCTTCCCGGGACGCGTTAAAAGCCGATAACACTCTCAAAGGCTTCGCCATGTTCGAGGGCGACGCCTACGACGTGAGCGCCATGTACTTGTTCCCGCAAAAAGTATGGATCGGGCAGTTTCAGCCTTACCTCCGCTACGTCAACGTCGATCCGATCAAGAGCGCCAACCGAGAGGTTTACGAGGCCGGCATCAATTACATCATCGACGGCCATAACGCCAAGATCATGCTGCTGTACGAGTACGGCGATCTGCTCACCAAGGGGCTGGATTACAGTTCCACGGCTTCGGGCGACGACGTCAGTTCGATCAAGCTCGGCTTCCAGTTACAGATCTGATTCCGTCCCGACAACTCATCAATCAGAGAGGTAAGTATTCATGCCTGATTACACTAAACTTTTACGGTATTTCGGTTTGGCGCTGTCTACGGCTGTGCTCATTTTTGGTGCGGAGGCGCGCGCCGAAGACACGATCAAGGTGGGCATCCTGCATTCGCTTTCCGGCACCATGGCGATCAGCGAAACCACGCTGAAAGACACTATGCTGATGCTGATCGACGAGCAGAACAAGAAGGGAGGGCTCCTCGGCAAACCGCTGGAACCGGTGGTCGTCGATCCCGCTTCGAATTGGCCGCTGTTCGCCGAAAAAGCCAGAGAACTCTTGACCAAGGACAAGGTCGCCGCCATCTTCGGCTGTTGGACCTCGGTTTCGCGGAAATCGGTGTTGCCGGTGGTGGAAGAGTTGAACGGCCTTCTTTTCTACCCCGTGCAGTACGAGGGCGAGGAATCGTCGAAGAACGTGTTCTATACCGGCGCCGCTCCTAATCAACAGGCGATTCCTGCCGTCGATTACCTGATGAAGGAGTTGAAGGTCAAACGTTGGGTGCTGGCCGGCACGGATTATGTATATCCGAGAACGACCAACAAGATCCTTGAGGCGTATCTGAAATCGAAAGGCGTGAAGGACAAGGACATCATGATCAATTACACGCCGTTCGGCCATTCGGATTGGCAGAGCATCGTGGCGGAGATCAAGAAGTTCGGTTCGGCGGGCAAGAAGACGGCGGTGGTGTCCACGATCAACGGCGATGCCAACGTGCCTTTTTATAAGGAGTTGGGTAACCAGGGCATTTCCGCCGAGTCGATTCCGGTCGTCGCGTTTTCGGTCGGCGAAGAGGAGCTGTCCGGCATCGACACCAAACCGCTGGTTGGCCATCTCGCCGCCTGGAACTATTTCATGAGCGTCGATACGCCCGAGAACGCCGCCTTCATCACCAAGTGGCACCAGTTCATCAAGAACCGGAACCGAGTGACCAACGACCCGATGGAGGCGCACTACATCGGCTTCAACATGTGGGTCAAGGCGGTGGAGAAGGCGGGCACGACCGACCCGGATGCGGTGGCTAAGGCGATCATCGGCATCGAGGTGCCGAACCTCACCGGCGGGATGGCGAAAATGCTTCCGAACCACCACATCACCAAGCCGGTGCTGATCGGCGAGATTCAGGAGGACGGCCAGTTCCAGACGGTCTGGCAAACCAAGACGCTGGTCGAGGGCGACGCCTGGTCGGATTACCTGCCGGAAAGCAAGCCGATCATCGCCCAGTGGACGCCGCCGATCAACTGCGGCAACTACAACACCAAGACCAAGAAGTGCTCGGGGCAGAAGTATTGATCAACGGGTTCCTTCTGGGGAAGACCGACGCAAAATCTCTCCCTCTCCTGCCGGCTACGACAACGGCGATAAGGAATGCTGGATAAGCGGGGGACGAGGTTTTGACTCGGGGTCCGTCGTAGGTCAGGTTAGGCGCGCACCGGACGAGGTGTTCTGGCGGTCGCTGGGCCGTGAACGCGCCGTAACCCACCGATTCCGCTGCCTCGTCAGGTGGGTTACGGCGCGCCTAACCCATCATCGATGGGTTCCGCTTCACTCTAGCCATCCTACGGCGGAAATATTCGCGACCAGATTGTGATAAGGATTCGGGAGACGAGATGAGACCTTTAATCTTCGGCATGGGCAGATGGCGTATCGCCATGCTGATCGTGATGACGCTGGGCTTTTGCCATGCGGCGGCGGATCCGGGGGGATCGTTCGCCGACGCCTTGGCCCGGCTCAAGGAGGCTCCTCTGACCGAAATGGGCGAAGCCGTCGATCGGCTCGCTGAAACCAAGGATCGGGGCGTAGCGCCCGTGTTGCGGGCTCTGCTCGACGGTCGGCTTTATTACCGCAAGGACGACGGTCGTGTCGTTTTCGGCGACCCGGCCGAGGATGGCCTGGCTCTCGTGGACGTCCTCGATGGACAAGCTTTGGGTATCGTCGGCAAGTTCGAACTCAAGAAGATCGGTATCAACAATGCGCTGCGCACGCATTTGCGCGAAACCCTCGGGCGGCTCGAACTCGCGGCTGAGGATGCGGCGCAGCGGCTCAAGGCGGTCGAAGCCATGAGTAAATCCTTGGATGAGGAAAACCTCGAACTGCTGCGCGCCCGCCTCGATGCGGAGACCGATGCCAAGGTGTCGGAAGCGATCGAAACGGCTTTGGCTCTGGCGGACCTCTCTAGCAATGACAAGGCCGCTCGCATCGCCGCCATCAATGCCTTGCGTGGCAGCCTCAATCCGGACGTGCTCAACCGTTTGAATCAATTGCTGGATAAAGATGACGCAGGCCAATACCTGGAGCCCGACTCGGACGTTCGACACTCGGCCCAAGTCGCCGTCAAATCCATCGAATCCAAGCTGGCACTCTACCGTGCGGTCGAGACGGTGTTTTTCGGCTTGAGCCTGGGAGCGGTGCTGGTGCTCGCCTCCATCGGTCTCGCGATCACCTTCGGCGTCATGGGCGTTATCAACATGGCCCACGGCGAATTGATGATGCTGGGCGCCTACACCACCTACGTGGTGCAGCGGCTGATGCCGGGCCATTTGGATATTTCCCTGTTCGTCGCCATCCCGGCGGCGTTTCTCCTGTCCGCGCTGGTCGGCATCGCCATCGAGCGCGGCATCATTCGGTTTCTGTACGGGCGGCCGCTCGAAACCCTGCTGGCGACGTTCGGGGTGAGCCTGTTTCTTCAGCAGTTGGTCCGCACCATTTTCTCGCCTTTGAATCGAAGCGTCGCGACGCCGTCTTGGATGAGTGGTTCGCTGGAGATCAACGGCGCATTGTCCTTGACCTTGAACCGGTTCTACATCCTGATGTTTTGCCTTCTGGTGTTCGCAGCCTTGCTGCAAGTCCTGAAACGTAGCCGGATCGGACTGGAAGTGCGGGCGGTCGCGCAAAACCGCGCCATGGCCAAAGCCATGGGCATTCCGACCGAGCGGGTGGACGCCCTGACTTTCGGCCTGGGTTCGGGCATCGCCGGCGTCGCCGGCGTGGCGCTCAGCCAGCTCACCAACGTGGGACCGAATCTGGGGCAGTCGTACATCGTGGATTCGTTCATGGTGGTGGTGTTCGGCGGGGTAGGCAACTTGTGGGGCACCCTGATCGGCGGATTTTCGCTGGGGATCGCCAACAAACTGCTGGAACCGTACGCCGGTGCGGTGCTGGCGAAAATCCTGATGCTCGTGTTCATCATTCTGTTCATCCAGAAACGCCCGCGCGGACTGTTCCCGCAGAAGGGCCGGGCGGCGGAGGCTTGATCCATGGTGTTGGGTTTATTGCGGAAATCGGCGGTCGACGTTCCGTTTCTGGCGGTGCTGGCGGTCATAACCGTGCTCGTTCCGCTGTCCAACCTGGCTTTGCCGGAATCCTCGCCCTTGCACCTTTCGACGTATACCGTGACCTTGGTGGGCAAGTACTTGACCTACGCACTACTGGCGCTCGCCGTGGACCTGGTTTGGGGCTATTGCGGCATCCTCAGCCTCGGCCACGGCGCTTTTTTTGCCTTGGGCGGGTATGCGATGGGCATGTATTTGATGAGGCGGATTGGCGATCGCGGCGTATACGGCAATCCGGTACTGCCGGATTTCATGGTCTTTCTCAATTGGAAAGAATTGCCCTGGTATTGGTACGGCTTCGATCATTTCTGGTTCTCGCTCCTCGTGGTGGCCTTGGCGCCGGGCCTGCTGGCCTACGTTTTCGGGTGGTTTGCGTTTCGCTCGCGGGTAACCGGCGTTCATCTTTCCATCATCACGCAGGCGCTGACCTACGCCCTGATGCTGGCCTTCTTCCGTAACGAGATGGGCTTCGGCGGCAATAACGGTCTGACCGATTTCAAGGACATTCTGGGGTTCAATCTCCAGTCCGACGGCACGCGTGCGGCGCTGTTCGCGGCTTCGGCGCTCGCGTTGATGGGCGCTTACGCGGCCAGCCGCCTGGTGGTCGAATCCAAGCTCGGCCGCGTAGTCGCGGCGATCCGTGACGATGAGAACCGGGTCCGTTTCCTGGGCTATCGGGTCGAACAGTTCAAGCTTTGGATCTTCGTCTTCTCTGCGGTATTGGCAGGCATCGCCGGAGCCCTGTACGTGCCTCAGGTCGGCATCATCAATCCCAGCGAATTCTCGCCGCTGAACTCGCTCGAGATCGTCATCTGGGTCGCGGTCGGCGGCCGCGGAACGCTTTACGGCGCCGTGGTCGGCGCGATTCTGGTGAATTTCGCCAAGACCGTGTTCACCGGCGTATTGCCGGAAATGTGGCTGTTCGTCCTCGGGGCTATCTTTGTGCTGGTCACCTTGTTGTTGCCCGACGGCTTGACCGGCCTTTGGCGTCGCAAGGAGCAAGCCGCATGACTGTCGTAAAGGCAGCACTCGTAGCCACACCGTCGGATGACGAACGGACTGAAGATCGCCGCATTGAACCGGCGCACAAGCCGATTCTGTACCTTGAAGACGTCACGGTCAGCTTCGATGGTTTCCATGCGCTCAACGCGCTGACCCTTTACATCGACGAGGGTGAGCTGCGCTGCATCATCGGGCCGAACGGCGCCGGCAAGACCACGATGATGGACGTCATCAGCGGAAAGACCCGGCCGGACAAGGGGACGATCTATTTCGGCCAGGCCGTGGATCTCTTGACGCTGGACGAGCCGGCCATCGCCGAGGCCGGCATCTGCCGGAAATTCCAGA
Organism: Methyloversatilis universalis; assembly: GCA_020723665.1. GTDB lineage: Bacteria > Pseudomonadota > Gammaproteobacteria > Methylococcales > Methylococcaceae > Methylocaldum. Next base: position 58,681 of record DYIL01000013.1, read on the forward strand.
AGCCCAGCGTGTTCGAGTCGCAAACCGTGTTCTGGAACCTGGAACTGGCCATGCGCACCGACAAGCGGGTGTGGCCGACTCTGTTCGCGCGATTGACCGGGGAACAGCGGGACGCCATCCACGAAGTGCTGGAGACCGTTGGCTTGACCGCGCTCCGGGACCGGCGGGCCGGGGAACTGTCCCACGGCCAGAAGCAATGGCTGGAAATCGGCATGCTGCTGATGCAACAGCCCAAGGTGCTGCTGCTGGACGAACCGGTGGCGGGCATGACCCACCAGGAGACCGAACGGACCGCCGAGCTGCTTTTGTCGCTGGAAGGCAAGCACTCGGTCGTGGTGGTGGAACACGACATGGAGTTCGTGCGTTCCATTGCCCGTAAGGTCACCGTGCTGCACGAAGGCTCGGTATTGACCGAAGGCCGCATGGACGAGGTGCAGAATGATCCGCGCGTCATCGAAGTCTATTTGGGGGCCTGATGCTGAGCGTAGCCGCACTCAACCAATACTACGGCGAAAGCCATATCCTCTGGGACCTGAGCCTCGATATTCCGGCCGGAGCCAGCGTCGCCCTGATGGGGCGGAACGGCGTCGGCAAGACCACGCTCTTGAAATGCATCATGGGGCTATTGCCCGTGCGTACGGGCGAAATTCGCTATGAGGATCATTCGCTGACCGCGCTTCCGGCGGAGAGGCGCGCGGAACTCGGGATCAGTTACGTCCCGCAGGGCAGGGAAATCTTTCCCATGCTGACGGTAGAGGAAAATCTCAAGACGGGGCTTCGGGCGCGCGGCGATAGGTTCAAACGCATTCCTGAGGAAATCTTCGAGATCTTCCCGGTGCTCAAGACCATGCTGCGCCGGCGGGGCGGCGATCTATCCGGCGGCCAGCAGCAGCAACTCGCCATCGGGCGGGCGTTGGTGCTGAGACCCCAGCTATTGATCCTCGACGAACCTACCGAGGGCATACAGCCCAACATCGTCAGCGAGATCGGCGACGTCATCATCCGCCTGAACCGGGCCCGCGGCAAGGATGTCCGTTTCGAGAAACGCGAGCCCTCGGTGGCGGACGAGATTTCAGATGCCATCGTCCGCGTCAACCGGGAAATGGGGGTAACGGTTCTCCTCGTGGAACAGAAACAGCATTTCGTAAAGCGCGTGGCCGACCGGTTCCTGGTCATGGACAAGGGGCGCATCGTCGCTGGCGGCACCATGGCGGAATTGACAGAAGACTTGGTACGGCGGTATTTGACCGTGTAGCTCAGAGCGTTTTCATCGCTGATGTACGCTCGAAAAGGAAGCTGCCTTCGGCAGCCAGTGAATTTGAAGCGGGTCTCGCCCCGCCGGCGAGTTTCTTTCTTTTGCTTGCCCAAAAGAAAGAAACCGAAGAAAAGGGCACCCGGATGGCGCGCTGATCCTGCGCGTCGCCGGCGATGCTCGGGCGCGCCATACGAGACGATTCCACAATGCCGTACATCGCACTAGAAAATGGTCTAGGAGTCCGACCCACTAGCTCCTTCATCCTGAGTTCGTCGAAGGGTTTTTGGGACCTATTTAGTTAGGTAGAGCCGTTACCGATTTCGATTTTTTGGGAGAATTTATGAGCAAGCGATTTTTCCACAGCCTGGCGGTCATCACGAGCTCGGGCACACTGCCCGAAGCCGTCCTCGCCCACACCGGCGCGGGTTCAATACATGGCTTCAACGCCGGATTCGTGCATCCCTTCATGGGGCCGGACCATCTGTTGACCATGCTCGCGGTCGGTTTCTGGGCCGTTGCCTTGGGCGGCCGCGCTTTGTGGTTCGTGCCGCTCTCCTTCGTGACCGTAATGGCGGTCGGGGCGGGTTTACAGCATTTCGGTTTGGTCTTGCCGTCCGCCGAGATGACGGTGGCGCTTTCGGTCGCCGTGATGGGACTCGTTCTCGTCGTCAACTGGCGCGCAGGCTACGGTCTCGCGGGCGCTTTGGCGGCGGGGTTCGCGCTTTTCCACGGCTATGTGCATGCCGAGGAGATCGGGCGGGACATGGGCGCGTTTCACTATGCGGGAGGGTTCCTGATCGCGACCGCGGTCTTGCATGGGCTGGGTATGCTGCTCGGCGTGGCTGTCGGCAGGCTGGATTTGCTGCGTCGGGCGCTCGGAGCGTTTTGCGCGGGAGTAGGGGTCTATCTTCTGGCAGGAAGCTAGGCGGCTCGCTTGTCGGTACAAGATGCGGCTGGTCCTGGTTGGGAGGCCGAACTCAAGCTCGGCTTCGCATTCCGAGGGGGAAGGACCATCCTGGCCGAGCGGCGCCACCGCGGCCCACTGGCGGTGCAAAGGCCGTTCTATCCGGAGGGCGAGGTTTGCCACGTGTATCTTCTGCACCCGCCAGGCGGCGTGGTCGGGGGTGATCGTCTGGACATTCGGGCGACTGCCGGAAAGGAGAGCAAGGCTTTGATCACCACGCCCGCCGCGGGAAAGTTCTATCGGAGCGAGGATCTGCCGGCAAGGCAGACGGTCAATCTGACGGTGGGTCAGAGCGCGGTGCTCGAATGGCTTCCGCAGGAGTCGATTTTCTATCGCGGGGCTAGCGTCGTCTCGGAAGTGGCCGTGGACTTGGCGGAGGCTGCGCGGTTCATAGGCTGGGAAAGCTTTTGCTTGGGCCGGCCGGCCAGCGGCGAAGCGTTCGACCGGGGAAGGGCGGTCTTCCGCTGGTCAATTCGGACGAGCGGAAGGCCCCTGCTGATCGAGCGGTTCGAGGTGGACGACCGGGTCTTGAAAGCTACGTGGGGCTTGCAAGGGCAGCCGATCGGCGCGAGCCTATTCGCCTACCCCGCGCTTCCGAACGGCCTGGATCTCGTGCGGGCCATCGCCGGCGACCGGCCCGGCTTCGGAGCCACGCTGGTCGATGGGCTGTTGGTATGCCGGGCGTTAGATAGTCGAATTGGGCCGCTGCGCCGGCTGTTAGTCGAGTTGTGGCGGGCCGTTCGTCCGAACGTCATCGGCCGAGAGGCGTGTTTGCCGAGGATTTGGGCGACTTGAAGATTAAATCGATTGGAAGCCCTTCGACTTCGCTTTCGCTACGCTCAGGGCGAACGGCGTGCTGAGATCGGTATAAGGTAACGGTATCCAATTCTCATTCAGTCCGAAGTTGTAGGATTAACAAAGGCTTCGATATGAGCTTTTGGGTTTATATCCTCCGCTGCCGGGATGGCTCGTACTATACAGGGCACACCGACAATCTCGAGAAACGTGTTGCCGAGCACCAAGCCGGCTTGTGTGAGGGATACACGGGAAGCCGTCTACCTGTTGAACTGGTGTTTAGCCAAGAATTCGCGTCGCGTGGAGGCCCTGGCCATGGAGCAGCGAATTAAGGGTGGGAGTCGCAGAAAGAAGGAAGCGACGATGCGCGGAGATTGGGATGAGATGAACCGACTTTCTCGAGGTAAGCACCGGCATGAAAGATAGGCCGGCTGCCGTATGCTTTTGAGTGTCGTGACCAAAGTCTGCCGTTCGCCCTGAGCGTAGCGATAGCGGAGTCGAAGGGCCTAAAGAGATGAACGATGGGTATCGGCTGCCGGCCTTTGTTTGTCCTGCTAATGATGACTTTTGAAAGAAACCTATAGCATCCGCCATGCAATTAACCCCACGAGAAAAAGACAAACTACTCCTCTTCACCGCCGCGCTCCTCGCCGAGCGGCGCAAAGCCAAGGGATTGAAGCTCAATTACCCGGAAGCCGTGGCCTATCTCAGTGCCGCCATCATAGAAGGCGCGAGGGAAGGGCGCAGCGTCGCGGAATTGATGGAATACGGCCGGACTCTGCTGAGCCGGGATGACGTCATGGAAGGTATCGCGGAGATGATTCCGGAGGTGCAGGTGGAGGCGACCTTTCCGGACGGCACCAAGCTCGTGACCGTTCACAATCCGATTCTGTAGGGGGAGACTCGATGATACCCGGAGAAATCCTCGTCGAAGACGGCGAGATCGAACTGAACGCGGGACGCGACGCCATCACGGTGGTCGTCGCGAATACCGGCGATAGACCGATACAGGTCGGCTCGCACTACCATTTCTTCGAAACCAATCCGGCTTTGCGTTTCGATCGCGACCTCACGCGTGGCTATCGGCTCGACATTGCGGCGGGCACGGCGGTTCGCTTCGAGCCGGGGCAGACGCGCGAGGTGCGGTTGGTGCCGCTCGCGGGCGAGCGCCGCGTTTACGGGTTTCACCAGAAGATCATGGGGGCCTTATGAGCCGGATCGGGAGGCAGGCCTATGCCGAAATGTTTGGCCCGACCACCGGGGACCGGGTGCGGCTGGCGGACACCGAGCTTTTCATCCAGGTGGAGGAAGACCGGACGGTTTACGGCGACGAAGTGAAGTTCGGCGGCGGCAAGGTGATCCGCGACGGCATGGGGCAGAGCCAATGCACGTCGGAAACCGCAGTCGATACGGTCATTACCAACGCGTTGATCGTGGACCATTGGGGCATCGTCAAAGCCGACGTCGGCATCAAGAACGGACGCATAGCCGGAATCGGCAAGGCCGGCAATCCGGATACCCAGGCCGGGGTCGACATCGTCATAGGGCCGGGGACGGAAGTCATTGCGGGCGAAGGGCAGATTCTCACGGCCGGCGGCATCGACGCGCATATCCATTTCATCTGTCCGCAACAGGTCGAAGAAGCCTTGATGTCCGGCGTCACTACCATGATCGGCGGCGGCACCGGCCCCGCGACCGGCACCAACGCCACCACTTGTACGCCGGGACCTTGGAACATCCACCGCATGCTGCAATCGACGGACGGTTTGCCGATGAACATCGGTTTTCTCGGGAAAGGCAATGCCAGCTTGCCGAAGGCGTTAGAGGAGCAGCTTCGGGCCGGAGCGATGGGACTCAAGCTGCACGAAGACTGGGGCACGACGCCGGCCGCTATCGATTGCTGCCTCTCGGTGGCCGACCGTTTCGACGTACAGGTGGCGATCCATACCGACACCTTGAACGAATCCGGTTTTGTGGAGGATACGATCGCCGCGTTCAAGGGACGCACCATTCATACCTATCACACCGAAGGCGCCGGCGGCGGCCATGCCCCGGACATCATCAAGGCTTGCGGCGAAGCGAACGTGCTGCCCTCCTCCACCAATCCCACCCGGCCTTATACGGTGAACACGGTGGACGAACATCTCGACATGTTGATGGTCTGCCATCATCTCGACCCTTCGATTCCCGAAGACGTCGCTTTCGCCGAATCCCGCATCCGCCGGGAGACGATCGCTGCCGAGGACATCCTGCACGATCTCGGCGCCTTCTCGATGATCTCGTCCGATTCCCAGGCCATGGGGCGGGTGGGCGAAGTCATCACGCGCACCTGGCAAACCGCCCACAAAATGAAGGTGCACCGGGGATATCTCCCCTCTCCCTTTGGGAGAGGGAATGTAGGTGAAGGGCGGCACGACAACTTTAGGGTCAAGCGCTACATCGCCAAGTACACCATCAACCCGGCCATCAGCCACGGCATCGCCCACGAGGTGGGTTCGGTGGAAGTCGGCAAGCTGGCCGATCTGGTGCTGTGGCCGCCCGCTTTCTTCGGCGTGAAGCCCAGTCTCATCATCAAAGGCGGGATGATCGCCGCGGCGCCGATGGGCGATCCCAACGCGTCGATCCCGACGCCGCAGCCGGTGCATTATCGTCCCATGTTCGGGGCGTATGGCGGTGCGTGTCGGGCGACCTCGCTGACGTTCCTGTCGAAGGCGGCAGCCGAGGCGGATATCGCGAAGCGCTTGGGGCTAAGAAAGCTCGTCGGCATCGTTTCGAATACTCGAAGCATCGGCAAGGCAAACCTGATCCATAACGATTACCTGCCAAAAATCGAGGTCGATCCGCAAACCTATGCGGTGCGCGCCGACGGTGTCTTGCTGACTTGCGAGCCGGCGAAAATACTGCCCTTGGCCCAACGGTACTTCCTGTTTTGATGCTCGGGACATGACTAGACTCGCTGAATTCGCCCCGCCCGGCGTGGAATATCACGACACCCTGACCCTCCTTTTCGAGGCCCGCCAGAAATCCCGCTTGCTGGTGCGCTTGGACAGCGGGGCCGAAGCCGGCGTTTTTCTCCCTCGCGGTACCGTTCTTCGCGACGGCGACCGTTTGCTCGCTGATGACGGCCGGGTGGTGCTGGTGCGAGCGGCGGCGGAGCCGGTGTCGGTGGTCAGGACCGCCGACGCCTTGTTGTTCGCTCGGGCCTGTTATCACTTGGGCAACCGGCACGTTTCGCTACAGCTCGACAACGGCGAACTGCGTTATCTCCGGGACCACGTCTTGGACGACATGGTGCGGGGATTGGGGCTCACGGTCGAGCACGCGCTGATGCCGTTCGAGCCGGAACGCGGGGCTTATCACCATGGTCACTGATCTGGGACTGGTGAGGCTGCTGCAATTGGCGAGTCCCGCGCTGCCCATCGGCATCTATAGTTATTCGCAAGGACTGGAGCGCGCGGTGGAGGATGGCTGGATCCAAAACGAGCGGCAGGCGGGCGAGTGGATCGCCGGCATTCTCGAACACTGTCAAACCGGAACCGATTTGCCGTGTCTGTCGCGTCTCTATGATGCCTGGGCCGAAGGCGATGGCGACTCGGTCGAACGCTGGAGTCTCCACCTTCTGGCTTGTCGGGAAACCAGTGAGCTGCGCGCGGAAGACCGGCAGAGCGGGCAGGCCTTGGCCAGGTTGCTGGCTGGCCTGAATGTCGAGGGCGCGGAAGCCTGGGCGCGGCATCCCTCCGCCACGCTCGCCACCGGTTTCAGCTTGGCGGCGGTCAACTGGAAGATCCCGAAATTCGAGGCGGCGGTGGGATATCTCTGGGGCTGGTTGGAAAACCAGGTGTTATGCGCCGTCAAACTCGTGCCTTTGGGGCAAGCGGCGGGGCAGCGGTTGCTGAGCGCATTGGCGGAGCAAATTCCGGGACGGGTAAAACAGGCATTCGAATTGAGAGACGATGCGATCGGCGGCAGCGCCTTCGGTTTTGCCTTGGCCAGCAGCCGCCACGAGGTGCAGTACTCGCGGCTATTCCGTTCTTAAGAGAAAAGACATGACTGATCAAGATCGGCACGTACTGAGAGTGGGCGTCGGCGGTCCGGTGGGTTCGGGCAAGACTGCGCTGGTGGACGCGTTATGCAGGCGGATGCGCGAGCGCTATCAAATCGGCGTGGTGACCAACGACATCTACACCAGGGAAGATCAGCAATTCCTGATCCGAAGCCAGGCATTGCCGGAGGAGCGCATCCTGGGCGTTGAAACCGGCGGCTGTCCGCACACGGCGATCCGGGAGGACGCTTCGATGAATCTTGCGGCGGTGGATGAGCTATGCCACCGCTTTCAGGATCTGGATTTTGTGTTAGTCGAAAGCGGCGGCGACAACTTGAGCGCCACCTTCAGCCCGGAACTGGCCGATCTCACCATTTACGTCATTGACGTAGCCGCCGGCGACAAAATTCCCCGGAAAGGCGGACCAGGCATTATCCGCTCGGATTTACTGGTCATCAACAAGATCGATCTCGCGCCCTATGTCGGAGCTTCTTTGGAAATTATGGAACACGACGCCAAAAAGATGCGCGGCGAGCGGCCGTTCGTCTTTACCAATCTCAAGACCGGTGAAGGGCTGCAAGCCATCGCCGATTTCATCGTTCGTCAAGGCATGCTGGACGGTTAATCCGTTACATGATCGCGTCATCTTCCAAGGAAGAGCCACAAAGCCGTCGTTGGACTTAAAACGCGATATTCGAAATATCGCCTGCTCTTGTGTCGACTTCCTGTCCTCTGGAAGATTTCAGTATTCGAACGAGGCGGACCGATGACTCGGTGCCTGGCTCCGGGTTGCAATTGTCAAAGTAATTCAATATAAGGGTTTGTCCCCTATCCCCATAGAATGATGTGACGGCCTTCCGGTCGACGATAAAAATCAAATAATAGAAGAGAGGAGCAGCATCCTATGTTGTTTAAACTGAATCTACTGATCAGTGCTCTGGCACTAGCCGGGGCATCGATGACGGTCGCGGCGGTCGAATGGCAGGCGTTGCCGAGCAAGGCGCCGGAGCCTGCGGACAATCCGAGCACGCCGGCAAAAGTCGAATTGGGCAAAATGCTGTATCACGATCCCCGACTGTCTTCGAGCGGTACGGTGTCATGCAATTCTTGCCACAATGTCATGGGCGGCGGCGACGATAGCCGCGGCGGCTCCGTAGGCGTACGTGGCCAGGTGGGCGGGCGTAGCGCCCCGACCGTTTGGAACGCGGCCTTCAATTCGGTGCAATTCTGGGATGGGCGGGCACCGAGTCTTGAAGCGCAGGCCAAGGGGCCGGTCACCAATCCGATCGAAATGGGCATGAAAAGCTGGGACGATGTGGTTGCCCGCCTGAAAGCGATTCCAGGTTATGTGCAGGCGTTCTCCGCGGCTTTCGGCAGTAACGATCCGATCACTGCCGACAACACGGCCAAGGCGATCGCCGCTTACGAGCGGACTTTGATCACACCAAACAGCGCCTACGACAAATACGTCAACGGCGATAAGGATGCCATGACCGAGCAGCAGGTGCGGGGCATGAATACCTTTGCGGAAGTTGGTTGCAGCGGTTGCCATTCGGGACCCGCGTTCAACGGCCCGCACATGCCCGAAGGCACGGGTTTCTTCATGAAGTTTCCCACTTATCAGAATGGTTATCTCGAAGCTCAATACGGTTTTTCCAAGGATTTGGGCCGTTACGACGTGACCAAGAACGAAGCGGACAAGCACATGTTCAAGGTGCCGACGTTGCGCAACGTTGCCTTGACCGCTCCATATTTCCACAACGGCAAAGTCAAGAGCTTGGAGGACGCCGTGAAAGTCATGGCCAAGTTGCAGTTGAACAAGGATCTGACGCCGGAGCAAACCAGCGATCTCGTGGCCTTTCTTAATGCTCTGACCGGCGAATTCCCCAAGCAGGAAATGCCGCGTCTGCCGAGCTATGCGGGCAAGACTTTCGATTACGAATGACGGTAAGCTTCGGCGTTTAGGAAAAAGCCAGCTCATGGAGAGCTGGCTTTTTTATTGTGGATATGGGGGACCGCTACAACCGCAAACGCGGCCATTCGTTCGTTTAACCATGATTACGGTTGATAGAGGCTGCAAGCCAGAATGCGTTCTTCGATTTGTCGTTTGAAGGCGTTGAATTCCGGACTTTGAATATCCTTGAAACGTACTGCGAAATCGGCAGGACTCAAATTTTCCGGCAAGTCTTTGATGTTCGGCATAAATAGGGATTCATCGGCGCTTTGGCTCAGGATGGCTTGAACTTTGCGTGCCTTCTCTTCCGAACGGATCGCGGTCTTGCCGAATAGAGTGCCGGCTTGGTCGGCGGCTAGATCCGTGAAACTAAAGCCGCTGCCGCTGTGAGTGTCGTTCATTTCTTTGGCAAGGCCGATCATATTGGCTAGGGTACTGTGGCCGGACATGGCCAAAGCTGCCGATGCCATGAAATGCTGGGCGGTATCCGTACGACGGTTGAGGAGAACCTCGCGCCGTGGAGGAATCGCCGGTGGATGATTTGACGGCAGCCACTGTGCAATGTTCTTCCCGTTGACGTAGGCGCTTAAGACCAAAATGAGCGCGCGGTTTTCGGCGATCGGGTCATCGTTGCTTTCGGATCGGCTTTTCGCCAGAGCGAACAGATGCTGCATCAAAGGGCCTAGTCTCATGAACCGTTTCAGTTGCGATTGATTGATGATTTCGGCGAGCTTGTCGTTGTAAACCAATAGTCGTTCCTTGTCGGCCAAATCCGTTATTAAGCCCTTGGCTTGGCTCAATGCGTCTCGGTTCCAGTTGACCGTCACCTGTAACCGCCCGTCTACGATCCGGATTTCCTTGACCAATTTGTCACCGACCTGGCTGTATCGAAATAGCGGCGTAAAGTTCAAAAAACCGTTCAACAACGCCTTGACCACAATTCTGGGCAGGGCTAAACGGCCGAGTTTGACCTGCTTGATGACCGCATGCGGCTCGCCATCATCGGCAATGACCCTGAAATTCAGAAAAAGGCGGGGGGACTTTATAGGCAAGCGGACAGTTGCAACGAGCTTCAGCCGATTTCCCTTGATCGAGCAATTGGCGTGTCCTTCCAATTTCTTTTGGAGAAAAGCGAAATTGGCTGCGGCGGTGAGATCGCTGTCGGTCAGGATGATCAGTCTTTCGAGACCGCCGGTCTGGCTAAATTGTACCGTCGTGTTCAGGAGTTGACGGGTTCTGGCCAGATACTCATGCGTGGGATCTTGATTCGGCGGCACCAAAGGTCTGGTTTCGATGACGAGCACGAGGAAGACGAGAAACGTCAGAAAAGCCGGTATAACGAGATAGCGGATAAAAAAATGAACGTAAGTCATGATGCGAGGTAGAGAATCGGGTTAGTCGAGTTATCCATCTACCTGCCGGCGGACGTCCTGGATATTGTGTGCTCGATTGACTGTGCTGGTTTGGCGCTCGTCTGGGCTACCATGGGATTACCCAGACTACGAAAAGTCTAATGAAAAATGTGCTGGATAGCACGGAGGATTAGCGGAACTCCTTGAAATCTGTGAACGAAATATCGATCTTTCCCGTGCTCGTTTTCAACCGATTCCAAGCGACGTAAACCTGCCCCTGATTTACAATTCGTAATTTTTATTCAAAACGACCAAACAGGGTTTCTCTATGTGTTTCGACGAAGCATTAGCATTGATTGGACGAGGTACGGCGGAAATCATCAGAGAAGATGAACTGATCAAGAAATTGGGCGAAGGGCGTCCTCTGCGCATAAAAGCTGGCTTCGATCCAACCGCGCCCGACCTGCATCTCGGGCACACGGTCCTTTTGAATAAATTGAAGCAATTTCAAGATCTCGGGCACGAGGCGATATTCCTTATCGGCGACTTCACCGGAATGATCGGTGACCCCACCGGAAAAAATACGACACGGAAGCCCTTGACCCGCGATCAGGTCATTGAGAATGCCCGGACGTATGAGGAGCAAATCTATAAGATCTTGCACCCGGAAAAAACTTTGGTCATGTTCAATTCCAGTTGGATGAACGCCATGAGTTCGGCGGAACTGATCCAATTGGCGGCCAAGCATACCGTTGCGCGCATGCTGGAAAGGGATGATTTCAACAATAGATATAAGAGCGGACAGCCGATTGCGATTCACGAATTTTTGTATCCGCTCATTCAGGGGTACGACTCGGTCGCAATGAAGGCAGATGTCGAACTGGGGGGAACCGACCAAAAATTCAACCTGCTTGTCGGGCGGCAACTGCAAGAGGCGTTCGGACAGGAACCCCAAGTCGTGATCACGATGCCGATCCTGGAAGGCCTGGACGGCGTACAGAAGATGTCAAAATCGCTTGGCAATTACGTGGGAATCGCCGAGCCGCCCGACGAAATGTTCGGAAAGCTGATGTCGATTTCAGACGAATTAATGTGGCGTTATATGGAGTTGTTAAGTTTTACGCCGCTGTCAGAGATCAATATGTGGAAGCGGCGGTGCGTGGAAGGAGCCAATCCCCGCGACTACAAAGTTCGATTCGCGCAAGAGATCGTGGCCAGGTTCCATGGCGCCTCCGCCGCCAAGATCGCTTTGGAAAATTTCGAAGCTCGCTTTAAGCGAGGTTTGATTCCGGAGGATTTGGAAGAGCAAGAGCTGAGAGTCGGAGAAAGTGGCTATTCGATAGCGAATCTTGTTAAAGACCTGGGCTTGGTTTCGAGCACCTCGGAGGCGCATCGCCTGATTCTTCAGGGCGGCGTAAAAGTAGATGGTGAGAAGGTTTCCGACCGACATGCCGTTTTGAAGGCAGGGGCTACCTATATTGTTCAGGTGGGAAAACGGAAGATCGCGAAGGTAAAATTATCGCACTTGATTTCTTGACAAAGGGAAATGGATAAAGAATAATAAGCAGCTCTTCCGGTGCCGGCTGGGCCTGAGTGAAGCGGGCGGTGTGGTGGCTGGGAGTGAGGGAGTCGAAAGGAAAAGGTTGACAAGGAATTTGGAGTCTTTATAATGATTTTTCTTTGCGGCG
>DYIL01000085.1 GCA_020723665.1 Methyloversatilis universalis
CGCCGAAACCTCCGCCGAAACCTCCGCCGAAACCTCCGCCGAAACCTCCGCCGAAACCTCCGCCGAAACCTCCGCCGAAACCTCCGCCGAAACCTCCGCCGAAACCTCCGCCGAAACCTCCGCCGAAGCCTCCGCCGAGTCCGCCGAAACCCCCGCCGTATGTGCCTCCAACATCGCTGTCGCGATAGATGAACCGCAAGATCGTTCTTCTGCTCGGCTCCCACGCCAATGACAAGAAATGGTTATTGCCCCCTATCCCGCCTTGTAAGGCCAATTTAGCACTCGGGGCCCAAGCCAATCCCGCCGTCCAGTAGTCACCGTTTCGAGCTCCCGCAAGACTTCTCTGACCTGCAAAATCGTTTTCAAAGTGACCCGCCTGGATAAAAGGGCTTAATTGCTTCGTTAACCGATACCTGATCTCACCATTATAGTTTTGATATTTCACGTCACTGGTTCCGCGAACCCCCTGAACGCCGTTGTCCCGTTGATTGTCCTGATTGTAATAATTAACCCGCCAGGTAACCGTATCGAACCGGTTGCCACTTCGTAAATCAGCTCTTTGTTCAAAAATATTGGAGTCGGAGTTTCCACCACCGATATTACTGTAGGCAACGCCGATATAACCTTCCGCGTAACCCCCTAAATGAGGTCGCCAATTAGGGCTAACTCGAAACGTCCTGTATTCTGTCGTATTCCCGGTGCGGGATATATTATCGACGGCAAACCGACCAGTCGTCGTATTGTTATATTGCGCTATCGTGCTTGTGGAATCGATGAATACCGAATCATCGATAATCTCGGTGTTCGATCTCATCTGAAGTTGATTATTGATTCGTGGATCGGCATCGGTTCCGGCATAAAATAAGTTTTGCATCCTATAATATAAGTCGAATCTGTTCTTGCCTTCCCGTCGAATCGATATACCAGGGCTTAATTCAGTCACGAATGCATCGTCGCCATTCTGCGCCGACGAACCACCGAAAGCTAGCTCTCTACCGCCCAAACCAATGTTATCTGAATACAACTGCCTCACCATTAAATTCGGCTCCACATGCCAATCCACCGCATACGCCGAAGGCAAAAAAAAAGAAATCACCCCTAGATAATAGCCAATTGCTCCAAAGCTCGGCTTGGGAGGCATGTAGGCTCCGTCAACTTTCGGTTCTTTGTTGACCATAAACCCCGTAACCGTAACCGTAACCGTAATACTTGAATCCGAATCCCTTTTTAGTTTTATTCAAGACGCAGCCAACGACCTCGCAAGACTCCAACTTCGAAATGGATTCCTGAACCACATACTGAGGGGTAACATCGGACTCTACGACCAAGACCACCTGGCCTACCAGCGTGGCTAATACGGCACCTTGACTCGCTGCGAGCAAGGGCGGTGAGTCGAAAATGACGGCACGATCCGGATAACGCGCCGACAATTCATTGGCCAGTCGCTTCATTGCATCGCTAGCCAAAAGCTCGGTGGAATGACGATCCAAACTGCCCGCCGGCAGCAACGTAAGATTCGGAATATCCGTTTTGATCAGGACATCGGAAAAGCTGATCGATTTGTCCTGAAGAAGGTCGATTAATCCTTTTTTTGCAGGAATTCCGAGCACATCCGCGATCGATGGCTTCGCTACGTCAGCATCTATCAATAGAACGGTTCTGTCTCGCTCCATCGCAATGCTGAGAGCCAAATTTATGGCCGTAAAAGTCTTTCCCTCACCGGGAACGCTGCTGGTTATCAAAATCAGATTCGCGCGCTCGATGCCGTTATCGCCTTCGGGAAAGGCATTCATCAAAAGCGGCCGTTTGATCAAACGATATTCTTCCGCAAGCTGACTATTAGCGGCGTCCAATGTCAACATGCCCTTAGCTTTGACGAGGTTCCAATCGATCGCGTGTAATTTTGGTGCCGCTTCACTTTTTGAGACGGACTCCGGCATCGACAAGGAAACTTCGATCTCGGCCGTCATTTTGGAAAATTGCGCTCGCTCCGCTTTTTCATGAGTCGAACTTTGCTCGAGCTCCAATGCCTTATTCAATGCCTTCTCGATGATACTCATGCCGTTAACTCCGACCGACCAACGACGGAAGATGATATCCCTTGATCTCCAGCACGATGACCCCGATGAAGACTACGAGCAATGTCGCGAAAGCGGCCGTAAAGGCCAGGAACTCCCGCCACTTACGTTCTCTAAGTTGTGGAATCCAGTTCATGGAAACACTGCCGAGCACCGGTAGTCCGGTAATTTCTCTGAGTTTATTCGTCGTATTGAAGGCTGGGCGTAGAAGCGCGAGAAATACGGCCATACCGACGCTTACCACGATACCGGCGACCAACACCCCCACGGACAGCAAAATACGGTTGGGCGCGGAAGGTTTGGTGGGCACTTGAGGCGGATCGACAATTTTGAATTTCACGCTATCCGTGCTTTGCTCCACGCTTTCCGACATTCTCGCCGTTTCCCGCCGTTTCAGGAGGGCATCATAGTTTTCCTTGATCGCATAATAATCTCTATTGAGTCCTTGCAACTGGGTTTCCACCTTGAGGCGCTCATCCATTTGTTTCTTGAGGTTTTCAATTTTTTCCTCGAACATTTTTACGCGGGAGTTTAAAGAGGCGACGTTGGCCTCGGCTTCACCGAGCGCAATTTTCTTCTGTTGAAATACGGGATTAGCCTCGCCCCCCGTGCTCAAGCCGTCCTCCTCCGACGCAGCTTGTTCCTCTTCTTTTTTCTTCTGTTGCTGCAATTCGGCGATGCTCTTTTTGACTGCAATAACTTCAGGGTGTCCCTTCGTGTATTTCAGCAACAATTCATCCAGTCGAGCTTGCAGAGCTTGAATACGCATATCCAGAGGACTTGCCACCGCTTGGGCACCGAAGTCCACGAATGTCGGTTCCTCGTCTTCCAACTGCCTCTGCATCTCGTCGCGCCGGTAGACCGCCTCTTGCAAAGCCATCTTCGCCTCCTCAAGCTGTCCATTTAGCGTACTCAGCTTCGCATAAAGATCGCCTCCGGTCTCGGGCAGCAATCCGTAATTGGCTCGTTTAAAGTCCTCCCTCGCTTTCTCGGCGGCTTGCAGGCGAGCTTCATACTCTTTAATTTGCTGATCGAGAAATTTTTGAGCGGAACTCGAATCCTCGCGCGATTCCCCGAGCGTCTGCTCGACGAAAATCGTGAGCAGGGCCTGAACAATCTTCTTGGCCGTCGCCGGATCTTGGTCTTCGGCGCTGATCGTAAACAGGTTATTTTCTCCGCCCGAGATACTCATCGACGATTGCAAGCGATTGACTATTTTCTCCATAGCCACTTCGTCCTTCGCGCCCAAATCCAAGTCCGTCATCCGGGCTACTTTTTCCAAGTTAGGGCGGCTGAACATCAGTTTCGACATCAGGCGGACTTGGCCGGAAACGTCCGGCTGAATGGCGAGTCCCGAGAGCAGAGGACGCAAGACGGAGCGAGTGTCCACATGCACCCGTGCTGTGGCTTCATATTTATCCGGCATTTGCGCGACAAAAATCCAGCCCGCGACACTAATTACCCATGCCAATGCGATGGAAATCCATTTATAGCGTGTCGCGCCTTGGAGATAACCGAGGACCTCGGCAATCAGTTCATGCATGAGAATCGGCCCCCAACCGAAACAAGCTCAGAAGTAAGCTTCCGGAATAATTAAAATATCCCCGGGCAATATGTTCACATTGGCCGTTATGTCGCCGTCTTCGAGCAAATCGTCGATACGTACCCTAAGCTGCTGTTGTACGCCATTCATCGTTCTGACAATCACTGCGCGATTCCCTGCCGCATAATCGGTAAGCCCGCCAACGAGAATCATCAAATCCAGTAAAGACATATTTTCCTTATAAGGAATGGCCTGTGGCTTGGCGGCTTGTCCGACAACTCTGACCTGTTCGCTATAAGGACCGACGAAATTACTCACGATTACCGTTACCAGGGGATTACGAATATACTTCGCCAATTCCTTTTCGATATCCCGAGCGAGCTGAAAAGGAGTCTTACCCGATGCGGGAAGCTCTTCGACCAAAGGCGCGTTAATTTTCCCGTCAGGCCGGACGGGAATAGTGCGGGATACTTCCGGATTACCCCAGACGAACATCTCGATACTGTCACCGGGGCCGATGATGTACGTATAATCGGAGGGCGGGTCTACATTCGGTGCTAGTGGAGCGCATCCGACAAGAATAGAGATGCAGAACAGAATCCCCCATGAAGCCCCATGACTGAAACGACGCATAGTATCTATCCCAAATTGACTTTCTTTTGGACCACTTGGAAACCAGGTCAAACCCAGCCAAACCTCATCGCCGCCAAACATTCCTGGGGACCTCGAAAAACCGCCTTCCCGGCGGTTTTTCTCTTCGCCTAGCCCAAACGCGGTTTGGGCTAGGCTTTACGTTTTCAACCCGTTACGTGGCCGAAAACGACGGGGCATCCGTCCCCCTTACGAGCACCTCGAAGTTTTTCGACGTGCTCTCTTATCATTCCGGCATGACGGGCGAACCGAGCTCCTCTAGACCGAATCCCTGACGCGAGAACGAGCCACATGCGTTCGGCTTGATTACGTGGCGCAGTTATGTGGAACGTCGGGCCGTAAAGCGCGGCGCGCATTGCGCCACACGAAGCAGCCGTTAGCAAGTCTAGCATAGCTGTGCATGCGCTCCTGAACGCAATCTGAGTGTACTTTAACTTTTCTGTGCTGAAAGGTAATAGTGCAAAATCACGTCACCGAAATAGCGACCCAACTGATTGATTCCATTAGGGAAACTTTGAACAAGTTGATTCCGTTCACGCCCTTCGACTTCGCTCAGGAGAGCGTTCGACAAGCTCACCGCGAACGGAATCAATAGGTTACCGTTCGTCCTGAGCCCTTCGACAGGCCTGTCCTGAGCTTGTCGAAGGGCTCAGGACAGGCCTGTCGAAGGACTTAATCAGAGCTTCCTTAGAAACACCGGAGCATTGATTACGCGTGCTAGCGTCGGACGCCAAGCCCGCGCTGCGTAAAGGACTTTATCCGCTCCACCGCCGCCGCCAATCGATCGAGCGTTACCGCATAGGAAAATCTGAGATGGCTCTCCGGTGCGTTCTTGCCGAAATCCTTGCCGGGAGTCACCGCCACGCCGGTTTCCTCCAGCAAGCTCAATGCGAAATCGAAGCTATTCGATGTAAAACGGCTGCAGTCGGCGTAGACGTAAAACGCTCCGCTCGGGATGGTCTTGATCGAAAATCCGATTTTCTGCAAGTGGTCACAGAGAAAATCTCTTCGTTCCTGAAAAACCCGTCGTCGCTGTTCCAATTCTTGCAGGTTCATTTCCATAAACGACGCCAAAGCCGCGTATTGCGAGGGAGCCGGCGCAGAAATGAATAGATTCTGTGCGAGTTTTTCTACATTATCGATGCCGTCGGCGGGGACCACAAGCCAACCGACCCTCCAGCCGGTCATCCCGAAATATTTCGAAAAGCTGTTGACGACAAATACCCGATCCGAGAACGCGAGAGCCGTCGGTGACGGTTCGTCGTACTCAAGCCCATGATAAATCTCGTCGGAAATCAAGAACGCCGACCGTCGTTCCAGTTCCTCGACCAGCGCTTTCAACTCGTCCGGCCGCAGCACGGCTCCGGTCGGGTTTGAAGGCGATGCAATGACGGCCCCCTTGGTTCGGTGATCCCACGTGGCTGAAAGGATCTCCGAGTTGAGATGGAAGCGTGTTGACGCACCTACCGGCACCAGGGAAGGGATGCCGCCGAAAAGGCGAACGAAATTCGAATAGCACGGATAGCCGGGATCCTCCAGCAGAACCTTGTCGCCTTCATCGAGCAGCAGCGCCATCGCCAGCAAAAAGCCGCCGGACGCGCCGGGTGTTATGAAGATTCGCTCGCTCTCGACCTGCACGCCGTAGCGGTCCCGATAATGTTTCGCAATGGCTTGGCGAAGTTCCGCCAACCCCGCGGCCGGCGTATATCTGATTTCGCCGCGCCGCACGAAATCGGTTGCATACTGAGCGACCAAGGGCGGAGTCGGAAAATCGGGTTCGCCGATTTCCAGGTGAATGACATCCCGCCCCTGCCGCTCCAAAGCCTTGGCGCGAGACAAGATGTCCATCACATAGAAGGGCTGTATGCCAGCCACACGCTTCGAAATCGCCATGTTCCATCCGCAGTGTTTCTGAATTGATTGGCCCGCAATTCCGTCATCTCGTAAGCGAGGCACAGGCAATCTTGCAGAACTTCAATTTGTTTGCTAGTAATATCCGGTTTTTGAACTTGGTTTAGGAGTTTACGGATGTCCAGCGCCCAAAAAGCCGATAATCATGTGACACCTTTCAGCTTCACGCCTTACCAGGCCAAGGAAGGCGAAGAATACATGAATGAGGCCCAAGTCGAGCACTTCCGTCGCATTCTACAGAATTGGAAGGCCGAACTCATGAAGGAAGTCGATCGTACGGTGCATCACATGCAGGATGAAGCGGCCAATTTCCCGGACCCGAACGACCGCGCAACGCAGGAATCCGAATTCAGCCTGGAACTGCGCACCCGCGACCGGGAACGGAAGCTTATCAAAAAGATCGAAGAATCCTTGGAAAATCTCGAGCGCGGCGAATACGGCTACTGCGAAACTTGCGGGGTCGAAATCGGCCTCCGGCGCCTCGAAGCGCGGCCGACCGCAACGCAATGCATCGACTGCAAGACGCTGGACGAAATCCGGGAAAGACAGGTCGGTTAATTTTCGATCCGTTCGCTTTCGGACTTGAACGACGACCCATTCTCGACGCTCTCTTCTAAGCCAAAATACCGGGGCCGTTTCGCACCGTCACCGACCGGCCCCTTGCACTCAGGCTCTCTCTACACGGCCCTGGCCAGTTTTCTCCAAGCAAAATCGCAGCAGGGAGAGTGGTTTTTGAGGATCGACGATGTCGATCCTTTTCGTACTGCGACCGGTTCGACCGACCGGATTCTCCGCACCTTGGAGGCTTTCGGTCTGCATTGGGACGGGCCTATCCTCTATCAGAGCGAGCGTTTCGAAACCTACCGTGCGGCGCTCGAACGGCTCGACGCTCAACGCCTCCTTTATGCCTGCACATGCTCGCGCAAAGATCTCGCCGCGTTATCCGACGGAAACGCGGACACATTGATTTATCCGGGTTTCTGTAGGGACAAGAAAAATGAGCCCGTGACCGGTGCCCACGCCCTTCGTGTCCTGGTGGAAGACGCGCCGATCACGTTCGAGGATGCCCTCCAGGGTGCGCAGACGCAGAATCTTGCGAAAGACGTCGGAGACTTTGTCGTGTTCCGGCGCGACCGGGTATACGCCTACCACTTGGCCACCGTGCTCGACGACTGCGAACAAGGCATCACCGAGGTCGTCCGCGGCGTCGATCTGCTCGACTCTACGCCACGGCAAGTCTATTTACAGCGACTGCTCGGCTTGTCCACGCCGATGTACGCGCATGTCCCGATTGTCGTGGACCCGTCGGGTCTCAAACTGAGCAAACAGACATACGCCGACCCCGTGGACGGAAAAAACGCGTCCTTCACCCTAGTCGCGCTGTTGACGCTCCTAAACCAAGATCCGCCTGCGGACCTGAGGTCGGCCGACACAGAAGAAATCCTCGACTGGGCAATCCAAAACTGGGATATGTCTCGCTTGTCGGGTGTTCGTACCATCCCCGTGAACTTCTAGCATTCCATGCTTTCCAAGCTTGAATAGCGGCTTGGCGCCCGAAAAGAATATGATAGCCCTTGAAAACAAAGCGTTTCGGTCGGGAGTCTTAGAGCCTATCCCAATAGGCTTAAGGAAACTCTGAACAAGTTGATTCCGTTCACGCCCTTCGACTTGGCTCAGGGCGAACGGCCTATTGGATAGGCTCTTAATTGACAAGCCTTTGCTTTTCTTTAAAATTCCGCCCTCCAATTCACGACCCGCGCGCTCGATTTCTCCTTAATGAAGGATTACCTTCTCATCCTGGTCAGCACGACCCTGGTCAATAACTTCGTCCTGGTCAAGTTTCTCGGGCTTTGCCCGTTCATGGGCGTGTCGAAAAAGCTCGAGACCGCCATGGGCATGGGATTGGCGACGACGTTCGTATTGACCCTGTCCTCGGTGAGCAGCTATCTCGCCAACGAATATCTGCTGACGCCCCTGGGATTGGACTATCTCCGCACGATCGTTTTCATCGTCGTCATCGCCGTAGTGGTGCAGTTCACCGAGATGGTGATACGCAAGACGAGTCCTTTGCTCTATCAAGTGCTGGGTATATTTTTGCCGCTTATCACGACCAACTGCGCGGTGCTCGGCGTCGCTCTGCTGAACGTTCAGTCCCGGCACGGGTTTATCGAGTCGTTCCTGTACGGTTTCGGCGCGGCTCTCGGCTTCACTCTGGTTCTGGTTCTGTTCGCCGCGGTACGCGAACGGGTAGACGCGTCCGACGTTCCCTTACCTTTTCGCGGCACCGCTATCGCCTTGATTACCGCCGGCCTGATTTCCATGGCGTTCATGGGATTCTCCGGCCTCGTCAAAGGCTGATCCGGTCTCGCCCATGTTGGCCGTATTCGTCGTTTGCGCATTGTTTGCCTTGTTCGGCTTGATTCTCGGCTATTCCGCCCGGCATTTCCGGGTCGAGGGTGATCCCCTGGCGGACCAAATCGACGCCCTGCTGCCGCAAACGCAATGCGGACAATGCGGATTTCCCGGTTGCCGGCCCTATGCCGAAGCCATCGCACGTGGCGATGCGGACATCAACCAGTGCCCTCCCGGCGGCGAGGAAGGCGTCGTCGCCCTGGCCGGCTTGCTGGGCGTCGAGCCGAAACCCCTGAGCGCCGAGCGCGGCGTGGAAAAACCCAAGTCCTTCGCCGTCATCGACGAAAACCGGTGCATCGGCTGCACCTTGTGCATTCAAGCCTGCCCGGTGGATGCGATCCTGGGCGCAGCCAAGCACATGCACACGGTCATCGCATCCGAGTGCACGGGTTGCGAACTCTGCGTAGCACCCTGTCCGGTGGATTGCATTCGCATGAAGCCCATCAAGGAAACCCTGGCCGACTGGCGATGGCCCGAACCCAAAAAGGTGAGCGGGTGAACCTGTTCAAGCTCTGGAACTTCCACGGCGGCTTGCATCTGGACGGCCATAAGCCGGAATCCTCCTCGCCCCCGCTCGTCGCCCCGATACCCGAACGCCTGGTCTTTCCGTTGCAGCAGCGCAGTGGCGACGACTCCAAAGCCGTCGTCACGCCGGGCGACCGCGTCCTCAAAGGCCAGGTCATCGCCCACGACGATCATCCCTTCAATCCGCCGATCCACGCCTCGAGTTCCGGCGTCGTCCTAGCGATCGAGGACTTGCCGCTACCTCATCCGTCGGGGCTGTCCGGTTCGTGCATCGTGATCGAGACCGACGGCGAAGATGCCGCCGTCGACTTCGCCGGGATCGTCGATTATGAGCAGTGTTCGCCCGAGAAATTGCGGCGGCTCATTTACGAAGCCGGCATCGTGGGCCTTGGCGGGGCGGCTTTTCCGACCTCGGTCAAGGTTTCTCCGGGGGACGATCGCGAAATCGACACGCTGATTCTGAACGGCGCCGAATGCGAGCCCTACATCACGTGCGACGACAGCCTGCTCAGCCATCATCCCGAGGATGTACTGGAAGGCGCGAAAATCCTCCTTCACATCCTACGGGCGAAGCGTTGCCTGCTGGCCGTCGAGAACGACATGCCGGATGCGTTCCGCGCATTGGACAAAGCGAAACAACGGGGTGGCTTCGATGCTATTCATCTCGTCCGCGTTCCCGCGATCTATCCCACCGGCGGCGAGAAGCAATTGATCGGCGTCCTGACCGGCCGCGAGGTGCCGACGCGCGGCATCCCCGCCGACATCGGCATCGTTTGTCAGAACGTGGGAACGGCGGCCGCCGTCTACAACGCCGTCGTTCGCGGTATTCCGTTGATTTCCCGCATCGTCACCGTCGCGGGCCGCGGCGTTCGACAACCGCAGAATGTGTTGGCCCGGATCGGCACGCCTTTCGCGGATCTCATCCGGCAATGCGGGGGCTACACGGACGAAGCCGAGCGGCTCGTTCTGGGTGGACCGATGATGGGCTTCGCGGTGCCGACCGACGAGCTGCCTCTGACCAAATCGGTCAACTGCCTGCTGGTCGCCGGACGAAACGAACTGATCGGCGAAAAGCGCTCCCTACCCTGCATCCGCTGCGGCGCGTGCGCCGATGTGTGTCCGGTCAGCCTGCTACCCCAGCAGCTTTACTGGTACAGCCGCTCGAATCAGATCGAACGCGCGCTGGACTACAATCTTTTCGATTGCATCGAATGCGGCTGTTGCGATGTCGCCTGCCCCAGCCACATTGCGCTCGTGCACCACTTCCGCGCTGCCAAAGGCAAGGCCGTTGCCAGGCGGCGCGAGCGTGAAAAGGCGGATCACGCCCGGCGCCGGTACGAATCGCGCCAAGCACGCAAGGAGCTGGAAAAACGCGAGCGGG